>NZ_JBEYCG010000002.1:0-623438 GCF_040632645.1 Nocardia sp. NPDC019219 | reverse complement strand
GGCGACTTCGTCGCGGACGCGGCGGCCGCTCGGACGCGAGCCGGGCCGCGAACGGCACATGCTCGGTCTCGCTTCGCTCGGACGACGCCGGGCCTGCCGCTCGACCGATCACCGCGACTCCTCGGGGCGGCTGGGCGGACAGCACTGCGGCACAGCTGCCTCGCGCGCGCCGGTGGCGCCGCGCACCCTCGTCCGGGTCGGCGCGGACGAGCGGAGCGGTCACGGTCAGCCGCGCTGCTGGAGGCGCTCGACGTACTTGGCGATCACGTCGACTTCCAGGTTGACGGTGGTGCCGACGGTGGCGAAGCCCAGGTTGGTCAGCGAGAGGGTGGTGGGGATGAGCGAGACCTCGAACCAGTCCCGGCTGCCCGCTTCGGCGGGTCCGTCGGAGACGCCGAGGCCGGAGACGGTGAGCGAGATGCCGTCCACGGTGATCGAACCCTTCTCCACCACGTAGCGGGCGATGTTCTCGGGAAGCGAGATCCGCACCACGTCCCAGTTCTCCGACGGGGTGCGCGAGAGCACGGTGCCGGTGCCGTCCACATGCCCTTGCACCAGGTGGCCACCGAGCCTGCTGTTCAGCGCCGCGGCGCGCTCGAGATTCACCTTCGCGCCGACATCGAGCTTGCCGATGCTCGAGCGGTTGAGCGTCTCCGCCATGACATCGACGGTGAAGGAGTCGCCGCCGACCACTTCCACGACGGTCAGGCACACCCCGTTCACGGCGATCGAATCGCCGTGCCCGGCATCGGAGGTCACCAGCTTGCCCTTGATCGTCAGCCGCGCGGCGTCGGCCAGCTGTTCGCTGGCGACGATCTCGCCGAGCTCCTCGACGATGCCTGTGAACATGTGCCCTGACTTCCTGTCGTCGTTGTCTTCCGGTTGCGCAACAGCGCGGAGACCGGCCGCTATTCCCGTGCCCTCAGCCTAGTGACGCGGAGTCGCGGTCGACAGCGGCGCGGGCCGCTCGGAAGCGGACCGCCGGGCGGGCCGAGCCATCCGGAACCGGCCGGTCCCATCCAAAATGGAATGAAAGTTGTCCGCACGCGCCGCGCTCACACCGGAACGAGGGATCGGATGATCATTCGAGAGCTTCGCCGTACCGCATGAATCTATTTATCCCGTGGGGCGTTTGCCGATTTCTACTCGATACCCGAACGAAACGCGGTTATAACGCAGATTCCGCACTCCGATGAGACGGGAGGCGATATCGTTACGCGGCCGACTTCTCGCGTTCAACTTTCCGCCAGAGCAGTCCGATGAGCCGCTCCACCAGGTCATGTGGCGGTCGACCGGGAAGCCTGCCGCACGGGTTCACCCCTCGAGAAAGCCGGAGAAACAGTGGAACAAATCGAGTCGGACACAGCTGGGGGCGCGGTGTGACCACATTTCTCGATTCGACGCCGGAAATTCGCTGCTCACGGTATCGGCGCGAATTCCAGCTCCCCGCATCGATGGATCCGGGTTCGCATCGCATTCTGCTGCAGATCGGCGTCGACTACGGCGCCGTCACCATGCCCGCCGAACTCGGCGAGCAAGTGCTGCGCCAACTCGTTCAGGATGGAATCGCGGGCCCGGTCGTCGACCATCCGCGGGCCAGGCACTGGACCTTTCTCACCGGGCCCGCCGGACCCGACGCGATCACCCCGGCGGTCTCGGCCGAATTGTTCCGCCTGTACGCGGCGGTGGCCTGCACGGGCAGCCAAGTGGTGCTGCCGTCACCGGACGACGAGCGCACGGGATACCGCGTATGGATCCGGTCACCCGAGGCCGGGGCTCGCCGCCCGCCGATCAGCGCGGTGATCGAGACGATTCGTACGATCGCGGCGCGCGGCAGCCGAGCCGGATAGCGCCGTTCAGTGGGCCCACGCCGAGGCCGCCTGACTGCGCAACTTCTGCACGGTGGCCCCGGGGTCGGCCGTGCTGTAGACCGCGGAACCGGCGACGAAGCAGTCCACACCGGCCTCCGCGGCCGCCTCGATGGTGTCGGCGTTGATGCCGCCGTCGATCTCGACCAGCAGCCGCAGCTCCCCGGCATCGACCAGGTTCCGCACGATGCGCGCCTTCTGCAGCACCTCCGGGATGAACGACTGCCCGCCGAAGCCCGGTTCCACGCTCATCACCAGCAGCGTGTCGAATTCGCGCAGAATCTCCAGGTACGGCTCGATCGGCGTGCCGGGCTTCACCGAGAGCCCCGCCTTGGCGCCCGCGGCGCGGATGTCACGGGCCACCGCGATCGGATCGTCGGTCGCCTCCGCGTGGAAGGTCACATTGTGCGCGCCCGCCTCCGCGTACGGCGGCGCCCAGCGGCCCGGATCCTCGATCATCAGATGGCAGTCCAGCGGAATCTCGGTCGCCTTCAGCAGGCTCTCCACCACGGGGAGACCGAGCGTGAGATTCGGCACGAAGTGCGCGTCCATCACATCGACGTGCAGCCAGTCGGCGCCTGCGACGGCCTGGGCTTCGTCCGCGAGGTGCGCGAAGTCGGCGGACAGAATGGAGGGGGCGATCATCGGAGCGGCCGGACGCGGGTAAGTCGGGTTGGACACAACGCCGGAGTCTAACGGTACCCAGGGTTGCCCAGCGCGGGAGTGGGTAGCCTGCATAGGGTGATCAATATTTCGGCGGAACAGGGGCTCTACAGCACCCCGGTGGAGATTCGGGTGGCGGCGTCGGTGACACAACTGCCCATCGTGCGTGGGCTCGCCGAAACACTTGTCCTACTCAGCGATTTCACGCTGGACGAGGTGGCCGACATCCGGCTGGCCGTCGACGAGGTCTGCTCGACGCTGATCGCGGTCGCCGCCCCGGAAACGAGCCTGAACTGCCGGTTCACCGTCGGTGACACCGAGTTGCTCGTCCGGGTCGAGGGCATCGCGGAGAAGCCGGGCCTGCCCGACCAGCGCAGCTTCGGGTGGCATGTGCTGCGCACTCTCACCGACGCGGTGGAGGCGACACAGGATTCGTTCGACACGACGATTTCCGGATACCCGACGACGGTCGAGTTCCGTCGGGTCCGGGGGAAGGCGTAGTGGCGGACGAAGACACCGTGTACGACTCCCAGCGCGATGACGACGCCGACACGCTGACCACCGAGGACACCGTCGATGCCGAGGAAACCCTGGAGGCGGCGGGCACGGTTCCCGGTTACGACGACGTCGGGCTGCTCTTCGAGCAGCTGGCGGCCAGTGAACGCGGCACTGCGCGGCACAACGCCCTGCGCGCGGAGCTGATCAGCCGCTGCATTCCGCTCGCCGATCACATCGCCCGCAAGTTCAGCGGGCGCGGCGAGCCGTTCGACGACCTGACCCAGGTCGCGCGCGTCGGCTTGGTGCACGCGGTGGACCGTTTCGACGTGGACCGCGGCTCGAATTTCCTGTCTTTCGCGGTGCCGACCATCATGGGCGAGGTTCGCCGGTACTTCCGCGACAACACCTGGGCGATGCGAGTGCCGCGCCGGGTCAAGGAGACGCACCTACGCATCGGCGCGGCGATCGACAGTCTTTCCCAGACCCTCGGCCGCTCGCCGACGGCGAAGGAGATCGCCGCGGAGCTGGACGTCGATCCGGACGAGGTGACCCAGGCGGTCATCGCGGGCAACGCCTACCAGCCGAGTTCGATCGACGCCGCAACGCTCGGCCGCGACACCGACGCTTCGCTGCTGGACACCCTCGGTGAGGAGGAATCCCAGTTCGATCGGGTCGAGGAATACGTCGCGATCCGCCCGCTGCTGGCCGGGCTGCCCGAGCGGGAACGGCGCATCCTCACCATGCGGTTCTTCGAGTCGATGACCCAGACCCAGATCGCGCACCAGATGGGCATCTCGCAGATGCACGTCTCGCGCATCCTCGCGAAAACCCTTGCCCGGCTGCGGGAACAGTCCAGCCGGGAGTGAGCGGGCTCAGCGGGGGTCGCGCGCCCGCAGCTCGCGCACTTTCGCGGGAGCGGTGAGCCACCAACGCGGCATCGAGCAGTTCCCGCAGCTGGGCGGACGCACCCGATCCAGGCCGATCAGGATGTCGGCGTCACCGTCGTAGTGCGGCGTGGTGTAGCAGGCCGGATCGCCGGACACGAGCGGCGCCTCCTTCTCGGCGAGGTCGCAGGCCGACACGAGAACGTCTGCGGCCTCGGCGCGCAGGCGCGCGAAGCCCTTGCCGCCGACCTTCAGGGCCGGGCTGCGCCACCAGATGGATTCAGCGACCTCCGGCACCCGCCATCCGGACCACGTCGTGCCAGGTCACCGTCATCCTCCTGAGGTGCGGCAGAACGACGCGCCCGGCTCTTGGACGAATGGAATGCCGCTCAGCGCGGTTTGCGCAAAGCGGCCAGGAACATGGCGTCGGTGCCGTGCCGGTGCGGCCACAGCTGCGCTCCCGGTCCGTCCCCGACATCGGTGACGCCGGGGAGCAACTCCCGGGTGTCGAGCTGTTCGGCGCCGAGGCGGCGCACCGCGTCGGCGACGATCGACACCGTCTCCGGTAGGTGCGGCGAGCAGGTCGAATACACCACGACCCCGCCGGGACGCAGCAGATCCCATGCTGCGGTGATCAATTCGCGCTGCAAGACGACGAGTTCCCGGACGTCGGCCGGGGTACGCCGCCAGCGCGCCTCCGGCCTGCGGCGCAGCGCCCCGAGGCCGGTGCACGGCGCGTCCACCAGGATGCGGTCGTAACCGGGGGTCAGCCCGCTGGCTCGGCCGTCGGCGACATGGACGTCCACCGGCAGGTCGTGCACGGCCTTGCGCACCAGCTCGGCGCGGTGGGCGGCGGGCTCGACCGCGTCGACCCGGAAACCGTCGATCGCGGCAAGCGCGCCGAGCAGCGCGGCCTTGCCGCCCGGTCCGGCGCACAGATCCAGCCAGCGCCCGTTGTCAGGGCCGTCGAGTTCGGCCCTCGTCAACGCCAGCGCGACCAGCTGGCTGCCTTCGTCCTGCACCGCCGCCATGCCCTCGCGCACCGGCTCGAGTTTGCCCGGATCACCACCCTCCAGGTAGACCGCGTACGGCGACCAGCGGCCTTCCTCGCCGCCGGTCACCAGCGCGAGTTCCTCCGCGGTGATGTCGCCCGGGCGGGCCACCAAGTGCACCAGCGGGCGGGCGTCGTCGGCGGCGAGCACCTCGCGCAGTTCCGCCGCGCGCGCCCCCAGCGCGTCGGCGAACGCCTGCGCGATCCACGGGGGATGCGCGTACTCGAACGCCAACCGGCCGACGGGGTCGGCGGGCGCGAGCGCCTCGACCCACTGCTCGGGGGTCTTCTCCCCCGCGCGCCGCAGCACGGCGTTGACGAAACCGGCCTTGCCCGCGCCGAATTCGGAGCGGGCCAGCGCCACGGAGGTGTCCACGGCGGCGTGCGCGCCGATCCGGGTACGCAACAGCTGGTAGACGCCCAGCCGCAGCACGTCGAGCAACGGTCCGTCGATCTCCTCGATCGACCGGCCCGCGCCTTCGGCGATCACCGCGTCCAGCAGCCCCAGCGACCGGCACGCGCCGTAGGCGAGTTCGGTGGCCAATGCGGCATCGCGCCCGGACAATCCCCGTTCCCGCAGCAACGCGGGCAGCACGAGGTTGGCGTACGCGTCGCGCTCACGGACCGCACGCAGCACATCCCTGGCGGCGGACCGCGGCTGATCGGCGGGTTCTCTGCGCTGCGACCGCCCGGCGGCCTTGGCACCCTGACCCGCGGATCTCGCGGCAGCCGGACGCCCGGCGGTGGATCGGTCGGATCGACCCGCCACCGCACGTCGTCCCGTGGAACCGCGCCGTTCGTCGCGATCCCGGCCGCCCGGCTCGGCTCGCCCGCTGCCGGAGCGCTGACCGCCCGTCTGGGACCGGCCTCCACCGTCGCGGTTCTGCTGCCGCGCGCCGCCCTGCGCGTGGGCCCGGCCCTCCCCGGCGCGGTTCGGCGCCGACTCTCGTTCTTCGCGCCGCCGGTTGCGTGCGTTGTCGTCGCCGGGACGATTGCCGCGCGGCGTCATTCGACCACCGCGCCCGGCTGCAGACGGGCGCCGCGCGCCCAGTCGAGCGCGGCCATCATGCGCTTGCCTTGCGGCTGTACCTGGTCGAGCCGCACCGCGGTGGTGGCGGTGCCGACGTACACGCCGGACTTGCGTACCTCGATCACGCGTTCCGGCAGCTCCTCCTCGACCAGCTCGACCGGCCCCAGCTTCAGCCGGGTGCCGCCGACCTCGGTCCAGGCCCCCGGAGCGGGGGTGACCGCGCGAATCCGCCTGCTGATGGCCAGCGCCGGTTGATCCCAGCGCACGTGCCCGGCCTCGACACCGACCTTGGGCGCGTACGAGACGCCGTCCGTGGACTGCGGTACCGCCTGCAAGGTCCCGTCTTCCACCCCGTCCAGCGTCGCTTCCAGCAGACGGGCGCCGCTGTCGGCCAACCGCTCCAGGAGGATGCCCGCGGTGTCGGTCACGGCGATCTTCTCGGTCACCATGCCGAAGACCGGACCGGTGTCCAGCCCGGCCTCGATCTGGAAGGTGGAGGCGCCGGTGATCTCGTCGCCCGCATCGATCGCGGCCTGTACCGGCGCCGCGCCACGCCACGCGGGCAACAGCGAGAAATGCAGGTTGATCCAGCCGAACCGGGGGATGTCGAGCACCGGCTGGGGCAGCAACGCACCGTAGGCGACGACCGGGCAGCAGTCGGGCGCGAGTTCGGTGAGCCGCGCGACGAATTCCGGCTCCGAGGGCCGCCCCGGGGTCAGCACCGGGATGCCGTGCTCGTCGGCCAGCAGGCCGACCGGCGACCTGGTCACCTTCCGGCCGCGCCCGGCCACCGCGTCCGGCCGCGTCACCACGGCGACGACCTCGTGCCGCGACGACTCCAGCAGACGCCGCAACGACGGAACCGCCGGTTCGGGAGTCCCCGCGAAGACGACGCGCATCAGCGGCCCGCTCCGAACGGGTTGGGCCGGCCCGCACCGCTCATCGAGCGTGCCGGGCGCACCGTCAATCCCGCTGCGAACCAATCGGATTCGCGGATCACCCGCATCGCCTCCTTGCGCTGGGCCGGGTCCAGGCGATCGATGAACAGCACCCCGTCGAGATGATCGGTCTCGTGCTGCACGCACCGCGCGAGCAGCGCTTCGGCTTCGAACACGACCGGCGCGCCGTCGACGTCCACCCCGGAGGCCCGCACGCGCAAGGCCCGCCGGGTGTCGTAGCGCACCCCGGGAATCGACAGACAGCCTTCCGGCCCGACCTGCTCCTCGTCGCCGAGGACTTCCCACTGCGGGTTGACCAGATGCCCCGCGGCGTCGCCGGTGTCGTAGACGAACACGCGCAGCCCGACCCCGATCTGCGGCGCGGCCATCCCGACACCGCCGTCGTCGTGCATGGTCTCGGTCAGGTCGGTCACCAGCTGCCGCAGCTCACGGTCGAACGCGGTGACCTCCGCGGCGCGGGCACGCAGGATGGGATCGCCGAACAGGCGAACGGGCTGGATGGTCACGGCTGGCTCCCGGAAGCGGACGAATACGGTCGCCCCATTCTAGTGAGACGACCGGAAATCCCCGATTCACCAGCCAGAAGCTGGTAGAAATCCTATGCGGTCCGGGCGGGGTGTCGATCCCTCCGCCCGGCCGCCCGGAAAATCCCTGGTCAGCGACCCGTCGATGACACCTGACCTGCTTCTCACCTGCGGGTTCACAACGCATCGGTGCATTCCCGTACCGAACGGAACGGGATTCTGGTGACGGCGTCAACACCGCAGGTCAGAGCAGTTTCGACTGCCGCGGTGATGACGGCGTCACCAGCGAAGTGGTGACGGCGTCACCACCCATCAACCAGGTGCTCAGCGCATCGCAGCCACCGGTCCGCACTGAACCAGCCGAGTCGGTGCGCCGAAATCCGCCGCCCGCAGACGATCATCGATGCAGAGTCGGAACCTTCCTTCCTTGCCGTACGTAGCAGTTCGCACCCTGCCGTACGTAGCAGTTCGCGCGGAGATTCCGCGCCTCAGCCCGCAGCTGGCGGTGGCCGATGTCCGGCTGCCTCGCCCACAGCGCGCTAGCAGGCTCGCCGTGGCGCAACTGCAACCCGCCACTCTCGACAGCGCGGATGCCCTAGCTACGCATGGGCCGCGGACCGCGCTGGATGACGACTCGGCGCAAGGGTCTTGTGTCGCCGAATTCACTGGATGGGGTTGCATCCTGCACCCAAGTACAGGCTTACCGTGGGCGTCATGCGATGCTGACGCCCCCTCCGAAGACTGGGTGCCGGACTCGTACACCCTGCCCACCACCGAGCAACCGGTTCGGGTCGCGGAGTTCGACCGTTCTTCGCCGAGTCCGTGCAGCGCACCGATTGCCCGGCGCGCACGCGACTGGAGCCGCTGCTGGACGCCGGCGCCGAGGCGACCGCCGGAGAGCTGGCCGCCCGTGAGTCCGGGTACTGCTCGTTGTCCGCCTTCACCTTCGAGCCACCATCACCGGGCACTTGATGCGCATCGAGGTCCCCGATAGCGAGGTCGAAGTTCTTGACGCACTGGCGGCGCGGGTGGATGCTGCGATCGGCGGGGATCGGCGTTGACCGGGTTGCGCACCAGCCAGTTGCCGCCGCCACGGGGGGTGAAGGCCCAGACACTGCGCTATTACGAACGCAGCGGGCTGCTCGCCGACACAGGCGAATCGACTTATGAGCCAATGACTAGAGGGACTTATCGATGCGGAAGCTCACATATGTCTCTCGACAGCCGATGCTGGAGGGTGTTGCATACCTGGGAGTTCTCGTTGCAGGTACCTGCACCACAGACACGCCGCTACAGCGCAACGGCCCGGGAGGGTGTTGCCCGTATGAATGTCTATCTGACGTGTCCGCACTGCCATCAACTCGACTGGGTGCAGAGTGTGCCCGCTCTGCATGCCGATGGCGTGTCGACCAGCTTCGGGACAGGCGTTTATTCCGGTGTGGGAGTCGCCTCGACTGGCCTGGTGCCGGTGTTCGGCACTGCCACCGTCGACCGCACCCACACCACAGCACTCGCCCAAAGCCTCGCCCGCGAGCCCGCCCGCACCCCCGCTGGGTGGCTGACCTTCTTCGCACTGGTACTGCTAGTTCCAGCGATGTCAGGGATCGTTCCGGCGATCGCTGGGATCGCACATCCCGTGCCCGGGGTATCGCACTGGGTTGCGGCCCTGGCCATGGTCATGTTCCTCGGGGGGTTAGCAGCGCCTGGCGCTGTCATGCTCACTGTCGCGGTGTGCCGTATTCGCCGCAACGGACGGATCGTTCGAGGACGTTCCACCGCGCATGCGGTGTGGCAGGCCGGTTTCTATTGCCATCGGTGCGGTGTAGCGTTCTGGCCGCATTCTCCGGCCTCGGGTGTTCCGGCTCGCCAGGCATTCGCCCCGCAGCAGTTCCGCTGGTTGGTGTGGAATGCCGGTGGCTACGCCAACGCCTGATCTCACCAGCCATGACAGCTTCAAGCCCGGGGGATGTGCACGTCTCGAGTCGGTAGCCGCACCCCGGAGGGAACGATCTCAACGCGCAACCCGCGCCAGCTCGGATGCCGCAACGCGCCGATGAACTCTCGGTACTCGACGGTGCCCACCAGCTGTGGTTTCACCCACCGCGCCGCCGTCATCCGCCAGGAGGGTGCCGACTGGTCGAACGGGCTGTCGGTTGTGGTCAATGCCTTCAACTGCTCGAGCAGTGCCCGCCGCGCGGCCATTGTGAAGCCGGTGCCGACGTGCCCGATGTAGACCAACGGTTCGACTCATCGTAGACACCGAGGATCAGCGCGCCCCGCTCGCCGCCGCCGCTGCTGCTGCGGGGAACCCAGCCTGCGATGATCACCTCTGTCGTCTGCCGGATCGCCGTCTTCAACCACAGCCGCGAGCGCGTCTCCGGCCGGTACACCGAGTCCACACGCTTGCTGACCACACCTTCCAGCCGGTGGCAGGCGGCGGTATCGAGCATCGTCTCGATCGGGATGTCGGGCCATTCACTGCCCGACACTGGTGTCGGAACTCGCTGTGCGAGTGTAGATGACGTGCGACATCCGGTGTTGCTCGGGTAACACGGGCTCTGTGTGAATGCGCGATGTAGGGCATTCGGTCTCATTCCTCAGCGCATAGAAGGACCCCTACCTTGCCGCACTCGCTCCCTGCGACGGCGCCGACGCGCGGCAGGTACTCGCCGAACGGCTGGACCACGTCGCCGCATTGCCGGATGCGCGATGGGGCTCAGCGCCTCGGCCGCGCAAAACTCGGCTGATCAGTTCCAGTGCACTAGAGGTTCGATCCTCGGGAGGATGGAAACCGGCGTGCGAGGTTCAGCGCGGTGCGCAGGCCGCGCCGAGGGAATGCGCCGACACCGATCGCAGGGTGTGCGCCGAATTTGCGTTCGGAGGCGGTTTCTGGTGCGTCGTCGGAGGTCGCGGTCAGGAAGCTGTCCGGTAGGGCCAACTTGTGAATGGTGCGCAGGGTCAATAGGTACTGCCGGATCAGCGGTCCGGTGGTGTAGGGCAGGTCGTATTTGTCACACAACGCGCGTACGCGCCGGGCGATCTCGGCGTACCGGTTGCTGGGCAGGTCGGGAAACAGATGGTGTTCGATCTGATGGCACAGGTTTCCGCTCAGGAATGCCAGCACCGGCCCGGCCTGGAAATTCGCGGTCCCGAGCATCTGCCGCAGATACCACTCGGCCTTGCTCTCGTGCTGCACGGCGGCGGGGGTGAATTTCTCTGCGCCGTCAGGGAAATGACCGCAGAATATCACCACATACGCCCAGAGATTGCGCAGCGTATTGGCGGCGAAGTTCGCGGCGAGTGTGCGACGCCAGTGCCGCCCGCTCAGCGCCGGAAAGAGCACGTAGTCCTTGCCGATCTGCCGCGCGATCTTCCCGATCAGTGCTCTGGTCTGGGCGGTCTTCTCCGCCGGGGTGGCCGCGCGGTCGCGCTCGGAGTACAGATCGTGCAGAGCGATCCCCCACTCGAAAGTCGCCGCCAGAAACAGGTTCTGCAGTGGCTGCAACAGCAGCCATGGTCCCCACCGCTGGTCGCGGGTCATCCGCATCACGCCGAACCCGATGTCTTCGTCCATGCCGAGGACATTGGTGTACACATGATGGCGATAGTTGTGCGAATAGCGCCACTGGGACGACAGACCCGTCATGTCCCATTCCCAAGTGCTGGAATGGATTTCCGGGTCGTTCATCCAATCCCATTGGCCGTGGCACACATTGTGGCCGATTTCCATGTTCTCGATGCTCTTTGCCGCCGCCAGCGCCGTCGTCCCCAGCAACCAGCCGCGTTTCGTTCGGGTGCAGGCGATCACCAGCCGGGCCGTGACATCCAGTATTCGTTGGAACGCGATCGTCCGACGGATATAGGCGGCATCCCGGGCGCCGCGCCGATCCAGGATGTCACGGCGAATCGCGTCGAGTTCCCGCCCCAATGCTTCGACATCCGTATCGCTCAAGTGTGCGTAGACGGCTACCTGTGTGATTGCCATTCGTTATGTCCTCGAATCTCCTGAGCGCTTGCCGCGGACAAGTCCTACCCGCAGGCGGTCGAGACCGGGGTCAGTGTTCGAAGGCGTGTCTCAGCTTGCGCCCGGCTCGTTCGATGGGGCCGCCGGGACGCCTGCCGCCGATATCCGTTCGGCGGCGGCTGTCTTCGTCGGGTCCGGCGAGCAGCGTCTGCAACCTCACCCATCCTGCCCGGGCCCGGCTCGTGATCTTGTGCTTGATCGTCATCGGAATGTTCCTATCTCCCGGTCGCGCAGTTCGGCCACGAACTCCTCGCATCTGCCTACCAGCGGTTGGGCGAACCGGTTGCATCCAGCTTAAAGGCTGGCTACACCGTCTGTCTACAGCGTAGACTTACAACGGTAACAATAACAGCGTCCGACCGAGAGGAGACGCTGATTCGATGAGCCGAATCAAGGCCGAACCAATCGGTTCCACAGACATTTCAGCAGGTCGCGCCGACCGCGGGGACACCACGAACACCCCACTGACCCGGTCTGCGATGCTGGTGGCCGCGCTCGGGATCATCGATCGCGAGAGTGTCGAGCACCTGTCGATGCGGCGCCTCGGCCAGGCGCTCGGCCGCGACCCGATGGTGCTGTACCGGCACGCGGCCAACAAAGCCGCACTCCTCGACGGTGTCGCCGAGATCGTGCTCGAACAACTGACTGTCGAGCCCGCCGACCCCGACTGGCGCCGTCAACTGCGCATCATCGCCCGCAACTTCCGGCGGCTGGCCGTAGCGCACCCGAACGTGGTTCCCCTGTTGGTCACCCACCCGCTGTCCACTCCGCTCGGACTGCGGCCACTCGGCACCCTGCGGCCGCTGGAACGGACTCTGGAGCTGCTCGTCCGAGCTGACTTCAGCAGGACCGACGCCCTGCACATCTACCGGGCGCTGTTCGGATTCCTCTATGGCCACCTCCTCAACGAGCTCCAAAAAATCGTCGAACGCCCTGAAGAGACCACCGACCTGCTGCGTCTGGGCCTACACCGCCTACCGATCGGCGAATTTCCCTTGCTTCGCGGTCTCGCCTCGGATCTGGCCGCTTACGACGGCGCAGCCGAACTCGAACGCGGCCTGGACATCCTGATCACCGGTCTCACCGAGACCTTGAACCCGGCCGCGGCGCGGCCGAGATGGGAGCGTCAGCCATGACGCTACAACTGAGCAAAACCACCCCGAGGCGGCAGACACCGTCCGTCCATCGACTGCGGTTCCAATTCGACACAGCGGGCACCGGCGGGGTGTGGCGGCCGTACGGCAACGACCTCGTGGCCGCGCTTCCCGATCTGCTCGCGGTGCTCGGGGTCCGGCTCGGCCCGATCCATCGAGTGATCTATCACCTCGACGAATGGACCATCACACCCCGCAAACTCGCCAACGCTGGGCGCCAGGTCCGGCTCGACGGCTACCGGCACAAGCCCGCGCACACCATCGATGTCCTCGGGGTCAGCGGCGGCAGACTCACCGTGCGAGTCGACCTTGGGTCCACCGGCGATGCCGAAACGATTGCCGCACAGCAATGCTGGGATTCCGAAGGCGGGTCCCTCGAAGGCGGTTCCCTCGAGGCAGGCTGAGTCACACGTCATCGCCCGGGACCGGCAGCGTGGCGCTGAGACCGGTGAGCAGGATGTCCAGACCGCGTTCGAGTTCGGCCGCGCCGTCGTAGGCGGCCAAAACCGGTGCCAGTTCGCGCAACAACGGGAACTGGCCGATCGGCAGGCGGTGCAGCCCGAGCCGCAGCACATCGTCGGTCTCCTCCGGCCGCTCCACGATCTCCTGCAACTCGTTCAGAACATGGCCATAGAGGAATCCGAACACCGCACGGTAGATGTGCAGCGCGTCGGCACCGGAAAACCCCGCGCGAGTCAGCAACTGGAGGATGTCTTCCAGGGGACGGACCACCGCATAGGGACGCAACCCCAATGGTGTGGCCAGCGGCCGGGTTACCAGCAGCGGCACCACCCGCGGATGGGCCAGAGCCAGCCGGCGGAAATCGCGGGCGACCGCCCGCAACTGCGCAGCCCAGTCCGGGTCGGCGGCATCGACTGCCAGCTGTGCGAACACGATCTCGGCCACACCATCGAGCACCGCCGCCTTGTTCGGCACATGCCGGTAGATCACCATCGGGTCCCGCTCCACCGCCTCGGCCAGCCGCCGCATCGACAACCCGTCGACCCCATCGCGATCGATGATCTCGAGCGCCGCGGCCAGCACGGCCGCCCTGGTGACCGGACCGCTGCCCCCGCCGGTTCTCGCGCGAACCGGCCGCCGGTTCGGAACTTCGGCCATCCCGGATGCCTCCATCGTCCTCGCAATCTCCGATGAAGTTACGAGTGTAGACCTACAACGTTGACATCACGAGGGAAACGGCGTGTACTGGATACACCGCGACTATCCGGTCTGCGCGTCGCCGATCCGGACCGAAGCAGGGATCCGCTCATGCTCGCGGGCACCAACGGCCACTTGATCCGCGGGCGACGCCACCCCCGGCCACCGCATGGTCATACGCGTGGCCCCCGCGACCACCCGCGCCATGGCGCGACGATGCGCGAACAACGCCTCGAGAGGACTCGAAATGCGATTCCACAGAAACAACGGCACCACCATGGCGCCCGAACAGATCCGCCCGCAGTACGCCCGCCATCGCGTTCCGCCCGACTACACACCCCGCTTGAGGTTGAAGCCGAAAGCCGACCGCGGTGGATACCTCGACGGCGCGTGGTGGCCGCGATCCCGCGAACTCACCACCGAACTGCCAGACCTCCTCGCCGTCCTGACCGTCCGACTCGGCCCCATCTGGCGAGTCGTCTACGACCCCGCGTGCTGGTCGGACACGCCCCGGCAGACGACCGTCAACGGTCACACCGTCCGGCTCGACCCCTACCCCTTCGAACTGTGGAACACGATGTACGTCTTCGGCCGCGACCGCGACCTGATCGTGCTCCGCGTAATCCCATCGTCCACCGCCGACGACACCGCGCACGCGGCCCTGATGGCCGCCGTCACCCCCGCATCAGCAACCCGCACACCCCGATGAGCACAGGAACAGACATGCCCCGAATCGTTCGACAACGCCCGATCACCAACCACCACGACATGAGCCGTAGTACCGGCCCGCCCGAACCCGACCGGCAACCCTTCCGAACACCGACCCGCACCCCACGCCTCCTGCTGCGTGAACCCGGCGCCGGCTCCGAGCGCGTCGACGGCGCTTGGTGGCCATGGACGAACAACCTCACCGCCGAACTGCACGACCTGATCAGCGCCCTCACCCCACGCCTCGGCCCCACCGCTCGCGTCAGCTTCGACTGGAACGCGGTCAGTCTCAGCCAACGCCGCATCGACAACCCGGACGGCGTCGAAGTACACGGACCCGATACCGGCCAACCACCCGGCACCATGCACCTGATCGGCACGAACGACGCCCAGCTGACTCTGCTCGTCATCCCCGCAGGCACCCCACCCGACCAAGCAGACGACCAGATGCGGCGCGCGTCAGGGAAATCCTGAATCGGCGACCCCGGCCATGCGAGCTGCCGGACCTCCGGCTTAAGGACCGGTTCGATACTCGTGGCCGCAACGATGTGCGCTTGACCGGCAGCGCACCCGGCTTGTCCAGCTTCGACCAGAGGCCCGGCAATGCCGAGAGCCGCGCGAGGGCTGTGAGGGCTTCGAGGTTCTCATGCCTCCTCTTCGCGGCGGACTCGAGCGCCGAGTGCAGGGATCGAGCGCGAACGCGCAATGGTTCGGCGCGCTGGTCGCAGCCGGCCACGACAGCCACGCCAGCTTGCGGTGCACCGGCTGGGTCAGAACGGGATACGGCTACGCGGGCTGCCGGAGGCCCTGGATCGGATCATCCGCGAGACCAGCCACCCGCTCGGTGCGTCGGTGCCGACAGCGGTCGAGCGCTGGGCGCGGTGGCGGGATCCGGTACTCATCGCCGACGTCGAATAATCGTGAACTGACCGAAGCGGGCATCCTGCGGCACCTGAGTCTCCGGCGAATCCGTGCCGACCGCTCATCGGAGGATGTGGGTTGACCCGGATGAGTCCGCCCGTCGCGGTGTCAGCAGCACCAGGTTGCTGGCCGCGGGTTTCGTGGGTGAGTTCGGTGATGACCGCGCAGAGGGTTTGATCTGGTCGAGGCGTTCGCGTTCGCGGCCCTCGAGTTCCCTGATGCGATCGTGCGCGTCGGCCAGTTGCTGTTGCACCGCAATGGCATTTGCTGACGCAGGTGCTGAGCCGGTTTCGGCTTTGAACTCGGCGACAAGATCGGGGTGGTGTTCGTAGAGCCGTTGCCGAGACAGCGCAGCCTCGGTGGCGAGGGTGGAGATGGTGAGGGTGCCGCTGCTGCGGTGCGGTGCGCCGGTCAGTAGGCGCTGTGCGGCGTCGCGGATACGTCGACGCTCGTCTGCCAGTTGGGCAGAGCGGCTGGCGGTGCGAGACATGAGGCGAGGGGCTCCTGTCTAGGGTTTGCTGATTCGTGAGCAGTGATGGCCTTTTCATGCTCAGCGAGCCGCTCGGCGATGCGGTGATGCAGCGGCATCGGGAGCCCGGGGCGGTTGAGGTCGCTGGCGAGGACGTTGGCGTGGCGGCGCAGCTGGGTGATGTCGCGGTCGGTGTAGGCGATGTTGGAGCAGCTCAGTCGGCATCGTGGCCAGACCGGTTCGCCCGTGTCAGCGGTGATGTCGCTGTGGCAGGCCGCGTTCAGAATCTGCTCGACAAGGCCGACCTGATCGGCATCTGACGGCTTGACACCTCCGACAACGGAACCTTCGAGGCGCGAACGAAGCTGTTCGACCACGAGATCGGTTTGTGCCCGAACATCAAAGGAGAAGAACCCATGCCCGAACGGCTCGCCGGACGAGTGGCACTCGTGACCGGATCGGGGCGCAATATCGGCCGCGCGATCGCTCTGCTCTTCGCAGCGGAAGGCGCCCGCGTAATCGTCAACGGTCACAGTGACAAAAACGCCGTCGACAGTGTCGTCGGTGAGATCGAGGCGTCCGGCGGACAGGCAGTCGGAGTCATGGCCGACGTGTCGGACCCCGACCAGGTCGCCATGCTCGTGCACAAGGGATCTGCGGCGTTCGGCCCCATCGACATCGCCGTCAACAATGTCGGCAGGCGCCTGCGACGTCCGCTGGATGAGATCTCGATTACCGAGTGGCAGGAGACGATCAACCACAATCTGAATTCGGCGTTTTATGTCACTCACTATGTCTTGCCTGCCATGCGCGAGCGCGGCGGGGGCCGACTCATCAACATATCGGGCTATGACGGGTGGACAGGTCACATCGGCCAACGAGCTCGTAGCCGGTTCGGCTGATGAACATCTCCGCCATCTGCAGTCCGCCGGTGCACACGTTCGCCACGGCCAGGGAGGTGACGAAGGCGGCACGGCTGTCGGGGTCATCGTCGTTCACTGCGAAGGCGTAGCTGATCCGGGAGATGTAGGAGGTGAGTTGGCTGGTCTCGTCGATGATGGCGATGCTTCGGTTGCCTCCTGCGGGTTTTCCGGCCAGTTCGCTGAGGTGCCAGATCGTGCAGGTGAGGGCAGGTAGTGTCAGGACGGCGTCCACGACCGCCCCTACTCCGCGGCCGTCGTTGACGGTGATGCTTTGTAAGACCGCGTTGCCTTTGAACAGTTTTTGGGCCGGCCCGCAGAATATGATTTTGCAGAGCACGCGGATGCCGGTGACGGTTGTGGAGATGTCGGACACTGCGGTGTTGGCGATGGGATCGCAGGGGACCAGCGTGTTGGCCAGGCCGCCGGTGACACCGCCCACGATGCCGAGGGCGGCCGAGGGCAGGCCCCACGGGTTGTCCGGTTGTTCGTCTGCCGCCTCGAAACCGGACACGATCGCCGAGGCGAGTGCGCAGAAGCCAGCGAATCCGTGACCGACGATGAACACCTCTTCGGACACTGCGCCGGACAAGGTGGCCATCTCCGGGGCAGTGATCGTGAAGTCCGTGGTTCCTGAGGGGTGTGTTGCGGGAAGTCTTCCTGCGCTTGTCGCGGTGACCGCGGCGTCGGCGCTCTGCCGGGCGAAAAGGGTGATCAGCGAAGGAAGGTCCGGGGCATCGATCAACGCCTGCGTGTCGGCGTTGTCCGGGAATGGGGCCACGCCCTTTGCTGCCTTGTAGATCAGGGTCGCCGGGATCGCCACCATCCAGCAGACGACGTCCATCAGCGAGAAGGACGGGACGCCGAAATCGTTGAGAATGTCGGTGACCACCGGGATGTGGATCGGCGCCTGGAATGCGTCGAGGGCTTTTTTGGCCAGTTCGTAGACGATGTCGAAGAGAGTGTCGATGACATTCTTTGCGCTGTCGAGCGCGGCCGCACCGACGAAGGTGGCCATTTTCTCGAGCAGATCGGTCAGCGGCATGGAGCCGATACCGGCCGCGAGGCCGCCGATCCCTTCGAGCGTGTCGCCGATGATGTGCCCCTCGTTGTTCAGAGCCTGCATCAGCGCGGCGATCGCACTGGAATCCAATTCCGACGGGGGTGGCGGGCTCGGCGTAATGGCGTCGGCGTTGCCCTGGTAGTGGTGGCTGAGCAAGCAGCCTGGTGCGCTCTGCCCGACGGCCGGGGTCGACATGCTGTCTACCGTCGACTTCCCGTCGTTGCCCAGGCCGCTCCAGCCGCCCGTGCCGGCCCAGTTGTCGATGGTGTTCTCGAGTTGCGTGAACATCTGGTCGCACTCGGACTTGTAGTCCTGCACCTGTGCCAGCTGGTAGGCGAGGTAGACCTTGACGAAGTTTCGCACGACGCGCTGGGTGCGCGTGATGTCCTTCCATTCGAAGACGAACTTCAGGAAGTCGATGAGGTCCTTGATCGCGATTTTGATCTGGTGATAGACCCACTGGATCGCGGAGATGATCGTCTCCACGGTTTCCAGCAGGGCGTTGTAGACGTCTCCTTCGATCGTTACGACAAGCCGCCAGAAATCGGTCGCCTCGTCCTTGACGAATTGGATGACGACATCGACTCCTCGGTCGATTTCGTGGCCTAGCCAGTTCAGCAGGTCACCGGCGTCGACCAGGAGTCCGCTGAGGTCGTCCACGGTGCCGGCGCGGGTTGCTACCGCGGTCGCGCTCGGAGGGAGGGAAGCGTACGCCTGGGATAGTTTCGCGTTCGCCTCGGCTACCGTCCTGAGGTCGTTCTGGTCGGTACCGGCTGGGATCAGCGGCTTGGTGCTGCCGTCGTGGTAGGTGATCACCGCGTCGGTCAGCTCGGCCGTAGTGTCCAGGCCGGCTGCCTTACGAAACGGTTTGTCCATCGGGTCGATCTCGGTGGTTACACCGTCGACTTCGACGCTCAGTCGCGTTCCGGTGAGCGTGTCGACTGGCTCGACGACCGTCACCGATCCCATGGCGTCGGTCGCGACGTGCACCGGTTCCGCCCCGACCACGTAGTAGAGGTGGTTGATGTAGACGGCCTTGACGTTGCTCGCGATGAGTGTAACCGGCATCCCTTTGGCGGGCTGCCCGTCCGGTCCGGTCACCTGGATCCGGGTGGTGTAGGAGTCGAACTGCTGTGCCGGGCTGTTCGACAGCGGCGGAAGGGTAATGGATTGTGTGGTCCACACTGTCGTGTCGGGAGATTTGACGGCCTTGATCAACCGGTTCTCGCCGACGTGGGCGAAAAAGGTGTTCGCGCTGTTGGCGCGGTCGAGGTAGGGCGAAACCTGTTCCACACCGCTGACAATGGGCAGCGGGACCTTCCACGAGCCCGGTGTGGTGAGTTCGGCGAGAGGACAGGTGGTGTAGAACACCTGATCATCGCCGTTGAGTCCCCAGATCATCACCTCGGTGCCGGTGAGCGTGGCGTACAGGGCGCGAACGCCGTTGAGCAGTGGGCTCTCGAGGAGTTCGACGCCGGTGGCCTCATCGTGTTGGTTGTGGCTGTCGAAGTAGAACAGCGTGCCGTTCGCGGTGGCGTAGAGGTCGCTGGTGTGGTCGGCCTTGCGACACGAGGCGATCGCGTCAGGCACGAGGTTGCCGGGTAGCTGCAACCGGGCAGGCGGCGCCGGGACGTGGGGGTTGAACGCGTTGTACAGCGGTTGGTAGACGAACTGGGGCGAACCGTCCGCGTGCCCCGCGGTGTAGATGCCGTCGACGTACTGTGACTGCGAACGGCCCAAGCGGCTGGAATAACGGTCGACTTCCACATCGATCGCCATGTCGTGGTAATGCCAGGCATAGCCGTCGGTTTTGGCGGTGTCGATGTAGTAGCGCGACACCGTCTGTACGTTGCTCGACGGGTCGCGCACCACATCCACCACGATGTACTCGGCGTCGGCCGCCTCGCTGATCAGCACCCCGACGATGACCACCGGGCTGGGCTGGTGGTCCGGATTGTCGAACGGGAAGGCCGTCCACGACGGATGCGAGGTCCACGACGTGTCGGAATCGGAGTTGGCCAGGCTCAGGTAGAGGTGGTCGGAGGTCCCGTCGCTGACCACCATCGCGAGGTGGATGGAGGTGGCGGGCGGGAACGCCGACTGCGCTACGGCGA
Source organism: Nocardia sp. NPDC019219 (assembly GCF_040632645.1). Lineage (NCBI taxonomy): Bacteria > Bacillati > Actinomycetota > Actinomycetes > Mycobacteriales > Nocardiaceae > Nocardia > Nocardia sp. NPDC019219. Next base: position 603,430 of record NZ_JBEYCG010000002.1, on the reverse strand, counting down.
AGTCCTTGCAGGCAACGCCGTTTCCGCCGAAGTCGTGCGCGATCAGCGCGCTGCTCAGGTCCGATCTCTGCCACCCGCTGCGGTCGCCCGGCACTTCCTTGGTCACATACAGGACGCCCTGGGTGGAGATGGAGAACAACAACGAGGCACCCGCCTGTGTCTGGAGCGCTTCGAACTTCGCCTCCGGCGCCAGGACCTCGCTTTGCAGGTAGTTGCGCATGAGTTCGGTCGAGTAGGTGACCGAGTAGTTGCCCATGATCTTCTCCCGCCTCTGCTGTCGGGACACTGGTCAGCCGGGTTGGGTGTAGGTGATGTGGGAAACCAGGTCCTGGTGATCGGAGAAGTTCACGTTCTTGTAGGTGAAAGTTTTCCCGCCGGGAAAGACGAAGTTGTCGACAATCGAGACCGGGAGGGCCTTCAGGTTGCACGGCGCGATACATTTCAGCCAGTTCTGAATATCGTTCTCGAGGTCCTGGATGTTCGCGATCCAGGCCAGGAAACCCGAAGTATGCAGCTTATAGGAATTGTCGATGTTCTGGATCGCAGGGTCAGAGGTGACCAATCTGCCATTCTGATCTACGTCCAGGGTGTAGGTCTCGTTGATCGTCTTGTCGACCACGTTTCCCTTGTCTCCACTGCTCGGTGTATGCCAGACCTCCGCGTAGACAACCAGGTGCTGGCTGATCGTAATCGTGTTTCCCTGGAACGTGACCGACAAGTCGAAAGACGTTGACAACGTCATCCCACCCACGGCCTCGCCCAACCAGTGGGCCTCGTCGTGTTGGGAGGGAGGGGCGTAATGGAAGGTGAGGACGGTGGCGCCGCTGGTGTCCTTGCCCTGGGTCACCGTCGGGGACTGCCCCGGGGTCAGGCTCCATTTATAATTGGTTGTGTCCCCCAGAAAGCCGGACTCCCACACAGACACCGAGGGCAGCATGCAGTTGCCCGGCACGTAATCCTTCAACTGATGGTAAAAGTAGTTTCCGAACGTGTTCCGGTTGATCGCGATGACTCCGTCCGACTCCGACAGCGTGTCCACCCAGTTCCACCCGAACTTCACCGGTGGCGGTAGCGCGTCTTTATCGGCCGCGCACAGGTAATTCAACGTGGCTAGATCCCGCTGCTCCTTCGTCGGGTTTGCAATCTCCTGCCCGTCAGATCCCAGAAAAGGCGACACCTGAAAATTGAAGTCGGTCAGCGTCAGTGTCGCCGGCGGCGCGTCCTGCTGGGCGATCATGACGCCCATCAGAGGCTTGTGCTCCTTCTGCATCTGGGTGAAGTACGCTCCGACGAAGTCCTGCTCGAGCATCGTGTAGAGGAGGGTTCCCGGCTTTACTCCCTCGATCGTGGGCACCGTTTCCAGTGCCGCGTTGTCCAGGTCGTAGAGAAGTTGCTGCACACTGAAGGCATTGTCACCGAGATTCTTGATCTGCTGCTGCACATCCGGCGGGAGCTTGGAGTAGGCGCTCTGGTCCACTGTGGACAACCGCAGGTCGACCTTCGTGCTGAATATCCACGGCGCATCCTTTTGCTGGTCGAAGCGATCCCATGTCGCGTCCGTGTTGTATCCACCCGGGGGAGTGAGATTGACGATGGCGAATTCGGCGCACAGCAGATTGAATCCCACGGTCGCCGTGTCGCCTCCGAGGTCGACGATGTCCGGGATCTTCTGCGGCGACGACATCGGCGGCAGCCCCAGTTGGGCCTGAAAGCCGAACATGAACCTCGCCGAAATCAGCTTCTTGATATCGGTGTCGTTGGCTGCGTCGACATTCGCGGGAATCGCGAACGGATCCACGCCGGATTGCTGCTTCAGTTTGGCGTAGTCGATCGAGACGGGATGCCCTTTGTCATCGGCCACATAGCAAGCGGTCGTCACAGGTTCGGCGATCGCAGCAAGGAATTCCTTGAGTGTCGCGTTGATGCTCCCCTGCGTGGTCGCTACCACAAAATCGTACCCGTAGTGCGGATCCGACAGATCAGAATCATTCGAGCTCATGACGTCCCCTTGTCCACGTGTCCAAATGGCGAGCGGAAAAGATCTTCTCCCGTGCATCGGGAGTTTAATACTCCGCCGAGCCGCGGTTGTCGATGTTTGCCATGTCGATGCTTGCGGCGATCAGGAGTCACATTTCAGCGAACGATATGCGATGGGCATGAAAAGGCGATACTGTGCCGGAGGTCTGTTATGTCCGGCGACCGCTACACAGTTGGTTTCGTTCGGCGCACGAAATCAAGGTTTCTCATCTCAATTGGCCGCTGACATATGCAGCGCGCGGCTTTCGCCCCCAGGCGCTCTGCTGCAAGCGCAGATGCAACATCGCTGGCGAGTCGGAGCGTCGGAACCAATCCAGTTGCGGGATGGAGCCTCGAAGGCCTTGCGGCGTTCCCAGCCACCGTGGCGGCTGGCTTGCCGCTGGTCGTGCGCCACTCAGCTTTCATGGGCCTCCCAGCGCACGCCCTGTCAGGTCGACCGGCTGATCTTGCACATGCCGCAGGACGCGGCAATCGGTGGCTGGTGGGAGCGCCCGAGCGTGCGATCGGCCGGCCGGCAAGGGCGCGATGACGGCGGGGAGATCTATCAGTGCGTTCATGTGCAGGGGCGCATCCGGGTTGGACACGTCCATGCCGCTATGGCGATAGAACTCGGTCAATCCCACTGTGTCGGTGTTGAATTGGCCGTAGACCACGCTCGCTCCGGCATGGCGGGCGATGGATCTTCATCGTCACCAACGCCGCGTGCAGGACGGTCGCGGGTCCCTGCATCGCCATTTGTGCGCACAGGAAGAACGAGGGTCCGGCTGACAGGCGGCCGATGGAACGGTCGTCGGCGACGGCGACCGGCGGCATCGTTCGCGCGGCCAGCAGTTGATACCGCTCAGCTGCGGTCGGCCACGCATCCGACAGGTGGGTGTGTTCGGCGGTCGCGTCCTGCGGTTGCCGCAAGGCCGCGCGTGCACCCTGGCAAGGGTACCGAAAAGGCCGCCCGGAAAAGCCCTGGTCAGCAGGCTACTTTTCGGGTTCCAGTTCCCGTGGTCGGGCCGCTGCGGCCGTCACGACCCGGTATCCGAGATCGCCGCACCGATGGCTGCTACCGCGGCGAGTGGTGCAGGCGGCGTTTTCGCGGGGGCGTAGTGAGGGTATGTCGTCGCCGAAGTGGTTCTGCCTCGCGGTGGGCGGGGTAACCGGGCGATCGAGAAGAGGGTGCCGAGTGGGCGCTTCGACATTGAAGCCGGCACGCGCCGAGCAACGCGTGGACGGCACTGTCATCGAGTTGAATCTCGAGGCCGTGTCGTTGGGGCAGGTGCGGGCCGCGGTGCGGCGCCTGCTCGAGCACGCCTCCGGTATAGCGGTCGAGGACGCGGTGCAGGTATGTGATGAATTGGCCAGTAACGCTGTCGTGCACGCCCGCGCGCCGCGCGGCTGCCGGTTGATCATGGCCTGCCACGACCGATTCCGGGTGGAGGTCGAGGACGCCTCACCCGCTCGAGCGCGGATCCGTCGGCCCGACCACACCGGCGGGCGCGGGTTGATCCTGGTCGAGCAACTCGCTTCTTGCTGGGGTGTCGACTACCACGGCGGCGGCAAAACGGTGTGGGCCGAACTCGGCACCCGGCGCGGCGGCTGGTGAGGTTCAGCTGCCCGGGTGGGGTTCGGGTGGGTTCCGCCGGGAGAGTTCGGCGTTGAGTTCGCGGGCTTCGGCAAGCTGGTTTTCCAGGGCGATGATCCGGCACGCCGCCTCCAGTTGCGTGCCCTCATCGACCAGCGCGCGGACGCGGGCGGCGATCCGCAACTGGTAGCGGGAGTAGCGTCGGTGCCCGCCTGCGGAGCGCTGCGGTGTCAGCAGATCGGCGGCGTCCAGGCCACGCAGGAAGGCGGGGGTGACGCCGAGGATTTCCGCGGCCCTGCCCATGCTGTAGGCGGGATAATCCTCATCATCGAGCCGCTCAGCAGCACTGGAGGTATCGAGGGGGTCTGCGGGGTCTGTGTTCGGTTGCGGCACAATACCTCTGGATCACGTCGACAGGCCCCGGCGCGTTGTGCGCCGGGGCCGGGATATCGAGGGGTTTCACGTTTCCGTCGGTCGGCCGGTACTGCCGACGTCGGGCACCGCGCCCGGCAGCCCGGGACACGGCATCTGGGAAGAGCTGTTCAGTGACCACCTCCTGGACTGCCGGTCAGGCTTACGGTAGTTCGCCATCCCCTCCGGCGGCCCGGCCGACTGCACCGGATTCTCTTCTCCGCCGGAGGGGAGGTCAATCTTGCTTCCGGTGCAGTTCACCTGCCCGGCCAACCAGACTTCTCATCTCCAACGACAAAGAATGTATACCTCCTCTCCCCCAATGTCTACACCCCGCGCTACAGATTTTCTCCGTCCGAGCAGGTGTCTTTGTTGAACACACGTGGTTCGTCCCCGCACGACCGCCCCCAGCAGGTCGGCTTCACCACCGACGCCGCCAGGTCAATGCTGGTCGTGGTAGCCGTTGAGCGTGGTGGCGTGGTGGGTTCGGGCTTGGCGGGTGGGATGTGTGCACAGTGATCGCAGTCTGGGCAGGCTGTAGTGGTGCCAGGTGTGTCGCGCACCCGTTGCCGACGCACCGGCCACAGTGCCGCCCACTGCCCGGTGAGCACGTCGAACACGGTTTCGCGGTCGGCGTCCAGATCGACGGTGAAGTGCAGGCGGTGGCGGCGCGGCGCGAGGTCGGTGGGCTCGCGCGGCGCCGCCGTGGCCTGGGCGGGGCTGCGGGCGATCAGCCAGTCCCGGACGAAGGGGAGCCGGACGACACGCAGTGGCGCTACGCGGACAATCCGGTCGCCGAGTGGCTCGGCTCCGACGAGCGAACCAACCACGGCGGCGAGGCGAATCCGGAGGGCGAACCCGCGGTTCAGGGCACCAAACCGTTCACCCATGAACAGCACATGCCGGGCTGACCCGCCGATCTCAGGTTCCGGCGGTGGCGGGCAGCACCAGCTGCTCGCCACAGCCACGCGTGAAGGCGGCTGCCGCCGTGGTCGCGTGTGCGCGTCCTCGGACGATTGCCCTGGGCGGCTTACCGTGCGTGCTTTTGGGCACACGGGCGGTGAGTGACCACCGACCGTAGGAGACGAAATGCGATCACTACGACGTCTGCTGGCGCCCGCGGCCTTGGTGGCCGGGTTGGGATTGTGCTGTGCTCCCGGGAGCGGCTATGCGGCGCCGGTCGCCCTGGGCGGACAAGACAGCACGTATCTGACTGTCTCGCATCAGTCGCATATGGCGGAAATTGTTTCCGGTGCGCGCGCCGCACCGATCGGCGCGTGTCCGCAAGTGCGGGAGATCGGCGCGATGCTGGTGTCCGATCACACGCGGCTGGACGCGATGGGCGCGGCCATCGCCCTCCCGAACGGAGTGGTGCTGCCGCTGACGCCGAACCCCGACCAAACCCAGCAGCTTTTGAGCACCGGGATGAAGATGGGCCGGGATTTCGACCTGGCCTGGCTGACCATGCAGGAGAACTTCCACATCCAGGCGCTGCAGGCCGGTGCTGTAGAACTATCGACCGGCGACTCCGAGCAGGTGACGGCCCTCGCCCGCGACGCCGAGCCGATTATCGAGCACCATTTGATGTTGATCCGCGACGCCCGCACCCGGTGCTGAGCGCCGAGGCAGGGCACCGCGAGCAAAGCGGCGGCGGAGAAGCGGCTGATCGGGTGGCCGTCGCCCGACGAGGGTAGCGCCGCATCGACGGCGTTCCGACACCGAAGTTCGCCCGTCCAGAAGGAGTCGATCGCCATGACACACCGCATCGAACCACCCGAGGCCGTGACGGTTACCGACCGCAGCCGCCCACGGCTCACATCCGGTGTCGGCGTGGCTCGCGCCCACGGTGTGTTCAATGTCGTCGGCGGGTTGTGGCCGTTGCTGCATCGCCGCAGTTTCGAGGCCGTCTTCGGCCCGAAGAACGATCATTGGCTGCAATACACCGTCGCGGGGCTGCTCGCAGGCAACGGCGTCGCGCAAATCCTGGCCAGCTTTTCACCTGTGGGAGTGGCCGACGCGCGCCGCATCGGGGTCATCACCGCGACATGGCTGCTGGCGATAGATCTGAAGTATGTCCCCAAGGGCGACATTCCGAAGACCTACCTGCTCGACGCCGCAATGGAAGTAGGCTGGTTGGCGGCGTGGTCGGGTCCGGGCCTGCGGGCTCGTCTGCAGAGTTGATTCCTGCCTGGTTCCTGGGTTGTCCGGCACCGTCGGACACTCCGCCATTCGTTCGGTTTCGACTCTCGCTACTCGGGTACGTCGTGGGCGCCCGGATGACGAAGAAGGTGCACGATGGCAGCGATGGCCCGTGAAATCTCACCTGTCGAAGCGACGCGGCCGTACCCCGCGCGAAGGGGCCCGAAAGGCTCGTTCGTGTGGAAAATGGTCACCACCACGGACCCGAAGGTGCTGGGTATCCTCTATTTGACCTCGGCGACCGGTTTCTTCCTGGTCGGCGGCTTGATGGCCCTGCTGATGCGCGGTGAACTCGCCAGGCCGGGACTGCAATTTCTTTCGACGGAGCAATACAACCAGCTGTTCACCATGCATGGCACGATAATGCTGCTGTTCTATGCCACGCCCGTGGTATTCGGGTTCGCCAATGCCATTCTGCCGTTGCAGATCGGCGCCCCGGATGTCGCGTTTCCCCGGCTCAACGCCTTCAGTTACTGGCTGTATTTGTTCGGGGCGACGATGGCCACCGCTGGTTTCCTCACCCCGGGCGGCGCCGCCGACTTCGGCTGGACGGGCTACACACCGCTGAGTCTGGCCGAGCACTCGCCCGGCGTGGGCGCGGACTTGTGGATCATGGGTTTGGCCGTCTCCGGTCTCGGCACCATTCTCGGCGCGGTGAACATGACCACCACGGTGATCTGCCTGCGCGCGCCGGGGATGACGATGTTCCGGATGCCCATCTTCACCTGGAACATCCTCGTCACCAGCATCCTCGTGCTGCTCGCGTTCCCGATTCTGACGGCCGCGCTGATGGCTCTGGCCTACGACCGGCACCTCGGCGGGCACATCTACGATCCCGCGACCGGCGGCTCGATCCTGTGGCAGCACCTGTTCTGGTTCTTCGGCCATCCCGAGGTCTACATCATCGCGCTGCCGTTCTTCGGAATCGTCACCGAGGTGATCCCGGTATTCAGCCGCAAACCCATCTTCGGATACACCGCCCTGGTCTACGCCACGCTCGCGATCGCCGCGTTGTCGGTGGCGGTGTGGGCCCACCACATGTACGCCACCGGTGCGGTGCTGCTGCCGTATTTCTCGCTGATGACGTTCCTGATCGCGGTGCCCACCGGCGTCAAATTCTTCAACTGGATCGGCACCATGTGGCGCGGCCAGCTGACCTTCGAGACGCCGATGCTGTTCTCGGTCGGGTTCATCGTGACGTTCCTGCTCGGCGGCCTGTCCGGTGTCATCCTCGCCAGTCCGCCACTGGACTTCCATGTCACCGACACCTACTTCGTCGTCGCGCACTTCCATTACGTGCTGTTCGGAACCATCGTGTTCGCCACCTTCGCCGGCATCTACTTCTGGTTCCCGAAGATCGTCGGACGCTTCCTGGACGAAAGATTGGGCAGAATCCACTTCTGGACGACTCTGATCGGCTTCCACACCACGTTCTTGATCCAGCACTGGCTCGGCAACGAAGGCATGCCGCGCCGATACGCGGATTATCTGGCGACCGACGATTTCACGCTGCTGAACACGATCTCCACCCTCGGATCCTTCCTGCTCGGTGTCTCCATGATCACGTTCGTGTGGAACGTCTTCAAAAGCTATCGCTACGGCGAGGTGGTGACCGTCGACGATCCCTGGGGGCAGGGCAACTCCCTGGAATGGGCGACCACTTCCCCGCCCCCGCGGCACAATTTCTTCGAGCTGCCACGCATTCGCTCCGAGCGGCCCGCGTTCGAGCTGCACTACCCGCATATGTCCGAACGCATGCGGGCCGAAGCCCACGCGGGGCGCACAACCCACGTCACACCCGTCGCCATCGCGAAAGCAGACCAGCAAGCCGACACCGACCAGACACCACCCTCCGGCGAATAATTCTGGGCTTCCCCATCCACGCCGGCATTTCACCCAGCCGGGATCCGAGGCCGACCGTGAGTGCCACTCCGGGCATCGCCTCCTCAGCGGGGCGCCGGTGCGGGGAGCTCGCCCTCGGCTATCTGCTGCGCGGTGGCGTACGCGAGATGCAGGAAATCGGCGCCGGCCAAGGCGGCAGCCGCGTCCGTCACCACACGCGTCGCCCGCGGAGCGAAGACATGCCCGATGGTCAAGCCGGTGACAACCCACACGTCGAAGCAGAACGGGCAGCTGAGCAGTTCGCCGATGCTGTGCGCGACACCCTCGCGGGCCTTGGGCTCCTCGGCCACCTCCCCCGGGCCGCCGTCGTGCGAGCCAGGACGCGTGAACGGGGCCCGCACGGGCGCGGTGACCGAGGCCTTCGTCCCCAAGCGGGACAGCTTGTGCGCGGCGAACGCAGTTACGACCAGGTCGCCGACACTCATCGCACCCGGAAGCTTTCGCCCCGTCACACCGCCCAGCAGCGCGACCGCCGCTATCACCGTCACATAGGCCACGATCGTGGCGACATAGCCGCGCAGGGAACGGGGGTTGTCGGTCATGACCGACACACTGCGGGCACGTCGTGAATGATCGAACGCGTTCGTCGCATCGTTGGCCTCCTCCGGCACCGAGCAAATTCCCCTCCGGCCTACCCTCACCGCAGCAGAGCAAACTGGCGACGCCGCCGACGGCCCCATGCCCGGGCACCCGCGCGGACAAGGGCGACCCGCGGGCTGCGGGTGTAGCGGGATGGAGGCGGCGGCGGATGCCGGCGCCGCCCGCGGGCCGAGACCACGCGAATCAGGCCGCGGTCGAGTCAGGAACTGCCTGCACGTGCGGCGGTCGCGGCCAGGGTGGTGTAGTCCATCGTGAAGGATCCGCCCAGAGCGTCGATGGCGTCGCCGACCGCGTTCAGAATCTCGGCCAGCTGATCGGGACGGAGTCGAGTGAGGCCGCCCGTGGTGGGGAGCAACTCCAGCCATTGGTCGCGCGTGTAGGACTGCTGCCAGTCGAATCGCCACTGTTCGGGATCACCGAATCGCCCGGTGTCGCGGATGTGGTCGGCGATTTTCGCGTATCCCGTCCGGTAGAGCTCGAGCGGACGTCGAGCAGGTCGGCCGCTGAGCGGTGAGTCCGGCGCCACCCGCCGGTAGGCGGCGGCGAACGGTTCTGCCACCTCGGCGGGTGGCTCGTACACGTGACCGAAGATCGCCAGCCGTCCCCCTGGACGCAGCACGCCGGCCGCCTTCGCGACGCCGGCAACCGGATCCACCCAATGCCACGACTGAGCGGCGACGACCGCATCGAACATCCGGCCGCCCGGCTGCCATGCCTCGAAGGTCGCGACCTCGACCCGCAGACCGCGGGCTCGTGCGAAATCAGCCATCCGCGCATCGGGTTCGACGCCGAGCACCCTGCACCCCGCCGCCTGGAACTGGCGGGCCGCGATGCCGGTACCGCAGCCCACGTCGAGCACGTCCACCCCGGGCGTCCCGGCGAGGATCCGCGCCACCAAGGCCTCGGGGTAGCCGGGGCGGGCCTGGTCGTAGCGCTGTGCGTCCACGCCGAACGACACGGCCATCCGCTGGGACTCCTCCGGCTGCGCTGGGGACGGTTCTGTTTGCTCTCGCGGCATAATGGGCATGCGCCCACCTTAGTGGGCGCATGCCCACTAAGCAATAATGTGGCTGATCGACGCACGAAAGGAACTGTGAGTGCCGACTGGAGTGCACCTTCACGACGCGCGGCAGCAACTGTTCGACGCCGCCGACCGCGTGCTGCTGCGCGCCGGGCCGAACGGGCTGACCAGCCGGGCTGTCACCGACGAGGCGGGCTGCGCCAAAGGGGTTCTGCACCGGCACTTCACCGACTTCGACGCCTTCCTCACCGCACTTGTGCTCGACCGGGCCGCGCAACTCGAAGCGCAGGCGAGTGCACTGCGCGCGTCCGCGGGCTCGGGCACGGTGGCCGCCAATCTGTCGAGCGCGCTGACCACGCTGTTCGGACCGGTTCCGGTCGCGATCCTTCCGCTCATCACCTTCCGTGACGAGCTGCGCGCACGACTGCGGCAAGCCAGGCCCGGCGGCGGCATGGCGATCCTCGCCGAGGCGACAACCGCGATCTCCACTTATCTGACCGACGAGCGTGAACGCGGCCGCATCGCGGCCGACGCCGACATCGAATCGCTCACCCTGTCCCTGGTCGGTGGCGGGCATCTGTTGTTCACAGACCGTGACGCCGGCCCACCCACCACAGCAGCGGTCGAAAAGTTCGTGGCAGCGGTGATTTCCGACGCGGTGCAACGACGACCGGCCTGAGCCGAATTGCTGTGCCCGCGAATGCCGGTGCCGACACCACCGCAGAACATACGCGCGCCGGCCGCAGCCCAGGACGAGTGGCCTCGGCAGCCCGGGCATCGGCTGGTGGTGAAACTCGTCGGTGGACTACGACACCCCGCTACTCTGTGGTCCGAGGCCTTGCGCCTGCATGCCTGGCACCCGAGACTGCATGCCCTGCCCTGACGGAGGACGGACCGAAGCGATCGTGAACGGCGTGACGGAACCCGACCGCAATGAGAACGTCATCTTCGTGGCGATGCCAGGCACCATCCGAGGCGACAATGCCCGTTGTTGAAGACATCGTGAAGTCGACACCATTGCCGGCGGAGATCGACTCGGCCGTCCGCGCGCTGATAGCGTCATACCGCGCGGCCGCGACGTAACGACGGAGTCCCAGATCTCTGTGATTTCAGCAGCATCGGTCAGCGACCCTTGGCCGGGAATCCGGGAAGCCGTGGGATCCCACCGCGAAATGCGTTGTCCACGATGAACCCTTCGCATGAGGTTCGCGTTTCGGTGCTGGACACAGTACCCATCACGCAACAATCGAACGCGAGCACAGCGCTGCGTAACAGCGTGGAACTGGCGCGGTTCGCCGATGACCTCGGCTACCACCGGTACTGGGTGCCCGAGCACCACGGCATGTCCGGCGTGGCCGGCGCGGCACCGGCAGTCGTCGCCGCACACGTGGCGTCGGTGACACGGCGGGTCCGGGTCGGAGCAGGCGGGGTGATGTTGCCCAACCACGCTCCGATCGTCATCGCGGAACAGTTCGGCACTTTGGAGGCCTTCCACCCGGGACGAATCGACCTCGGACTCGGCCGTGCGCTCGGCGGACCCCGCGCAATCACCAACCGCCTGCGCAGCGAGCACGACCGCACGGCCACGTCGTTCGAAGATCAGGTCCGCGAACTGATCGCCCTGTTCGGCACCGACGGCCCCGTGGCGGCTGTGCCTGCGGCAGGCAACAGACCCGAAATCTGGATGCTCGGCAGCGGTGACCACACCGCCCGGATCGCGGGCAGTCTCGGGCTCCCGTTCGCCGCCGCCCACCATCTGAAACCGCGGAACACCGAGGAGGCCGCCCGGACCTATCTGCAGGCGTTCCAGCCGTCGTCGATCTGCCCTACTCCGCGAATCTCGATCAGTGTGGCGGTCATCGTCGCCGACAGCGACGAACAAGCTCGGTGGCTGGCCGGATCGCTGAGAATGAAGATTGCCCGGCGACGGCAGGGCCGACCGATACGGCTCCCCAGCCCCAGAATCGCTGAAGCACATGGGTACGCGCGGAGTTGGAACACAGACGATGCGCTGACCAGCGTATTCGTCGGAGGAGCCGCGACCGTACTGCCGCAGTTACAGGCACTGATCAATGCGACCAGCGCCGAGGAGCTCTTGGTCAAGACCGATTTGTATGACCCGAGTGATCGCTTGCGATCCTACGAACTGTTGATGAACAACGCGGTTCAGCGCCTACGACTGACGGATCGACTTCACCAGCACGTTCCTGATGTATCGCGTCCGAAGCCGCGGCCCGAGGCGCGGGAGACGCGCCCGGACTAGCGCTGGAGCGCGGCGCGGCAACAACTTTCGGCGCGTCGGCGTTCACGAGTAGACCTCCTACCACGCCGAAACGATCGACATCGCCGACGGCTCCGTCGCGACACCGGCACGGTGGGTGAGAGTTTGCGGTTGCGAATTCGGTCAATCCTGTCGAGCAAAAGCTAGGTGGGGTAACCGGATCGGTTAGCCTGGGAGCGAGTCAGGGAGGCTGCTCATGCCCATCAAATACCGTCAGCGCAAATCCTTCGGGCCGCTGAAACTCAACTTCACACAATCGGGCCTGTCCTCGTGGAGTATCAAGATCGGCCCGTGGTCCTGGAACTCCCGCAGCAAGAAGAACAGTGTCGACCTGCCGGGTCCACTGAGCTGGCGCCAGCGTTGACGAGGTATCACCGCGAGCGCTGACGGCGCGCTCACCCGTGATCGTGCCGCAAGCCGGTGAGGAGATGCGCAGTGCGGCACCTCCGGGTCGCTGTCCAAGGCGGCGTAGGCGATTTGGATCAGTCGCGGGAACTGCGGGGCCGGCATGTTCCACCTCACAGGGATTCGCGTTGACCATCACATACGTGTGAAGGCTCACCGATCCGCGCACTCGCGGCGCGCTGCTCGACGAGCAACTCGAAGCCATCCGGAAGATCTGGACCGAGGATCTCGCCGAAATTTACGGCCGCTTCCTCGATTTCGACCCCATGTACGCGTGGCCGACACCCGTGCAACGGCCGCATCCGCCGATCTTCCTCGGCGGTGGGCAGGCGGCGGCCGAGCGCGCGATCCGACACGGGGTCGGCTGGCTCCCCGTCGCGGTGTCCGACCCGGCCGCGATCCCCGCTCAGCTGTCCGCGCTCCACGGCAACGACCTGCCGGTCACCGTCGCCTTCGTCGCGACCGATCGGGCCTTGATCGACGGCTATGCCGAGTCCGGGGCGCAGCGATTGCTCTTCAGCCTCCCGACCCTCCCGGAATCGGAAACATTGCGTGCCCTCGATGACATCGCGAAGCTGGCGGGTCACCACCTGGGCTGAAGTTTTGCGCGCCAGATCTTGCCTTGACGTCGGCGACAAGGTCTACCGTTGCGGCCCTGGGGTGATGAGGGCGCACGCCGATTGCTCGAATGCCCACTCGCACAACAGCTCCGCTACCCGTCCGAACCTCTCCGCCGATGGTTCCGCGCCGACACACGCTCGAAGGAATGTCTGTGAAATTCGCGATCTGCTACAGCACGCCATTCAACGGCACCGATCCCGACCGGCTCGTCACGTTCGCCCGGCACGCCGAACGGTGCGGTTTCGAGGGCCTGTACCTGCAGGATCACATCGTGCTGTACCCCGGCGCGTCCTACGGTGCCGGAGAACTGCCGCCGACCCTGCCCTACTTCGATCCACTGGACTGCCTGAGTTTCGTCGCCGCGGCCACGCAACGGCTGCTGCTCGGCACCGGCGTCCTGTTGCTGCCCTACCGCCATCCCGTGGTTCTCGCCAAACGTCTGGCCACCATCGATGTCCTGTCCGGAGGGCGCATGCGGCTGCTCACCGTCGGGCTCGGCGCCCTGCCGGGCGAGGCGCAGGCCGTGGGCGTGGACTTCCGCACTCGCGGTCGCCGCGCCGACGAGGCGATCGACGTGCTGCGACTGCTGTGGTCGGGTGGTCCCGAGGGCGTCGGCTACCACGGCGAGTTCTACGACTTCGACAATCTTTGCAGTTACCCGAAACCGTTCGAGGTGACCGAGCTGCCGATTCACGTGGGCGGATCCAGCCGAGCCGCCGCCCGACGGGCCGGTCTCCGCGGCAACGGCTACTTCGCGGGCGGAATGCTCGACGAAGCCGAGCGTGCGGTGCAGATCGAGCTGGCCCGCAAGGCAGCCGCGGAAGCGGGCCGGGACCCGGCCGCCCTGGAGTACACCCGTTGGGGCTCGGCCGATCTGACGGTCGAGCGAGCCGGGCAACTCGAGGAGCACGGGGTGACGCGGATCGTCGTCAACCTGACCGCGGCGACCGCCGCCGAGCAGCACGACAAGATGTCGCAATTCGCGGAACGATTCGATCTCGCGACCGATTAGTCACCTGGACTCCGCGCGAACGTTCGATGCCGATGGCACGCGACCGGTTCACACCTTCCGGAATATCCACCTCTCACGGTCGCTTTCCCGGTTGGGCACCAACTGTGGCCGATCGTTCGAGTAGATGCCGATGACGAATTCGTCATCGCTGGTGGCGATGGGGATATCTCGGGGAAATCGGGTAGATCCCAGCCGTAATGATCGTCGCCGCACAGCAGTCGGCCATTCGCACGGATGGCCGAGAGATGGCCGCCGGTCTTCTTGTTGACGATGTCGAAGTCGCCCTCTTCTGGATTGGCCGGGCACGTCCACAGCTGGGCGTCGTCGCCGGCGGCCCGCTGCTGCATGGTCACACTGTCCGCGTCGCCGTCGACCGCCAGGGCCTGGCCGGTCTCGTAATTGATGATCTGGTACGTGGTAGCCATGGTCTCGTCCTCACTGTGTGAGCGCACCGCTACCGAGCTCGACACCGCCGGTGACGCTGCGCTGATCCCGTAGTCGTCGTCCAAGGCGAATCGCCGCGAGCAAGTACAGCAGAATCGGCGGGACGCCGAAGCGAATTCCGTGGACTGGATCCCGATCGCGATCAAACGGCCCCACTGCGCGGTAATTCATCCGAAAGAGGTGAGGGAAGTGGCCGTGGCGTATTCATATGCTGCCACCGGGTGCGCAGCTTCCGGGAGCCACAACATGTTCTGGTCCGGTGACCGATCCGCACCACGAAGCGGTGCGATCTCCGCTGCGATGCGGCGAGATGCGCACCATTGATCCTCGTGCGCCGAGCGCACCCCTGAAAGGAGACGATCGATGACCGATACCGGCATGGGGACCAAGCGCAAGACCGTGCCTTTGTCTTCGCTGACCGAGCAGCAGCAGCCCGCCGAACGGAGTTCGCCCGGCTGGTACAAGCTGTACAACGACACGAACGCCTACGTTTCGGTCTACCGGCAAGAATGGGACAAGCCCAAATCTCTGTTCATCCTGGCTCCCGGTCAGACCAGCTCGGAATACGAGGCCGGGCACGAGATCTTCATCTTGTGGATGTCGAATGTCGGCACCGAAACGACGCCGATCACCTGGGACAGTTCCGGTGGGTTCAGCTACGAGTACGTGCAGAGCGGGTACACGCAGTCGAACCAGGTGAACAACGTGAGCTCCTTCGGATAGCGGTACGGGTCGATAACCGGAGGCGGTCACGTCCGACGAGAAGGCCGCCGACCGGGTACGGGGAGTTGGCCGAAAGTGTGGATTTTCTGACCTCAGGTGTTTGACGTGGAGCTTTGTCCAGGTCATAGCGTTGTCATCATGAGCACACCTTCGATCGTCATCATCGGCACCGGTTTCGGCGGGCTCGGCATGGCGATGGAACTCCAGCGTGCGGGCTTGGACGACGTCACGATCCTGGAGCGGGCCGAGGACGTAGGCGGCGTCTGGCGGGAGAACACCTACCCCGGCGCGGGCTGCGACATCCCCTCGCCGCTGTACTCCTACTCGTACGCACCGCGCACCGATTGGCCGAAGCGGTTCTCCCAGCAGCCGGACATCCTCGCCTACCTGCGCGGCATCGCCCGCGACCACGACCTCCTGCGCAAGATCCGGTTCCGCACCGAGGTCACCGAGGCGGAATTCGACGACGCCGCCGGACGCTGGACCGTGCGCACCGCCGACGGCGCCCAGCTGACCTGTGACGTGCTGATCTCCGCCGTCGGGCAGCTCTCGCGGCCCGCGCTGCCGGACATCCCCGGGGTGGAGACCTTCCGGGGCACGGCGTTCCACTCCGCCGAGTGGGATCACCAGGCCGATCTGACCGGCAAGCGGGTGGCAGTCATCGGCACCGGCGCGAGCGCGGTGCAGTTCGTGCCCGCGATCGCGCCCTCGGTGGCGCACCTGACGCTGTTCCAGCGCTCGGCGGCGTGGATCATGCCGAAGCCGGATGTCGAGTACAAAGCCTGGCATCATCGCGCGTTCCGGCTGCTACCGGTCACTCGCCTCACCGAGCGCTTCGCGTTCTGGCTGTTCTGCGAGTTCCTCGCGCTCGGCATCGTCGACGTGCCGATCATCCGCAAGCTGGTGACGCGGATCGGCCTGCGGCAGCTGCGGCGTCAGGTGGCCGACCCGGAGCTGCGCGCCAAGCTGACCCCGGACTATCCGGCCGGCTGCAAGCGAGCACTCTTCTCCAACGACTACCTGCCCGCGCTCACCCGGCCCAACGTGACAGTGGAGACCACCGCGATCACCGAGATCACCCCCGAGGGCGTGCGCACCGCCGACGGCGTGCTGCACGAGGTGGACGCGATCGTCTACGGCACAGGCTTCAAGGGCACCGAATTCCTCTGGCCCATGCGGGTTTCCGGACGAGGCGGGCGCAAGCTGGCCGACGAGTGGGCGCAGGGCGCCCGGGCGTACCAAGGCATCACGGTGCCCGGCTACCCGAACTTGTTCCTCATCTACGGCCCGAACACCAACCTGGGCGTCGGTTCGATCGTCTACATGATCGAATCGCAGGCCCGCTACATCCGCCAGGCCGTCCAGCGGCTCGCGGAGCGTCCGGGCCGGGTACTCGAGGTGCGCCCCGAGATCGAGGCCCGGTTCGACGGGCGGCTGCAACAGCGCCTCGACCGCACGCCGTGGAACTTCTGCTCGAGCTGGTACCGCAACGCGGCCGGGCGGATCACCAACAACTGGCCGGGGACCGTCACCAGCTACCGGTGGCACACGCGCAAATTCGACCCGGCGGACTTCGATTCGAAGCTCGTCTCTTGACCCGGCCTGCCTCGTCCGTGACAGCAACTTCGACAAGTGGTGGAGATCAGATGACGTTCGACTACGACGTGGTGGTCGTCGGTTCCGGCTTCGGCGGCAGCGTGACCGCGTTGCGCCTGACAGAGAAGGGTTACCGGGTAGGCGTGCTCGAAGCGGGAAGACGCTTCGCCGACGACGAGTTCGCCGAAACCTCATGGGACGCGCGCAAGTACCTCTGGGCCCCGGCCCTCGGCTGCTTCGGCATCCAGCGGCTGACGCTGCTGAAGGACACCTTCATCATGGCGGGAGCGGGCGTCGGCGGCGGCTCGCTGGTCTACGCGAACACCCTCTACGAGCCGCCGGACCGGTTCTACCAGGACCGCCAGTGGGCCCACATCACCGACTGGAAAGACGAACTCGCTCCGCACTACGACCAGGCCAAGCGGATGCTCGGCGTGACGACGAATCCGGCGACCACGCCGTCGGACCGCGTGCTGGCCGAGATCGCCGAGGAGATGGGCGTCGGCTCGACCTACCGCAGCACCCCCGTGGGCGTCCTGTTCGGCGGCAAGGGGACGCGCCCCGGCCAGGAGGTGCCCGACCCCTTCTTCGGCGGCGTCGGCCCGGCCCGCAGTACCTGCACGCACTGCGGCGAGTGCATGACCGGCTGCCGGCACAACGCGAAGAACACCCTGGTCAAGAACTACCTGTATCTCGCCGAGCAGGCCGGCGCCACGGTGCACCCGCTCACCACGGTGACCGACGTGCGCCCGCTGCCCGGCGGTGGATACGAAGTCGCCACCGTCCGCACCGGACGCTGGGTGCGCAAGGCACGCCGGAAGTTCACGGCCGAACAGGTCGTCTTCGCCGCCGCCGCGCTGGGCACCCAGAAGCTGCTGCATCGGCTTCGCGACCGCGGTTCGCTGCCGGATATCTCGCCGCGGCTGGGTGAGCTCTCGCGCACCAACTCCGAGGAGTTGCTCTCGGTCCGCAGCCGCCGCAAGGGTTCCGACTTCACCAAGGGGGTGGCGATCACCTCCTCGATCCACCCGGACGCCGACACCCATATCGAGCCGGTGCGCTACGGCAAGGGCAGCAACGCGATCGGTCTCATCGGCACCGCCATGATCGACCCGGACGGGCGCACGCCGAAGCTGCGCCTGTGGGCGCGCACGATGCGCAAGCTCGGCCGCGACGCCCTCCACTTGCAGAACCCGCGCGGCTGGTCGGAACAGATGATCGGGCTGCTGGTGATGCAGTCGGTCGACAACTCCATCACCACCTACACCAAGCGCGGCCTGTTCGGCCGCAAGATGACCACCAAGCAGGGTGTGGGCGAACCCAATCCGACCTGGCTACCGGCCGGGCACGAGGTGGCGCACCGGGTGGCCGACAAGATCGACGGCATCCCGGGCGCCGGCTGGAGCGCGTTGTTCGACATCCCGATGACGGGGCACTTCATCGGCGGCTGCGTCATCGGGGAGTCCCCCGACGCCGGAGTCGTCGACCCCTACCACCGGATGCACGGATACCGGGGACTGCACGTCATCGATGGCTCGACCATTTCGGCCAATCTCGGGGTGAACCCGTCGCTCACGATCACCGCGCAGGCCGAGCGCGCCGTTGCCCTCTGGCCGAACAAGGGCGAGCCGGATCCGCGTCCCGAGCCGGGCGCGCCCTACCGGCGCATCGCCCCCGTGCCGCCCCGCGCCCCGGTGGTCCCGGCCGACGCGCCTGCCGCGCTGCGGTTGCCGATCGTCGAGATCAAAGGGCCGCCCACCCGATCCGAACCGACCGCCGACACACGCGGCTGATCACCGCTTTCAGTCGTCAGATGCCGACATGCGCGAGCACAGCGAGCACGAACGGTGCGGCGACGACGAGGATCGCGAGCACCAGCAGCGCCGCGAGGATGTTCCCGACACGCCATCCGGACGACCTGGCGGCGCGCCGGGACAACCGGTGGGCGTCCGCGGTGGACTGCCGGGCCCAATCGGTGTGCCGGGCCGCGTTCCTGCTCGCGTTCTGCTGAGCTTGCCACGAGGAGAATCCGGGATTGGTCATCGTTGTGTTTCCTTTCCAGGTTGCGGGTTCGGTCGAGTTCCGGTTCCGGCACCGGAGTCAGGTGATGACGAGGCGTTCGGTCAACGGCGCGAGGCCCTCCCCCGCCAAGTCGTGCAGCCGTGCGGTACGCCCAGTGACCAGCAACAGCAATGCCGCGATCGGCCCGCGGACCTCGAGGCCGGCGCCGTGACACCAGTCGATGTCGGTGGCGCGCAGGCGGATACCGCGCAGCCGGTGACGGTCGAAAACCGGGCGACCGAGGGTTGCCGCGTGCGCGGTCGCGGCGGCGGCGGCCTCCGGCGGCACAGCGAGAGTGCGGCCGAGCGGGATGGCGATGTCTTGGCCGTGGACCATGGTGTCCATCAGCACGTTGCGGTAATTGGTCAGCCTCGGGATGCGGCGTGTGGCCGCGTGATCGCGCAGGGACGACACAAGCTGGTCCACCGGCTGTTCGGAATATCGCCTGGCGAGCAGATCGACGAAGCGGTTGTAGTCACCCCGGGCGCGCAGTCCCGTGGTGATCATGATCCCGCCCGGTGGCGGCGACGGCGTCATCGCCAGATGGGCGGCCACATCGCGCACGCGCCACCCGGCGCAGAGCGAAGGATGCTCCCACTCCCGCGGAGACAGATCGGCCAGCAGATCGGCGATCGCGCGGCGCTGCTGCTCGATGACCTGCCAGCTGTTCTCACGGTCGAGGGGGGTCGGTCGGGCCGCCATGGCATGTCAAGGAGTGGGATGGCGGAGGAGCTCAACGTCGGCCTGTTGATGCAGATAGCCTTCCGGGCGATGGAGCAGCGGGTGCTGAGCGCCCTGGCCGAGTCGGGTTTCGGCGACCTCACCGTCGCGCAAGCGAGGATCGTCGCCCAGATCGACGCGGCGGGCACCCGCTTGACCGAACTCGCCGAACGGGCGCAGATCACGAAACAGACCGCGGGCTTCCTCATCGACCAAGTCGAACGGGCCGGTTACGTCACGCGGGTTCCCGATCCGAGCGACCGCCGCGCTCGCCTCGTGCGCTTGACCGACCGTGGCGAGCGGGCTGCCGGATTCGCGAACTCCGTCGCCCAGCGCGTCGAACGGGAATGGTCGGCGCATCTCGGCGCCGAGGCGATGGGACAGCTACGGCGGGCGTTGCATAGGCTGCGTGAGATCACCGATCCGTATGACCCGGCTGCCGCCGACACGCGATCCGGCAGGGAGTAACTCGCATCGGTCCGAGCATCCGGCCGATCTCGACGCCGAGCGGAGCGTTGGCCGATATGCCACGCATCCGGGCGGGTGATCGAACTCCGACCGGATGCGTGGCCAGGAAACTCATGCCGTTTCGGTCACACCGGGACGCCTCCGTAGGTGCGCCGGTATTTCGCTTGGAGGAACGACAGGACACCGAACGCCATCAGGCCCAGGGCAACCGCGATGAGCAGCCAAGGACCCAAGGCACTCTCGGCGAAATCGTGCAGTACGGCGTCGACGCCTTTGGCGTTCGCCGGTTCGTACTCGGCGGCCGCGACCACTGCGGCGAGTCCGATGGCGACGATGATCAACCCGCGCGCCAGATAGCCGATGCGGCCCAGCCAGATCACGCTCTCCCTGGAGCCCTGGGTCATCCAGCCCATGCGCAGGTCGTCTACGAAGGCGAGACGAAGCCCGCGCAGAGTGGTCAGCACACCCGCGGCGAGAATGGCCAGACCGATCAACAGGACGACCACCTGCCCGCCGTCCCAGCCCAGAATCCGGGCGGTCACATCCCGTGCGACGGCGTCGCCGGGCGGCGGCGTGCGGCCGTCCACGACGAACCGGAGAACGACGAAGGCCGCAACGGCGTACATGAGCCCTAAAGTCAAGGCGCGCAACCGAGGTCCGTTCGAACCCGCCGCCGGCGCGCCCGCGGCCTGCGCCAGCCGCCACGCGGCCAGAGCGGCGAATCCGAGGGCGAGGATCCACAGCAGTAGATAGCCCAGCGGCTTGTCGGCGAGTGCGGCGAGCGCACCGCCCGCGGTCGGCTCGTGCTGCGCGACGCCGACAGCCAGCATGAACGCGAGAATGCCGATGACAATGTACGCGACACCACGTGCGATGAAGCCGAATCGCGCGGCGCCTGCCAACCCGCCCGAACGCGCGTACCCGCGCTGCCGCCTGCTGTCATGCCGCCGCCACCGGCCCCCGTACCGGTTGCGCCATCCACTTCGGTACCCGGTCCGCCACCGGCTTCGCCGCACTCCGCCGTTGCGACGCCATCGATATCTGTCAGCATTTCGGATCAAGCTCATGGTTCTCACCTCTCCATGGACGGTATTGCCCACTTCGGGTGGAATAACCGGCGAAGATCGCCGAAGGGCCCTTACAGCACAGCTCTGCTGCGAGTCGCCGTGCCGCTCAGGGGGTTCCGCTCACTTCGCCGGAGCCAGGTCGAGGTCAGCTTCCGCAGCGACTGATCCGGGCTGCGTGCTCTACGTTCCGTCGGTGTGGGGGTCTGATGATGGAGGGCGCCAGGGTAGGCGGAAAGGCATGGTGGCGCCCGTGAGAATTTGCTGGATGCCGGCGGCAAGGGCCGAGCCGATAGAGGTGAAGCAGGCAAGTATCGCCGTGCGGGTG
Source organism: Nocardia sp. NPDC019219 (assembly GCF_040632645.1). Classification (NCBI taxonomy): domain Bacteria; kingdom Bacillati; phylum Actinomycetota; class Actinomycetes; order Mycobacteriales; family Nocardiaceae; genus Nocardia; species Nocardia sp. NPDC019219. The sequence continues at coordinate 581,964 of NZ_JBEYCG010000002.1, read as the reverse complement.
AGGCTGGAGGTGGAGTAGCGGGTCTCGCTGATGCCGGGGAACGGCAGTTTGTCGTTGCCGAACATCCATGACATCACTGATCCGAGCTGCCCGCCCAAATCCCATCGGCGCGAGGTCATTTCCTTGAGTTCCGGCGCTTTGCTGTTGATGTAGAGCAGGGTGCAGATCGTGCAGATCGCCACTGCCACCGAGGATATCGCTGTCGCGCGCTCGAGTATTCTGTTGCGGGTCCGCAGATTGACTGCCACGGTGAGTACACAGACGATGACGGCGACGGTGGTCAGGAGCGCCCAGAAACCGGTGATGTGAGCTAAAGCCATTGGTTTCGACGACGACCAGACGGTCAGGTATCGGGTAGAGGCGTTGATGCGGCCGAAGGCGTTGGTTTCGGCTTTGCCGTTGGGTCCGGATACGGTGAGCCACGGCCGGAACAGCAAGCCGAAGGTGATCAGGCTCCCGACTGCCGCCCAAACGTAACCCCAGTTCCCGTTGATGGCCATACGCAGCCCGCCTTCCTTCTCGGCCGGTTCGTGAGCAGAATTTTCGGCCGGGCTGTGCTGGTTCTCAGCTTTATCCCAAGGAGTCGAGTTTTCCATGGATTTATGCTATGGATATTCCCAAGAATGGATGGTCCCGCATTGCGGGAAAGCCCTGGAGGGTGCAATAGCTCCGCGCGGTCCAGCTCAGGTCATGTAACGATCATTTGCCCACATGTGGCTTATATTGTTGTACAACGGTTTTCGTCGTTTTTATGCGTCCATGTTGCGTTTCGGCATCGACCAGCTCGATCTCTGATAACTCTGCTGTCGCTCTTTCGCATTGTGTGGACAGGGATTTGGGGAATTCCGCCCCGAATGCCCGCCAGGACCGGTGCGACGGATCTCGACGCCGGCCTCTCGTCGATCCCAGGTTCCAGCGGTGTGTTCCCGGGAGAGTTCATGACCCTTCGGCTACCCGCCACCCGAAGGGCCATGCGCTGGTCCTGCCCAAACGCACCGTCACGACCGAGTTCTCCGCTGCACCGACGTTCTGTACATCGGGAAGGCGCCCCGAGCGCCGCAGTCGGCAGGCACCCCGCACCCGAGGCGGGTGTTGGCCCTCTCTCTCCGCGGGCAGGCAGCCGGAGCCCGTCGCCAATTCTGGTGAATGGACCAGAATCACCGTTTACTTTCAGCTATCGTCGGTGGCAGAGCAACCGCTCTGCGGGACACCAGGGCGCCGGCGCGTGGCCGGGCGTCCGGGGAACCCGCGCAGGCCGGGCGGTCGGCCATCGACCGCCCTGTTCCACCGAGGAGCCGCATGTACCCCGGCGCACACGTCGACCGTTTCCCTGGCAAACCGGCTATTGTCCGCGCCGAGACCGGCGAGGTGCTGACCTACCGGGAACTCGAGGAGAACTCGGTCCGGCTGGCCCGGCACCTGCACGACGCGGGCCTGCGCAAGGGCGACCACGTCGCGCTGCTCTCCGGAAACGACCCGAAGATCTACGAGGTGTACTGGGCCGCACTGCGAACCGGGCTTTACATCACCGCGGTCAACCGGCATCTGTCGCCGAGCGAGATCAGCTACATCGTCAACGACTGCGGGGCTCGGGCCCTGATCGTGTCGGCCGGTGTCGCCGACGCCGCCGAGCAGATCGTGGCGCAGACCCCGGCGGTCGACATCCGTCTCGCCTTCGGTGGTCCGGTGCAGGGTTACAAGTCCTATGAGGATGCCCGGGCCGCCGCGTCCCCCGAGCCACTGCCGGACCAGCCGCGGGGCGCGGACATGCTCTATTCCTCGGGCACCACCGGACGCCCCAAGGGCATCGAACAACCGCTGTCGGACCGGCAGGTCGGTGACGCGCCCGGCGACACCTACACCGCGATCTTCGGCCCGCTCTACGGTTTCGACACCGAGACGGTCTACCTCTCCCCCGCCCCGCTCTATCATGCCGCACCGCTGCGCTTCGGCGGCGTGGTCCACGCGCTCGGCGGAACGCTCGTGATCATGGAGAAGTTCGACGCCGAACAGGCGTTGGCCGCCATCCAGCGCTACCGGGTGACGCACAGCCAGTGGGTGCCGACCATGTTCGTGCGGATGCTGAAACTCGACGCGGCCGTCCGCGCCCGCTACGACGTGTCCAGCCTGCGGGTCGCCGTGCACGCGGCCGCACCGTGTCCGGTCGACGTGAAGCGCGCGATGATCGACTGGTGGGGCCCGATCCTGCACGAGTACTACGCCTCGACGGAGGCCAACGGCGCCACCTTCATCGACAGCGAGCAGTGGTTGCGCAAGCCGGGCTCGGTCGGCACCGCCGGTCTGGGGACGATCCGGGTGTGCGGCGACGACGGCGCGGAACTCCGCCCCGGCGAGATCGGCGCCATCTACTTCGAACGCGACGCGGTGCCCTTCGCCTATCACAACGACCCCGCCAAGACGGCCGAGGCGATCCACCCGGACCACCCGACCTGGACGACCACCGGCGACATCGGCTACGTCGACGAGGACGGCTATCTGTTCCTCACCGACCGCAAAGCATTCATGATCATCTCCGGTGGCGTGAACATCTACCCGCAGGAAGTGGAGGACGCGCTCGCCCTGCATCCCAAGGTGCTCGACGTGGCGGTGATCGGTGTGCCCGACGAGGAGATGGGCGAATCCGTCATGGCCGTCGTCCAACCGGCGCCGGGCGCCGAACCGGGCCCAGAGCTTGCCGCCGAACTGCGCGATTATCTGCGCGAGCGCATCGCCCACTACAAGGTGCCCCGGAGTTTCGACTTCGCCGACGATCTACCTCGAACTCCCACCGGGAAGCTGGTCAAGGGCAAACTCCGGCAGCGATATGTGTGAATTTTCCGGCGGCTACGCGGCGTAGGTGAGGTCGGCGGTCTCTCCTGCGCGCGTCATCAAGCGCGCGACGGCCGCCGCCACCTGGCCGGGCTCCTCCAGGATCACGGAGTGACCGGCGCCCTCGACGAGCACGAAATCCGAGTACTCGACGGCGGCGGCCATCGCCACGGAATGCGACGGCGGCGTCATCAAGTCGGCGGAACCGCACAGGACCAGCGTGGGGATCCGGGACAGCAGCGCGAGCGCGTCGGTTCGGTCGTAGACCATGAAGTCGCTCAAGAAGCCGGCCATCGTGACGATCGGCGTCTCGTTGCGCATCGCATTGGCCAGGGCGAGCACCCGCGCGCTCACCTTACGGTCGCCGAATTCCGCGGTACGGATGATCGGCGCGAACAACCGGCAGGCCAGCAACTTCGCGTGGTGCATCGCCCCCGGTGCGCGGCGGACGGCCGCCTGGAACGCGGAGACGACCGGGTTGCGCAGCAGACGGCCGAACCCGGCGTCGGCGAGCCCGTCGGCGGCGGTCGCGAGCAGGGCCACGCCGACGATGCGGGTGCCGATGTCGTGCGGATTCTGACCGGCGTAGGTGAGGGCGGTCATGCCACCCATCGAGTGGCCCGCGAGGACGACCGGCCCGGTGGGGGCCACGGCATCGAGAACGTCCCGCAAGTCCCGGCCGAGCTGGTCGAGGTTGTAGGTCCGCCGGGACGCCACGGCGGACTCGCCGTGGCCGCGGTGGTCGTAGCAGACGATCCGGGCGCCGGCGTATCGGCGCAGCAACTCGGTGCGGACGTAGGTCCAGGATTCGGTGCGCAGGCAGTGTCCGTGCAACAGGACGACGGTGAGATCCGCGTCGCGCGGGCCGTATTCGCGGACCGCGAGCGCCACGCCGTCTTCGGTCCAGACCGTGGCACGCCGTTCCGCCGTGGCGGCGATTGCGTTGAGAATCGACATGGGATGCTCCGGTTCACTGGCGGTGACTTGTCCTACTGTCCGCCGTCCACGCCGCCGCGAGCAGGCCCCCGAGTGCTGAGCTCCGATCCCCAAGGGGTGACCCGATCACCACCAAGGTGGGGCGGCGTCCACGCAGGCCGGCTCGGAGAGCGCTCCGCCACCGGCGCGAACGCGCGGCTAGCTCACCGGATCGACGCCGAGCACATCCAGGGCGAAGTCGCCGTACTGCGCGGCCACTTCTTCCGGGGTCGCCGGGCCGGACTCGCGGAACCACTGGGGAATGGCGGTGCACATGGTGGCTATGGCCCGGCCCGCCGCGCGGATGTGGGGACTCGCGACGCGGCCCTCCGCATGGGCCTCGGCGATCGCGTCGTCCAGGATGGCTTGGATCTCACGGCGGGAGCGGGCGATGCGCGCGCGTTCGCCCGCCGAGAGGCTGCGCATCTCGCTGGCGCCGATGAAACCGAGATCACGGCGATGGGTGTGGAACAGGGCCAGCGCTTCGACGATCAGGCGCACCCGGTGAACGCTGTCGCGGCCGTCGGCGCGGGCGGCGCGCACTCGCCAGTGCAATTCGTCCATGGTCAGGTCGAGGATGCGGACCAGCAGGTCATGCTTGTCGCGATAGTGGTGGTAGAGCCCGGGAACGCTGGTGCCCGCCCGCCGGGCGAGGGCGCGCACGGTCGTGCCGTGATAGCCGAACTCGACGAACGACGCGAGGGCGGCGGCCAGCACCGGATCGACGTCCAACGGGGCGAACTCGCGCCAGCCGCCCGGCGAGCCCGGCTCGGAGACGGCCCGGCGGTGGCGCGGAGGGGCAGCGGGGGAAGCGTCGCCGAGCAAGTGGGTGACCGGCACGCCGAGCACCTCGGACAGACGGGTGAGCCGGGCGATCGAGATCCCGGTCTTGCCTGTCTCCATCGCACTGAGCGTCGCGGGACTCACCTCGAGACGGCGGGCCACTTCACGCAGTGACAGCCCCGTGGCACGGCGCGCGCGCCGGATCGCCTCGTGTGGCGCGGCGGCCTCGTTGTCCATAATGTTCAGGATAACTGAACTTCAGGATTTTACTTGTTTTACCGAACTCCGCTCTTTGACAGGGTGCACGGGCAGTGAGACAGTGTTCAGATGGAGCGATCGTTCGGTTCCTGACGAGCTCCGGATATCGAGGAGGAATGCGCGATGCCGATCGATCTGACCTATTCCGACGAGGTTCGGGCGCTGACCGAGCGCACCCGTGAGTTCGTGCGGGAGACGGTGCTGCCGATCGAGGACGAACACAACGGCGACATCACCGCCGCGGGGGGCGACGGACTGCGCGTCACCCTCAGCAAGCTGGCGCGCGAGGCCGGGGTCTTCGCGCCGCACGCGCCGGTGGAATACGGCGGTCACGGGTTGTCGATGTCGGATCGCGCGCCGGTGTTCGAGGAAGCGGGTTACTCGCTGTTCGGCCCGACGGCGCTAAATATCGCCGCGCCGGACGAGGGCAACGTCCATATGCTCGCCCACATCGCCGATCCGGAGCAGAAGTCGCGCTATCTGGAACCACTCGCCCGGGGCGAGGTGCGTTCGGCCTTCGCGATGACCGAGCCCGCACCCGGCGCGGGTTCCGACCCGGCGGCACTGGCCACCCGGGCCGTGCGGGCCGATGGCGGCTGGCGGATCAACGGCCACAAGCACTTCATCACCGGCGCGGATGGGGCCGGCTTCTTCATCGTGATGGCCCGCACCTCCGGCGAACCGGGGCAGCGGGGCGGCGCGACCATGTTCCTCGCGCCCGCGGACACTCCCGGTCTGCGCGTGGGCAGGCACATCACCACGCTGGACCGGGCCATGATCGGCGGCCACTGCGAGGTCTTCTTCGAGGACATGTTCGTCCCCGACGAAGCGGTGCTCGGCGCTGTCGACCGCGGTTTCGAATACGCCCAGGTCCGGCTGGGCCCGGCCCGCATGACCCACGTGATGCGCTGGCTCGGCGCGGCGCGGCGGGGCCACGACATCGCCGTCGAGCGGGTCGCCCAGCGCGAAGGCTTCGGCGCACGCATCGGCGATCTCGGCCTGGCACAGCAGATGATCGCCGACAACGAGATCGACATCGCCGCCACCCGCGCGTTGCTGGTGCGCGCCTGCTGGGAACTGGACAACGGGGAGCACGCGGGCAACGCCACCTCGATCGTGAAGACCTTCGCCGCCGAGGCGATCTTCCGCATCGTCGACCGGAGCATCCAGTTGTGCGGCGGCCTCGGCGTCTCCGACGACCTGCCGCTGGCCCGCCTCTCCCGCGAAGTGCGGCCGTTCCGCATCTACGACGGGCCTTCCGAGGTGCACCGGTGGGCTATCGCCAAGCGTGCGGTCAGCGCCGCCCGCCGGGCGGCGGACGGGTCCGGGCCTGCACGCTGAACCGGCTCGCCACACCGCCGACGAGCAGCACGCCCACCTCCGGGACCCCTAGACTTCGGGCAGCACCCGGCCGACTCACCACCCGAGTCATCAGGGGCCGAGTCTTCGTGTGACCTGCGGACTCGCCACATATCCGACGACGGGGTCCGTCGCCGATGAGAAGGCGAGTCCGCTGATCCGACTATGTGCCCGGGATGACCGAGAGGAGAGTTGTATGTCAGTGCAAGACCGCCGATACCTCATCCTGCTGAATCCGGGTGAGGTCGCCGACGAGGCCGCGCTCGCGGCGATCCGGTCGCAGTTCTTCGACTGGCTGAAGAGAACCGGCGCCGAAGTGGTTCAGGACGGCGGCGCGAATCGATTGGTCATCTCCTCGGCGCCCGGAACCGCCGAACTGGTCCGGGGCCTCGACTACGTAGTGGCCGTCGAGCCGTACGCCTGAGGTGCTCCCGTGTGGACACACACCCGCCGCCGCCAGCTTCGGCTGACGGCGGCGGGGCGTCTGCGGTGGGACGAATCGGCGTGCGGCTACCGTCCGTGCTGATGCGCGGACTGGCGGGCCTCGTCGACGTCGGCCTCGGCACGAGCCTTCTCGGCCGCGGCTTCCTTGCCGGCCGCCTCGCGCTGCGATTCCGCCTTGTCCTGCTGCGCGCGACCTTCGTCCTTCAGGTCCTGGTGACCGGTGACGGTACCGGCCGCTTCCTTCACCTTGCCCTTGACGTCTTCGACGACGCCTTCGGCGCCTTCACGAGCACCGCTTCCATGTTCCGCCACAACAACCTCCTGGAATATCGGAACAAGCTGACATCTCGCGCATACCCGGGAGACCGGCCTCGAACCAGCTGCGGCGAGAAAGTTCGGCGCGGCGCGCCCATCGCGCCGGTCGGGGTCCGCGCAGCGGGGTGGTCTCGCTCGGACCCTGCCGGTCCCGCGTCATCGTGAGCCGCTGCTCACGGTCGTTGTACTCCGGGATCGGCAGCGGGAACCAGTAGCTGCCGTCGAGCCAGGCTTGCCCGAGCAGCGGGACCGGCTTCTGCAGGATGTTGACGCCCTTGCCGTGCGGCGGGCTCCCGAACGCGCCCACCGGCGCCCCGTCGATGAAGAACTCGACGCGTTGCTCGGTGAGGCGGACGGCGTAGGCGTGGTCGTCCGACAGCAGGGCGGGGTCCAGCGGTGTGATCCGGGGTACCAGCGCACCACCTCGTTTGACCATCAAGAAGAAGCCGCGGGGCAGGTCCTGCCCCAGGACGTTGAAGATCGGCCGGGTGAGTTCGCTCGCGCCGGCGATCCCCTCCGGCTGCTGCATCGGAGTCGATCGCCGATCCTATGCCCGCGCTTCGGTACCGCCGAGCCCCGACATCGTCAGCTCAACGGGTTCTCGCGGCTGGTCGGGACGGAACACACAGCGCGTACACGTGTAGATCGTGGGCATGCACTCGTTGCAGTGCACGCAGGCCGAGCGGGTCGACGCATCCGACTGGATGCGGCGCAACAGGTTCGGCTCCCGGAGCAGTGCACGGCCCATGGCGACGAACTCGAAGCCTTCCGCCATCGCCAGCCGCATGGTGTCCGCGTTCGTGATGCCACCGAGCAGAACCAGCGGCATCGACAACTCCCGCCGGAAGTGCCGCGCTCGCTCCAGCAGATACGCCTCCCGATACGGATACTCCTTCAAGAATGCCTTGCCGACCGCCCGGAAGCCCCATCGCGCCGGCACGGGTAGAACGCCGGCGAACGACCGCCGCGGAGCGTCGCCGTGGAACAGCAGCATCGGGTTGAGCAGCGAGCTGCCCGCAGTGAGTTCCAGGGCGTCCAGGCTGCCGTCGGCTTCCAGCCACGCGGCGACCTGCACCGACTCGGGCACGGTGAGCCCGCCACGCACGCCGTCCTCCATATTCAGCTTCGCCGTCACCGCGAGGCGGCCGCCCACGGCCTGCCGCACCGCGGCGGCGATCTCGCGCGCCAGCCGCGCCCGGTTGGCCAAGCTGCCGCCGTACCGGTCCGAGCGGCGGTTCAGCTTCGGGCTCAGGAACGAGCTCACCAGATAGTTGTGCCCGAAATGGATCTCGACCGCGTCGAAGCCCGCCTCCTCCGCCAGCTTCGCCGCGTCGGCGTGAGCCGCCACCAGTTCGCGGATCCCGTTCTCGTCGGGGCTTCGCATCATGCGCATCGAGAGCGGGCTGAGCATCCGGCTCGGCGCCAGCGCCGGAGCCCGGTTGGAAGCCGCGTTCGCCACCGGGCCGGCATGGCCGATCTGCGCGCTCACCGCGGCGCCCTCGCCATGGACGGCCTCGGTGAGCCTGCGCAGCCCCGGCACCGCGTCGGGACGCATCCAGATCTGGTGCCGGTCGGTCCGGCCACCGGGAGCGACAGCGCAATACGCCACCGTCGTCATCCCGACCCCACCGGCGGCCACCTCGCGATGGAACTCGATCAATTCGTCGGTCACCACCGCGTCCGGTGTACGGCCTTCGAAGGTCGCGGCCTTGATCACCCGATTGCGCAGGGTGATCGGCCCGAGCTGGGCCGGTGCGAATACGTCGTTCATCGTTTCTCTCCTGTCGGCGCGGTCAATCCGGCCACCACGAATTCCCGGAGGGTGGCCACCGCCTCCGGCGACAACTCCCGGTGTTCGGCGCTGCCGAATCGCATGATGACGAGGTCGAACGCCAACATCCACCGGCGCCTGCTCTCGCGCTCGCTCAGCCCCGGCAACAGACTTACCCACGCATCGATGCGGAACCAGGGCTGCCGCCATTCGGTCACCTGCCTGCCGAGCACGAATTGCGCCAGCAATCGCAGGTGCAGACGGCCCACCGGATCGGCGGACAACTCGACGAACGGTTCGATCACCGCGTCGACCACCTCGGCGATGGATCCGTGCGCGCCGGTGACGGCGGCCAGACGGTCCGCCCACACCGGTCCCAGCCGCTCCTCGAGCAACGCGGCGACCAGGGCGTCCTTCGACCCGAAGTGGTAGTGCACCGCCGCCGGATTCGCTCCGGCCTGCGCGCAGATGCTCCGCACCGACACCTCGTCGTACCGGCCCTCGAGCAGCAGGCGTTCGGCGGCGGTCAGCAAGCGAGCGCGGGTGGTCGCGGCTTCGGAGACCGATTTCGGCATGCGCACAGTCAAGCACGTTTCCATCGTTGATTCAATCAATGATTGAACTCGGTGGATACACTTTGCCCGCGCCGGTCACGAAAGCGTCGTCGAGTCCCACGATCGTCGATGGACGGAGGGACTTCGCCGCAGGTCATCGGCGTCCGCCGATCGCCGCGTCCCCTTGCGGCGAACGCGTCGAGGACCTCGAACAGCAACCATCCGCACGGGAGCGAAGGAAGGTCGAAACAAGCGATTCACGTCGTCGACGTCGACTCCGACGACAACCTCCAGTTCGCGGGCAGCGAGATGGCGGCCCGCCGGTTCGCATCAGCCGCAGGCAACCGCTCCCGCCGAGTGCGCTCGGCACGCGCCCACCGGCCCACGCGCACTCGGCGACGACCGAGTGAACCCGCGACATGCAGGGGCTCGGCAGAGCGCGCCTCAGGAATTGCCCGCGATGATGACTTCGGGAATGCCGGTCCCGAGCGGAACCGGCCGGCACACCGGTGCGGGACTGCTCGGCTCCAGCACAGTCAGCAGCAACTCCTGCACGAACGGGTCGTACACCATGTGGAAGTGCCCGGTGAGGTCGGCGGGACACAGGTCCTGCAGGGCGATGTTCCGCGCGCCCGGGCCGCGCAGCGCGATGTTCTCGAACGGCTGGATCATCTCGTCGACGCGGCTGCCGACGGTCACGTACCGCACGCCGGGCACCGTGTCGCCGCCCTCGTTGAGCTCGAGCATGATCTGCGATCCTTCGGCCTGCTGCACCGCGGCGAGCGATGTCACCTGGGCGAACGCCTGCAGTGCGCCGGGAATCGCCTGGGCCACCGGCACCAGCCCGTACATCACCCCGCCGTAGCTGGGCGAGGCGAGGCCGACCCACTGGTCGACCTTGGGCGCACCGCCCAGCTTGTTGACGTAGTACCGAGTCACGTTGGCGCCTTGGGAGAATCCGACCAGGTCGACCTTGGCCGAGCGGGTCGCCGCGAGCACCTGATCGACGAACGCGCCGATCTGATAGGCACTGAGTACCAGGTCCTCGGTGCCGTAACTGTCCGCGCCTGGCTTGCCGCCGTAGTTCAGCGCGAAGACGCAGAATCCTGCCGCGGTGAGCCGCGGCGCTATTCCCGACCAGTCGGAATAGGCCGAGGAGTCGGTGCCGTGCGCGAGGACCACCGGACGGGGATGCTGGGCGCTGGGCACGCAGCCGAAGTCGTTCGTACCGCTCGGGACCGCGTTCGGGTGGCTCTTCTGATACCAGGCGGCGGCCAAGTGATCGGATTGTGGCGGGGCGGCGTCCGTCGGCACGTCTGGCGGGCGGAGGCCGAGCGGCCCGGCCGACGCCACGCCCGGCCCCAGCGCGGCCGCGCCGGCGACCACAAAGGCCAGCACGGCGCGACGCAAGTGTGAACTACCCCAAGCTTCCGCTCGACTCGACTGTCGCATCTCACAATGATCCCTCCGATCGACTCGAAATGCGCGCGGTATAGGGGTGTTTCGCCTCCCCTACTTATCGGGGGTCTCGTCCTCGGCGAGGATGCGATAGAGGGACTTGCGGGTCTCGGTCAGCAACTCCGCCGCACGCGCCGCCTGCTGCGGAGTACCGGCCGCGGCGACCTGCGCCACCGCCCCCATCAGCTGCCCGACGAGTGCGCGCAGGTCCATCGCCTGAGCACCGACGTCCTGCTGCACGTCCGCCCAGGGATCCCCCAGCTCGTCGCGGTGCGCGGCGACATACTCGGCGCCGGCCTCGGTGAGCTTCGCCGTCTTGCGCCCGGCGACCTTCTCGATGAGGACCAAGCCCTCGTCTTCCAGTTGCGCCAGCGCGGGGTAGATCGATCCGGGGCTCGGCCGCCAGATGTCGTTGCTGCGCTCGCGGATCTGCTGGATGAGCTCGTACCCGTGCATCGGCTGCTCGACGAGCAGCAACAGCACGGCGGCGCGGACGTCACCGCGCCTGCCCCGGCCCCCGCGGCCGCGTCCGCGACCGAAGTGCGGGCCGAAGCCAGGGCCGAAGCCGGGACCGAAGCCCGGCCCGAACTCGGGACCGAAGCCGTGACGTCCGCCGCGCCGGAAGCGCCGCCCGTGTTCGAAGCCTTCCGGACCGGGCAGCGGCCTGCGGCCGCGCCGGCCGAATTCGCGAAATTCTTGGTTTTCCATGTCAGCCTCCCAGGGCCCTCGTGCTCGATTCACACTATCGACGATATATCGGCAATGTATCGAGTGCAAGGCCCGGTTTCCCGAGCCGAGCCCTGCCGAGAGTTCAGTTCCCCAGCGAGTCGATCCAGCGCGACAGCCGCGCCCCTTCGGTGACCATGAGTTCGGGATCGCGAAAAGTGTTGGTGAGCAATGAGATTCCCTGATATGCCGCGACGTAGGCGATCGCCAGCTCGTCGGCGTCGGCACGCCCCATCGCGGCGAACTGACGTTCGGCCCAATCCACCAGAACGCGCATCACCTCGGCGGCCGCGGTGTCCAACCCACCGCCCCGCTTGTCCAGTTCCGAGGACAAGGTGCCGAACGGGCATCCGTAACGCACCGTCTGCTCGCGATCGGCGACCCACCCCGCGATCAGGGCTTTCAGCCGCTCCGCTGGCGTCTCATACCGGTCGCTCGCGGCGATGACGGCGTCGAGGATGCGCGCGTGTGAGCCGATCGCAGCCTCGATGAGCTGGTCTTTCGTCTTGAAGTAGTAATAGACGTTACCGACCGGGACCTCCGCGGCCCGGGCGATGTCGGCGATCGTCGTCTTCTCCACGCCTTGTTGATAGAACACCCGCACGGCGGCCTCGATCAGCCGCTCCCGCTTGCCGAGCTTGGTCTCCGCCACTGAGTCAGTCACACAACTAACTGTAGACAGCGTGGCCGCGATCGGCTAGGTTCGATTTAGTCAGGCAACTAACTAAGGAGTACATATGATCGTGGTCACCGGAGCGACCGGCAATATCGGCGCGCCGCTCGTGCGTCTGCTGGCGGACGCCGGCGAGGAGGTCACGGCCGTCGCGCGGCACGCGGATCTCTCCCTCCCCGGCGCGGTCCGCTCGGTTCGGGCGGATCTGGGCGAGCCGGACAGCCTCTCCCCCGCCGTCACGGGAGCCGACACCCTGTTCCTCTTGGTCGCCGGTGAGCAGTTGGTAGCCGGCCCGGAACCCGAGCAGGTGCTGAAGGTCGCCGCGGCGGGCGGTGTGCGGCGCGTGGTCTTCGTGTCCTCACAAGGCGTAGCCACTCGTCCGGACGCGGCGGGGTACGCCCGGCTCGTCGCCTATGAACAGGCGATCAGGGACTCCGGGCTGGCATGGACCTTCCTGCGCCCGGGCGGGTTCTTCTCCAACACCTACGCGTGGGCGGATGCGGTGCGTGCGCAGCGTCTGGTCGCCGCGCCGTTCGGCGATGTCGGTCTTCCCTCGATCGATCCGGCCGATATCGCCGCCGTCGCAGCGGCGGTGTTGCGCGACGACCGGCACGCCGGGCAGGTCTACACCCTGACCGGACCCGAACTCGCCACACCGCGGGCCCAGGCAGAAGCGCTCGGCGAAGCGCTGGGCGAGCCGCTGCGATTCGTGGAACTGACTCGGGCGCAGGCGCATTCGGCAATGCTCGAGTTCATGCCCGAACCGGTGGTGGAGCACACGCTGACGATCCTCGGCGAGCCGACCGCCGCCGAGCAGCGGATCAGCCCCGACGTGCCGCGCGTACTCGGACGGCCGGCCACGAAATACGCCGACTGGGCCGTTCGCAATCGAGCGGCTTTCGCCTGACGCTCGGTAGCGGGCTGCGAAGCGGTCCTCGCCCGGGTGCGGCGTTGGACTGACCAGCGCTGTCGTACCGCCGCTGACGGGAGCGGTCGGTGTGCTGCAGTGCGGTCGGCGAAGGTCGACCGGGGACTTTTCGCTCCGCTCGCGTCAGCCTATGTCGACCGGGTCGATCTGCACACGGAGCGGGGCGTCGGAACGATGCGTGCTGCGGACCGCCTGGGCGGCGCGCAGGGCACGCGCGAGCGCCGATCCCCGGCGGCGCTCCACCCGCAGGAGCAAGCGTTCGACTTCGGCGGGCGCATCGCCGGAGGAGAACGGTTTGCGGGCGCCGTCCGGCAGCGGCACCGGTCCGAGTCGGTCGACCGTATCGGGCAGGTCCGCCGCCGCGAGCAGTTCGGCGATGGTGTCGGCGGTGCCGTCGATCGCGGCGAGCCGGACCGCGGGCGGGAAGCCCACCTCGGCCCGCGCCGCGACCTCCGCGCGCGCCGCGCCGACCGGATCCCATCGGACCAGTGCCTGCACGGTGGGGATGGACGGCTCGGCCACGATGACGACCTGGCCGTGCGCGCGCACCAGCGCCGCGGCGGCCATCCAGCGGCGCAGCGCGTCCTCGGCGGCTCGCAGGTCGGCGCGGCCGAGCAAGGCCCATCCGTCGAGCAGCAGCGCGACGCCGTACCCGCCGGGGACCACGGGTTCGGCGCCGACCGTGGCCACGACCACCTGCGGACGCCGCTCCACGGTGTCGAGCACGGTGCCGCCGCCGGAACCACGGATCGGCACGCCGGGAAAGGCGCGACCGAGTTCCTCCGCCGTGCGCGCGGCCCCGATCACCACGGCGCGCAGCGCGCGCGAACCGCAGGTGGAGCATCGGAAGGCGGCCTCGGTGATCCCGCACCAGCGGCAAGCGGGGCTCTGCGCGGAGGCAGCGGCATCGGCCGATCGGCCGGTGCCGGGCAGCGCAAGCGGTCCGTTGCAATGTCTACACCGCGCCGGAGTACGACACTTCCCGCAGGCCAGCGCGGGGATGTACCCCCGGCGCGGCACTTGCACCAGCACCGGCGCGCCCTCCTTCAACGCGGCGCGGGCAGCCGCGAAGGCGACGCCGGGAATCCGGACGGCACGCGCGACCGGATCGCGCTCCAACGCGAGATCGCTGTCACCCGGTGCGCTGATTCGCGGCGCGGCCTTGCGCAGCACCGCGCGATCGGCGACCAGATCGTGCGCCCAGCCGGAATCGACCACCGCTTGGATCTCCGCGGTCCGCGCGAAACCCGCCGCGACGAATGCCGCTCCCGTCTCGTGTGCCCGCAACATCGCCACCTCGCGCGTGTGCGGATACGGTGCGCGCGGTTCGGCGTAGGTGTCGTCGCCGTCGTCCCACAGCGCGATCAACCCGAGTTCACCCGCGGGTGCGAATACCGCGCTCCGCGTGCCGACCACCACGCGCGCCGAACCGCGCAGCACCGCGAGCCAACGCCGGTACCGTGCCGCGGGGCCGAGGCCGGCGGCCAGCCCGACGGCGGAGTCGCCCACCAGTCGAACGCATTCCGCCAGCACCCGATCGAGGTCGCGTTGGTCGGGGACCATGAGGATCGCGCTGCGCCCCTGCCGGGCCACCACGGCGGCGAGTTCCGCCAGCCGCCGTGGCCAGTCCTCGCCGGGCAGTGCCTGCCACGCCGCGCGTGCCCCTTTCGCTTGCGCGAGCGCACCGACGAATGCCGAGCCGTGCACGTAACGCTCCCACGCAGCGAGATCCACGGCCTCGAGCGCCGAGTCCGCACAGCCCGTCTCCGCGCCGCTGCCGGTTGCCGCGGGAACCCCTCCGCCTTCGGAGCGCGGTTCTATTGGCGCGGAGGAGGACTGGCCTTCGAGCGCAGCAGTGTCCCCCTCGGGCGAGCCCGCATCTCGGGCGGTGTCCCAGCTCGCAGGGTCCGGATCGCCCGGCTCAGCCGCGTCGACGGTTTCGGTAGGCTCTCGCGCGGTCTCGTGGGAGACGTCCACCGAATCGGCTTGCGACACAGCAGAATCCGCAGGACGCGGAGTGCGGGGTAACGCGGCGGGCGTGGAGTTCGTGTCCGCGTTCTGCACGGAAACCGCCGGTTCACATGACATCCCGGCCCCGCCGGCGCCCCCCGATGTCCCAGGGGAAGCAGAAGAGGGACCCGTGGGATCGTCGGAATTGTCCTGTGCCCCACCGGACTTCTTCTTCCCGCCGATTTCCGTGCGGGCATGGCGCGGTGGAATGGCAAGCCGCAGGACATCGGCGCGGGTACCCGCGTAGCGGGCTGCCACCTTGTCCGCCAGTTCCAGAATCTCCGGGGTCAGCACCCGCTCGCCGGAAACGACGCGTTCGAGCTTGACCAGCTTCCCGCCGTGGTCACTGTGCGCCGACCGCGCCAGGAGATACCCGTCGACCAGCCGACCGGCGAAACGGACACGCACCCGGACCCCCGGCTGGGCGATCTCGTCCAGCTCGGGGGGCACCAGGTAGTCGAAGTCGCGGTCGAGATGCGCCGGCGACAACAGCGGAAGCACCCGGGCGATCGGCAGCGCCACGCCCGGGGTACCCGCGGCCGGACCGTCCGCCTCGGTGGCGGAGGTGTCCGCCGCGGGTTCGTTCACTCGGACCTGATCGAGGTCAGAGCCCGATGGCCGCGCGCAACTTGTCCGCGCGGTCGGTGTGCTCCCACGGCAGGTCGACGTCGGTGCGGCCGAAGTGGCCGTACGCGGCGGTCGGCGCGTAGATCGGGCGCAACAGGTCCAGGTCGCGGATGATCGCGCCGGGACGCAGGTCGAAGACCTCGGTGATGGCGGTGGAGATGCGGGCCGGATCCACCTTCTCGGTGCCGAAGGTCTCGACGAACAAGCCGACCGGAGCCGCCTTGCCGATCGCATAGGCCACCTGGACCTCGACCCGGTCGGCCAGATCGGCCGCCACCACGTTCTTGGCGACCCAGCGCATGGCGTAGGCGGCCGAGCGGTCCACCTTCGACGGATCCTTGCCGGAGAAGGCGCCGCCACCGTGCCGGGCCATGCCGCCGTAGGTGTCGACGATGATCTTGCGGCCGGTCAGTCCCGCGTCGCCCATCGGGCCACCGAGCACGAACTTGCCGGTCGGGTTGACCAGCAGGCGGATGTCCGAGATGTCCAGGCTCGGCACGTCCAGGTCGGCGAGCACCGCGTCGAGCACCTTCTCGCGGATGTCGGGCGCGAGCAGGTTGTCCAGGTCGATGTCGGCGGCGTGCTGAGTGGAGACGACCACCGTGTCCAGGCGGACCGGACGATCGCCCTCGTACTCGATGGTGACCTGGGTCTTGCCGTCCGGGCGCAGGTAGGGCAGCACCCCGGACTTGCGCACCTCGGTCAGGCGGCGCGACAGCCGGTGCGCGAGCGCGATCGGCAGCGGCATCAGCTCGGGAGTGTCCTTGGTGGCGTAACCGAACATCAAGCCCTGATCGCCGGCGCCCTGCCGCTCGATCTCGTCGTCGGAGCCGCCGATACGCGCTTCGTGCGAGGTGTCGACGCCCTGCGCGATATCCGGCGACTGCGCGCCGATCGCGATATTCACACCGCAGGAATTTCCGTCGAAACCCTTTGCCGACGAGTCATATCCGATTTCCAGGACCTTTTCCCGGACAATACGGGGAATATCGGCATACGCCGATGTGGTGACCTCACCCGCGACGTGGACCTGGCCGGTCGTCACGAGGGTTTCCACCGCGACCCGGCTGCGCGGATCCTCCGCGAGCAACGCGTCGAGAATGGAATCGCTGATGGCATCACAGATTTTGTCCGGATGACCTTCGGTCACGGACTCACTGGTGAAAAGCCGGCTCCCGGACGTGCGCACAGTTCTTCCCTCTCCCTCAACGGGTTACTCGTATCGGCTTGCGACAGTAACGCTATGTCGCAACCCTTACATCTCAGACTATTCCAAATCACCGACAGGGCGGACCCCAACTACACAGCCACTGCGGACAGCTGAATTCCCGGTGTCCCGGAGGTGCCGAAAACTCGACGACACCGCCGACGAACGACGGATCGGATGGCAATCCTGACAGGCACGCCGCCCGGTTCAGCGCAGCAACACGCTCAGCGCGTCGAGCACACGGCTGGCCAGCAAGGCCTTCGAGCCGTGATCGAGCGCCTGTTCGGTGCCGTCCGCGCCGAGCAGCCAGCCGTCGTTGGTGTCCACCTCGAACGCCTTGCCCTCCCCGACCGCGTTGACCACGAGCAGGTCGCAGCCCTTGCGGGCGAGTTTGGCCCGCGCGTGGGTGAGGACGTCGCCGTGCTCGTCACCGGTCTCGGCGGCGAAGCCGACGATCGCGGTGCCGGGCAACTGCCCGTCGCGGCGCGCCTGCACCAGTCCGGCGAGGATGTCGTCGGTCTTGGTCAGCGGAATGACGTCGGGCTCGCCCGCGCCCTTCTTGATCTTGGCGGCGGCGACGTTGGTCGGCCGGAAATCGGCGACCGCCGCGGCCATGATCACCGCGTCGGAGCCGACGGCGTGCTTGTCGACGGCGGTCTTCAGCTGTTCGGCGGTGGTGATGTGCACCAGGTCGACAGCGGCAGGCGCCGCCATCTCGATCGTGTTGCCCGCGATCAGCGTGACGTGGGCGCCGCGCTGGGCGGCGACCCGCGCGAGCGCGTAACCCTGCTTGCCGGAGCTGCGGTTGCCGAGGAAACGCACCGGATCCAGCGGTTCCCTGGTGCCGCCCGCCGTGATGACGACCCGGCGGCCCTCCAGATCCCGCGGGATCGCGTCGGCGCGCTCCATGAGCAGCGACGCGAGGCCGAAGATCTCCTCGGGCTCGGGCAGTCGTCCCGGGCCGGTGTCGGCGCCGGTGAGCCGGCCCGCCGCGGGCTCCATGACGATCGCACCGCGGGCGCGCAGCGTCGCGACGTTCGCGGCAGTCGCGGGATGCTCCCACATCTCGGTATGCATCGCGGGCGCGAACAAGATCGGACATCGGGCCGTCAGCAGCGTGGCGGTGAGCAGGTCGTCGGCCCGGCCGGACGCGGCGCGGGCCATGAGGTCGGCGGTCGCCGGGGCGATGACCACCAGGTCCGCCTCCTGGCCCAGCCGAACATGCGGAACCTCCGGCACGTCGGAGAACACGCCGGTGTGCACCGGGTTTCCGGACAACGCCTCGAAGGTCGCCTTGCCGACGAACTCCAGCGCCGAGGTGGTGGGGATCACCCGGACGTCGTGTCCGGTCTCGGTGAATCGCCGGACCAGAGAGCACGCCTTGTAGGCGGCGATCCCTCCGGCTACGCCGACGACGATCCTTGTGGTCACTACGCCTCCGGCCTAGTCGTGGTCACGGCGAACGCGGTTCGCCTCACTCGCCTTCGGAGTGCTCGAGCAGGTCGGAGTGGATCTCGCGCAGGGCGACCGACAGCGGCTTCTCCTGCAGACCCGGCTCGACCAGCGGGCCGACGTACTCGAGGATGCCGTCGCCGAGCTGGTTGTAGTAGTCGTTGATCTGCCGGGCCCGCTTGGCCGCGTAGATGACCAGGGCGTACTTGGACGACGTGCGCTCGAGCAGCTCGTCGATCGGCGGGTTGGTGAGGCCGACCGGCGTGTCGTAGGCGGGCGCGGTCTTGGTGTCCGTACTGCTCACTAGGGGGACTCCTGGTGTTGGGGAGGTCACGAACTCGAATTTGTGCTAACGAACAACGATACCAACTGCTCACAGGCGCTGGTCACCTCGTCGTTCACGATGACGATGTCGAACTCGTCACAGGCGGCCAGCTCGATCCTCGCCGTCTCCAGGCGGCGCTCGATCACCTCGGGCGACTCGGTGCCGCGCGAGGTCAGCCGCGCCACCAACTCCTCCCAGCTCGGCGGGGCCAGGAACACCAGGATCGCGTCCGGGATCGCCCGGCGCACCGATCGCGCACCTTCCAGATCCACTTCGACCAGCACCGGCAAGCCCTCCGCCAGAGCGGCGCGCACCGGCCCGGCGGGGGTGCCCGAACGCTGCAAACCGCCGTGGATTTCCGCCCATTCGAGCAGCTCACCCGCCTCGATCATCGCGTCGAACTCCGCACGGGAGACGAAGTGGTAGTCGAGGCCGTCGACCTCCCCGGGCCGCGGGGCCCGGGTCGTTGCCGACACGCTGAAGACCAGGTCGGGCAGTCGTTCGCGGACACAGCGGACCACGGTGGACTTGCCCACGGCCGAGGGGCCGACCAGTACGACCAGTCGACCCTTCCGCGTGTGTTCGATCACCCTCGTCGTCAGGCGTCGAAGTCGAACCGGGCCAGCAGCGCCTTGCGCTGCCGGTCGCCGAGTCCGCGCAGCCGCCGGGTGGGGGCGATCTCCAGCTCGCTCATGATTTCCGCCGCCTTGACCTTGCCCACCTTCGGCAGGGCCTCCAGCAACGCCGACACCTTCATCTTGCCGAGGATCTCGTCGGTCTCGGCGTCGGTGAGGACCTGCTTCAGGTTGGTGCCGCCACGCTTCAAGCGCTCCTTGAGCTCCGCCCGAGCGCGGCGAGCGGCAGCCGCCTTCTCCAAAGCAGCGGCGCGCTGCTCGTCAGTCAGCTGGGGAAGGGCCACGGTTCCTCCGTCTCATCGTTCATTGCATCAACTCCTGCCGGTAACCCGGCAGTCTCAGCGACCGTACCCACGACGTCCGCTGATTGCGAACCCACCCCCCAGGTCAGCGCATGATTCGGGATCAGCACCGCGCACCGGCTGCCTGGAGCCGGTCCCGCCCGCGCCATCGAGCGCATCACCGCGCCGGCTCCACGAAAAGGGCCTCCATCAGGGCGTTTTCGACAAACCGAATGGTTTGCGGAAGGGTTGCGACACGGCGGCGCATCTCTCCAGCAACCCCGCGCGCGCCCTACCAGGAACTTTCTGGAAATTCTCCGCGTGTCGCGAGTTTTTTGCGCGTGTCGCGCGTCACATCCGAGCCGATTCGGCCGCGATGACCGGCATCCGGTGCCGGTTTCCGGCCCTGTACACCGGCCCAGGAGCGATATGCCCATCCCGGTGCACGGATCAACCCCGAAATCGGCCCAGGAGCCCGCACAGACCCCGATAAGGGGCACGTGTGTGCGAACACCTGCACACACAG
This sequence comes from Nocardia sp. NPDC019219, assembly GCF_040632645.1. Classification (NCBI taxonomy): domain Bacteria; kingdom Bacillati; phylum Actinomycetota; class Actinomycetes; order Mycobacteriales; family Nocardiaceae; genus Nocardia; species Nocardia sp. NPDC019219. The sequence goes on along the minus strand of NZ_JBEYCG010000002.1, from coordinate 561,828 downwards.
CAGGCGGAAAAGGCGAAAGGCCGGCGCGGGTGCGCCGGCCTTTCGCGGTCATTTCTGCAGGAACGCGAACGCGTCCTGGAACGCCTGCGCTCTGGCACGCAGTGCCGGGACGGTCGGTCCCGCCTTCAGCACCTCGCGCGAGACGTTCGGGACCACGGACCCGAGCATCGGCTCCGGCACCAGGTCCCGAATGCTTTCCGGACCGCCGCCCTGGGCGCCGACCCCGGGCATGAGGATCGGGCCGTTGAGCGCGGACAAGTCCGGCGCCGCGCTGAGCGTGGCCCCGACCACGACGCCGACCGAACCGAACTCCGCGCCCGCGTTGCGCGCCGCGACCTCGTCGACCATCGTCTGCGCGACCGTGCGGCCGTCGGCGGCGACCGCCCGCTGCACCTGCGCTCCCTCGGGGTTCGAGGTGGCCGCGAGCACGAAGACGCCGCGGTGACCGGCCTCGGCGAGCGCCAGCGCCGGTGCCAGGGAGCCGAATCCCAGATACGGCGAGACCGTCACCGCGTCGGACCCGAGTGGGCCGTCGGCCAGCCAGGTCCGGGCGTAGGCGTCCATGGTGGACCCGATGTCGCCGCGCTTGGCGTCGGCGAGCACCAGAGTCCCCGAGGCGCGCAGCACCGCGATGGCGCGCTCCAGAACCGCCAGACCGCCGGAGCCGTAGGCCTCGAAGAACGCGACCTGCGGCTTGACCAGGGCGACCAGGCCGTCGAACGCCTCCACGCAGATCTCGGCGAAGCGTTCGAGGCCCTCGACGTCCTCGGTGAGGCCCCAGGACCGCAGCAGTTCGGGATGCGGATCGATCCCGACGCAGACGGGCCCGAAGTCCCGCATCGCGTGCCGCAAGCGCTCGCCGAAGGTCTTCATCTCGCCCACTCCGTCCGGTCGCGGCTCACCCACGCAGCACCGAGTGCAGTTCCTGCAGGGACCGCACCCCGATGCCGCCGTTGATGCTGGCCTCGATGCCCTGCACCGCGGCCGCCGCACCCTGCACGGTGGTGATGCACGGGATGTTCACCCCGACCGCCGCGCTGCGGATCTCGTAGCCGTCCACCCGCGGGCCGGAGTTGCCGTAGGGCGTGTTGAACACCATGTCGACCTCGCCGTCGCGGATCTGCTCCACGATCGTCGGCTCGTCGTCCGGGCTCACCTCGGAGTGCTTGCGCACCTGCTCGCACGGAATCCCGTTGCGGCGCAGCATCTCCGCGGTGCCCTCGGTGGCGAGGATGCGGAAGCCGAGGTCGTGCAGGCGCTTCACCGGGAAGACCATCGCGCGCTTGTCCCGGTTGGCGATCGAGACGAACACGGTGCCCTCGGTGGGCAGCGAGCCGTAGGCGGCGGTCTGGCTCTTGGCGAAGGCGGTGCCGAAATCGGCGTCGATGCCCATCACCTCGCCGGTGGACTTCATCTCCGGCGACAGCAGCGAATCGATGCCGCTGCCGTCGGCGCGCCGGAAGCGATGGAACGGCAGCACGGCCTCCTTGACCGCGACCGGAGCGTCCAGCGCGACGTGCCCGCCGTCGCCCTCGCTCGGCAGCATGCCCTCCTTGCGGAGTTCGGCGATGGTGGCGCCGAGCATGATCCGCGCCGCGGCCTTGGCCAGCGGCACCGCGGTGGCCTTGGACACGAACGGGACGGTCCGGCTCGCCCGCGGATTGGCCTCCAGCACGTAGAGCACGTCGTCCTTGAGCGCGTACTGCACGTTGAGCAGGCCGCGCACGCCGATGCCCTTGGCCAGCGCCACGGTCGAGCGGCGCACCGCCTCGATGTCGCTGCGGCCCAGCGTGATCGGCGGCAGCGCGCACGCGGAGTCGCCGGAGTGGATGCCCGCTTCCTCGATGTGCTCCATCACGCCGCCGAGGTAGACCTCCTCGCCGTCGCACAGCGCGTCGACGTCGATCTCGATCGCGTCCTCCAGGAACCGGTCGACCAGCACCGGGTGCTCCGGGCTGAGCTCGGTCGCGCGGGAGATGTAGCCCTCCAGGGAGTTCTCGTCGTACACGATCTCCATGCCGCGGCCGCCGAGCACGTAGGACGGGCGCACCAGCACGGGGTAACCGATGTCGGCGGCGATCTTGCGCGCCTGCGCGAACGTGGTCGCGGTGCCGTACTTCGGCGCGGGCAGCCCGGCCGCGACCAGCACGTCGCCGAACTCGCCGCGATCCTCGGCCAGGTCGATGGCGGCCGCGCTGGTGCCCACCACCGGCACGCCCGCCGCGGTGAGCCGCTGCGCGAGGCCGAGCGGCGTCTGTCCGCCCAGCTGCACGATGACGCCCGCCACGACGCCCGACTCGCATTCGGCGTGATACACCTCGAGCACGTCTTCGAAGGTCAGCGGCTCGAAGTAGAGGCGATCGGCGGTGTCGTAGTCGGTGGAGACGGTCTCGGGGTTGCAGTTGACCATCACCGTCTCGTAACCCGCCTGCGACAGCGTCTGCGCCGCGTGGACACACGAGTAGTCGAACTCGATGCCCTGGCCGATCCGGTTGGGCCCGGATCCGAGGATGATCACCTTCTCGCGCTCGCGCTGCGGCGCCACCTCGGACTCGGCCGCGGGGTCGAGTTCGTAGGCCGAGTAGTGGTACGGGGTCTTGGCCTCGAACTCGGCGGCGCAGGTGTCGACGGTCTTGAAGACCGGGCGGACGCCGAGCCGGTGCCGCAGCGCGCGCACGCCGGTCTCCCCCGCCAGCTCCGGCCGCAGCGCGGCCAGCTGGCGATCGGACAGGCCGTAGTGCTTGGCCCGCCGCAGCAGCGGCTCGTCCAGCACGGGCGCGTCGAGGATCTCCTGGCGCAGCTCGACCAGACCGGCCACCTCCGCGACGAACCACGGGTCGATGCCGGAGGCCGCGGCGACGTCCTCGATGCTCGCGCCCAGCCGCACAGCGCGCTCCACCTGGTAGATGCGTCCCTCGGTGGGGGTGCGCAGATCCTCCAGGATCGCCTCCACGTCGGTCCACGCGCCGTCGTCCTGGGTCCAGAAGCCCGCTGCCTTGGTTTCCAGCGAGCGCAGCACTTTGCCCAGCGCCTCGGTGAAGTTGCGGCCGAGCGACATCGCCTCGCCGACGGACTTCATGGTGGTGGTGAGCGTGCCGTCGGCGCCGGGGAACTTCTCGAACGCGAACCGCGGCGCCTTGACGACCACGTAGTCGAGGGTCGGCTCGAAGCAGGCCGGGGTTTCCTTGGTGATGTCGTTGACGATCTCGTCGAGCGTGTAGCCGATGGCCAGCTTGGCGGCGATCTTCGCGATCGGGAAGCCCGTGGCCTTCGACGCCAGCGCGGACGAGCGCGACACGCGCGGGTTCATCTCGATGACGATCAGGCGGCCGTCGCTCGGGTTCACCGCGAACTGGATGTTGCAGCCGCCGGTGTCCACGCCGACCTCGCGCAGGATGGCGATGCCGAGATCGCGCAGCTTCTGGTACTCACGGTCGGTGAGCGTCATCGCCGGGGCGACGGTCATCGAGTCGCCGGTGTGCACGCCCATCGGGTCGACGTTCTCGATCGAGCAGACCACCACGACGTTGTCGCGGCCGTCACGCATCAGCTCGAGCTCGTATTCCTTCCAGCCGAGGATGGACTCCTCGATGAGGACGTTCGCGGTGGGCGAGGCGGCCAGACCGCCGCCGGCGATGCGATCGAGGTCGGCTTCGTTGTACGCCATGCCGGAACCGAGGCCGCCCATGGTGAACGAGGGCCGCACCACCACGGGGTAACCGAGTTCGGCGACCGTCTCGCGGACCTCGTCCATGGTGAAGCAGACCCGCGAGCGGGCGCTCTCGCCACCCACCTTGGCCACGATGTCCTTGAACTTCTGCCGGTCCTCACCACGCTGGATCGCGTCGAAGTCGGCGCCGATCAGCTCCACGCCGTACTTCTCCAGCACACCGCGCTCGTGCAGCGCGACCGCGGTGTTCAGCGCGGTCTGACCACCCAGGGTGGCCAGGATGGCGTCCGGACGCTCCTTGTCGATGACCTTCTCCACGAACTCCGGCGTGATCGGCTCCACGTAGGTGGAGTCGGCGAACTCCGGGTCGGTCATGATCGTCGCCGGGTTCGAGTTGACCAGCGACACCCGCAGGCCCTCGGCCCGCAGCACCCGGCACGCCTGCGTGCCGGAGTAGTCGAATTCGCACGCCTGGCCGATGACGATCGGGCCAGAACCGATCACCAGGATGTGCTTCAGATCCTCGCGGCGAGGCATCAGGCTCCTTCCATGAGACCGGCGAAACGGTCGAACAGGTACGCGGCGTCGTGGGGACCGGCGGCGGCCTCCGGGTGGTACTGCACGGAGAAGGCCCGGCCGTCGACCAGCCGCACGCCTTCCACCGTGCCGTCGTTGGCGCAGACGTGACTCACCTCGGCGGTGCCGAAGGGGGTGTCGAACCGCTCGCCCCGCTCGCCCTCCAGCGCGAACCCGTGGTTCTGCGCGGTGATCGAGATCCGGCCGGTCTCGTGCTCCACCACCGGGATGTTGATGCCGCGGTGGCCGAACTTCATCTTGTAGGTGCCCCGGCCGAGCGCGCGGCCGAGGATCTGGTTGCCGAAGCAGATGCCGAACAGCGGCAGACCCGTGCCCAGCACGCCCCGGGTCAGCTCGACCGCCGTGTCGGCGGTGGCCGGGTCGCCGGGGCCGTTGGACAGGAAGACCCCGTCCGGCTTCAGTTCGAGGATCTGGTCCAGCGTGGTGGTCGAGGACACCACGTGCACCCGCATGCCGCGCTGCGCGAACATGCGCGGGGTGTTGGTCTTGATCCCGAGGTCGACCGCGACGACCGTGCGCCGGTGGTCGCCGTCCGGCTCGATCGTGTAGAGCGCGTCGGTGGTCACCTCACCGGCCAGGTCGGCGCCCAGCATGGACGGCTGCCCGTTCACCCTGGCCACCAGCTCGTCGGCCGCCGCCAGCGCGGCACCGGAGAAGATGCCCGCCTTCATCGAGCCACGGGTGCGCAGGTGACGGACCAGCGCGCGGGTGTCGATGCCCGCGATGCCGACGACCTGCTGCCGTTCCAGCTCGTCCGGCAGCGTCCTGGTGGCGCGCCAGTTGGACGCGCGTCGCGCGGGGTCGCGCACCGCGTACCCGGCGACCCAGATCTTGGTGGACTCGTCGTCCTCGTCGTTCCAGCCGGTGTTGCCGATCTGCGGCGCGGCCGCCACCACGATCTGGCGGTGGTAGGACGGGTCGGTGAGGGTCTCCTGATACCCGGTCATCGCGGTGCAGAACACCGCCTCACCGAGCGTCTGGCCCACGGCGCCGTAGGCCCGGCCGCGGAATACCCGGCCGTCCTCCAGCACCAGTGCTGCTTCTCCTGTCATCCCTCGTCATCTCCCGTCATCGTCCCGCTCTGATCCGCCGCCGGAAGCCGGCGCCAAGCCGGGTAGACCGACTTGTCGTCGCCGCGGAAACCCGTATCGATCTCGGTTCCGGTCGGCAGCTTCCAGCGAATGACCAGCACACCATCTTCCGTCATCACTTTGCCCGCGTGGCCGCGTTCGGTGCGCACCGCGGTGATGGATTCCTGCGGAATCCAGATCACCGTCGCGCCGTCACGTTCGAGCAGAATCCCCCGTTCGAACCGCGTGAGTTCCGCGGTGGCCCGGAAACCCAGGTCCCCCACCGTGATCCGGTCCTGCCAGCTGGGCGCGATCGTACTGCCCAGGTAGAGGCCGGTGGTCGGCTCCAGCACTTGCGCGCCGAGTTCGGCGGGCACGGCGGGCAACGTGCCGATGCGCTCTGCCTGACGTGCCGCACGGTTGCGCCAACCCCGGTACATCAGCCAGAGGCAGACCGCGAACAGCACCAGCAGCCCCACCACCCAGAGTGTTCTCTCCACTACGAACCTCCTCGAAGGGCCGCGCCTCGGTCGCTCATCTATGCCTCCGCCCGGTGGCCCAGCGCCTTGCCGTCCCTGGCGGTGACCCGGCCGCGCAGCAGCGTCGCCGTCACCCGCGCCGGGAAGGTCATCGCCTCGAACGGCGTGTTGTTCGAGATGCTGGCCAGTTCCCTGCCGCGCACCGTCCAGCTCGCCTTCGGGTCGACCAGCGTCAGGTTGGCCGGCTCGCCGACCTCGAGCGGCCTGCCGTGCTCGTCCAGGCCGACGATCGCGGCCGGGCGCTCGCTCATCACGCGGGCGACGCCGCGCCAGTCCAGCAGCCCGGGCTCGACCATGGTCCGCACGATGATCGACAGCGCCGTCTCCAGTCCCAGCATGCCGGGCCGGGCGGCGGCGAACTCGCAGCACTTGTCCTGCTCGGCGTGCGGCGCGTGGTCGGTGGCGACGCAGTCGATGATCCCCTCCGCCAGCGCCTGCCGCAGCGCGGCGGCGTCGGACGCCTCGCGCAGCGGCGGATTGACCTTGTTGACCGCGTCGTAGGTCTCCAGCCGCGAGTCGTCCAGCAGCAGGTGGTGCGGGGTGACCTCGGCGGTGATGGAGATGCCCTGGGACTTCGCCCACCGCACCAGCTCCACGGTGCCCGCCGTGGACGCGTGGCAGATGTGCACCCGCGCGCCGGCGTCCCGCGCCAGCAGGGCGTCGCGCGCCACGATGGATTCCTCGGCCGCGCGCGGCCAGCCGGCCAGCCCCAGCCGGGCCGCGGTGGGCCCCTCGTGCGCGATGGCGCCCTTGGTCAGTCGCGGCTCCTCCGCGTGCTGGGCGATCAGCACCCCGAGCGAGTTCGCGTACTCCAGGGCGCGGCGCATGATCAGCGGGTCGTAGACGCAATGGCCGTCGTCGGAGAACATGCGCACGGCGCCCACGCCCGCGGCCATGGTCCCCATCTCGGCGAGCTGCTTGCCCTCGAGCCCGACGGTGACCGCGCCGACCGGATACACGTCGACCAGGCCGACCTCCCGGCCGCGTCGCCACACGTGATCGGTGACGACCACCGAGTCGGCGACCGGGTTGGTGTTGGCCATCGCGAACACCGCGGTGTAGCCGCCCAGCGCGGCGGCCGCGGATCCCGACTCGATGGTCTCGGTGTCCTCGCGGCCCGGCTCGCGCAGGTGGGTGTGCAAGTCGACGAAGCCCGGCAGCAGGATCTGGCCGTGCGCCCCGATGATCTCGGCGTCGACGACGTCCAGATCGGTGCCGATCCGGCGGATCTCGCCGTCGGCGACGAGCACGTCGACCGGTTCGCCCTCGCCGTACAGCAGCGCGCCCTTGATCAAGACGGCGGTGTGCTCACTCATGCTGCGTCCTCTCCGGCACCAGCGGCGCCCTGCGCGGTCACGGCACTCATGCGACTGCCTCCTGGGTCCCGACGAGCAGGCGGAACAGCACCGCCATCCGCACGTGCACGCCGTTGGTGACCTGTTGCAGCACAGCGGCTTTCGGAGAGTCCGCGACCGAGGACGCGATTTCCATGCCACGCAGCATCGGGCCGGGGTGCAGCACGACGGCGTGGTCCTCCAGCAGCGCCAGCCTGCGCTCGGACAGCCCGTAGGTGATCGAGTACTCGCGGGCCGACGGGAAGAACCCGCCGTTCATACGCTCGGCCTGCACGCGCAGCATCAGCACCGCGTCGGCGCCGATCAGCTCGGCGTCCAGATGGTGCGAGACGCGAGCGGGCCAGGCTTGCACGCCGACCGGCAGCAGTGTGCGCGGGGCGACCAGCACGACCTCCGCGCCGAGCGTGGCCAGCAGGAAGACGTTGGATCGGGCCACCCGGCTGTGCAGGATGTCACCGACGATGACGACCCGCTTGCCCTCGATGTCGCCGAGCCGCTGCCGGAGCGTCAGCGCGTCCAGCAGAGCCTGGGTCGGATGCTCATGCGTGCCGTCACCCGCGTTGATCACCGCCGGACCGGAGGTGCGCCCGGCCGACACCGCCCACTCGTCCATCCAGCGCGCGATCTGGTGCGCGGCGCCGGAGGCCGGGTGCCGCACGATCAGTGCGTCGGCTCCCGCGGCGTGCAAGGTCAGCGCGGTGTCGCGCAGCGATTCGCCCTTGGCGACCGAGGAGCTGCTCGCGCTGACGTTGATCACGTCCGCGCTCATCCACTTGCCCGCCACCTCGAACGACACCCGCGTCCGGGTGGAGTTCTCGTAGAAGACCGTCATCACGGTGCGTCCGCGCAGCGTGGGCAGCTTGTGCACCTCACGGCCGAGCAGGGCCTGTTCGAAGCGTTCGGCCTCGTCGAGCAGCTCGTTCGCGGCCGCGCGATCGAGCGCGGCGACCGACAGCAGATGCCTCACGCGCCTGCCTCCTGCCGCGAGCCGGCGTGCGGCATACCCATCACGCCTCCTCCTGATGCAGGTAGACGCCGTCACGGCCGTCGTGTTCGGTCAGCAGCACCGAGATGTCCTCGGAACGGCTGGTCGGTACGTTCTTGCCCACGTAATCGGCGCGGATCGGCAGTTCGCGGTGACCGCGGTCGATGAGCACCGCCAGCTGCACCGCGCGCGGGCGGCCCAGATCACGCAGGCCGTCGAGGGCGGAGCGGACGGTGCGACCGGAGAACAGCACGTCGTCGACCAGGACCACCAGCGCGTCCTCGATGCCGCCTTCCGGAACGGAGGTGCGTTCCAGCGGCCGGTGCGGGCGGCTGCGCAGATCGTCGCGGTACAGCGTGATGTCGAGCGAGCCCAGAGCCGGGCGGACGCCGGAGAATTCCTCGATCTTCTCGGTGAGCCGCGCGGCCAGGGTCGTTCCCCGGGTGGGAATGCCGATCAGCACCACCCGCGGCGCGTCCGGTTCGCCCGAGTCCAGCGCGGTCTTCTCGATGATCTGATGCGCGATGCGCGCGACGGTCCGCCCGACATCCGAAGCCGACAACAGCTCTCGCCCCGCCGCCACCCACTCCGGGGTATGTCGCTGCGATGTCTCCGCAGCGCCGGACTTGGCGGCCCGTTCTTCGGGCACGGCCATGCCGACCTCCTTCCCCGCCTCACCGGACGGTCCGTTAAAGGATGTCTTACGGCAAGCAGCGTAGCAGCGCGTCGAACCCCGTTTTCACCAGGCATATCGCGCTGTGAGCGGGGCCACTGGTCGCGGCGGGGAAGCCGGCGGCGGGCTACCGGCGCACCGCGAGGACGAGTCCCAGATCCCGGCTGCCCAGAGCGGCCGGACGGCCGAGTGGCGCCACCAGATCGTCCCAGGCCCGGAAGGTGGTTCGCCATCCGTGCTCGGCGAGCCATTGTCCGGCCTCCGGTCCCAGTCCACTCGGTTCGCGCGGCCCGTCGGCCCCGGGCCGCACCAAGCGGCGCAGTTCGGCGTATCGCTCGCTGTGCTGGTCGGAGTCGAACTGGGCGACACCGAAGCGACTGCCCGGCGCGGACAGGTCGGTGAGCGTGTCCACCACCCGGATCGCTTCCTCGCGCCGCAGATAGCCGAGGACACCCTCGTCGATCCAGTGGGTCGGGACCTCGGCCCGGAACCCGCTCGCGCGCAGGGCGCCCGCCCAGTCTCCCCGCAGATCGGCGGCCACGACATGACGTGCGCAAACCGTCCGCGCGTCGGCGGCGGCCAGCACCGGCTCCTTGAACGCGAACAGCTCCGGCAGGTCGATCTCGAAGACGTCGAGTTCGCCGGGCAGCGGCAGCTCCGACACCTTGACCGAAAACCGCTAGCACATATGTTCGATCGACGGTAGGCTCGGGCGCATGTCCACGCCGCTGCAAGGATCGTTGCTCGACGGGTTCGGCGACACCGAGTTCGCGCCGCTTCGCGATGCGCGCCGCACCGTGCTGGACCACGGGGCCTGGGTGGATCTCCTGCCCGGCTGGTTGTCGGGCGCGGACGCGTTGTTCGACCGGCTGGTCGACGGCGTGCCGTGGAAAGCCGAGCGCAGGCCGATGTACGACCGTGTGGTCGAGGTACCCCGGCTGCTGCGGTTCTACTCGGAGCACGAGCCGCTGCCGGACCCGGCGTTGGCCGACGCCCGTACGGCATTGAACGAGCACTACCGGCCCGAACTCGGCGAACCGTTCCGCACCGCGGGCCTGTGCTACTACCGGGACGGACGCGACAGCGTCGCCTGGCACGGCGATACCATCGGCCGCGGCGCCACCCACGACACCATGGTCGCGATCGTGTCGATCGGAGCGCCGAGGGCGCTGCTGCTCCGGCCGCGCGGCGGCGGCCAGAGCATCAAATATGTTGTGGGACATGGCGACCTGCTGGTCATGGGGGGATCTTGTCAGCGCACCTGGGAGCACGCCGTGCCGAAGACGCGCAAGCCCACCGGTCCGCGGATCAGCATTCAGTACCGGCCGCGCGGCGTCCGCTGACCCTTGTGCGCCAAGCCACAATGTGCACGACTTGACCTGAACCGACGTTCAGGTCGGAAGCTCGTCGGCATGAGCACGACAGCATCCACACCACCCCTGGTCGAGGACACGACGGTCGACCACTCCGACGACATCGCGGCGATCCGGCAGATCGTCGCCAACGCGGAGACCGGCTTCAACACCAACGACGCCGACCTGCTGTCGGCGGATTTCACCGCCAACGCGGCCGTCGTCAACGCTATGGGCACGCTGATCACCGGATTCGACGCGCTGCTCGACTCCAACCGCAGAGGTCTGGCCGGGTTCCTGCGAGACCAGTACGCCCGTTACGAGATCGCCGACATCACGTTCCTGCGCCCGGACGTCGCGATCGCGCACAAGCGCGCGTGGGCGACCACACCGGACGGCGAGCTCATCGAGCACGACCACGCCATGATCGCGCTGTACGTCTTCGTCAAGGAGGGCGAGCGCTGGCACATCGCCGCCCGGCAGAACACTCTGGTGCCGAAGGCCGAGTGATCGTCGTCCGTCATGTGTCCCCCGCTCCGGTTAGCCTGGCAGCATGAGCAATCCAGGGGCGGGGGTCTTGGCCGTGATGCCGCTGCACACGATCAGCGAGGTCTACGGCGAGGCCGGGCTGCGGGAACGACTACTGCTGGAAATCGCCGAGCTGCCGGATACGCCACGCTTGGCCGCGGCGCTCGATCTCGCGGCCGACCTGCATAAGGACGATCGGTACGGCCGCGAGCCCTACCTCAGTCATCTACTGCGCGTGACGATTCGGATCATCAGCCACTACGAGGTCCGGGACCCCGACGTGGTCGCGGCGGGGCTGCTGCACGACTCGGTCGAGGACCACGCCGCCGAGCTGGCGGCCGATCGATCGGGGCCGGCCGTCGACGCCGCGCTGGGCGCGCTCACCGATCGTTTCGGGGCGCGAGTGGCCGATCTCGTGGCGGCGGTGACCAATCCTGAACCGGATCCGGCGCGTGACCGGCAGGCACAGTACCGCGAGCATGTCGCGATGAATCTGGACCGGGACCCGTGGGCCCGCGTCATCAAGCTGTCCGACTTCACCGACAACGGCGTCGGCATCCTCTACGCCACCGGCCCCGCGATGGCGAAGCTGGCCGCCAAGTACCGTCCGCTCACCGACGTATACCGCGACCTGGTCACCCGGCCGGACACGCCGCTCGCCGACCACGTCCGGCAGCATATCCTCGATCAGCTCGACCGGGCCGACGAGCGCTTCGAGGCCATTCTGTCGCGAGACTGATCACCGCGCAGGCACGGCGTACCCGATGCCGCGGCACAAGGATCGTCACGGGCTGCGCAGCACCGATTCGACCAGCTCCCGCACCGCCGCCAGCAAGCGCTCGGTCTCGCCCGCCCGGACCATGGCCGGCACCAGTTCGGCGCTCAGCGCGCCCAGCAGCAGCCGCCCGACCACTTCGGCATCCAGGTCAGGACGAGCTTCGCGCAGCAACGTGGTGATGTGGTTGTCCCAGAACGCGTGGAACTCGGCCGTCCTCGGATGCGGCGGCTCGGTGCGATAGGCGACCATCAGCTCGGAATTGTCGATCACCAGCCGCGCCATGGCGTCGAAGTAGGCGATCAGGCGGGCGTCGGCGGGCGCGCCGGGGCCAAGGGGTGGCGGTCCACTGCTGATCGCGTCCATCAGCGCGACCGCGCTCTGCGCCACCATCTCGTGCAAGAGCCCGGCGCGGTTGCCGAAACGATGGAAGATCGTGCCTTTACCCACTCCGGCGGCGGCCGCGACGCGGTCCATGGTGATGGCCTCGGCGCCGTGCTCGGCCAGCAGCGCGAACGTGGCGTCCAGGATCGCCCGCCGGTTGCGCGCCGCGTCCGCCCGTTCCCTGGGCCGTTCGTCGCCCATCGCACCCGCTTTCTAGACAACTTGACCGACGGTCCATATCATCGAGCGAGATAATTGGACCGTCAGTCAACTTATGGAGTTCGTGATGCAGGCAATCGTAATGACGGCGACGGGAAGCCCGGACGTGCTGGTGACCACGGAGGTCCCGGCGCCGCGGGCGGCCGCCGACGAGGTGGTCATCCGCGCCGAGGCGATCCCGGTGCTGTTCCCGGAGACCAAACTGCGCTCCGGCGAGTTCCCCATCGACGCGCCGCTACCGCTGGTCTTCGGTTTCCAGGCGGCGGGAGTCGTCACGGAGGTCGGCGCGCAAGTCGATCCGGCGCTCATCGGGCAACGAGTCGTGGTGGCGACCAGAGGTTTCGGCGCCTACGCCGAATTCGTCGCCGGTCCCGCGGATTCGGTTGCGCGCATTCCGGACGGCCTGTCCACCGTGGACGCCGCGGCAGTGCTGATGAACGGATCGGTGGCGATTCCACTGCTGGAGACCGCCGCGCTGACCGGTGCCGAAACCGTCCTGATCGAGGCCGCCGCCACCGGTATCGGCAGCGCCCTGACGCAGCTGGCCAAGGAGTTCGGAGCGGCTCGCGTCATCGGCACCGCCGGCGGCCCGGAAAAGGCGGCCAGGGCGCGTGAGCTGGGAGCCGACGACGTGATCGACCACAACGATCCGGCGTGGATCACCCGGCTGCGCGAAACACTCGGTGGCGCGACGGTGGACGTGGTGTTCGATTCGATCGGCGGTGGAAGCGCCACAGACCTGCTGGACCTGATGACACCCCTGCGCGGCCGCATGCTGGGCTACGGCTGGTTGTCCGGCGCGCCCGCCCAGGTGTCGGCGGCCGACCTGATCATGCGCGGCCTGACCTTCACCGGCTGCGCGGGACCGGACTGGCTGGATCGAGTCGCCCGGGCGCGCGACACCGTGCTGGCCCGCGCGGCGAGGGGCGGACTCGATCCGCTGGTCGAGGCGGTGCTGCCGCTGGACCAGGCGAGCCACGCGCATCGGCTGCTGGAGGATCGAGCGCCGCTGGGCAAGATCGTGCTGCGTCCGGGAATCGCCATGTCCTGAGAGCGGCCCGAGGACCGCGCGGCCGTGACTAGGGTGGTTGCGTGCGGACGTCCCTCGAATCCCATGTCGGTGCCGCCAACGCCCTCACGGCACGGTGGTGCGCGGCGGCGGGCGAGCAAGACTTCGTGGTCTCCGGCGCCGGGGTCTGGCCACTGCTGGCCTTGCTCGCCTCCGCGGCGGACGGTCCGGCGCGGAATGAGCTGGCGACAGCGGTCGGCCTACCGGCGGCGAACGGACAAGACTCGGCGCTCCGGTTGTTGCGCGATATCCGGCGCTCGGACGCGGTGTCGGCGGCACTCGGCGTGTGGGTGGGCCGCGATCTGCCGCTGCACGAGGCATGGTCGCGGGCGCTGCCCGAGGGAGTCCTCGCCCGGCTGGCCGGGCAATCCGAGCTCGACAGCTGGGCCGCCCGGCACACCGGCGGGCTCATCGAACGGTTCCCCGTCGCGGTCGATCCCGGCGCGCTGCTGGTGCTCGCCACCGCACTGGTCGCGAAGACCCGGTGGAAGATTCCCTTCGACGTCGGGACCCTGACCTCGAAAGACGGCCCCTGGCAGGGGCATCGTGGTCCCGGCCTGTCCCGGGTGAGCGGCGATCCGGCGAATGCCGCGATCCTGGACGCGCCGCAACCGGTCACCCGCGTTGTCGTCGAAGGTGTCGCCGATCTCGACGTCCATCTCCTGACCGGTACGGGCACCGCCGGCGTCGTACTGGAAACGGGCCTGGCGGCACTGGCGGGCGCCGTGCCGATCCGCTCCGATCTACCGGTCGGCAGCGCGGGGCCGGGGCTCACCGTGCGCAGCGAGCCGGTGCAGACCCGCAGCGGACAACTGCGACTCCACCTGCCTCCCTTCGAAGTTCGATCCACCCACGATCTCCTCGCCGCAGCCGGCCTGTTCGGCCTCGCCGACGCGGCCGACTGCTCCCATGGTCACTTTCCGGCGATCTCATCGTTGCCGCTCTGCGTCGGCCAAGGAGCACAAGAGGTGCTCGCCCGGTTCGGCCACGAGGGTTTCGAGGCCGCCGCCGTGACGGCCTTCGCATTACGCGCCGCGACGGCCCCACTGCGGCACAACCACGCGCCCGTCGTCTCGGTGGTCTTCGACCGGCCCTTCGGCTTTCTCGCCGTGCATCGCCTGTCCGGCCTCGCGGTCGTCGCGGGTTGGATTGCCACCCCGCCCGCGACATCCCCCGACGCCACGGCCTGAGGCGCGGCGCCGAACCGCTAGCGCCGAGCGAAGTAGGGCGCGTGCTCCGGCAGGACGCCGCGAGCGAGCAAATAGGGTGGCACGCTACGTAGTACGGGAACGCGACGCAGTATGCGGACCGGCAGCGGCGCGCGAGCGGCACGGGCGATGTCGACGCGCCCTTCGAGAGCAGGGACGATCGCGAAAGCATGCAGGAGTCGCTGTATGCCCTGGGTCACGACGGTCGGGAACCTCCGCCGCCGTTGCACCTTCGCCAGATCCCTGGTCCCGAGCGTGCCGGACAGCAACCGCGGAGCGAGGATTCCGGCCGCGGCCACGGCGTCCTGCACGGCCAGGTTGATGCCGACGCCGCCGGCCGGGGACATCGCGTGCGCGGCGTCCCCGAGGCAGAGCAGGCCGTTGGTGTACCACTGGGTCAGCCGGTCGAGTCGCACATCCAGCAACTTGACCTCGTCCCAGCTGGTCAAGGCGTCGACCCGATCGGACAGCCAGGGCGCGGCCTCGGCCAGGCCGCGCATGATGTCCTCGACCGGCCCCTGGCGGGCGGACTCGTCGGCGCCCTTGGCGATCAACGTCGCGCACTGCCAGTAATCGCCACGGTCGAGCAGAACCGCCACGCGCCGGGCGCTGACGATCGGCAGCGCGCCCGCGGGGTCGATCTCCGTGCGCGGCAAGCGGAACCACCAGACGTCCATCGGCGTCGGCCAGGTACGGGTGGGCAGCCCCGCGGCCGCCCGCAGCAGCGAACCGCGGCCGTCGCAGGCCACGGTCAGGTCGGCTTCGATCGAGCCGCCCGAACCGTCGACGGTCCGGTAGGTCACGCCGCCGACCCTGCCGTCGATCCAGACCAGGTCGGTGGCCTCGGTGTTCATCCGCAGCCGGAAGGTGGGCTCGGCCTCGGCAGCCCGCGCGAGCAGATCCAGCAGATCCCACTGCGGCACCATGGCGACGTACTTGTGCTTGCCCGGCAGGTTCTTCAACGTGGCGAGTGTCTGCAGGCCCCCCGCGATCGGCAGCTGCACCTGATCCACTTTCCGCGCGGGGAGTTTCGCGAATTCGGCGCCGAGCCCCAGTTCGTCGAGCAGGTCGAGGGTCGTGGGATGCACAGTGTCGCCGCGGAAGTCGCGTAAGAAGTCCTTGTGCTTCTCCAGCACCGTGACCTCGACACCGCCCCGTGCGAGCAGCAGCCCGAGAATCATTCCGGCCGGTCCCCCGCCGACCACCAGGCATGTCGTGCGTTCCATCGACTGTGCCTCCCTCGGTCACCATCGCCGCAAGGTGTCGCCTGTTTGCGCAAATCCTAGTGCGGCGGGCACGGCGCCGGACGCGGATCGGCCGTGGCCGACCGGATCGGCGACCGCCTCAGCTGATGTCCCGGCGCAGGACGAAGAAGTACGGTTCCGCCATACCGCGCAAATCCATCACGCCGAACAAGGTGTGCTCGTCGGCGCGCCGGAAGTGGTCGATGATCGGCAGGTGGTCGTAGACCATCGCGGCACCGGTCACGCCGCGGTATTCGACCGCACGCAGACGTGCGGTGTACTTGCTCGTGCGCAACGCGGGACGCAGGACCGGCAGCGCCTTGCGCACAGCACGCACACCCGACAGCGGCACCCGCCCGGCCAATGCGACCGGGACGCGGCGCGGATCGACGGGGAATACCGTGCCGCCGGAGGTGAACAGCAGCGGATGCACGCTGTCGGGACCGTCGAACTGCTTGCCGTACCAGCCCGAAGCCACCAGCACGCCATCCATCGGATGACCGGTGTCCAGTTCCTCGCCGCGCCAGCGCCCCGTCGTGATCTCCTCGACCCGCGCGGCCGGGAGGCGATCGAACAGTGCCCACGCCTGCTGCGCGGTATGGACGTCCGTGACGGTCAGATCGTTCGCGGCCATGTCTCCTACTTCCTTCGGCGAGGCAACAGTGCGATAGATACCCTATCCATCTCTCAGATAGCGGCGGTCGACCAGGTCCTGCTGCGCCCCGCGCGGGCTCAGTAGCTCGCCATGAGGTAGATCCCGGCGATGATCATGACGCAGGCGACGATGCGTTTGGAACTCACCGCACGCCGCGGGAACCCCATCAGCCCGAAGTGGTCGATCGCGAGCGCACCGAACATCTGTCCCGCGATGATCAAGGCATTGAAGGTGCCTGCGCCCACATCGGAAGCCACGGAGATCATCGCCAGGATCGCGGCCCCGCCGAGCAGGCCGCCGAACGGCGCCCACCGTGGCATGCTTCGGACGTCGGCCTTCGTCGGCCACGGCCGGTTGGTCGAAACCAGCAGCGCCACCGTGAGGAAGATCGCGAAGCCGGTGAATGCCACGGCGTAGGAGATCACGCCGCACAGCCAGACATTCTTCAATGCCAGCTTCAGCGAGTTCTGGCAGCCGGCTTCCACGGAACGCAGTGCGCCGCCGACCAGGATGAACGCGAAGATGAGTGCCATCGTGGCGCGGGGCAGCGCGGCACGGGTCTTTTCGGCGGTCTGGACCGTCATCGGGAGTCCTCGGGAGAGTGCGAAGGGTTGGTTTGCCGGCAGTGGGGCGCGTACCGCCGTCAGGTGACGCTGACCCTGGGCTCACCGGCCGCGGGCTCGTCGGCCATCAGGTAGATCGCGAGCGTGATCAGCCCGCACGCCACCAGACGCGGAATGCTGGCGGATCGCTCTTCGAATCCCATGAGGCCGAAGTGGTCCATGATCACGGCGACCACCATCTCGCCTACGATCACCAGCGCGCTGAACGTCGCCACTCCGACATGACGGGCGACGGCGATCATTCCCATCACCGCCGCGCCGCCCAGCAGGCCGCCGAAGGGCGCCCACCACGGCATGTTCCGCACGTCGTCGAGCGTCGGCCACGGACTCTTCGACGACAGCGCGAGGAAAATCGAAAACCCGGTCAGCGCAACGGCATACGAGATCACGGCGCACAGCCACATGTTCTTCATGTGGTTCATCAACGTGTTCTGGCAGCCGGCCTCGGCCGACCGTAGGCTGCCTCCGACCAGGATGAACAGAAATACCAGTCCGATGGCGATGCTCATGGGCAATACATCCTTGACTCGGCGGCGGACGAAGCCGAGATTTCCTCGGACACAACGGTTTCCACCCGACGAATGGGCCGGCGCGCCCGACCCTGTGTGACCCGAATAACGTACCATCGTCTAACGGCACGTTCAACGGGTAAACAGGAATCGCCGTCTCGGGTCGGCCCGCCCCTCGGCCGGGAAGGGGGCGACCGAAAGAGGCTGCCATGATGGCAGTCGTGCCCGAACTGGTCGATTCCTCTGTGCGAAACCCGCCCGCGACCACGTCCGGGCCGCGGCTGAGCGTCCTGGACCGGGTCCGCCTCGCCTTGCTGGCGGCCGGCGTGCTGTGCGTGCTCACCGGGCTGCTGCCCCGCGACGAGGCCGCCGCGAACATGCGCCGCATCGGCCCGCTGTTGTTGTTTCTCGCCGGCGTCATCGTGCTGGCCGAACTCACCAGGCAGGCCAAAGTCTTCGACGCCATCGCCCATCGCCTCGCGATCCTCGGGCGCGGCTACTACCCCGCGCTGTTCGGTCTCTGCGTACTGTTCGCCTCCGCCACGACGGTCCTGCTGAACCTCGACACCACAGCCGTGCTCATCGCCCCGGTCATGCTGGCACTCGCGGCGCCTGCCCGCATTCCGCCACTGCCGCTGGCCATGACCACTCTGTGGCTGGCCAACACCGCGAGCCTGCTGCTGCCGGTCTCCAATCTCACGAATCTGCTCGCCGCCGACCGGGTGGCCCTGACCGCGTCCGGATTCGCGGCGAAGATGTGGGCGCCACAGCTGGTTTCGGTCGCCGCGACGACGGTGTGCTTGTGGGTGTGGTACTGGCGGCGCGGACGCCGGGAAACCGACCGCTATCTGCCGCCCGAGCCGATCCGGCCCACGAACTTCCGAGAACGCTCGCTGTTCTTCACCACAGCGGGGGCTTGCCTGCTGTTCATCGTCGCGATACCCCTCGTCGGCGATCGGATCGGTATCGCGGCGGCACTCGCGGCGCTGATCGCGTTGGCGGCGTTCGCCGTGTTCGACCGCGGCGCCTTGCGGTGGTCACTCATCCCGTGGCGGCTGTTCGTTTTCGTGGTCGGCCTGTTTCTGGTGGTACCCACCCTGAGCCGACTCGGTCTCGGTGACTTGATGCACGCCCTGATCGGCACCGACCCGGGCGCGTCCGGCGCGTTCCGCGCCGCGGCGGCGGGTGCGGCTCTGTCCAATGTCGCGAACAACCTGCCCGCTTACACGGCCGGCGAGTCGGTGATTCCCGCGCAGAACGGCGATCAGCTCCTCGCCTTGCTGATCGGCACCAATGTCGGCCCTGTCGTCACGCCGTGGGGCTCGCTCGCCACCCTGCTGTGCTTGGAATTCTGCCGCATGCACGGTGTACGGGTCCCCATGCGGCGTTTCGTCCTGACCGGAGCCGCCCTCGCCGTGGTCGCCACCGCGGGAGCGGTCGCAGCGCTGCTGGTCACTGGCAGCTAGGCGGCGAAAACAGCGCCTCTCTTGACCTCGAGCGCGGTTGAGGTACGAGGATAGCCGCCGAGGCCGGATCGAGACGCACATCGAGGTCCGATCTCACGCGCGGAACCACCGGTTCCGGTCGTGCTCCCGCTGGTCATCCGTACACCCACCAACGGGAGCCATCCGCGCGCCCACGGCCATGCGGGCCGGGCGGGAACACCGCGCAGACGCGGGGTGGAACCGAAGTCAGTTCGGCGCCGTGATCTCCCACTCGTAGATCGTGAGTTCCGAGGAGCCCGTGGTGTGCACGGGATCGGTGAACGCGATCTCGCGGGCGGCGTCCAGGCTCTCGGCGTAGATCACGTACGCGCCGCCGGTGCCGTCGGTGAAGCGGCCACTCTCCTGCAGCTGCCCGCGGTCGTCCAGCGACCGCAGGAACTGCCGATGCGGCTCGATCACGGCATTGTCGAAGCGAGGGGTGCGCATCGCCAGAACGAGGTACTTGTTCACGACTCCGGCTCCGGGCGCGGAGCCCGAGTCGCAGCCGCCGCGGCACGCACCTGCGGTGCCACCAGGACGACCTGACCCAGTACGCCGTTGAGGAAGGACGGGGAGTCGTCGGTGGACAGTTCCTTGGCCAGTTCCACCGCTTCGTCCACAGCGACGACCGGCGGGACGTCGCTCGCGTGGAACAGCTCCCAGACCGCGATGCGCAGGATCGCGCGATCCACGGCCGGGAGACGCGCCAAGGTCCAGTCCTGTAGGTATGACTCGATGGTGCCGTCCACCCGGTCGAGGTCGTCGGCGACGCCGCCGACCAAGGTGCGGGTGTAGGGGTGCACCGGCGCGACCGACTGATCACGACCGGCGAGTTCGGCGCGCTCATCGAGCAGATCGGCGGCGTCGACGTCCCTGGCCTCGGCCTCGAACAGCAGGTCGACCGCGCGGCGGCGGGCCTTGTGCCGCGCGCCGAGCTTCTTGTACGTGGACTTCTTGTCCACGGGCTGGTCAGCCACGGTCACATCATCCCGGATCTGCCGGCCGGGTGATCAGGCGTTGACCCGGCCGAGGTAGCTGCCGTCGCGCGAGTCGATGCGCAGCTTGTCGCCGGTGTTGATGAACAGCGGAACCTGCACCTCGGCGCCGGTCTCCAGGGTGGCGGGCTTGGTACCGCCGGTGGAGCGGTCGCCCTGCAGGCCGATGTCGGTGTGCTGGACCACGAGCTCGATCGAGACCGGGAGCTCGACGTACAGCGGCGCGCCCTCGTGCGTGGCGACCTGCACGGTCATGTTCTCCAGCAGGAAGCGGGCGCCGTCGCCGATGGTCTCCTCGGCGATGGAGATCTGGTCGAAGGTCTCGCCGTCCATGAAGACGTAGTCGGTGCCGTCGTGGTAGAGGTAGGTCATGTCGCGGCGGTCGACGTTGGCGGTCTCCACCTTCACGCCGGCGTTGAAGGTCTTGTCGACCACCTTGCCGGACACGACGTTCTTCAGCTTGGTCCGCACGAACGCGGGGCCCTTGCCCGGCTTGACGTGCTGGAACTCGATGATCTGCTGGAGCTGACCGTCGATCTTCAGCACAAGGCCGTTCTTGAAGTCGCTGGTGTCCGCCACTGTCTTCGGATCTCCTCGTTCTACCGCTTGGTCTCGGGCAGACCGGCGTCAGTCGACGACGGTCAGGTCTTTGCTGGTGTGGGTGAGCAGCTCCGGGCCCCCTTCGCGCACCACGAGCGTGTCCTCGATCCGGACCCCGCCGCGGCCGGGAAAGTACACACCTGGTTCGACGGTCACCGCCACGCCAGTCAGAAGTGTACCGGTTCCGGTTTTCGCGATTCCGGGCGCTTCGTGGATCCGCAACCCGACCCCGTGGCCGAGGCCGTGCACGAACAACTTGCCGTGACCCGCGGCCTCGATCACCGCCCGCGACGCGGCATCGACGTCGGCCACCGGAATCCCCGGCCGCAGCGCGTCGCATCCGGCCCGCTGCGCGTCGGCGACCAGCGCGTACACCTCGCGCTGCCAGTCGGTCGGCGCGCCGAGCACGAAGGTGCGGGTCATGTCGGAGTGGTAGCCGCCGACCACCGCCCCGAAGTCCAGCTTGACGAAATCGCCCGCCGCCAGCACGGCGCCGGTCGGGCGATGATGCGGGACAGCCGAGTTCGCGCCGGTGGCCACGATGGTTTCGAACGACACCGCTTCGGCGCCGTGCTCGAACATGGCCCATTCCAGGTCCCTGGCCACTTGACGCTCCGTGCGACCGGGACGCAGTCCGCCACGCTCCAGCAGCGCGGCCAGACCGGCGTCGCCCGCCGCGCAGGCCGCGCGCAGCTGCTCCACCTCGTAGGCGTCCTTGACCATGCGCAACTGTTCGACCAGGCCGGGCGAGGCGACGAACTCCAGGCCGGTGCGCTGTTCGAGGAAACCGCGATGCTGTTCGACGGTGACGACATGGCTTTCGAAACCGACCCGGCCGACCTGCCACTCCCCGGCCAGCTGCACGATCCGCCGAGCGGTGGCGCGCGCGATCTCCGCGCGCAGGTCGGGCACCTGCTCGGCGACCTGGGTCCGATACCTGCCGTCGGTGCCGATCACGGTCCGTTCCTCGGCGACCCGCGTGTCCCAGGAGTGCACGAGCAACGCCGCGTTGGAACCGGTGAATCCGGTCAGATATCTGATGTTCACCAGATCGGTGACGAGCAGGGCGTCCACCCCGTTCTCCACCAGCAGGCTGCGCAGCGCGCCACGCCGCGCCGCGTAGTCCGGCACATGACCCTGGTGATCAGCACACATGAGTCAAAACTACCGCCGACACACCGCTTGCCGACAGGCAACACGTGCTCGGCATGCCGCCGGTGCGGCAGAAGCACCACGACCGACACGAAAAGCATTGTCGCTCAGCAATTCTCGATAGGACGGAGGCGGGCTGACCCATACCCTGTTCACATTCGCCCGGATTATGCACATTCTGGGCCGGCACGGCTGTTCCGCTCCGGGGCCGGGCGAGAGTGGAGACATGACTCCTCTCGCGTGCGCCGTCCTCGCCGTGTGGTGCGTGGCGCTGACGGTGTTCGACCTGCGCGAACGGCGCCTGCCGAACGAACTGACCGGTTCGGGTGCGCTGACGGTTCTCGGATATGGCCTGTACACAGGACAATTCGCTGCCGCACTGCTGGGCGCGGTACTGCTGTCGGCGCCGTATCTGCTGGTACACCTCGCGGCACCCGCCGCGCTGGGCGCGGGGGACGTCAAACTCGCGGCGATGCTCGGCGGGGCAGCCGCCCTCGGCGGCGCTCGACCGTGGGTGTGGGCCGCACTCGGCGCGCCGGCGCTCACCGCGTGCGTCGCGCTGGGCGCGTTGGCCTGCCGTGGCGGATTCGGCTCCCACGCCGCCGACCCCGGCGCCGGCGCGGTCACCGTGCCGCATGGCCCAGCGATGTGTCTGGCGACCTTGCTGGCCTTGTTCTCGTCGACCCTCGACTCGACCTGAGCCCGGCGCTTCCGCGCCGGATCAGCGGATCGTGAAGCCAGCAAATTCATGGCAATTCATCGGTAGCATCAATCGCGGGCAACGACTTTCCCGAGCGGCCGCGGCTGCAGCGCTCCAAGTGCGGCACTTCGGCGAGTCGCCCTCGCATGCGCAACGACAGGAGAAGCAGCGTCGAGAAGGAGCCGCCCAGTGAATCCGAGGCATCCGTCGCGGAGACCGATCGTCGTGGGAACCGACGGTTCCGATCCCTCGATCACAGCGGTCCGCTGGGCTGCGCAGACCGCCGCGCTGCACGACGCGCCCCTGCACATCTCGCTCATCGTCGAGTCGTCACTCGGATCCGACGACGACGATCCGCCGCGCCCGGCCGCGTTGCTGCGGGTGCGCGAAGCGGACGAGGCGATCGAGCGCGCCGCGAACGCCGCGGTGGCGGCCGCGCACACCGTGCGCGACATCGCCATCGGCACGGAGATTCGCACCGCGCACATCGCCGGCGCCCTGATCGAGCGGTCCCGGAGCGCGGCGATGCTGGTGGTCGGCACCCGCGGTATCGGCCGCGCGCAGCGCGTCCTCCTCGGCTCGGTGAGCACCGCCGTCGCCCGGGACGCCGACTGCCCGGTGGCGGTGGTACCCGACGACACGCCGTTGTGGGAACCGACTGATACGGGCCCGGTGATCGTCGGGGTGGACGGGTCCTCCGCCGAGCAAGCCGCCATCGAGGTGGCGGCGACCGAGGCGTCGCTGCGCGGGGTCGAACTGGTGGCCGTGCACACCTGGGGCGAGGTCGAGCCGCTGGCCGCGATCGGTACCGACTGGGCCGCGCTGCGCCGGACCGAGGAAGCGTTGCTCGCCACCAGCCTGGCCGGCTGGCAGGAGCAGTACCCGGAGCTCACCATCCGGCGTGAGGTCGTCCGCGACCGTCCGGAGCGGCGACTGCTCGAACGCTCGCGCGACGGACAGTTGCTGGTGGTGGGCAATCGGGGCCGGGGGGCCTTGGGGCGGCTGCTGTTCGGCTCGGTGAGTGACGCGCTGTTGCGCTCGGTGGATCGGCCCATCGTCATCGCCCGGTGAGCACCGCGGCCCGCGGTAGCCGGCCCTCCCCGACCGTGCGCGTCGTCACGGCGGGCCACATTCCGGAGCAGCGGCGTCGACATGGGAAGATGAACGACGTGCTGCGTTGGATAACTGCCGGAGAATCCCATGGTCCCGCTCTCGTCGCCATCCTCGAGGGGATGGTGGCGGGCGTCGAGGTGACGTCCGACGAGATCTCCACGCAGCTGGCGCGCCGCAGGCTCGGCTACGGCCGCGGCGCGCGGATGAAGTTCGAGGCCGACAAGGTCACCCTCGTCGGCGGTGTGCGGCACGGGCGCACGATGGGCGGCCCGGTGGCGATCGAGGTGGCCAACTCCGAGTGGCCGAAGTGGACGACGGTGATGTCCGCCGACCCGGTCGATCCGGCCGAACTCGCCGACCTGGCCCGCAACGCACCGCTGACCCGGCCCCGGCCCGGGCACGCCGACTACTCCGGCATGCTCAAGTACAACTTCGACGACGCCCGCAACGTGCTCGAGCGCGCCAGCGCCAGGGAGACGGCCGCGCGCGTCGCGGCGGGCACCGTCGCGCGCAACTTCCTGCGCCAGGCGTTCGGCGCGGAGGTCGTGTCGCATGTCGTGTCCATCGGCGCGGCGCAGAACACCTCCGGCGTCGTGCCGACCGCCGCCGATCTCGCCGCGGTGGACGCCAGTCCGGTGCGGGCGTTCGACAAGGACGCCGAAGCCGCGATGATCGCCGAGATCGAGGCGGCCAAGAAGGACGGTGACACCCTCGGCGGCGTGGTCGAGGTGGTCGTGGAGGGACTTCCGGTCGGCCTCGGGTCGTTCACCAGCGGCGAGAACCGGCTCGACGCCCGGCTCGCGGCCGCGCTCATGGGCATCCAGGCCATCAAGGGCGTCGAGGTCGGCGACGGGTTCGAGACCGCGCGCCGCCGCGGCAGCCAGGCGCACGACGAGATGCGGCCCGGCCCCGACGGCGTACTGCGCTCCACCAATCGCGCGGGCGGCTTGGAGGGCGGCATGACCAACGGCGAGGCGCTGCGCGTGCGCGCCGCCATGAAGCCGATCTCGACGGTTCCGCGTGCGCTGTCCACCGTGGACATGACCACGGGCGATGAGGCCGTCGCCATCCACCAGCGTTCGGACGTGTGCGCCGTGCCCGCCGCCGGCGTGGTCGCCGAATCCATGGTGGCGCTGGTCGTCGCACAGGCCGCGCTGGAGAAGTTCGGCGGCGACTCGCTAACCGAGACGGCCGAGAACATCACCAGCTACATCAAGCGCATCAGCACTCGCCCCCACGTGTCCGCGGACAGTCGGTCGCAATGATCGTGCAGACCGATCCGCGCGCCCCGCGCGTGGTGCTGGTCGGACCGCCGGGAGCGGGGAAATCGACGATCGGCCGCAAGCTCGCCAGGGAACTCGGCGTCGAGCTGTACGACACCGATGCCGGCATCGAGCGGGAGACCGGTCGCACGATCCCGGAGATCTTCGCCGAAGACGGTGAGCCCGAATTCCGCCGGATCGAGGAGCGGGTGGTGCGCCGCGCCGTCCTCGCCGAGCGCGGCGTGGTCTCGCTCGGCGGTGGCGCCGTGCTGTCCGCGAAGACCAGGGCCCTGCTGCACGGCCGCACCGTGGTCTATCTGGAGATCAGCGTGGCCGAGGGCCTCCGGCGCACCGGCGCGAGCACCCAGCGGCCCCTCCTCAACGACGCCGACCCCGGTGCGAAGTACCGGGAGTTGATGCGCACCCGCAGGCCGCTGTACCGGGAAGTGGCGACCGTCCGGGTGCGCACCGACGGCCGCAGCCCGGGCCGGGTGGTGCGGATGATCATGACGAAGCTGGGGATGGAACCGGTCGAGCACGCCGAGGCGGATCTGCCGCCGCCGCCCAGCGGAATTCCGCAGGGCAGCAGCCGATCCCGGGCCCGGCGCCGCGCCCGGGCCAGAACCGCCGCCCGGCGGAAAACCGCGGATCAAGACGAGAACACCGATACCGGTGCGGAGTCGGCGGTGACCGCCACCGTTCGATCCCGCCGCACCCGCAGAAGCATCACGAGCGAACCCGACGCCGCGAGCGGGGCGGGCGCCGGC
This sequence comes from Nocardia sp. NPDC019219, assembly GCF_040632645.1. NCBI lineage: Bacteria > Bacillati > Actinomycetota > Actinomycetes > Mycobacteriales > Nocardiaceae > Nocardia > Nocardia sp. NPDC019219. Next base: position 536,300 of record NZ_JBEYCG010000002.1, on the reverse strand, counting down.
GACACGGCGACAAGCAGCCGTTCCCGGCGCGCCCGCGCACGTCGTGCCCGATCCAGGGCACGGCAGCAGCCGACCACAGCATCAACAGAATCGGAGCAAGCCACGTGACAGAGCCGAGTCGTCTCGAAGTCCGGACCGCCGACCCGTACCCGGTGATCATCGGCCGCGGGTTGCTCGGCGAACTCGTCGAGTCGGTCAACGGCGCGGCCAAGGGCGTGCGCACGGTGGCCATCTTCCATCAGCCGCCGCTGACCGAGACCGCCGAGGTGGTGCGAAAAGCGCTGGCCGACACCGGCGTCGACGCCCACCGCGTGGAGATCCCGGACGCCGAGGCGGGCAAAGACCTGGCCGTCGCCGGGTTCTGCTGGGAGGTGCTCGGGCGCATCGGCCTGACCCGCAACGACGTCGTGGTCAGCCTCGGCGGCGGCGCGGCCACCGACCTCGCCGGTTTCGTCGCCGCCACCTGGATGCGCGGCGTGCGCATCGTGCACGTGCCCACCACGCTGCTGGCGATGGTCGACGCGGCGGTCGGCGGCAAGACCGGCATCAATACCGAGGCGGGCAAGAACCTGGTCGGCTGCTTCCACGAACCCGCCGCCGTGCTGGTCGATCTGGCCACGCTCGAAACCGTGCCACGCAACGAGATCGTCGCGGGCATGGCCGAGATCATCAAGGCCGGTTTCATCGCCGACCCGGTGATCCTCGATTTGGTGGAGCGCGACCCGGAGGCCGCCCTCGACCCGGCCGGCGAAGTGCTGCCGGAGCTGATCCGCCGCGCGATTCAGGTGAAAGCCGACGTCGTGGCCGCCGATCTGAAGGAGTCCAGCCTCCGCGAGATCCTCAATTACGGTCACACCCTCGGGCACGCGATCGAGCGGCGGGAGCGCTACCGGTGGCGCCACGGCGCGGCGGTCTCCGTCGGTCTGGTGTTCGCCGCCGAACTCGGCCGGCTCGCAGGCCGTCTGGACGATGCCACCGCCGACCGGCACCGCGCGATCCTGTCCGCCGTCGGATTGCCGACCAGCTACGACGCCGACGCGCTGCCCCAGCTGCTGGACGCCATGCAGACGGACAAGAAGACCCGCTCCGGCGTCTTGCGTTTCGTCGTGCTCGACGGCCTGGCCAAGCCCGGACGCCTGGAAGGACCTGATCCGACGTTGCTGGCCGCCGCCTACTCGGCGATCGCCAGGGAGGACAGTCCCAGCGGCGGTGCGGTTCTGCTGTAACCCGCACGGCCACCGGATACGACAACGGCGCGCCCCTTATCGGGCGCGCCGTTCGTGCGTCGAATCAGATCGCGCTTCCCGCGGCGGAGAACGTCGACGGCGGGGTGGAGCGGCCCTTGCCGTTCTGCCGCTCGGCCAGCATCCGGCCGACGCCGACGCCGATCAGCGCGGGCACGAAGATCAGCAGGATGATGAACGCCGCGCCGGCCGTGACTTCGAAGAGCAGGCCGTTGTCACCGAGGTCGAATCCGGGCACGAAGTCCAGGAGCCAGGCCACCAGACCGCTGCCCACCCCGCCCACGACGGCGGCCTTCAACCACATCATGGTCAGATCGGCGCCTCGCTCCGCGTCTCCGCTGGCGATACGGTCGCGGCGACCGTCGAGCACACCCCAGGACACGATGGCCGCGACCAGCACGACCAGGCACAGGATGCGCATCAGCGCCCCGTGCGTCGGCCAATACACCATCGCGAACCCGAGCCCGGCGCGCAACGCCACCACCAGCGCACCGAGCACGACGGCCCGCAACAACCAAGCATTCATGCGAAACACCATAGCTGTGTTTTCGGGCAGCGCCTACGGCTCTGCGTGTTCGCGGCGCGCGCTCGTCCCGCTTCGCTCGAAAGACAGGGTGCGGTTCAGCTGGGCCCTATAGGCGTCTGCGCGGGATTCGTATTGTTGCCATTCAGCAGGCTCGCGGGCGCACACAAGTGGCCGCTGTACGGCCGACGTGAATGGGCCCCCGCCGCCGGCCGAATGACGTCAAGACGTGCCGCCGACCGACAGGTTGCCATAGGGTCGGCACGGCCGTCTCAGTTGGACGGCACCCAGAGGTCGTACCTACCGCTACCGTCGGTTCGCTGGACGCACTGTGCCCGATCGCTCCAGAGCGGCGCGTCCTTTTTGCAGCTTGCGTACGAGACGTTCGACGCCGAAGCGACACATTGGAACCCCCAGGTCGGCTGCTTCGATGCGCAACCGTCCGCCTTGGCCACCGGCTGTCCGCCGAGCACGAACGCAGACGCGGCGATGGCCATCGCGGCGGCGACCCCGATTCGAATGAACACGATGTTTCCCCTCCCACTGAAATACCCTGCACGACAGCCTAATACGGCGGCCTCGGCAGTGAAAGAGCGCGGCCGCCGCGGGCCCGCACCGGGATCAGTTTCCGGCTTGCCTCTCGGCCAGCGCGGCCGCCATCTCCGCACGCGGTGCCCGCTGCCCGGTGAACAGCTCGACCTGCCCGTATGCCTGGTTCAGCAGCATCTGCAGACCACTCACCACCGTGTGCCCGGCCCGCGCCACCGCCTCGGCCAGCGGGGTCGGCCAAGGGTTATAGATCGCGTCGAGCACCACCGGGGCCTCGGCCACCGCGGGCGCGACGACGGCGGCCGCGGGCGCGGGGATCGTGCTCACCACGGCGCCCGCCGCGGCACAGATCGCGCGCAGCGTCCCGGCATCGAACCCGGCCAGCGAAGCGACCATCCCCAGCCGCTCGGCCAGTTCCAGTGCGCCGCGCGCACGTCCGGCGTCGCGCGCGACCACGGTCACCGACTTCGCGCCCAGCTCCGACAACGCCAGCAGCGCGGGCCGCGCGGTGCCGCCCGCACCGAGCACCACGCCCTCGGTCACGTCGGTGACACCACCGCCACGCAGCGCGCCGAGCACACCGTCCACGTCGGTGCAGTCGGCCAGCCAGCCCGCGTCGGTGCGAACCAGGGTGTTGGCCGACCCGACCAGCACGGCCCGGTCGGTGCGCTCGTCCGCGTAGGCCAGTGCCGCTTCCTTGCCGGGCATGGTCACCGAGAGCCCCACCCATTCCGGTCCGAGCCCGTCGACCAATCCGGGCAGTTGCTCGGCCGAGCATTCGATCCGCTCGTAGCTCCAATTCAGCCCGAGCGCGCGATACGCGGCCAGGTGCAATTGCGGCGATCGCGAATGCGCGATCGGCTTGCCGAGCACCGCCGCTTTGCGACTATCGGCCACCGCTGTCCTTGGAACTGTCGAGGATGCCGCTGCGCTGCGCCCGCGCGATCAGGCGCAGATGCTCCTGATAGTCGTCGGTGAACAGAGTGGTCCCCTGCTTGTCGACCGTGACGAAGTACAGCCACGGCCCCGCCTCCGGGTTCTCCATGGCACGCAACGCGTTCAGCGACGGCGCGGCGATCGGGGTCTTGGGCAGGCCGCGCATCGCGTAGGTGTTCCAGGCGGTCTCCTGGGCGCGGTCGGCGTCGGTGGTCGCCACCTCGGTGCGATCCAGGGTGTAGTTCACCGTCGAGTCGAACTGCAGCATCTGATCGGCCCGCAGCCGGTTCACGATCACCCGCGCCACCTTGCCCATGTCCTGAGGTTTCGCCTCGCGTTCCACCAGCGAGGCGGCGATGAGCGTTTGATACGGCGTCAGTTTCGTGTCGGCGCCGGATTGCAGCAGTCCGGTGGACTCATAGCTCTGCGCGCTCGCGGTCACCAATTGCCGCAGAATCTGCTCCGGCGTACCGCTCGGATCGAAATCCCAAGTCCCCGCCGCGATAAGGCCTTCCAATTGCCTCGTCCGGTCAGGACAGTCCTTGACACCCTGCGTCGCCCACGCGGGCACCCCGAGCGCGGCCAGGTCCAGGCTCGCGCCCGCGGCATCGAGCTGTTCGTAGGTCACGCACTTCTGGTTGGCGCCGGTGCCGATGCAACTGGCCTCCGCGATCTTGCGGTAGATGCCGTCATAGCGCCCGCCGGTGCTCATGTCGTGTTGGTCGTGCAGTAGCCGTCCCTCGGAGACGACCAGGTTGCCGACCCGCGACGATTTACTCACCAGCGCCGACACCGCCTCGGCGGCGGGGCTCTGGCTGGGGATCGCGTAGAAGCCCGGCTGCACCGTGCTCATGTTCGAGTTGCGCACGGCCGCCTGGAAGAAGGCGCCCGTGCTCGCGACGACCCCGCGGTCGACCATCGTCGAGGCGATCTGCTGCGAGGTGTCGCCCGGGTGCACCTGGACCACCACTAGCGGCCCGCCCGGCCCCGCGTAGTCCTTCGGCGGGGCCAGGCCGCCGATCAGTTTCATCCCCGCGAAGACCAGAGCGCCGGTGAAGAGCAGAACGAAGACCCCGGCGACGAACCATAGGTTCCGGCGGCGCTTCTTGCGCTCGGCGGCTTTGCGCGAGGCGACCCGGGATCGCTTGCCGCGCTGCGATCGGCCGGAACGCTCGGGTTGGGCGCGCTTGGACTGCTCACGCTTCGAGCGGCGCGGCGCCTCCGCTTGCGTGGTCCTCGCGCGCTGTCCACCGCGGCGCGAGGCCGGTGGCGGCGGCGCGGGCGGCTCCTCCTCCTCGTCGTCGACGTAGCGAGGGATGACGGTCGTGTCGTCGTCGTAGTCGTCGTACCGGTCGTACTCGTCGCCGTCGTACTCGCCCCAGGCTCGGTCGTCTCTCCGATAACGCCGATCAGCTTCGCGCTGTCGGAACAGTTCCTCGGCCCGCGCCCACCGATCCGTCATGCATCGTCCCCGGACGACGCAGGACGTCCCGCTTCCACCGACCTCAACACCGCACTCCGTTCGTCCAACCATCCTTGCAGGATCGACACGGCCGCCGCCTGATCGATCACCTGCCGCTGGCCACGCGCGCGAACTCCACTGTCCCGCAATGCACGTGCAGCTGACACCGTAGTCAAACGTTCGTCGGAAAGCCGGACCGGTACCGGCGCGACGGCAGCCCGCAATCGCTCAGCGAATGCGCTGGCCAGCGTAGCCGCAGTGCCCTTCTCCCCGCGTAATGTTCGCGGCAATCCGACGATTACCTCGACTGCCTCGTACTCCCGCACAATTTCGGCAATTCTTTCGATATCGGGTGCGGGAGCCGAGCGTCGCGACTGTTTCGCACGCGGCACGGTTTCCACCGGGGTGGCGAGAACGCCATCGGGGTCGCTCGCGGCGACCCCGATCCGGACACTGCCGACGTCTACTCCGATGCGCCTGCCCCGGCCGGGATCGGTGGCGGGGTGCGGCCGGTCGGCGCCGCGCTGCGCCGGCCTGTCGGATTCCGCGGGATCGCCCATCACCCGGCCAGTTCGGCCACCCGCGCGCGGACCGCGGCCAGGCCCGCCGGAATGCCGGACGGGTCCGAACCCGCGCCCTGGGCCATCTCCGGCTTGCCGCCGCCACGGCCCGCGATGCTGGGGCCGAAGCTGCCGACCAGATCGCCCGCCTTGACGCCGAGCTCCTGGGCGGGCTTGTTCACCGCCACCACGAAAGGCACCTTGCCGTCGGCATTGCCGAGCAGCACCACCACGGCGGGCTCACTGCCGAACCGGCCGCGGATGTCGGTGGCGAGGGTACGCAGATCGCCCGCTTGGACGCCTTCCGGCGCAGCCACCGCGACCAGCAGCAGGCGGCCGATCCGCTCGGCCTCCTCGACGAATTTCCCCGCCGAGGACAGCACTGCCGCCATCTTGGTGCGCTCGAGCTCTTTCTCGGCCACCTTCAGCCGCTCCACCAGCTGCTCGACGCGACCGGGCACCTCTTCGGAGGGCACCTTCAGCGCGGAGGCCACACCGGCCAGCAGCGCACGCTCCTTGGCCAGGTACTTGTAGGAGTCCAGGCCGACGAACGCCTCCACGCGCCGCACGCCCGAGCCGACGGACGACTCGCCGAGCACCGTGATCGGGCCGATCTGCGAGGAATGCTGCACGTGCGTGCCACCGCACAGCTCCATCGAGAACGGGCCGCCGATCTCCACCACGCGGACCTCGTTGCCGTAGTTCTCGCCGAACAGGGCCAGGGCGCCCATCTGCTTGGCCTTCGGCAGATCCGTGACGAAGGTGTTCACCGGGAAGTCGGCGCCGACCGCGTCGTTGGACACCGCTTCGATATCGGCCTTCTGCTGCTCGGACAACTGGCCCTGCCAGTTGAAGTCGAAGCGCAGGTAGCCCGGCTTGTTCAGCGAACCGGCCTGCACGGCGTTCGGGCCCAGCACCTGCCGCAGGGCGGCGTGCACCATGTGCGTGCCGGAATGGCCCTGGGTGGCGCCGCGCCGCCACGCCGGGTCCGCCTGGGCGAGCACGATGTCGCCTTCGGTGATCTGGCCGTGCTCCACCGTGGTCTTGTGCACCCAGAGCTTCTTGGCGATCTTCTGCACGTCGTTCACGCGCAGCTTCAGTCCCGAGGAGGCGGTGATGGAACCGCGGTCGGCGATCTGGCCGCCGGACTCCGCGTAGAGCGGACTGCGATCCAGGATGACCTCGACGTCCTGGCCCACCGTCGCGGTCGGCACCCGCACGCCGTCGGCGATCAGCGCGAGCACGGTGGCCTCGGAGGTGAGCTCGTCGAAGCCGGTGAACTCGGTGGCGCCGCGGTCGACCAGCTCCTTGTAGATCGTCAGGTCGGCATGGGCGTGCTTGCGCGCCTGCGCGTCCTCCTTGGCGCGCTTACGCTGCTCGGCCATGAGCGAGCGGAAGCCCTCCTCGTCGACCGACAGCCCGGCCTCGGCGGCCATCTCCAGGGTCAGATCGATGGGGAAGCCGTAGGTGTCGTGCAGGGTGAACGCGTCCGACCCGGCGATCGTGGTGCCGCCCCCGGCCTTGACCGCGGCGGCGGTGTTGTCGAACAGGGTGGAGCCGGTGTTCAGCGTCTTCAGGAACGCCGTCTCCTCACCGACCGCCACGGTCTCGATGCGGCGGAAATCGGTCGCCAGCTCGGGGTAGGAGGGGGCCATCAGGTCGCTGACGACCTTCATGAACTCGCTCATCACCGGCTTCTCGGCGCCGAGCAGGCGAGCCGAGCGCACGATGCGGCGCAGCAGGCGCCGCAGCACGTACCCGCGGCCGTCGTTGCCCGGGTTCACGCCGTCGGCGATCAGCATGGCGGCGGTGCGGGCGTGGTCGGCGATCACGCGGAAGCGCACGTCGTCCTCGTGCTGGACGCCGTAGGAACGACCGGTCAGCTCCTCGGCCTTGTCGATGATCGGCCGCAGCAGGTCGGTCTCGTAGACGTTGTCCACGCCCTGCAGCAGCAACGCGATCCGCTCGACGCCCATACCGGTGTCGATGTTCTTCTTCGGGAGCGACCCGACCGGCGGATGCCCCTGCTTCGGACTCAGCTCACCGCGAACATCCTGCATGAACACGAGATTCCAGATCTCGAGGTAACGGTCCTCGTCGGCGACCGGCCCGCCGTCGCGGCCGTACTCGGGGCCGCGGTCGTAGTAGATCTCCGAGCAGGGGCCACCGGGGCCGGGCACACCCATGTCCCAGTAGTTGTCCTTGCCGTCGCGGAACTGGATGCGCTCCTCCGGGATGCCCGCGACCCGCTTCCAGATCTCGGCGGCCTCGGGGTCGTCCTGGTACACGGTCACCCAGATCCGCTCGGGGTCGAACCCGTAACCGCCCTCGTCCTGCGGCTTGGAGATCAGCTCCCAGGCGAGGCCGATCGCCCCTTCCTTGAAGTAGTCGCCGAAGGAGAAATTCCCGGCCATCTGAAAGAACGTGTTGTGCCGCGTGGTGACGCCGACCTCTTCGATGTCGCCGGTGCGCACGCATTTCTGCACGCTGGTCGCCCGCGGGTACGGCGGCGCCTCCTGACCCAGGAAGTACGGCTTGAACTGGACCATGCCTGCGTTGACGAACAGCAGGTTCGGGTCGGCCAGGATCAGCGAGGCACTCGGCACCTCGGTATGGCCGGCACGGAGGAAATGGTCCAGGAAACGCCGTCGAATCTCGTGGGTCTGCACGAATACCCAGCCTACCGGTGCCGCGCACGCGAATATTCATCGACCAGGGGCCCCGGTGCGTCCCGGCGACCCGGTGGGGTGGGGTCAGCCTCGGACGATGCGGCGCAGCTTGTCGACCCTGGGGCCGATCTCCCGTTCGTGTCCGTGATCGGTGGGCTGGTAGTAGTCGACGCCGACCAATTCGTCGGGGGGATACTGCTGCGCGAGGACGCCGTCTTTGTCGTCGTGCGGGTACCGGTAACCCTGAGCGTGGCCGAGTGCCGCCGCGCCCGGGTAGTGGCCGTCGCGCAGGTGCGGCGGAACCGGACCCGCCTTACCCGCGGCGACATCGGCCATCGCCGCTCCGATCGCGGCGACGACCGCACCGGACTTCGGGGCGGTCGCCAGATGGATCGTGGCCTGGGCGAGCGCGAGGCGGCCTTCGGGCAGCCCGACCAGCTGCACCACCTGCGCGGCGGCGGTCGCCGTCTGCAACGCCATCGGGTCGGCCATCCCGATGTCCTCGCTCGCGTGGATCATCAGTCTGCGGGCGATGAAGCGGGGGTCCTCACCCGCGCTGAGCATGCGCGCGAGGTAGTGCAGCGCGGCGTCGACATCCGAGCCGCGGATGGACTTGATGAACGCGCTGATCACGTCGTAGTGCTGGTCGCCCGCGCGGTCGTAGCGGACGGCGGCCTTGTCCACGCTGGCCTCGACCAGGTCCACGTCGACGGTGCCGTCGAGCGAGGATTCCGCCGACGCTTCCAGCGCCGTCAGGGCGCGGCGAGCGTCGCCGCCCGCGATCCGGACGATGTGCTCGAGCGCGGCTTCGGTGACGGTGTACTCGCCGCCGAGACCACGCGGATCATCGATCGCCCGCTCGAGCACGCGGCGGATGTCGGTCTCGGTCAACGACCGCAGTTGCAGCACCAGCGAGCGCGACAACAACGGCGACACCACCGAGAACGACGGGTTCTCCGTGGTCGCGCCGACGAGCAGGACGATACGGTTCTCCACCGCGGCCAGCAGGGCATCCTGCTGGGTCTTGGAGAAACGGTGCACCTCGTCGATGAACAGCACGGTCTGCTCACCCGCCGACAGCCTGCGCCGCGCCATATCGATGACCGCGCGCACCTCCTTGACACCCGCCGACAGCGCCGACAGCGCTTCGAACCGGCGACCGGTGGCCTGCGAGATGAGCGAGGCGAGGGTGGTCTTACCGGTACCGGGCGGCCCGTAGAGCAGCACCGAGGCGGCGCCCGAACCCTCGATCAGCCTGCGCAGCGGCGAGCCGGGACCGAGCAGGTGCTGCTGGCCGACCACTTCCTCCAGGCCGGCCGGACGCATGCGCACCGCCAGCGGCGCACCCGAGTCCCGGCGCACCACGGCGTCGATCGAATGCTCCGCGGGCACCGCGGCACCGGGCACATCGAACAAACCATCGCTCACGACACGAACGTTACCGATCCGCACCGACAGCGCGACATGCCGTTCCGCCGCACGCTTTCCGCCGCAACGGCCCGTCCTGACCTGTGCGGAATCGAGCCGAGTTGCGTGTCGCGGATCCTTCGGATGTGATCGGTACCCGTGACTGAAAACGCGTTCGTTTCAGATCCCTCGACCACCGCGCGCCTCGCTCGGCGCACCCTCCTGAAGGGCACCGCGGCCGCCGCCACCGCCACCGCGGTGTCGGCCCCAGGCCGCGCGGCCGCCGCGACACCGGTTTTCCGGCACGGCGTCGCCTCGGGCGACCCACTCCCCGACGGCGTGATCCTCTGGACCCGTGTCACCGTCTCCGACGAGGCGGCGCCCGGGTCGGGGCTGGGCGACCCGGCCACCGTGCGGTGGGAGATCGCCGCGGACGAACGGTTCGCCTCGATCGCCGCTTCCGGCGCGGTGACGGCCGCGGCGGACTCCGATCACACCGTCAAGGTCGACGTCTCCGGCCTCGCGGCCGGTGTGCAGTATTTCTACCGCTTCAGCGCCCTCGGCCAGACCTCCCCTGTCGGGCGCACCAAGACCGCCCCCGCCACGCAGGACGCGCCCGACCGCCTCCGATTCGGCGTGGTCTCGTGCTCGAACTGGGAGGCGGGCTACTTCGGCGCCTACCGTCACCTGGCCGCCCGCACCGACCTGGACGCGATCCTGCACCTGGGCGATTACATCTACGAATACGGCCGCGGCAAGTACGGCGGCCGCAACGGCACCGTGCGTCCGCACGAACCGGCCAACGAGATCGTCAGCCTGGCCGACTACCGCATCCGGCACGCGCAGTACAAGACCGACGCGGATCTACTCGGCCTGCACGCCATGTTGCCGTTCATCTGCACCTGGGACGACCACGAATCCGCGGACAACTCCTGGTCCGGCGGCGCGCACAACCACGATCCGGCGACGGAGGGCGACTGGACGGACCGGCGCGCCGCCTCCGCACGGGCCTATCTGGAATGGATGCCGGTCCGTGCGTCCGGTTCCGGGGCCGATGCGCGGATCTACCGCAGGCTGCGCTTCGGCACCCTGGCCGAACTCGCCATGCTGGATCTGCGCAGTTACCGCGACCAGGAGGCGAAGCCGGGGGCGGACTGGCGCGCGGCGGACGACCCGGCACGCACCATCACCGGTAAGGCACAGATGGAATGGCTGACCGCGGGCTTGGCGTCCGCGCCGGTGCGGTGGAAGCTGGTCGGCAACTCGGTCATGATCGCCCCGCTGGTCTTCCCGCCGCTGGAACCGGCCACCACCGCGGCGATCACCAGCACCGTCGGCGTCCCGCAATCCGGCCTCTCGCTGAACGGCGACCAGTGGGACGGCTACACCGCCGACCGCACCCGCCTGTTCCGCGCCATCATCGACCAGCAGGTCTCAGACGTGCTGTTCCTGACGGGAGATATCCACTCCTCGTGGGCCGCGGATCTGCCTCTGGACGCGGCGAACTACCCGGGCGGCGCGACGGCGGGCGCCGAGTTCGTCGTGCCGTCGGTGACCTCGACCAGCATCGGCGACATGCTCCGGGCGAACTCCGCGCCCATCGCGGAATCGATCAAGACGGTCAACCGGCATCTGCGCTATGTGGAGTTGGACGCGCACGGCTACGGCGTCCTGGAGATCACCGCCGACCAAGCGCAGATGGACTGGTATTACGTGCTCGACGTTGCCGACCCCGATTCGGGTGTACGGCACGGCGCGTCGTTCGCTGTCCGCTCCGGGGGCCGGATCGAGCCGCGGCAGGCCCCGCTCGGCTGACAGCGCAGCGGATCACTCGCCGCCCGCGCACCCGCCGCCCGCGCACCCCGCGCCGCCGCCGCTGTCGTTGTTCGACTTGCCGTACGGCCGGTAGCGCCACCGGTGCGCGCGAGCGTCCTTGCTGAGCTGCGCCCCCGCCGCGCGGGCACGCGTCGTCGCATCGCCGCCGATCCGGCCAGGGCTTCTGGTCCTTCGCATGATCCCGACGCCGAGCGGAGCGGCGACGAGAACGAGCGCGAGCAATACGAGCAGTAGGTGACCCACCCGGCACTCCCTCTTCCCCGTGCTCGTGCCCCTGGCGAGGGGCCGACGCCGACATTCACGCCGGTTGGGTCCGGCACGGCCTGCGCCCGGTTCCCCCGACGGGAGGCCTACTCCGACCAGCGCTCTTCCAGCCGCGCCGACACGTCCTCGGCGAAATCACCCACGATGTCGTCCCCGGTGCACCGCGCGTCCTCGGCGAGGGCGGCCCAGCGGTTGATCAGCGCCGCCGAGCGCGGCACCGACAGTCCGTGTTCCCTGGCGGCCGCGATGCGCGTGTGGTCGGCGGGCAGGAACCAGTAAGTGGACAACCAGACCCAGATCAGCCGGGCTTCCAGGATACGTTCGGCCAGCTGGTCGTCGTCGGCCAGCGCAGGCCACACACCCACGACCTCGGCGCGCCACGCCTCCACCATCTGCCTGGCGCGCTCGCGCGAGAGCTCGAGGTCGCACAGGCAGCCCGGGAAGGACACCAGCGCGTAGGCGATGTCCAGGGTGGCGTCGCGAAATCCACCCCACTCGTAGTCGAGGAAGCGGGCGCCCTCCTCGTTCAAGATCACATTGTCCGGGCACAGGTCCGACGGGCTGAACGCCCGGAAGCGCCCCGCGGAGTACAGCCGATTTCCGCGCACGATCCGCTCGGCGATCTCGCCGGGCACCTCGATGCCCAGTTCACGCTGGAGCAGCCCGGGCACCTCGGCGATCGCCGACTCGGCCTGCTGGGCGATGCCGTCCACCCGGTGCACCACGTCGACTCGGCGCAGCAACGCGACGAAGTCCGCCTCGCGCCCGACGGTGGCGGCATGCATCCGGCCCAGCGCCTGGGCGAACGCCATCAGGGCGTTGCGGGTGGCGGGCTCGGCGCCGGACTGGAGCACGGCGGTGAGCAGCGAGTTGTCCCCGAGGTCGCTGAGAATCAGCAGCCGGTCGGGAAGGCTGTGCGCGATCAGGTACGCGCCCGGGCGCTGTTCCCGGCTCAGCGCGGTGGTGAACTGATAGGAGACCGCCTCGCGGAGGAACGCGGAATCTATGCTCGCCACCCCGGGGGCCAGACCGCCGGTCCGGCGATCCTGGGCGGCGCCACGGACCTGCTTGACGATCAGGGTTCGCGGCAACGAGAAAGCGTTCTCCGCAACCCGCACACGTAGGACCGTCGTCCTACCACTACCGCTGAGTTCGATCGGATCGCTCAGCTTTACCGGAGCACCCATTCGCTTTGTGAGCAACTGTTGCGCTGCGGACACGACTTCGGCGGCGCGTTCGGCCAATAGTGCGGTCATCGCCTCTCAAAGTACTCGCATCGGGTCACTTCTAGCGAGCGGTTACACAACCTTTCCGCGTCGCTCGGCGTGTCCGCGGCACGGCCGCGGGGCCGCCGCCGGTCGCTTGACACCGATGCGGCCGTCGGGTTGTCTCATCGTCAACTGCCGTGCGCCACACCGCAAACCAGTTGAGTGGAAAGGTCCACGCATGACCGAGACTCCGCCTCCCGCACCCAGACAATCAGCCGGCGGCGCGTCCTCCCCGCACGACGACGAACGTCATGCGGAGCGGCCGGGGCAGTTCCAGAACCCGAATCCGCAAGCTCCGGCCCCCGGGACCGGACAGGTCCGCCCCGAGATGGCCGATTCGTCAGCATACCCGCAGTTCGAGGGTCCCGGCGCGGCGCACTACGGCAGCGAACCGCCGCAGCCGCCCCCGCCCGCGGACCCGGCGCACCCGAGCTACGGCCCGCCGGGCACCGGACCGGGCTGGGCGCCGTCCGGCCCCGCGCCCGCGCAGGAGCCGGTCTACGGCTACCAGCAGGTCCCGACGGGTCCGACCACATTGGACGTGGGTCAGGCGCTCAGCTACGGCTGGGCGAAGTTCCGGGCCAATCCCGGCCCGTGGGTCGGGGTGACCGCGCTGGGACTGGTCATATACCTGGTTTCCCTGCTCGTCGTCCAGCTCACCGATCCCACGACGATGCTGCCGCTGCTGCTCGTCTTCCTGGCGGTCATGGCCGGGATATGGCTGCTGCAAGCGGCGATGGTGCGCGGAGCACTGTTCGAAACCGATGGCACACCACCGCCTTTCGGCGCTTACTTCCGGTTCGTGAACGCGGGCAATGTGCTGCTCACCGCACTGCTGGCGTTCACGCTGACCTTCCTCGGCTCGGCGATCTGCTTGCTTCCCGGACTGATCGCCGGGTGGCTGTGCATGTTCTCACTGCATTTCGTCGTCGACCAGGACCAAGGTCCGTTCGAGGCGCTGAAGTCCAGCTTCACGCTGGTGGTCGCCAATGCCTGGCAGGTTCTGCTGCTCGCACTGGCGGTGCTGGTGGTCACCTTCCTGGGCCTGATGCTGTGCGGTCTCGGCCTGCTGATCGCGGGCCCGGTCGCGGTCATCGCGGTGACCTACGCCTACCGCACGCTCACCGGCGGCACGGTCGCCGCACTGTGAGCTGCGCTTCATTTCCCGATCGGTGAGCGCCTGGCGATCCAGCGCTTGAACCGTCCCACCGGACCGGCCTCGCTGCCCGTGCGAGGCCGCAGCGCGAGCACGATGACCCCGGCCGCCACGATGCCGGCCATGTTCACCGCCAGTTGCCCCGCGGACAGGAACGCCACCCGCCACTCCCCCAGAGTCGCCGCGACGACGGCGAATCCGGCCGCGGGCACGGTCGTCACCGAGATGAACACACCGACCAGCGCGGCCGATTTCGCGGTTACCAGCGCCAACATGCCCGCCGCACCGGCCAGCAGCGCGACGACCAGGGAGAACGGTCCGACCTGGTAGATGAAGTCGACCTCCGAGATACCGCCCACCCCGTCGATGCTGATCCAGCCGAGCTGCTCCCAGACCAGCGTCGCCAGCAGCGTGACCACCATCGCCACCGGAAAACCGACCGCGAGCGCGACCACCGAGCGGCCGGCGAGCCGGAAGTCCCTGCGCGACAACGCCACCGCGAAGGCAGCCAGGGGGCCGAACTCCGGGCCGACGACCATCGCGCCGACGATCGTCACCGGCGAATCGGTCGCGACGCCCACGGCGGCGAGCAGGCAGGCGATGGTCAGGAACGCGAGAAACGTCGCGTTGAGGCTCGACTCCTCGTGCGTCTGCGCGAGGAGTTCCTGCCACACGATCGCGTCGCTGGGATCGCCGGGCGCCTCGTGCACCGCCCGCTCGCCCGCGTCCGACAGAACCGTTTCGACCGGGGTGAGCGTCATGCCGCCGGACCGGCAGATGCCCAGCGCGGTCAGGTCCGCGAGCACGTCGTTGGCGGCCTCGCGAGCCACATCCGCCTGCACGAGGTCGCCCTCGGGCTCCAGCGCGGCACCGCGCGCCAGGGTCACGTGCGTGACCCCGGGATCGGCGGCGAGTACCGCGAGCACCTCATCGGTGCTCTCCGGCGGGCTGATCATGCGCAAGTGCAACAACGGATTCCCTCGTGGTCGGCTGACGGACGCGGCTGACCGGAAAGGTACCGTTCTTGCGACGGCCCGCTACGACGCGGTCTCGGGGTTGTGCCCCTTCTTCTGCTCCGGCTTGACGTCCAGCCCGGCCTCTTTGCGCTGCTGCTCGGTGATCGGCGCGGGCGCGTCGGTCAGCGGGTCGACGCCGCCGCCGGTCTTCGGGAACGCGATGACCTCGCGGATCGAGTCCTCCCCCGCCAGCAGCGCGGTGACCCGATCCCAGCCGAAGGCGATGCCGCCGTGCGGCGGCGCGCCGAACGCGAAGGCGTCCAGCAGGAAGCCGAACTTCTCCTGCGCCTCCTCGTGGGTGATGCCCATCACCTCGAAGACACGTTCCTGCACGTCACGGCGATGAATACGAATCGACCCGCCGCCGATCTCGTTGCCGTTGCAGACGATGTCGTAGGCGTAGGCCAGCGCCGAGCCCGGGTCGGTGTCGAAAGTGTCCAGCGACTCCGGCTTCGGCGAGGTGAACGCATGATGCACGGCGGTCCAAGCGGAATGACCCACCGCCACATCGCCGCTCGCGGTCGCCTCGACGGTCGGCTCGAACAGCGGCGCGTCCACGATCCACACGAACGACCAAGCGTCCTCGTCGATGAGTCCGACCTTGCGGGCGATCTCGACGCGCGCCGCACCCAGCAGCGCACGCTGCGCCTTCGCCGCGCCCGCGGCGAAGAACACGCAGTCACCCGGCACCGCGCCGACGTGCTTGGCCAACCCCTCGCGCTCGGCGTCGCTGAGGTTTTTGGCGACCGGGCCGCCCAGCGTGCCGTCCTCGTTCACCAGGACGTACGCCAGCCCCTTGGCGCCGCGCTGCTTGGCCCATTCCTGCCAGGCGTCGAGCTGGCGCCGCGGCTGGCTCGCGCCGCCCGGCATGACCACCGCGCCGACGTAGGGCGCCTGGAACACCCGGAACGGGGTCTCCTTGAAATACTCGGTGCACTCGGTGATCTCCACACCGAAACGCAGGTCCGGCTTGTCGCTACCGAAGCGGCGCATGGCCTCGGCATACGTCATGTGCGGGATCGGCGTCTGGATCTCGTAGCCCACCAGCTTCCACAGCGCGACCAGGATCTCCTCGGCCAGCAGGATGACGTCCTCCTGGCGCACGAAGCTCATCTCGATGTCGAGCTGGGTGAACTCCGGCTGACGGTCGGCGCGGAAGTCCTCGTCCCGATAGCACCGCGCGATCTGGAAGTAGCGTTCGATGCCGCCGACCATCAGCAGCTGCTTGAACAGCTGCGGGCTCTGCGGCAGGGCGTAGAAGCTGCCCGGCTGCAGGCGCGCGGGCACCAGGAAGTCGCGAGCGCCCTCGGGGGTGGACCGCGTCAGCGTCGGGGTCTCGACCTCGATGAATTCGTGGCGGGCGAGCACCTCGCGCGCGGCCGCGTTGACCTTGGACCGCAGCCGGATGGCGTGCGCCGGGCCTTCGCGGCGCAGGTCCAGGTAGCGATGCTTCAGGCGCGCTTCTTCACCGGGCTGCTCGTCCAGCTGGAACGGCAGCGGGGCGCTCTCGTTCAGCACCTCGAGCTCGGTGACGTTCACTTCGATGGCGCCGGTCGGCAGTTCCGGGTTCTCGTTGCCGCTCGGCCGCGGCTCCACGGTGCCGGTGACGCGCACGCAGTACTCCGCGCGCAGCCGGTGCGCTTGTTCGGCGGGTTCGCCCTCCCGGAACACCGCCTGGGCGACGCCGGACGCGTCGCGCAGATCGATGAAGATCACCCCACCGTGGTCACGCCGCCGGGCCACCCAGCCGGTGAGGGTGACGGTCTGACCGGCATGCTCGCTTCGCAGCGAACCAGCCAAGTGGGTGCGCAGCACGGGGTTCCTTTCGACGACTCTGGCACCGGGCGCGGTGTGACCAGGTGCGAGTCCATCGTAGTGAGACACATTCCCGGAGTGGAAACCGATATCGACGCGCCCGTGCCAAGCTGTATCGGAGGGAGAGTGTGTCCCCGGTGCCCGGACAACCGAGGGTTGGGTGCCCCGGGGGACGAGCGAGAAAGCGACGACGATGACCTTCAACGAGGGCATGCAGATCGACCCCGACCGGGTATCGTCCGGCGGTCCCGGCATGGGCGGCAAGCTCGCGCTGGGTGGCGGCGCGGGCGGACTCATCGTGCTGGTGCTGGCGCTGCTGCTGGGCGGCGACCCCGGTTCCATCCTCGGCAACTTCACCGGCTCGCCGGACCAGAGCCAGACCGAGCCGGGCACGGCAGGCACGCCGAGCCACTGCAAGACCGGTGCGGACGCCAACAAGTACGTCGACTGCCGGGTGGCGCTCACCGCGCAGAGCCTGGATGCCGTGTGGTCGGCCGAACTGCCGAAGCAGGCGGGCAAGCGCTACGCGGAGCCGAAGGTCGTGCTCTTCTCCGGTGCCACCTCGACCGGATGCGGCAATGCCACCAGCGAGGTCGGGCCGTTCTACTGCCCGGCCGACCGGACCGCGTACTTCGACACCACCTTCTTCCAGGAGCTGGTGGACCGTTTCGGTTCCAGCGGCGGCCCGCTCGCGCAGGAGTACGTGGTGGCGCACGAGATCGGCCATCACATCCAGAATCTGCTCGGCGACATCGGGCGCGCGCAGCGTGATCCGCGCGGGGCGGACTCGGACGCGGTCCGCACCGAACTGCAGGCCGACTGCTACGCCGGCATCTGGGCCCATTTCGCGGACAAGCAACCGGCGCCGGGCAGCGACCAGCCGTTCCTGAAACCGCTGTCGGACAAGGACGTCGATGACGCGCTTTCGGCGGCCGCCGCGGTCGGCGACGACCGCATCCAGCGCGCCGCCCAGGGCCGGGTGAATCCCGAAGCGTGGACCCACGGCTCGTCCGCGCAGCGACAGAAGTGGTTTCTCACCGGCTACAAGACCGGTCAGGTCCGGGCCTGCGACACCTACTCGGCGCCGGACCTGAACAACCCGTCCGGTCTGCGGTAGCACCGGATCCGATCGATACAGCGCGCCGAGTCCCGCCAGGGCCCGGCGCGCTGTCATGATCTACGGCAGTTCGCCTGCGCCGCAGGCGGACAGGGACAGCACCGGAAGATGGGATCGATGCGAGTAACGAAAGCCGTTCTGCTGGTTGTGATGCTGATCGTCGCGGCGGGCTCGGGCGCCGCCACGGCCGACCCGGCCGTGGACCGGCCCAGTGCGCTACCGCCGATCGCCGCGCCGCTGGCGCTGTTCACCCTGACCACCATTCCGGACGGCTGGCAGGCCCGCACGGATCTACGCCCGCAGCTGGAGATCTTCGCCGACGGCCGCGCGGTCAGCAGTCCCGATGCCGTGGCCGCGGATCGGCGTCCCGAGACACCCCCGAAGCGGATCGACGGCCATATCCCGTCCGACGTGCTGAGTGCTGCGCTGGCGGAGACCAAAGCGCTCGCCGCGGCTGACCTCGGCGTGCCGAAAGCCACCGACCAGAGCAGCCGGATCATCGACTACATGCCGCAGTCGCCCGCGGACGACGTGCATCTGGTGGTGTACTCGCCGGAGACCACCGACGGGCTCGGCGCCGAGCAGCAGGCCGCCCGCAAACGCTTCGCCGATCTCTACCGGAAACTGCTCGACTCGTTCGTTCAGGACTGATACCCGCTGGTCACCCGGCCCGAACCGCTCGTTCGGGCCGGGTGCGGCGGGTCGCCTTCCTCCGTCGCGTCAGAACTGATCCTGCTCGTAGTCCGAGCTGATGATCTCGTCCGAGTGCGTCGCGCCGATCACGTCCGGCGTGGACTCGCCCAGCGGACCGGTGAGGTCGTCGTTCCCCGTCGGGCTCGAGTACGGCTGCACCGTGCGCGAGTGTTCCTCGTCGTTGCTGCGCTGCCCCGCCGCGGCCGGGCCACCCATGAAACTGCTCGATCCGGCGGGTGTGGTGCCGGCGGGTGTGCCGGTTCCGAGCGAAGTGCCCGGGACGCCCGCCACCGGACGGATCGGCACCGTACTGCCGGGAAGACCGGTTGCCTTGGGGACCGAGGGCGTGCTCGGACTTCCGGGCCGGCCGTGGCTGGTGCCGAGCAGACTGCTCGGGGTGCCGTGGCTGGTGCTGCTGGGGCTGTGCACCGACGACGGCGTGGTCGTGGGGCTCGACGTCCCCGGAGTGGCGGAGTCCAGACCGGCCGCCTGCGTCGCGGTGTCGGACGCGGTCGACTGCGCCTGTTCCAGGATCGGTTGGCCGATGTTCTCCGCCAGCGCCTGGGCGACCTCCTGCGGCGCCGGGCCGCCGCCCGGCGCCACCAGCTGCTGCACCATGCCGCTGAGTTCGGCGGTCTTGCCCGCCAGGTCGCCGCGGGTGGCGTTGGCCACGCTGACGGCGTGGCCGAGGTGTTCGGTGGCCGAGGCGATCAACGTCGCCTGGGCGGGCGGAGTCAGGATCACCGGCGCCAGCGCGGTCGCCTGGGTGGCGAACGACGACGCGATGCCCAGCAGCTGCGCGTTGCCCTGCTGCACCACCGCGGCGGCGCGCTGGGTGAGTTCGGAGATGTCGATGCCCCGCTGGCTGGTCTGCTGCCCCTCCACGTTCGCCTGCTGGCCTGCGGCCTGGGCGTTGCGCGCGGCCTGGCTCTGCCACAACTGCTCGACCGTGCCGATGCTGCCCTTGCCGACCTGCATGGCCATCTCGATGACCTTGGAGGATTGGCTCAGGATGGCGGTCGGGTCGAACGCGCCGATGACGCCGGTGCCGAAGCTGCTCAGCAGGTCCAGGATCGGTTTCATCAGGACGTCGACGCCGGGCAGCGCTGGGACCGCGACACCCTGCATCAGCGCGGCCACCGGGTCGGCGGGCAAGGGCGGCAGCGTTCCTGCCGCTGCCGCCGCCTGGTTCACCGTGCTGGCGATCGCGCTCGGCGCGTCGGCGAGCGCTCCGTTCAGCACGCCGTGCGCTTGATCGACCGCCGCCTCGACCGCGGGCGCCGCGATCTGATTCACCGCGGTACTCGTGTCGCCGAGCAGCGCGGACACCTCGTGCGGGATGCCGGGCACATCCTCGGCGCCCGGCGTGCCGTTCAACCCGGGTAGACCGCCGGGCAGGGCGCCTGCCGACTGCTGATCATCGGAGATCTTGCGCGACAGCACGAACGCGGGCGGCTCGATGGGCGGCAGATCCTCGGGCAGCTGCGGCAACGACAGGTCCGGCACCCCCTGGGCCGGCGCGTTCTGCAGAGCGTCCAGCACGGACTGCTGGCCGATGGCGACGTTCTGCTCGGCCGCGTGCGCGACGGCATGGTCCTCCGGGGCGATGACCCCGCTGTCGAGCGGTCTCATACCGCGCCCCCGATCTGGCCCGCGATCGACCCGAGCGCGCCCGCGTTGGACCAGTCGACCGCGTCGTAGGCCGCGGCGGCGCTGAACGCCGAGTCCGAGAGCTTGGCGTACTTGGCCGACAGGTCGTTGATGTCCTTGGCCTGCAGCACCTGCGCCGCGGCGAACATCGCCAAGTAGTCCGCCCCGATCAGGCCGAACACCGGAACGAGCGCGGCGACGTTCTGCACCGCGTCGAAATTGCCCGCCCCCGCGAGATCACCGGCGATACCGGCGTTCGTGGCGGCGAACGCCCGGACCGCTTCGGTCTCTACCGAGAGATCACTCATCGAGTTGCCCCCCACATCGTCGTACGAATCCGCGTCGTGCAGTTGTGATCCGCTTGCGCCCTGCCGAATCGGCAAGGGCCGCTACGGTTGCGCTCAATATAGCCGACCCGACCGGCAAGTTTCGAGCCCGAACGCACTGCGCGGGCCAGGACGACGAAACAGAACTGGAACGTGTTGCAAATTAGAACAAGTTCTATATTCTCTGTCCCATGAAGGTCGCAGTGACCGGCGCAGCCGGCTACCTTGGCACGAATCTGCTCCGCCTCCTCACCGAGCGCGGCCATCAGGTCACGGCCATCGATCGGGCGATCCCCGCCGAGCCGGCGGCGCCCGGTGTCACCTGGCTGCGGGGCGACGTGCTCGACCCGGCGTCGATGCGCGCCGCGCTGAGCGGCGCCGAGGTGGTCTACCACCTGGTCGCCGTCATCACCCTGGCCGAGAAGAACGATCTCGCCTGGCGGGTGAACACCGAGGGCGTCCGCGTGGTCGCCGAAGCGGCGCTGGCCGTCGGCGCCCGGCGGATGGTGCACGCCAGCTCGATCCACGCGTTCAACCAGTACAGCTGTGGCGGCCGGATCGATGAGAACGCGCCCCGCTCGACCGACCCCGCGCTGCCGGTCTACGACCGGTCGAAATGGGCGGGCGAGATCGCGCTGCGCAAGGTGATCGAGCAGGGCCTGGACGCCGTGCTGTGCAACCCCACCGGCGTGTTCGGTCCCCTGGACTACAGCAAGCCGCTGTCGCGCATCAATCGGACGCTCAAGGACGCGGCGCTCGGGCGCATACCGGCCATGATCGGCGGGGGATTCGATCTCGTGGACGTGCGCGACGTCGCCGAGGGCCTGATCCTGGCCGGCGAGCACGGCCGGACCGGCGAGAACTACCTGCTCGGCGGGTCGATGATCTCGATGCTCGAGTTGTGCCGCGTCGCGGCCACCCATGGCGGCAAGCGGGGCCCGAAGTTCGCTATCTCCCCCAAGCTGGTGTCCGGCGTCATCCCGGTGCTCGCGCCGCTCGGCAAGCTGTTCAACTCCGACATCGTCTCCAAGGCGGCGCTGGGCGCGCTGCTCTCCGCGCCGGTCGTCGACCACGGCAAGGCCGCGAGCGAACTCGGCTACCAGCCGCGCCCGCTCGACGATACGGTGCGCGACCTGGTCGCCTTCTTCGCCGACCCGGACCGGCTCGCCCCGCCGGACACCAGGCAGATTGCTTGACAGCAGATAGAACACATGTTCGACTGAAGATGTGCGGTGGCAAAGCCAGACCCTGGACGCCGAGGACGGCGCCTTGCCCGGGCTGTCCCGGGCCGGTCTGGTGCGCACCGTGCAGACGCCGGAGTTCGACGGCATCACGTTCCACGAGGTGCTGTGCAAGAGCGCGCTGAACCGGGTGCCCGAGGGCGCGAACGTGCCGTTCCACTGGACGGTCAATCCCATGCGCGGGTGTTCGCACGCGTGCCGCTACTGTTTCGCGCGCGGCACCCACGAGTACCTGGACCTGGACGCGGGCCGGGACTTCGACTCGCAGATCGTGGTGAAGACGAATGTCGCCGCGGTGCTGCGCAAAGAGCTCGCCAGGCGCTCCTGGCGCCGCGAACCGGTGGCGCTGGGCACCAACACCGATCCCTACCAGCGCGCCGAGGGGCGGTATCGGTTGATGCCGGGCATCATTCGCGCACTGGCCGAATCCGGCACGCCCTTCTCCATCCTCACCAAGGGCACCCTCCTGCGCCGCGACCTTCCGCTGCTCACCGCGGCCGCCCGCGAGGTGCGCGTGAGCCTCGCGGTGTCCATCGCGATCCTGGACCAGGATCTGCACCGGAGTCTGGAGCCCGGCACGCCGTCACCCCGGGCCCGGCTGGAGTTGGTGCGCGCGCTCACCGAAGCGGGATTCGCGGTCAACGTCCTGGTCGCACCGGTGATCCCGTGCCTCACCGACGGCCGCGCCCACCTGGACGCGATCTTCGGCGCGATCGCCGAGGCCGGGGCGGACTCGGCCGTCGCGTTCCCCATGCATCTGCGCGGCAGCACCAGGGGCTGGTTCCTGTCCTGGCTGGCCGAGCACCATCCGGCCTTGCTGCGGCGATACCGCCAGCTGTACCGCCACGGGGCCTACGTCACGCCGGAGTACTCCGCCTGGTTGCGCGCGCGGGTCGCTTCGCTGCTGGCGGAGCACGGTTTGACGGGCCGCGGGCAAGCCGAACCGGAGACACGACCCGAAACCGCGCACACGACCGGCGCGCAGCTGGCATTGTTCGCCTGACGCCATCCTCGCCGGATCTCGCCGGTCCGCGCGCTTCGGAGGCGCGCACCGCGTTCGACGGAGTAGTTTGGCGATGGCACCTCTCAGCGACGAGGAAGTGAAGCAGGCATATGGTTTCACACCAAAACGATGTCGGCACAGCGAAGTTGGAAAAGGTCGTCATTCGGTTCGCCGGGGACTCCGGCGACGGAATGCAGCTGACCGGCGATCGCTTCACCCATGAGGCCGCCGCCTTCGGCAACGACCTGGCCACCCAGCCCAGCTTCCCCGCCGAGATCCGGGCGCCCCAAGGCACGCTGCCCGGCGTCTCGTCCTTCCAGATCCAGATCGCCGACTACGACATCCTCACCGCGGGTGACCAGCCCGACGTGCTGGTCGCGATGAACCCCGCCGCGCTCAAGGCGAACCTGGAGGATCTGCCGCGCGGCGCCACGGTCATCGTCAACACCGACGAGTTCACCAAGCGCGCCCTCGCCAAGGTCGGCTATCCCGCCGACCCGCTGGCCGACGACACACTGTCGGACTTCGTGGTGCACCGCGTCCCGATGACCTCGCTGACCCTCGGCGCCACCGAATCGACCGGCGTCGGCAAGAAGGACGCGCAGCGCGCGAAGAACATGTTCGCTCTCGGCCTGCTGTCCTGGATGTACGGGCGCCCGATCGGCGGCACCGAGCAGTTCATGCGGGAGAAGTTCGCGACCAAGCCGGACATCGCGGAGGCCAACATCCTGGCGTTCCGTGCGGGCTGGAACTACGGCGAGACCACCGAGAGCTTCGCCACCACCTACGAGATCGCGCCCGCCAAGCTGCCGCCCGGCACCTATCGCCAGATCACCGGCAACACCGCGCTCGCCTACGGCCTGATCACCGCGGGCCGGCTCGCGGGGTTGCCCGTCTTCCTCGGCACCTACCCCATCACGCCGGCCTCGGACATCCTGCACGAGCTGAGCAAGCGCAAGAACTTCGGCGTCACCACGTTCCAGGCCGAGGACGAGATCGCCGGGATCGGCGCGGCGCTGGGCGCTTCGCTCGGCGGCGCGCTGGGCGTCACCAGCACGTCCGGTCCCGGACTCGCGCTCAAGAGCGAGACCATCGGCCTGGCGGTGATGACGGAACTGCCACTGGTCGTGATCGACGTGCAGCGTGGCGGACCGTCGACCGGCCTGCCGACCAAGACGGAGCAGGCCGACCTGTTGCAGGCGCTCTACGGCCGCAACGGCGAATCACCGGTGGCGGTGCTGGCCCCGCGCTCCCCTGCCGACTGCTTCGCCACCGCGGTGGAGGCCGCGCGGATCGCCCTCACCTACCGCACTCCGGTGCTGCTGCTGTCCGACGGTGCGATCGCGAACGGCTCGGAGCCGTGGGCCATTCCGGAAGTGAGCGCGCTGGAGCCGATCGACCCGGCCTTCGAACCGGAAGGCGACGAGGCCGACCCGTTCCAGCCGTACGCGCGCGACCCCGACACCCTCGCCCGCCCGCTCGCCGTCCCGGGCACGAAGGGCCGCGCGCACCGCATCGGCGGTCTGGAGAAGGCCGACGGCAGCGGCAACATCTCCTACGACCCGGCCAACCACGAACTCATGGTCCGTCTGCGTCAAGCCAAGATCGACGGCATCGGTGTCCCCGATCTCGCGGTCGACGATCCGGACGACGCCGCCGAACTGCTGCTGATCGGCTGGGGCAGCTCCTACGGCCCGATCGGCGAGGCCTGCCGGCGTGCGCGGCGGCGCGGCGTCCCGGTCGCCCAGGCACATCTACGGCATCTGAATCCATTGCCCGCCAACCTCGGCGACGTGCTGCGCCGCTATCGCGTGGTGGTCGCGCCGGAGATGAACGGCGGCCAGCTGGCCACGCTGTTGCGGGCGAAGTACCTGGTCGACGTGCGACCGTGGACGAAAATCGCGGGCACCGCGTTCTCCGCGCAGGAGCTGGTCGGGGTCATCGACGCGGCGCTGGACGGGTCGATCGAGGAAATGGAACAGAACAAGGTCTTCGCCGCGCGGGCGCAGGCCACATATCGAACGCTGCCGGACGACGTCCGCCCGAAGCCCTGCGCCGGGCCGAGCGCAGGCGAGGCAGCCGCGTACCGCATGGCTGGGGGTAACGCATGACCATCGTGGAAACCTCACTGGTTGGCACCGATCTGGGACTGACCGGAGTATCCGGGGTGCCGTCCGCGGACGGACCGCAGAAGGTGAAGGACTTCACCTCCGATCAGGAGGTGCGCTGGTGCCCCGGCTGCGGCGACTACGTGATCCTGGCGACGGTGCGCGGCTTCCTCGCCGAACTCGGATTGCGCCGGGAGAATCTGATGTTCGTGTCCGGGATCGGCTGCTCCAGCCGCTTCCCGTACTACTTGGAGGCCTATGGCATCCACTCCATCCACGGTCGTGCGCCGGCGATCGCGACCGGGTTGGCGGTCAGCAGGCCGGACCTGTCGGTCTGGGTGGTGACCGGTGACGGCGACGCGCTGTCCATCGGCGGCAACCACCTCATCCACGCATTGCGCCGCAACGTGAACATGACGATCCTGCTGTTCAACAACCGGATCTACGGCCTGACCAAGGGCCAGTACTCGCCCACCTCGGAGCAAGGCAAGATCACCAAGTCGACCCCGATGGGCTCCGTGGACCACCCGTTCAACACCCTGTCGGTGGCACTCGGCGCGGAAGCGACCTTCGCCGCTCGCGCGCTCGACTCCGATCGCGCGGGACTCACCGAGGTGCTGCGCGCCGCCGCCGAGCATCGCGGCACGTCGTTCGTGGAGATCCTGCAGGACTGCCCCATCTTCAACGACGGCTCGTTCGACGTGCTGCGGCGGGAGAACGCCGCGGACCATCTCATCCCGCTGCGTCACGCCGAGCCGATCCGTTTCGGCGCCGAGGGCGAATTCGCCGTCGTGCGACGTGGTTTCGGGCTCGCGGTGGCCCGCGCCGACAGCGTCGCGGAGTCCGACATCGTGGTGCACGACGCCTACGCCGACGACCCGGAGTACGCCTACGCGCTGTCGCGACTGAGCGACCAGGGTCTCGAGCATGTCGTCACCGGCATCTTCCGCAGCGTCGCTCGACCGACCTACGACGACGCGGTGCGCTACCAGACCGAGACCGCGCGCGAGCAGAAGCCGGTCGGCCCCGACTCGCTGCAGTCCCTGCTCACCGGGCCGGAGACCTGGACGGTGGGATAACCCGCCCCGGCTGCGCAGGGCGGCGAACGTCCGCGCAGCCGGTCAGGCGCGCTTGACGAAACCGAGGTCGACGACGGCGTCGCGCTCCTGCTCCAGTTCGGCGACCGAGGCGTCGATCCGGGGACGGGCGAGTTCGTCGATCGCGAGATCGGGCACGATCGTGTACTCGCCGTTCGCGCAGGTGACCGGGAACGAGCTGATCAGCCCCGCGGGCACACCGTAGGAGCCGTCCGAGGGCACCGCCATGGACACCCAGTCGCCGTCCCGGGTGCCGTGCACCCAGTCGTGGATGTGGTCGATCGCGGCGCTGGCCGCACTCGCCGCCGACGATGCGCCGCGGGCCTGGATGATGGCGGTGCCGCGCTGCTGCACCGTGGGCACGAACTCTTCGGTCGGCCATGCCGGATCGCCGATCAGATCGAGGGCGGGGCGTCCGGCGACGGTGGCGTGCGCGATATCGGGGTACTGCGTCGCGGAATGATTGCCCCAGATCGCCACCCGCGCGATGTCGGCGGCGGGCGCACCGGTCTTCGCGGCGAGTTGCGCGATGGCGCGGTTGTGGTCGAGCCGGGTCATGGCGGTGAAACGCTCGGCGGGCACGTCCGGCGCGTTGCTCATGGCGATGAAGGCGTTGGTGTTGGCGGGGTTGCCGATGACGAGCACTTTCACGTCGTCCGCGGCGCTGGCGTTGATCGCGGCGCCCTGCTCGGTGAAGATCGCGCCGTTGGCGGCGAGCAGATCCGAGCGTTCCATCCCGGCCGTGCGCGGCCGTGCGCCGACGAGCAGCGCGATGTCGGCGCCGGCGAACCCGATCCACGGGTCGTCGCTGATGTCGATGGACTCCAGCAGCCCGAACGCGCCGTCCTCCAGTTCCATCGCGACGCCCTCCAGCGACGCCGCCGCGGCGGGGACTTCCAGCAGCCGCAGGCGCACGCGCGTGTCCGGGCCCAGCATCGCGCCGGACGCGATCCGGAACAGCATCCCGTAGGCGATCTGGCCCGCGGCTCCGGTCACGGTGACGGTCACGGTCCCAGCGGCGGTGCTCACGACGAACTCCTTGCGGTCGGCGGATTCCTGCTGCCCACCCTAGCCACTCTCACCGCCGCCGAACGCCCACGGTGAGCTACGCGACAGTGACCGATACGCTGCCGCACAGCGGTTTCCCGGGGACGCCGGGTCAGGCGAGCGTGGCGACCTCGGTGTCGGTCAGCACGATCGGCGACACCACGTCCTTCGCCCGCGCCAGCCGCACCGCGCGATACAGCGGCCGTTCCTCGAGCCCGGCGTCGCGCGCCTCGGCCCGCAACTGGTGCACCAGCACCTCGGAAACCGCTACGGCCGCGGCCAATCGACTGGCCGCGAGCGCATCCGCGAGCCTGCGCAATCCGAGCAGGTGCAATTCGCGACCGCTGCCCGCGTCGGTGTACATCGCCAGTGGAACGACCTGGGAGACCTCCCCCGCGGTGACCCGCAGTGCGATCCGGCTCAATCGGGCCGGGAACACCAGTATCTCGACCCCGGTCGCTTCCGACAGCTCCACCTGCCGTTCCCCCAACAGTCTGCGGGCATGAATCGTGTTGCCGGTCAGCCACATTCGCCGTCGGCGCAACGCGACGGCGTACAGGACGGTCGGCGCGCCGACGACGACGCCGATGGCCGCGGCGATCGGCCAGCTCACCACGGTCGCGGCCAGCAGCGCCGCGCCGACACCGATGCCCGACGCGGCCAGCGCGAGGCGGCGCAACATCGGCGCGTACAGTTCGGGCGCGACCAGATCGAGCCCGACCGGCGCGATCGACTGCTGGTCATCAGAATTCGTGGACACTACTCCGCCCTCTCGCGACTCCGGCGGCGGAACTGTGCGCGCCGGTCACGTAACCGCACCCGCCGCCCGGCCGGCGACGGGTTCGACGCACAGTACCGCGCGCCCGGCGATCGCGTCGCGAAACCCGACAGCGCCGGGCGCACCCGCCACCTCGGCTACCCGGCCAGCGACTCCCGGATCACACCGACTACCTCGGACAGGGGAATCTGCCGCTGGTCGCCGGTCGCCATGTCCTTGAGCCCGATGGCGTTCTCCGCGAGGTCACGGTCGCCGAGTACGAGGGTGAACTTCGCCCCGGAGCGATCGGCCGCCTTCATCGCGCCCTTCACACCGCGCCCGCCGTAAGCCAGGTCGACCCGGACGCCCGCCGCGCGCAGCTGCGCGGCCACCACCACCAGCCGCTGCTTGGCGGCGTCACCGAGCGGCACGCCGAAGACCTCGCAGCGCGCCGGGTCGCCCGCAGACTTGCCCTCGGCCGCCAGCGCCAGCATGGTGCGGTCGACACCTAGACCGAACCCGATCCCCGACAGCGGCTGGCCGCCGAGTTCGGCCATGAGACCGTCGTAGCGCCCGCCGCCGCCGATGCCGGACTGCGCGCCGAGACCCTCGTGCACGAATTCGAACGTGGTCTTGGTGTAGTAGTCCAGGCCGCGCACCATGCGCGGGTTCACCACGTACGGCACACCCAGTGCCTCCAGGTGGCCGAGCACCTGCTCGAAGTGCGCCTTGGCCGACTCCGAGAGGTGATCGATCATCAGGGGCGCGTCCGCGGTCATCTCGCGCACCTGGGGCCGCTTGTCGTCCAGCACGCGCAGCGGGTTGAGCTGGGCACGCCGCCGAGTCTCCTCGTCCAGCGGCAGCCGGAACAGGAAATCCTGCAGCAGCTCGCGGTACTGCGGACGGCACGTCTCGTCACCCAGCGAGGTGACCTCGAGCCGGAAACCGTCCAGGCCAAGGCCGCGGAATCCGGCATCGGCGATGGCGATGACCTCGGCGTCCAACGCCGGATCGTCGACGCCGATCGCCTCGGTGCCCACCTGCTGCAATTGCCGGTACCGTCCGGCCTGCGGCCGCTCGTACCGGAAGAAGGGCCCGGCGTAGCAGACCTTCACCGGAAGCTGGCCGCGGTCGAGGCCGTGCTCGATGACCGCGCGCATCACCCCCGCGGTGCCCTCGGGACGCAGCGTGACGCTGCGATCGCCGCGGTCGGGGAAGGTGTACATCTCCTTGGTGACGACGTCGGTGGACTCGCCGACACCGCGGGCGAACAGGCCCGTGTCCTCGAAGACCGGCAGCTCGATATGCCCGTACCCGGCCAGTCGGGCGGCGCGGAGCAGGCCGTCGCGCACCGCGACGAACTCGGCCGAGCCGGGTGGCACGTAGTCCGGTACCCCCTTCGGGGCGAAGAAGCTGCTGGTCTTGGTCACGATGCTCCAGTTTCCACCACTACGGCCCCGCAAGTCCAACCGGTTCGCCGAACCGCCTCTCAGGAAGGTTGCGGAGCAGTCTCAGGTAGGAATGGCACACTCTTATCCCGATGTAACCGGATACGGGAGGAACGTGGTAGTGCCGAGCAACGAACAGCGACGAGCAGCGGCGAAACGCAAGCTGGAACGTCAGCTCGCCAACCGGGCGGAGCGGGCGCGCAAGCGCAAGCAACTCACCATCGCCGGATCGGTACTCGGTGTCGTCGTGGTGGTCGCCGCCGTGACCGGGGTGTACTTGTTGACCCGCGGCGACGACAACAGCAGCTCCGACGCTGCCGACGCCTCGCTGTCCAGCACGCCCGCCGCGGCCGCGCCGCCGTCGGCCAAGGCCAAGCCCGCGACGGTCGACTGCACCTATCGAGACAGCGCCAAGCCCGCGGACAAGCAGGCGAGCAAGCCGAAGGCCGACGGCATCCCCACCACCGGCGTCGACGCCAAGGTCAGCGTCAGCATGGAGACCAGCCAGGGCCCGATCGGGCTGACCCTGAACAACGCCGAGTCCCCGTGCACGGTGAACAGCTTCGTCAGCCTGGCGGCACAGAACTACTTCGACGGCACCAGCTGTCACCGCATGACCGCGGGCGAGGGCCTGAAGGTTCTGCAGTGCGGTGACCCCACGGGCACCGGAATGGGTGGGCCGGGTTACGAATTCGACAACGAATACCCGACCGATCAGTACGCTCCGAACGACCCCGCGGCCTCCTCCGAGCCGGTCGCGTACAAGCGCGGCGTGCTGGCCATGGCCAACGCGGGCCCGGGAACCAACGGCAGCCAATTCTTCATCGTGTACTCGGATTCCCAGCTCCCGCCGCAGTACACGATCTTCGGCACGGTGGACGACAACAGCCTCGGCACGCTCGACAAGATCGCCGCGCTGGGCCAGGACGACTCCAACGGCCCCGGTGACGGCAAGCCCAAGCAGCCGGTCACCATCCAGTCGGTCCGCATCGATCGCTGACGCACGAACTCGGGCCCGCCGCCGATCTCTCGGCAGCGGGCCCGAGCCATGTCTACCGCCATCCGGCCGAAGTGCGGACAGTCGAGCCTTTCTTCGGTTAGGGTGCCCTCAGTCCGAAGATCATCCGGCACGCCCGGAGACACGCCGGAAATGTGCGATATATGCTGATAAAGCAGCAAGCTCGTTCGATTGTGCCGACCTTTGTCAGGTAACCTCGAAACAAGGAGTTCTTGCAGCGTAGCGCGGCCTCGGCCGGGCAATCCGCCGGACAGGAAGTGCCACGCCACAAGTTCTCCGGGTGTCCACGTTTGCAGGCGGGACCCGCTGCACGGGACTACAGTTCGCGTGGCGGCGTCCGTAACGAAGCACCACCATCATCCATAGTGATCACTGCAGCATCGGGGAGCAGCCATGTCCGAGGAACTGGACGACATCGGCCGGGAAACCGCGGCCATGATGAGGACAATGTTGCAGCTTGCGACGCTGGTCGCCTTGCGGACCCGCGAGCGTGGTCAGAAGGAAGCCGAAGCGCGCGTCAAGCTCACCGAGGCCCGGATCAAAGAGGCCAAGGAATTGCAGCTGCGCGAGGCGCGCGACGCGAAGGCCAAGGATCCGCGCAACACCGAACTGGCCCGGCTGATCGAGAAGCCGATCCCGGAAAAGGGTGTGTCGCTGGAGAAAGACCGCTTCTCCGCACAGGCCGAGGCATCCCGGATGGCGGCCAATGCCGCCGCCAAGCCTGCTCTGCAGTACGACTCCCAGGAACGCCGCATGGCGATCGCGGCCCATCTCGCGAAAATGGGCGTGGCGCCGGAACTCGCCGCCGTGCGGATGCTGATTGAGGTAGGGCAGGCGCAACCGCCGGGCGAGGCCGTGCGCTCCCGCCCCGACCAGGCGCCGTCGGTCACCAGGGCCAGGGAGCAGGAATCCCGCGGCCTGGAACGCACAAGGTAGCCGGACGAACGAACGCCCGCCGGATTCCGGCGGGCGTTCGTCGTCTCGAACCACCGCGACAACCGCAGTCGGTCACGTGCGGAAGTCGCCTACCGTGGGATCGCCGAACATGCCGTGCTGCGGCGATTTCAACGGCAACGGGCTCAGCATGTCCTTGTGGCCGTTGCGCACACTGCAGTACTTGAACGGCCCCTTGGGGTCGAATAGCTTCGACATGTGCGGGTCCGCGTGATCGAGGAACCAGACACTCAGTCCGGTCCGCCCGTCCAGCCGGTAGTGCTCCCATGCCCGCCACAGCGCGTCCAGCCGGGCGACTGCCTCGGCATGCTGCCACCACTCCGGGCACCACACGGTGTCGCTGAGATCGGTGACCTGACGCCGGTAGACCAGGCTGAGGTAGTTCTCGACGAACTCCACCACGCTCGAGTAGATCATCGGTTGTTGCTGCTGTTCGGTCACAGCGGCCGAACCTCCTCGACTTGTCCGTATTCCGGCGGCGGCGTCGACTTGCTGAGCGAGGGCGCGCCGATCAGGTCGGTGATCTCGGTCTTGCGCTGCGGGTCGTGACGCGAGATGGACTGTTTCACATCGGCAGCGTACTCACCCTCCCACCAGGGCACGGTACGGATGAGCACCGGCGGCGCACCGGAGGGGAACAGGATCGCCCGGCCACGCGGCAGCGTCGCGAGGGCGTTGACGGAGAACGTCTTGGACGAGCCCAGCGAGCGGGAATAGCTCTTGCCGCCCTTGGATTCGGACACCGACTGCGAGATCGCATCGTATTCCCCGAGCACGTCCGAACGCTCCTGCAGGAACTTGGTGTCGTCCACGCCGCTACCGAGTACTTTGATGTTCGCCGCCGACCACAAGGCGTTCATGCCGCTCTCACCCCAGCACCGGGCGCCCTGGGCCCAGGACTGCAGCACCGTCATCACGACGATGCCCCGCGAGCCGAAGTGGCTGTACTGCTTCGGCAGGTCCTTCCAGCGCACCACGTTGGCGGCTTCGTCGAGCACCGCGAGCATCGGGATCGCCAGGCGTCCACCGGCCGACTGCGACGCCTTACGCATCGCCACGTCCACCACCGCCTCGGTGAGTGCGCTCACCAGCGGCGCGGCCGATCCACGGCCTTCCAGCGACAGGCTGTAGAGCGTTCCGTTGTTCTCCAGGAATTCCAGTTCGTCGAACTCCCTGCGATCGCCGCCACGGGTGATCCACGGGTGCACGTTCGACAATTTCAGGCACCGGATCATCTTCTTGGCGGTGCCGAAGATGCCACTGCGCGTTCGTGGATCGGCGTTGTACTGCGAGGACAGGCCCGAGGCCGTGTAGTGATGGCGGGCGGCGCGCAGGAGCTCGATGGGCTCGGTGTCCTGCGGATTGGTCACCCACTCCCACACCTGCACGATCGGCCTGCTGCCGTTGCGATCGCCGACCGCGGCGGCGAGGAACAGTCCGGCCAGCAGGTCCTCGGCCTCGGGATCGAAGAACGCGTCGGTCTTGCTGTCACTACCGTCGTCGCCGTCGGCGAAGTGCCCCGCCAGCCGCGCCGCCCGCATCTCGCAACCCTCCCGCTTGGCGTCCACCCAGGAAAGCGGATCCCAGAACCAGGTCGGCTCTTCTCCGGCCACGCCCTGCGGATCGAAGACGAAGGTCGGACTTCCTTTGGACTCCCGCACGTCTCGGGTCGCGTCCACCACGTCACGCTTGTTCGAGGTGGCCAGCACCGGACCGATCGCGGTGAGGATCGCCGGGATCACCCGGGACGTCGACTTGCCCTGGCGCGGGCCCCAGATGTCCAAATGCAGATCCTCGTACGAGCCGTACAGCATCACCCCGTCTGCCACACCGACGCCGATCGGTACACCGGGAGCGTCGTCGTAGCCGAGTTTGACGCCCAACTGCTGGGCCTTCTCCCGGACGCCCGCCTCGGTGAGCATCGAGATGGCGCCGCCGTTGCCCATCACGTCGGCCTTGTCGTCGACCGGCAACCTCCCCTTGCTCCGGCGCTTCTGCAGCTCCTTGCGGATCACCAGATACGCGACCACGCTCAGGATCACCAGCAACACGATCGCCGTGGCCGCGCCAGGCCAGCGCAACTTGCCCCGCGCCAGATCCGCCGCGATGGCGATCGGGTTGAACGGGACCTTCTGCGGGCTGCCCTCGAGCATGTTGCCCAGATGCAGCGCGAGCCAGAGAGTTCCGAAGATCGCGAAGCCGGCGTAGGTCAGTAACAGGCTGACGTCGGGTCCGGGTATGGCCGGATCCGTCACCTTTTTCTTCTTCGCCATGTGTGCCTCCTGGGTCGGCCGTCCGGTACGGAAAGCGGGTGGTCAGCGGAATGCGTCGAGCCGCCAGCCGTCGGGCGTGCGCACGACGGTGGCGATCACCGTCGCGGGCGGCAGCGGCTCTTTGCGTCCGTTCGGATAGACGACGGTCTGCTCGATCCCGATCTTGAACTGCTGGACGTTCGGGTCGCTGAGGGCCGGCGGCTTCTCCCCGGACGCGAACGTGAATGCCTCCACGTGCACCCCCTCCCGAGCCCAATCCGCCCACTGCAGCGTCGACTTCGGCGTCTCCACCGCGGTCGGCGCCGCATCCAGCATACGAATCAAGCTGGGGCCGAGAAACTTTCGCGCCCTGTTCAAGGAAGCACCCTGGGTCTCGGTGGCGGGTTGCCACCTGTAGATCTCCCGCAACGCCGCGACCGCGACACCGTCGGGCGTCACCGGATCGGGGGCGGGCACGCCCTCCAGCAAACGGGTTGTGGACGTAGCCGAATGCGCCGCATCGGATCCCGTGTCCGCGCGGCCGCAGGCCGCACCCAGCACCGCGACGCTCACCACCAGCATCACCACCAGTTTCGCCCGTGCATTCGCTCTATCCATCCAGGCTAGCCGCACCCGGGGGCATCGCGGCAGTCCTGCCGCCGTGTGTTCGGGCCCGTCACCGCTCACAGCACCCTCCTCGCACGTCCGTCCCCCGGAACCGCGACTTCCGAAACACCACCGGCGGATCGGGCATCCGCCCCGGGCACGGACTGGATCATCCGCCCGTTGCCCACGTAGACGCCGACCTGCGCTGGTCCACGCCGACCGAACGAGCTGAACACCAGATCCCCTGGCCGGGCCTTGCTCATCGGCACTTCCGTGCCCGCCTCCCACTGCTGTTCGGCCGTGCGTGGCAACGTCACCGTGCCGGAGGACGCCGCGAACACCGCCGCCGCGGTCAGGCCCGGTCCGTCCAGTCCGCCGCCGCTCGGGCCTTGGGGCCCGCCACCACCCCAGACGTACGGGGTGCCGAGCCATTCGTGAGCGGCTTCGACGATCTGGTCACCTGCCGTCCCCTGCCCAGGCGTGAACCGGCCGACCGAACCCGGCGCCCGGTACTGCGCTTCCATCGTGAGGATGTTGCGCACATACGGCTGGGTCTCGGCATAGTGTGCGGCAACCTGGTTCGGCATGCCGCCGGAGGCCAGTACCGCGCCCTCGCCCGCGTTGTAGGCCGCCAACGTCAGCGCGACGATGTCGCCCTGCACCCGGCCCTCGGCCTGCCACCGCTGGATCTTGTGCGCGATCGCGCACATGTAGCGCCCTTGACCGATGATCGCGTCACCGTCGTCCCACACACTGGCCACGCCGTTGCCGTCGGCGTCGATCACATACGGTCGACCGTCGTCGGGATTGATGCTCACCGCGGTGGTCGGCAGAAACTGCGCCAGGCCCTGGGCCCCGGCTGGGGAGCTGGCGCCGCGCCGGAAACCGGACTCCTGCCTGCCCTGCGCGGCCAGCAGCGAAGGCGTGATCTGCGGACAGATCGAACCCGCCCGGCGGTACCAGATCTCCAGTTCCTGCGGCACCTTGCCCGCGGCCAGCGCGCCACCGGCGGTGCCGAAACCGAGGCTGCAGCGCGGATCGCTGGAGTAGGCGCGCGCACCGCCGACATCCGGGGTCGGGGCGCCGTCCAGCCACGGCAGCGGGTCGATCTGGCGCCCGCCGGTGAACCGGCCGCCCGGGACGATCTCGAAATGCAGATGGGGGCCACTGGACTCCCCCGCCGAACCGACCGCGCCGATGTGCTGCCCCGCCGTCACCGTGTCGCCCGCGCGGACGAGCACGCCGGAATCCCACATGTGGCCGTAGACCGCCGAGTACGAACGGCCGTTGGTGTCCACGGAATCGACGACGATCCAGTTGCCGAAGCCGGACGCCGGACCGGCGGCGACCACACGGCCGTCGGATACCGAGAAGATCGGCGTGCCGTCGGGCGCGGCCAAGTCGACGCCCCGGTGGGCGCCGCCCCGCGAACCGAAGGTATCCGACACGGTGAAGGTTCCGGTGGCCATCGGCAAGGTCCGGCGCAGCGGGCCTGCTCCCGCGGCGAGCGAGGGGGTGGCGGTCGCCGCCGGATTGGTCTGGGTCGCGCTGGAACCGGCGGTCGCGGCGGCGCGGCGATCACCCGGCGGGTAGCCGCCCAGCGGCGGGAGCGCCGACTGCGAACCGAGCACGGACCCGCCCTCGCAGGCGTCGTCCACGGCGGGCATGACGATGACCAGCACGATGGTCATCAGGCCGAGCACCGCGCCCAGCGCCGTCCACAACACCGATTTGCCGCTCATCGCCGCACTCCGGCATCGTGCCGCGCGCAGCCGTGATTCACGTCCGGCGCCGGGCTTCGTTGAGGGTGTCGGCCAACGTGCGGTTCATCTCGGCGGCGGCCGCCAATTGCTGCTGCAGCAGTGCGACTTTGCGCCGCAGCGCGATCGCGTCCATCCGTTCCAGACCGGGGCCTTCGGCCGCGCGCACCCAGTTCCGCACCGAGTTCGTGTGCACACCGATCTGCTCGGCGACCACGCGGCAGGCCTCCGATTCACTACGCAGCTTGCCGGTCAGCGCGATGACCTGTTCGACCGCCGCTTGGCGCACCTCCGGAGAGACGCGACGGTAGGACCGGTGCGGCATCATGCGGCGCTCCCCGGTGAATCCGTTCCGCGCGAGGTCGATTCGGTGAACTCACTGAACCGCTGGTTGGTGTCGTGGATCCCGCTTTCCTTCTCCGACAGCGTGAATTCCATGTGGAACGGGATGCCGGGGCGACGATCCTCGCCGATCTTCAGCAGGAACTTGCCGGTGCCCGGCGGCGAGGGCCGCTGCTGTCCCGGTTTGAGCGCCTCGCCGGTCAGCGCTTGCGGTGCGGACCATCCGGTCACCATCTCCTCCTCGGCCGATGTGAACGGAACCGTGCTGTCCAGCCGTTTGATCTCCTCGGCCGGGAGCGCGCCGAAGATCTTGGCGCGCGCCCGCTCGAGGAAACCGAGCGCCTTCGCGATGGCGGCTTCCGAACCGAGCGCCTGCAGGTCCTTGATGGTGTGGCTGATCATGATCAGCGCGGTCGCGATGCCGCGCTGCAATCGGGTGAGTTCGTCGACGCGGTCGACCATGAAGTCACCGAGGCCGAGCACCTGCCACAGCTCGTCCATCACCACCTGGAAATAGCGTTGCGGGCCGAGCTTCGCGTCGGCGAGCACGTGCGCGGCTTCGACCGAGGCGAACCCGTCGGCCCAGCAGGCCAGCATGACCGCGGCCTTGAGCTTCTTGTCGCCGGTCGGGATGTGCGAGACGTCCATGCACACCGCGACCGCGCTGGTGTCGATCGGCACGGTGGTCTGTCCGTTGAAGACCGCGCCGAACGGACCCTGGGTGAGCGCGCGTAGGGAGCGGCGCAGGCCCTTGATCGCCTCCTGGTACTCCGCGACGTCGTCGGCGCCCGCGTCCAGCATCAATTCCTCACCGCCGCCGACGATCACCTCGAGCAGGTTCTCCATGATCGGCGGTTTGTCCGGTGTGTAGCCGCTGCCCGGCCGGTACAGGATGCGCAGGGCCGTGGAGATCAGTGTCTCCTCGTAGTCGCGCACCCGGTCACCGCGTACCAGTTCGACCAGGCCCGCGATCAGGGTCACCTGCCGGGCTCGCAAGTCCTGCAACACCTGCAGTTGCAAGGCCGGGAACTCTTCCAGCCGCGGGACCACCGCGCCGAGCACCCCCGCCGCGAGCGGGTTGAGTTTGCCGTGCCCGTATCCGAGGTCGATCACCTGCCCGCCGACCAGCTCGACCATCTTCCGGTAGTCGGGCTTGACGTCGGCGAGGATCAACGGCGTGATCCCCTGCGCGATGCCGCCCAGCACGATCCGGCGAACCAGCGAGGACTTGCCGAAACCGTTGAGGCCGAGCACGAACAAGCTGGGCGCGGTGATGAAACTGCCGCGCATGAACCAGTTCATCGGGTCGAAGCAGACCGGCGCACCGGTGTGCAGGTGCGAGCCGAGGGGCGTGCCGATCAGCGGCGCGCCCGCGCCGACCGACCAGGGCCACAGGCCGGCGACCTGGGCGGTGGTGGCGCGGTACTCGACCGGGCGGCCGACGACGTTCATCCGGCCGCCTCCCGGTCCCGCGTAGCCGCGGTCGGTGAGTTGCGCTGTGCTGCGATCGAATCCGTCCTCGATCGTCTGCTCCGCGCGCGCCGCGTAGTTGCGGCGGCGGATGTCGTCGGTGCGGACCCGGAACTGGGCGAACGCCGCCCGCAGACCACTGCCCTCGCGGGCGATCATCTCCAGCTTGGCGCGGGTGGCGTCGTCGAGCAGCGGCGGGCCGGACTGTTTGCGCCGATCTGCCTTCGCTTTCGCGCGGCGGGCCGCCTTGTCCGTGTACGGGGTGCCCATGGCGCGGTCGGCGGTGTAGTCCACCTTCGCGGGCCGTGCCACGCGCCCGTTCCTGGCCCCGTTGCGTTCCGGCCGCGCGGCGATGCGCTCGGTGACCGCGTCCCGGGACATGCGCGAGTTCCGCTCGCCGCGGGGACGTTCGGCGTGCCCGCGGTCGGCGTGGACGCCGTCGGACCGGCCCGTGCCCGGCCGCCCACGCCGCTCGGCCGAGCGCCGGTCGGACGTGTCGACGCCGCGCCGGTCCTCGCCGTTCACCCGCGCCGAATCCCGTGTGGCGCGCCGGCGCTCCGGCCGCTGTCCCCACTCGTCGCGGCCGGACTGCTCGAGCCGCCTGCGGCGTGCGTCCTCGTCCCGTTCCCGTACGGGTGGCTCGTAGTCCCGTGCCATGAATAGCTCACCCCGCCAGTGCCTTCGGAATAGTCGCGTGTTCCGGCAGGATCACCCCGCAACCGAGGGAGGCCGCGAAGGCCGCCGCCTGGTAGCGGTAGCACCGCCGAATCTTCAAGCGCGCCTGGGTCGACAGGTCGCGCGTGATGGCTTCGATACGCGGCAGGTCACCGCGCAGGGGCTCGGTGATGGTCACCAGCGCCCCGAAGCGGGTCACACCGTGACCCCGGGCCTGCTCTTCGCGGGCCTGCTGGGTCGCGCCCACCCGCAGCGTCGCCGCCGCGGACACGACCCCTCGTTCGCTCTGCTGGGCCACCAACGCGTTCTTGAAATCGTCGTCGACGATTTCTGCGGCGTCGGCGGCTGAGTGCGGACGGTACACGATCGCGATACGTTTGCGTGGTACTTCGGGATTCGGCGCGAGCAGCCGCTGCAGCACCCGTTCGTCGACCGCGCCCTCCGGAGCGGCGTCCATCTCCCAGGTGACCGACCGGCCACCGTCGTGCACCAGATGATCCCACTTCTCGTCGTGGGACACCGGGCCCGCGTCCGCCCAGTCCAGGCCGTGCCCTTCCGGTTCGCCCGCGGCCACTTCCAGGTCGGCCTGCGAGGCGGGATCGTAACTGCGGCGGATGAAAGCGATCACCTCGTCGGCCGACATCGGCTGGGCGCGCACACCGGCCTCGGCCAGCGCGGCGCAGATTCCGGGCAGGCGACGGCCGATCTCGACGGCCTCTTCCGCCGGATTCTTGCGGCGCTCGGCGGTGGTGGCCTTGAACGTGATCGCCACCCGCGGCAGCAACTGCACCCGCTCCTGCGGCAGTTCGGTGGCCAGCTCGTACATCACCTGCTGGGCCAGTTCCGGCGCCTCCGGCCTGGTGATCGTGGAAACCTCGGTGAGCAAGCGGTTTCCGGTCTCCGGCACGGTGTCGATGACCGGCACCACGGCCACGATGTCGCTGGTCTGGCCGACCGAGGCGAGGAAGGTGCCCCACGCCGAGACCCACCGATCGATCACCGGCTGGTCCACCGCCTCGTGGCCTTGCGGCCAGGCACGCAGCACCACCGTGTACTGGGCGAACTGCGGCAGGTGGATCATGCCGAAGCTGTAGCCGCCCGCGTCGATGCCCTCATACAGCTTGGAGGGCGCCAGCAGCCCGGGCAGACGGGTCACGCCGCCGGGAATCCGGGAGAAGCGGCCACCGCGGTACACGTGCTCGCCACGACTGCGTGAGCGCATCCAGTTGAACATCATCAATCCCGTCTCGTAGCCCGAACGACCTCCGGTCCGCCACACCAGCGGGACCATCACGACGACACCGACGCCGCCGACGATCGCACCCCACTGGAAGCCGCCGACCATCGCGGTGATCAGCGCCGTGATCACGACCGCGAAGCCGAGCACGGTCTCCTCCCAGCGCAGGCCGAAAAGACCTGCGCTGCGCGGCTTCTGCCAAAGCCCGTACGAGCGCCGCTCGTAGGTGTCGGTGAGTGTCATCGCGGAATGGTGCTCCTCCCGAGGTCGGGTGAACGGTTCGTCCAGCGATCGCCCGCGACGTCACCCATGGCTTGGTCGGCCCGGTTCAACCCGCCGCTCGCGGCGCGCGCCGCGCCGATCCGGCCTGCCGTCCTGGCCGCTCCGGACGCTACCCCGGCCGCGCCCGCGGGTCCGGAGGCGCGCGGAGCCGCACCGCCCTGGGGGCCGCCGCCGCCACGCGGCGGCGTCGGGCGAGGTGCGCCACCGCCGCGTGGTCCACCCGCGCCGCCGGGACGGGGGCCGGTGCCGCTGCCGCTCACATAGCCGGCCCTGCCGGGAGCCGCCGCGTCCTTGACGCCGACCGCCTTGGTGCCCATGGCGCCCAAGGCCGCGACCCCCACCAGCGTGCCGCCGGCCGCGGTGAAACCGGAACCGCCGCTGCCGACGATCGCGACAGCCGGAGTGACCAGTCGCATGAGCGCGGGCAGCACGAAGGCCACGCTGCACAGCAGCACGATCGCGACCAGCATGCGCTGGGCCTGCTCACCGTCCGGCAGGCCGCCGGTGGGGGTGAGCGAATCGACGTGGCCCGCTGTGGTGAACGCGATCATGTACACGATCGCAGCCACCGGCTTCCACAGCATGAAGGCGATGATCCAGCCGATGAGCTTCTGATAGGACTGCTTGCCGATGTTCATGCCGGAGGCCGCCGCCGCCAGCGGCAGCACACCGGCCGCGATCACCAGCAGGCCTTGCCGGACGATCGCGAGCACGATCTGCGCGAGCGCGCCGAGCAGGCCGACGATCGCGATGATCAGCACCAAGCCCGGCGAGAACGCCTGCAACTTGCTGGTCTTCACCATCAGCTCGGCCAGGTCCTTGGCGTTGCCGTTGGTCGAGTCGTCGATGATCCACTCGGCGAAGCGGTCCGACGCCTGCGTGCCCGCGACGATCACCGCACCGAGCATCCAGGAACTGAACACGACGCGGGTGAACATCCGGAACGATTCGGCCGCTTCGTTCATCGCGGCCCCGCGTCTGGCTTCGGCCAATCGCGCCCCGGACAGGATCACCGACGCTATCAACAACAGGATCTGGGCTTGATAGGTGTAGTCGTTGATCTTGGTGAACAGCGAACCGGAATCGCTCGCCGCCTCGTTGGGCACCTTCATCCAGAAGGTCAACGCCAGGATGATGGCCTCGCCGAGACCGTTCATCAGCGAATCGACCACCTTGCCGAAGGTCGAATCCCAGGCCTTGTCCTTGACCGCCGTCGCCGCCTGGTCGGGATGCGTGGCGGCGTTGCCCGCCTTGCACGCGGCGGACGCGGCGTCGCCGAGTGAAATGCCGGGCAGGCCGACGTTGTCGAGCGTGTCGTGAATCTCGTTGCACGTCTCGTCGAATCCGTAGGTCTGGCCGTAGGCCACGGTCGGCGTCGCGATCATCACCGTGAAGATGACCGCGAGTATCGTGACTAGGCGCCTCACCATTGTGTCCACCCCTCGATGCTCCGCAGGGACTCGATCTGCACTCGCTCGTCGCCTGTCACCGTGGTGAGCTTCCAATCTCCGTCTCGCCACCGGACCGCCAGGCGCATGCCCACCCACGTTGGTTGGCCATCAACTGTTTCTCGAGCCTTTCTCGCAAACTGCACTTTCGCGAAATCATCCGCATAGCTCTCGATTCGGAACGCGTCCGAAGCGAACAACAGGGGTCTCAGCTTGTCAGGCAGGCGGTCTGACACTTTGCCCTCGGCGACCAGACGGTCGTACTCGGCCATGTATTGCGGCGTCACGTCGACCAGCCGGGTCAGCAGATCACGATCCCTCGGATTGGCATTGGTCCGCCAGTAGATCTGTTCGGCGGCCAGCGCGGCGCCCTGCGGCGTGTGAGCGAATCCCAAGGCGGCGGAGCCGTCGATGCGGGACGGACCGTCGGACGCGGAGAAGCGCACGACCGGACCACCGAACAGCCGCTGCCACACCCCCTCGCCGTTCGGCGGCGTGGGCGCGGCCGCGGTCCATCCGGGCGTGCCCGGTTGCTGCCGCTGATCCGGTTTTTGTTGCAGCACAACACCGGCCGTTCGAACGGGCACGTCAACCCGACGACCGAACAGGTCGGTCTCCGGTGTGCCGAA
The DNA here is from genome assembly GCF_040632645.1 of Nocardia sp. NPDC019219. Taxonomy (NCBI): domain Bacteria; kingdom Bacillati; phylum Actinomycetota; class Actinomycetes; order Mycobacteriales; family Nocardiaceae; genus Nocardia; species Nocardia sp. NPDC019219. Next base: position 494,435 of record NZ_JBEYCG010000002.1, on the reverse strand, counting down.
CGCGGATGTGCCTGCGACCGGATCGGGAGCGGTTCCCGCCGACGTACCGGGCACGACATCCCGCTCGTCCGCGGAGGCGTCGTCCCGCAGCGCGACCACTGTCAGTGCCACCGCCAGTGCAACACTGATCAGCGCGCCCGCGCCCATCAGCGCCAGGGGCATCCGTCCGGGTCTGCGCGCGGTCACCACTTGGTCCACCCCGTCAGCGATTCGAGATATTCGGTCTGGGCGTTGTTGGTGGTGGAGGGCTTCAGTCGCCAGTCGCCCGCGTCCCACACCATGACCAGGCGCGTCGCCGCCCACAGCTGTTTGCCGTCCACCACCGGTCCCCTGGTGGCCAGCCGGATGATGGCGAGATCGTCGGCGTAGTCGTCCACTTTGAAAGCGTCGGAGGCCACGAAGTATCGGGTCACCTTCTCCGGCTGCTGCTGCGGCAGGCGGTCGTCGGCCAGCGCCTTGTCGTAGGCGGCGATCTGCTGGGCGGACACCCGGACCTGGCGCACGTACAGGTCGCGATCGGCGGGCCGGGCGTTGAGCCGGTAGGTGATCTGCGCCGCGGCCAGCACCGCGCCCTGCGGGGTGTGCGAGTAGCCGACGGCCAGGTCGTCCTCGATCCGCGTCGGTCCGTCGGAGGTGGAGAACGGGACGGAGGCGCCGTACACCCGCTGCCAGCCGTGCGGTTCGGTGGTACCTTCCGGCGCCGCGGTCAGCCAGTCCGGGTCGGTGGGCTTGCGCTGGCGCGAGGGGTCCTGCGAAAGCGGTTGTCCGGCAGGGTTGTTCGGAATGTCGACGCGCCTGCCCAGGATGTCCGTCTCGGGGCTCGCGAAGCCGGTGCCGCCGGAGCCTTCGGCGACGGCGGGCGCGCCTCCGACCGGCTCTTCGTCACGGCTGACGAAGACGAAGATGCCGACGACCACGATGAGCGCCAGCACCGCGGCGGAGGCGACGATCCCGAAGGAGACACGGTCGCGCGTGTACGACTCTCTGTCGCTCACGTCGGTGCCTCCAGTTTCACAATGTCGGTAGGTAATGCGGCGATCGAATCGAGGGGTCGTGCGGTCGAATCCGGATCCGGCAGCCGTAATCTCCAGTCGTCGCCGAACCACTCGACGGCCGTGTGGTGCACCGCCTTCGACCGGTCGGAGTATTCGGTGTACACGTCGACGGTGGAACGCGACTCGGAGTAACCGGTGATCTTGTAGCCGAGCAAACGCGGAGCGAACTCCGGGGCTGCCGGGCCGGTGATCGACAACTGCACCCGGTTGATCGCCCACTCGTCCTTGGCGGCACCCGGAACGACTTCTCCGGCAGCGACTTTCGCCCACTGCGTATCGGCGGCCACTGCCAGCCGCACCGAGTGGGTCAGCGCGGCGACGGCCGCACCGCGCGGCGAGTGTTCGAAACCGGTCGCCGCGCCGTCGGCCGTGGACCGCGGCCCCTGATCGGTCTGCGGCAACGGCACACCTTGGAACGGCTGCCACCGCACGTTGGTGGGCGCGGCCGACAGATCCGGCTCCGCCGAGTCCGCACCACCACCGCCGCAGCCGACGGCCGCGACCAGCAGCGCGGCGCCGACCACTCCGGCCGCGGGGCGGCGGATGTCGCGCCGCCACGCCGCGGCGTCCGCCGGTCGCAGTACTGTCGAAATCATTCGCGCGTCGTCCCCGTCCCGGTCCGGCGGCTCACGCGGGCAGGAACGCCAGGGCGATCCCCGACGCCGTGCTCGCCACCACCGCACCCAGCAGGCTCATCAGCACACCGTGCGAGGCATCGTTCATGGCCAGATCGCTGCGGAAGACCAGCCACAGCTTTCCCGCGGACACGATCATCCAGGCCAGGCATACCAGCAGGACGAACCACAGCAGCCAGTTCAGCAGCTGCATCAGCGGTGCCAGGACGTCGGCGGGCATCTGCTTGTAGGCGAGCAGCTCCACTGCGGACATGCGTACGGTACCCATCGTCGGCCTCAGGTGCCGATGACGGCGTTCATGATGGTGCCCGCGCTGGTGGCGACCACGCCGCCGATCATCGCGCCCGCCACCATCTTCGGCGACTCGAGGCCACCGCCGGTCCACTTCTCCCAGGCGAACTTGCCGCCCGCATAGACGATGCCGCAGATGCCCGACAGCAGGACGAACCAGGTGAGATAGCGCACCAGCTGCAGGATCTTCTCCGAGCCCGGCGGCGCCTCGGGCGTCGGATTACCGACTTGCGCGAGGACGGTGCCGTACGTGTCCTGCACGGCGAGGAGGAGCGTGCTCATCGGGTGCCTTTCTCGAATGGTGGGTGGTTGTCGCCGATTCGATGCGGACGTTCACTCATCGGGCGGCTTACGGAGATCCGGTGACCGGCGGTCGTAGCCGGCCTCCTCCAGTGCCGTCCGCGCGGCCGCCACGATGTCGGCGCCGAGCTCCCGGACATCGAGCGGGACTTCCTCCAGCAGATCGAGCTTGCGTTTCCTGGACGGCATCGGGTCACCGGGCGACCACACCGGCAGCTGCTCGGGTTCGACCAGCGTCCATTCCTCGTACCACGGCACCTGCCACACCTGCCCGGCCAAGGAGCCGACCACGTCGCGATAGCGCCGGATCTCCGGAGCCATCCGGCCGGGCCGCGCGGCAACCGTGATCAGGCCGAGCACGTCGGAGGGACCGGCGAAACCCGAAAGATGTTGGCGCAGTAGGTCGTGCGCGCGAGACAGACCGGCGATCGTCTCTCGTGCGACGAGGACGACGAACGGACTTTCGCGGTCGAAGACGCCGGGCCAGCGGCGGCCCGAATCCGCCGCGGGCGCAAGCACATGCGCGAGGGTACTGGCTCCGGCTCCGCCGTGCACACCCAGCAGCCAGACCAGTGGCGCCCGGCCCACACCCGGCACGGGACGGTCCCATACGGCGGCACGGCGGGACTCCGGCGGGGCGATCACACCGGCGGGCGCTGGGTCGGGCTGACGCGGAAAAATCATGGCGGCGGTCATGATGCCACCCCGGCGAGCAGGCGCCCATACGCCCGGCGCGTCTCGGCGGCCAACGAGGTGTGCCGCACGAGTTCACCACGGGCCAGGTGCGGATCGTAGGGAATCTCCCTGATGTCGCGGACCCAGCCGGACAGATGCTCACGCAAATGGTCCGCTACCCGGGAGTCATCGCCCGGATACTGGTGCGAGACGACGATGGTGGTGTCGCCGACGATGCCGCCTCCGCGCCCCTCCCCGGCGTCGCCGAACTGGTCGTCCAGCCATTCCAGGGCGACCCGCAGCCGGTTGGCCGCGTCGTTGCGAGCCGGAATGGCGAGCACGAGAGCGACATCGGCGTCATCGAGCAGGGGAAGCAGTTGCCGGGCGGCAATCGGGTGTCCCCCGTCGTAGACGCCGGTGTATCCGGCCTCGCGCACTGCGCGGGCGACCGTGAGATAGGTCGCACGCCTGCGCAGTGGCGCGGCGTCGCGCCAGAGCAACCCGATGCCCGAAGTCGCCCGCGACAGGCACTCCTTCAAGGGCGCGGGCTCGCCGTCACCGCGACCGTACAGCCAGGACTGCAAGCTGATCGGGTGCAGGTGCTCGTCCGCGCCGCGCAGCGCGAGATCGCTGCCCGCCGAGGTAGCGTCCACCGCGACCGTCGGCGTGCCACCCGAACCGAGTTCACCCGCCAAACCCAACGCCGTCGTGGTGGTGCCCGCACCACCGCACCCGCCGACCACCAGGATCGGCCGCTGCACCGGATGATCCGCCTCGGAGCCGTCGCCCTTGCCGCGCCGCAACCGCACCACCGGAGCCTTGGAACGCACCGGCCGGCTCGACGCCGCGCCATCCCCGGGCGCCTCGTCGAGCCAGCGGCTCCAGTCCTCTCCCATCGCCTCTGCTCTCCTTTATCCGGCCGTGATACCCGTGATCAGGGTGCGGCCGTCGATCACCGCTGTGGTGACCGTCTGCCTGCTGTACGTGGCGGGCGCGCCGCCGGGCCGGTATTCGGTGACCTCCACCGAATACCGGTTGTCTCCGACCGTCACGATCCGCACGCAATGCGTCGTGCCCGCCGGGACGGAGTCGATGCCGCGCTGGATGACCGGTGCGGGCTGGACGTTCGCGTCCGGTGCGACGGCCGCGCGGGCTCGTTCGCCGGAGCGCTCGACGTAGTACGCGTACTGGAACGACAGCACCGCGTCCGGTCCGGAGCCGGTGCCGCCGGCCTCCGCGCTGCGCACGATCGCGTCGCTGCGCTCCGTGGGACAGGCACCGGCCACGCGCGGGTTACCCACCGCCTGGGCGCCGCCGACGGTGAGCTGCACCGACGCGGACATATGCGGGTGCATCGGCTGCGCGGCGCGATCGGCGGCCGAACGCAGCAGGAGCAGCACACCCACGGCGGCGACGACGATGACCAGCACCGCCACGATCACGAGGATCAGCAGCCGGGCCCGGCGGACGGCCGGGTGGGCGCGAGCGGCCTGCCGCAGCGCGCGCGACTCCGCGGGGCGTGGGGGCTCGACCGGGTCGTGCTCGTCGTCGCCGGCCCACGGAAACGGCACGGGGTCGGCGTGCCGCGGCGCGACATAGTCGTCGTCGGGGCCCGGCGCATGGCCGGTCACGACCCAATCCGACCACCCGCCGGTGAACTCGCTGCGCTGCGCGGGCAGATCCGACGGAACCTCTTCGGGCCTGCGCTGCCACGGCTCGTCGTCGCGGAGGTAGTCGGGGTAGCGCGCAGGTCTGTCGTCGTCCGCGGGGATGATGGTGTTCGCCTCATCCGGCTTGCTCTTCTCCGGCACGCCGTTGTCCGGCTCCAGAGCGCCGTACCAGCGGGAAAGCTGTTTGTACGACTTCAACATTCCCCCATTCCCGCAGAGCAGGGCACGCAGTATCGCATCGTCGGACCCTCTCGGCGATCAGTTCGTGGAGAACGGGTAGGTGTTGGGTGTGCCGGTTCGGTCGGTGGGCGGAATCGATGTCACGCCGCTGGATGAGGCGCCATCGGCTCCTGTCCCGAACGGAAATTGTCCCGTACCGGACGAACTCGGCGTGGGAGACGCGCCGGAGCCGTCCCCGAAGAATCCGGTCGGCTGTTTCTCCAGCACCGGCCGGGGCTCGGCCTTGCCACCGGATGCATCAGCGATGTCGCGAGCGAGCGCCGCGAGCCATTCGGCGACGAATTGGGTGGGAGCGGCACCGTTCGCCGCGACGATGGCGCTGTTGTAGCCGGTGTGGCGCTGCACGGTGTCCCAGTAGCGCACCCAGGTGGCCGTGTTCAGCAGCTCGCTGTTGTCGGTGATGTTCTGCACCACCGCGTCGAAGGCCTGGGTGACCAGCCGGACGCCGGTGGTCGGCGGAATCAGCTGAGTGATCGCACCGACCAGCTCGGCTCCCAGCGACAGCAACGCGGCGGGCGGATTCGCCAGGCCCGCGGTGGCCAGCTCGGCGATATTCGCCGGATTGATCACCGCTCGGACCACCGCGACCACGGAATTCAAGCCGATCATGCCGACCTTCACCAGCGCCTGCAGCGCGCGGGGCAGATTCAGCGGCGTGCGCGGATCGGAGGCGTCCGCCAGGCGCTGCGAGATCGACTTCTCCGGCGAGATCGACAGGGTGGCCAGCGAATTGCCTTCGATGTCCCCGTTGACCACTTGGGTCGCGGTCTTGATCGACGTGAACGCCAGCGCTTGCGCGATCGACACCAGCGAGGCGATCGGGTCGCCGCCGCTGAGCTTGGACTGGCCGACCACGTTGGCGACGGCCTTCAGGATGGGCGCGCCGTCCGGGGCGTCGCAGGCGAGATCGCCCGCCGCGCAGAAACTCGCCACTCGTCCGGTGAGCGCCCCGAAGTTCGCGGCCTTGTCGCGCTCCGGGCCGATGCCGCCGCCGATCGCAGGCGCCTGCGGCAGGGCGGCAAGGGATTCCAGCCGGTCGCCCGCAGTACCCGGCGCGGGATCCGGCGTCGCTTTCCCCGGCGCGCCCGGAAACAGCGGCGCGCCGGGATTGCGGGTCGGATCGCCGAACAACGCTACGGCGGCGACCTTCTCGGCGGGCAGCACGCCGCGGCCCTGACCGATCTCCTGCGCGAACATCGAGGCGACGTGCGCGCCCTGCGAATAACCGACCACCGCGAACCGGCTGTTCGGGCATGCCTCGGCGACGGTTTCGGCCATGCCGCGCAAACGGGCGAGACCGCCGGCCACCGATTCCGAGTAGGGCGCCGCGCCACCGGCGGTCGCGCCGCCGAAACCGGATTCGTATGGCACGTAAGCCCGATCGACCAGTCCGGTGTCGGGCGCTTTCGCCATCATCGGCCGGAAGACCGTGGAGAGCATGCCGGTGTCGGTGGTGGGCGCCGCGTCCGGCGAGGATTCACCGGTGCCCTGAATTCCCAAGGCGTACAACGCGGGACAGGTCGTGAGGCGAATCTTCGTGGAGGGACCGGGATCCGGCGGCTCCGCCGCGGCGACACCGGCGGTCGCCACAGCCACGGCGAGTGCTACCAGCATCCCCGAGAGTCTTGCCGAGTATCCAGTCATAGCGATCCGCAATCAAGTCGTCTGCCGCAGGTACCTCAACGCCATGAAACGCAATAGACCGTAACAGATTCCGGCTATTACTGCCGCATCGACGGAAAACTTCCACGACACACCGACATGAACGCGACACACCGCGGCGCGTTCCCAGAATCGGTCCGACAAGTTTCCGGCAGATCGTCTCGATTGACAACCCCGAAGCGGAGTTCGGGGCACGCGAAACACCTTGAGAAGATAGCTAATTGGCAGCTACCGCACGGTTGGGCCGCTCACGCCGCGGAGGTGACGCGGTAGACGTCGTAGACGCCCTCCACGTTGCGCACCACGTTCAGCAAGTGCCCCAAGTGTTTCGGATCGCCCATCTCGAAGGTGAACTTGCTGATCGCCACCCGGTCGCCGTGCGTGGCCACCGAGGCGGACAGGATGTTGACCTTCTCGTCGGCCAGCACCTTGGTGACGTCGGACAGCAGCCGCGTGCGATCGAGCGCCTCGATCTGGATCGCGACCAGGAACACCGAGGACGGCGACGGCGCCCAGGACACCTCGATGATCCGCTCGGCCTGCTCGCGCAACGAACCGGCGTTCGTGCAGTCGGTGCGGTGCACGCTCACCGCGCCGCCACGGGTCACGAAGCCCATGATCTCGTCACCGGGCACCGGGGTGCAGCACTTCGCCAGCTTGGCGACCGTGCCCGGGGCGCCGGGGATCAGCACGCCCGCGTCGCCGGTGACCCGCTGCCTGCTCGGCGTCGTCGACGGGGTGGAGCGCTCGGCCAGCTCGTTCTCCACGTCGCCGATGCCACCGAGCTGCGCCATCAGCCGCTGCACCACGTGGTGCGCGGAGACCTGGTGCTCGCCGACGGCGGTGTAGAGCGTGGAGATGTCGGTGTAGTGCAGCTCGTGGGCGACCGCGGTCATCGCGTCGACGCTCATCAACCGCTGCAGCGGCAGCCCGACGCGGCGGACCTCCTTGGAGATCTGCTCCTTGCCGCTCTCCAGCGCCTCCTCGCGCCGCTCCTTGGCGAACCACTGGCGAATCTTCGCCTTGGCGCGCGGGGACACCACGAAGTTCTGCCAGTCGCGGCTGGGGCCGGCATTCTGCGCCTTCGAGGTGAACACCTCGACGACCTCGCCGTTCTCCAGCTGTCGCTCCAGCGCGACCAGGCGCCCGTTCACCCGGGCGCCGATGCAGCGGTGGCCCACCTCGGTGTGCACGGCGTAGGCGAAGTCCACCGGGGTCGACTTCTGCGGGAGCGTGATCACGTCGCCCTTCGGCGTGAACACGAAGATCTCCGGCGATTTCAGGTCGAAGCGCAGCGACTCCAGGAATTCCGCCGGGTCGGCGGCCTCCCGTTGCCAGTCCAGCAGCTGGCGCATCCACGCCATGTCGTCGACCTCGGCGGTGTCGTTGGAGTGTTTGCCGCGGGTCTCCTTGTAGCGCCAGTGCGCGGCGATGCCGAACTCCGCGGTGCGGTGCATGTCCTGGGTGCGGATCTGCACCTCCAGGGGCTTGCCATCCGGCCCGACCACGGTGGTATGCAGTGACTGGTAGACGCCGTAGCGCGGCTGGGCGATGTAGTCCTTGAACCGGCCCGCCATGGGTTGCCACAGCGAGTGCACCACGCCGACGGCCGCGTAGCAGTCACGCACCTCGTCGCACAGGATGCGGATGCCGACCAGGTCGTGGATGTCGTCGAAGTCCTTCCCCTTGACGATCATCTTCTGGTAGATCGACCAATAGTGCTTCGGGCGGCCCTCGACGATCGCGTTGATCCGGGAGGCGGCCAGCGTGTTGACGATCTCGGCCCGCACCTTCGCCAGGTAGGTGTCGCGCGAGGGTGCGCGGTCGGCGACCAGCCGGACGATCTCGTCGTATTTCTTCGGGTGCAGGATCGCGAAGGCGAGGTCCTCCAGCTCCCACTTCACCGTCGCCATACCGAGGCGGTGGGCCAGCGGAGCGATGACCTCCAGCGTCTCCTTGGCCTTCTTGGCCTGCTTCTCCGGCGGCAGGAACCGCATGGTCCGCATGTTGTGCAACCGGTCGGCCACCTTGATCACCAGCACGCGCGGGTCGCGGGCCATCGCGATGATCATCTTGCGGATGGTCTCCGCCTCGGCGGCGGCGCCCAGATTGACCTTGTCCAGCTTGGTGACGCCGTCGACGAGGTGGGCGACCTCGGAACCGAAGTCCTGGGTGAGCTGCTCGAGGCTGTAGCCGGTGTCCTCCACCGTGTCGTGCAGCAACGCGGCCACCAGCGTGGTGGTGTCCATGCCGAGCTCGGCGAGGATGTTGGCCACGGCGAGCGGGTGGGTGATGTAGGGGTCACCCGATTTGCGGAACTGATGCTTGTGCCGCTCGTCGGCCACGTCGAACGCGCGCTGCAGCAGCGTCAGGTTCGCTTTCGGGTACAGCTCGCGGTGCACGGTGGCCAGCGGCTCGAGCACCGGTTTGACCGCCGCGATACCGCGCTGCCCGGTCATGCGCCTGGCCAGGCGCGCACGCACCCGGCGCGAGGCCGAGGACGGCACGGCGGAGGAAGCGCCCGGCTGACGCGGAGGCGTCGCGTTCGCCGGCGCCTGCGGCTTCGCGGCCTGCGCGGCGTCGGTGGCGCCCGCACCGTTCGGCCGCGGGCCCGACGTCGATTGCTCGACCTTCGCCTCGCCCAGATGCTGAGTCATGCCACCACCTCTCCGCGCCTCGATCGGACCACCCTATCCGACCGGTGCAACCTCCCGGACCACCAACTTTAGTCCGGGCGGAGCACCCACGTCCGCTCCGCGGACGAAGGTTGCGCCCCGGGGTGTCGGGACAAGGAAGGGAGACGGTCCCGGCCGCCCCGTACGACCGTCACGAGTCGGGTGACCGCGATCCACCCAGCTCGCTGGCCACAGCGTGACCGGACGCGTTCCGCTATCCCATGGAAACGTCGATGAGCAGCGCTTTCAGTTCATCGTGTGGGTGGCTGCAACGGCTCAGGGAAGCAGAGCTGTCCCGCACCGACGAGCGAGCGCGAACGCCGGATCCGCGAACGAACACCTGTCAGCGAATCGCGGCAGGCTGGGACCCGGACAACGGAGTACGGGCGGGTCCGGGCTCGGTACGCAGGGAGCGACCGTCGAGATCGGCGGGGGGAGCGACCTCGAGGAGGTCGAGCACCGTGGGGGCGATGTCGACCAGGGTCGCTCGCGTACTGGTGGCCCCGGGCCGGAAGCCGGGGCCGCGAGCGATGACGAAGTTGGTCGTCTCGTCCGGGGACTGGCCGCCGTGCCCGCCCTTCGGTTTGTGGCCGTGGTCGGCGGTGACGAGCACGGTCCACTGTTCGGCCGGATGGGCGGCGGCACGAGCGTCCACGGCGGCGACGATGCGGCCGACCAGAACGTCGATCCGCGTCACGGCGTCCAGGTAGGCGCGCGACGCGCCACCGGCGTCGTGACCGGCGCGGTCCACCTGGTCCAGATGGGTGAACAGCAGGTCGGGCGCGAACTTGCCGATCGCGGCGGCCACGGCGTCGGCGGTGGCGGCGTCGGTGCGGGACTCGTCCGGATCGTCCGGCACGGTCGCGGTGGAGACGACGACGTCGGCGCGCGGACTGCCGCTGCCGGTTATGGTGGCGATCTGGTCCCAGGTGGCGATGGATTGGGTCTTCAGCGCCGGCCGCGCCCGTTCGAGCTGAGTGAAGACCGTCGGGTGTCGCATGAACGGTTCGGCGGTGAACTGGTTGTTCGTGATGCCGTGCTTGCGATCCCACACGCCGGTCAGCACGGTGGCCCAAGAGGGACCCGAGATGGTGGTGTGCGGGGCGATCGACGAACGGCTCAGCAACCCCTCGCCGCTCAACCGCAGCAGATTCGGCGCCTTCGCCTGCTCGATCTTGTCGTACATCAGGCCGTCCAAGCCGATCACGACTACTTTGGCCGTCGGCATCTCCCCCTGCGCGACGCCGGCCGCCACGGACAACGGAAGGAACACGGCCGTCGCTGCGGCAACGACTTTCGACAGCAGTCGCGCTCGGCTCATACCGTTGACCATGCGGGACCGTCCGGTACGCGCGATAGGCTGCCGCGGCAGTGTTCATGGATGTTTCATCGGCGGCCACAGTGCCCGTAGCCTCACTGAACAGTCCTTGAACGCGGAATAGCGTCAAGCTATATACCGACTTCACAACGGGTCGCGGTCAGATGAACGCGAAGTTTCGGCCCGCGACCAGGCAGACCGCGATGGGCGGCTCAGCGCCGTCGCTTGACACCCCTTCGCCGATATGGCCGACTGACCGTCGTGACCGCAGCGCGCACCGGCGGGTGCATTCGTGTCGCGGCCGTCGCCGACCTGCACATGCGCGCGGCGGTGGCCGGACGCTTCCGCCCCGATTTCCGTCGTCTGTCCGCGGACGCCGACATCCTCTTGCTCGCAGGCGATCTCACCGACGGCGGCACGCGAGCGGAAACGGATCTGCTATGCGCCGAACTCGACGGCCTTCCCGTACCGGTGGTCGCCGTGCTCGGCAATCACGATCACGATCAGCGATCGGGCTACCTGATCGCGGCACGGCTCACCGCACTGGGCGTCCACGTGCTGGATGGCACCGCGATCACCCTCGAGATCGGAGGTATCCGGCTGGGTGTCGCCGGCGTCATGGGCGGCAGCGGCGGCTTTCCCGACCATCCCGGCACGCCGGACGAGGGGTCCGCCGAACACCGCGCCCGCATGCGCCGCGGCCCGCTCGACGCCCTTCGCCTGCGCCAGGCGCTCGCCTCGATCGACTGCGAAACCCGCATCGCCCTCATGCATTTCGCTCCGATCATCGACACGTTGGCCGGTGAACCGTCCAAGATCTATCCCGGACTCGGCTGTCATGATCTGGCCGAGTCGGTCGACGCGGGCGGGGCGGCGCTCGCTGTGCACGGACATGCCCATGGTGGAACAGAATTCGGGCGCACCCCACGTGGTGTGCCGGTACGCAATGTCTCCTTTCCCGTACTCGGCCGCAGCTACGCCGTATACGAGATAGTCCCCGGCTCGGATCGTCCGGAGGACCGCGACCGCATACCGTCCCGGCCATGACTCGCCCGGCCTCGTCGCCTAGGGCGTTGTCTTTGTCGCGGGGTCGTCGGCCCCGGGCGTGCTGGTGGACACGATCGGCCCCCGATCGTTGAGACTACTTCGGCGGTGATCGGCCTTGTCGGCGTCGCAGTCGTCACGTCCGCGCCACAGACCGAGGGCACCCGCTGCTTCCCGCCGCCTGGAGCGATCATCCGGCCGGGAATCCTGACCGGAATCACGGCCCCATCCCGAAGTTCGAGCAGGACGCCCCGGCCTGCTCGACTTGCGACAAGCCCGCGATAGCGGTTTGATGCCCGAACGGCCGGGGATCGGTCCTCGCGCCGTTCACTCCGGCGTGCCGAAAGTCCACACCGCCGCAGGCCTGCCGGTCGCTTTGACGCGACGGCGTTCGGCGGTGCGCGTCAGGCCCGGGATGGCCGCCAGCGTGCGGTTCAGATTCGCGGCGTCGGGCCGGGCTCCGGACAGCGCTGTCGCGGCCGCCACGGCCCTGGTCGCGGGGAATTCCGCGCCGAGCAGGGCTCTGGTGAACGGAAGGTCCTTCCACAGCAACCGCGTCAGGACATCGCGGGCCATCGCGACGATGCGATTGTGGTCGAACGCCAGCTCCGGAACCTCGTCGAAGCCGGTCCACCGCGCCGGTCCTTCGTGCGGCCCCACCACCGCCCACATCGCGATCGAGAGCGTAGGACCGCGCGGGTCACGGTTCGGTTCGTCGAAGGTCACCAACTGCCCCACCGAGCCGATCGCGGCCTCCGGGACGCCCAGTTTGGTGTGCACCGCTCGGCGCGCCGCGACGGCCAGCCGCTCCCCCCGGCCGAGCAGCACACCGGGCAAGGCCAGCTGCCCCGCGAAGGGTTCCATCGCCCGGGGCGCGATTCCGAGCCGGACGCCGCCGTCCTCGTCCCAGAACCGCAACGCCACGACATCCACCGACACAACGGACTGCTCCACGGCCACCCATCCTGCCCCGACCGGCCGCGCGCCCGTCGGGCGGTGTGCCACTGGAACGGCACCTGCGCGGAGGATTCACGCCGCGGCGGCATACGCCGTGCGTGCGCGGTGGCGGCGGCCGGGACCGTGGGCGGTGAGGACGACCGGCACGCCGAGGGTCCGGGCCAGCCACGGCACGGGATCGTCCGGCATTTCGGTGAGGACGGGCTCGGCGCGCGTCAGCAGCCGGGTCAGCTTCCGCTGGTGATCCAGGTCCTGCCTGCGTCCAGGGGGCACGGTGTCTCGAACCACACCGTCCACGATGTACTCAGTTGCGGCATACCGCCTTCCGGGCACGTCGAGGTGGTTGACCGCGAGGCCGTCGACGCCGCCCGACACCTCGATGGCGTAACGCAGCAACACGGTGTCCAAGTGGCCGAGACGGAATTCGCCTTGATACCGACCGGCCGCATTGTGCGGCTCGGGGAGGTCCAAGCCGGAATCCTCGGTGGGAAACGGGCCCGCGCCGTGGCGAGTCTGATAGGTGCGGGTCACGCCGAGCACGTAACCCGACTCGCCGATCTCGGCCAGCATCGCACGCGCATTGCGCGGTTCGACGGTCGACCAAGTGGTGTGCGGATGGAACCCGCGCCACTCGTCGAGCAGGACGCCTTGCGCCCCTTCGAACACCAAGGCGCCCTGCCGCGCGAACCGAGCCAGTTGGTCGTCACCGACGATCGGTACCGCCGCGGCGAACTCGCGGTACATCTCCACCAGGTCGTCGATCGGTTCGTACCGATGTCCACTCGGCGCGATCAGCGGCCCGTAGTATTCCGCCAGCGCACGCAGCTTGCGCCGCAGCGCCAAGGGACGCAGGCAATCGGACACGGTGGGAGCCGGGTGGGCGAGCGCGTAGCCCGCGGTCTCGCCGATCCCCCTGCCGCACGAACCGTGCCGCGCGGAACCCCGCGCATCCTCGCGAGCACGGTTGGCGGCGATGTGGATCGGCGTGGTGAGCAACGCCCGACCGTCGATCCGTATCGAGGACAGCGGATCGCGCACGCCCAGCGCGGCCAGCATGCGCGCTTCGGCCGCCAGCGCGATCGGCTCGACCAGCATGTGCCGCGACAGCAGCGTCGGCACGCCTGCGAATGTCCCCGATCCGAACTGCGCGAAGGTGTGGTGCCGTCCGTCGGCGATCACGTTGTGCGCGGCCTGCGCCCCACCGTTGAACCGGACCACGGCGGAGACATCGAAGCCCTGCTCGGGCGCGCACAGCCAGTCGACCGTGGCGCCCTTACCCGCGTCCCCGAATCCGAGATCCACGACGATGATGTGCGACCCGGGCACCATGCGCCCTTCCGGTTCAGCCGCGGCCACGCGGCAAGGCCCGCGGTCGCGTATCGTCGGCCCCGAGCGCCTTCCCGACCGACTCGGCCTCGGCCTCGGACCCGACATCCCGCAAGTCCGCGAGCCCGCCCGCGAGGTCGACGCGCCCCTCCGCCAAGCCGATGGTCAGCGCGATGAGTTCGCACACCGCCGCGGGGTCGTCCAGGCGCAGGAAGTTCTGGCCGAGCAACCCGCGCCAGTGCTCGGCGATCTCCGGATCGTGGAAGTAGCTCGACTGGTCGGGCAGGATGTAGTGCACGTGCCATCGCTCGGCCAGTTCGCGGTAGATGGATTCCACCGCGATGTCCTGTCGCACACTGTCGCCGATGATCGCGCGGATGTGGCGGGAGGCCAGCCGCGGCTTGTTCAGTTCGTCGCCGATCAGGAACAGATAGCCCTTCTTGCGTCGCTTCTCCCACGCGTCGGTCGCGATATGCGTCGCCAGGAAATAGGCGGCCAGTTCATAGCTCTCGGACTTCTGCCCACCACCTCCGCCTTCCAGGAAGACGGCACGCAATTGCTCGTCCATCCGATTGTCGGATTCGAACTGACCGATCTGCAGCGGCACGCGGTCGGTGTCCGCGTCACCGATCGCACCGAACAGGATCTGCGGATCGTCCGCATAGCCCTTGCGCCGCAACAGACCGTGCAGGGTGCCCAGCTTGTCCTGCATGATGCGCGGAACCCGCCCCATCGATCCGGTCACGTCGAACAGCACCGCGACGGGCAGTGAATTGCCGTGCTCGGCCGAATCCCGGCACTCGCGTACCGCTACGCCGAGCGGGTCCAGGTTCGGATGCACCCGCCAGTTCGCGTGCGGCTCGGCCCGCATGTCGGCGGTGTAGCCGAAATCATCGATCCCTCGGGCGGCGCGGAAGGTCTTGGCCGCGCGATAGGCGGAGTCGTCCCAATGTCCGTATCCCATGTGATCACGTCCTCTCTAGTTTTAGTCTATGTGACTAAAACTAGCGCGGTCAAGGATCGCCGCAGCCGGCGTCCGATCCCGCACCGGACAGGTCCACCCGCACCCTCGAGCCCGAGGGCGACGACAACCCACCCGAGCGAGGCCCTATCAGCCCGTGGGGCCTCCGGCTTCGAGCAGGCCGCCGATCAGCATCGTTCCCGGGCCTCGCCGCCCACCGGGGCCGGAAAGCCACCGAACGTTTCCCGCGGTGAGCGGCTCGCCGCACTCGCGGCACACCACCACACCGGACGTCGGGCGCCCGCATTCGCGATGGACCACGACGGCGGGCGGACCTTCCGTGCCCGCGAGCCACTTGTCGCCCCACGTGATCAACACGGTCAGCACCGGATACAGATCACGGCCACGTTCGGTCAGCAGATACTCGTAGCGAATCGGATTCGACTGATACGGACGCTTTTCCACGATGCCGTGCCCGTGCAGTGCGTCCAGGCGCGCGGCGAGCACATTGGAAGCGATGCCGAGGTCACGGCGCAGATCTTCGAACCGGGTCAGCCCGATGAACAGGTCGCGCAGGATCAGTGGTGTCCAGCGCTCGCCGATCGCGTCGACCGTGCGCGCGATCGAGCAGACGATGTCGGAGAAAGCGGCCTTGGGCATTCGGCCAGTCTAGTCCGTTGCTTTTTGCAAGTGACTTGAACTAGGTTCGGACCCAGCGACGAGGGAAGGGGCCGACCACCATGTCCGACGCGATCGCCGAATTCCGCAGGGCGACCGAAAGCGGCGACATCGACGCGCTGACGCGGGTTCTCGCACCCGATGCCGAATTGGTCTCGCCGCTGTCCGGCCGGTTGGTCTTCCGTGGCCGCGACGACCTGTGTGTGCTGCTCACGGCAGCCTACGGAAGCCTCACCGGTCTGCGTTGGACGGAGGAAATCGGCGACGGTACGCGGCGTGTCCTGCTGGCCGGTGCCACGATCGGACCGTTCCGGCTGACCGAAGCGCTGGTGGTCGGACTCGACGAGCAGGGCCGCATCCGCACGTTGCAGCCGCACCTGCGTCCCTGGCTGACGCTCACCTATCTCGCGGTGCGACTGGCGCCCCGCCTGCTCGCACATCCAGCCATCCTCCGGCGTGCGGCCCGGGCGTGAACTCGCGCCTCTCGCGGACCGGCACGGGGAACCGGGCACGACGATCCGGTGCCCGGTTCCCATAGCCGTACGGATCGAACCGATCGCCGCCGGACCAGGCCGGTTCTTCGTCCCGCCCGCCGGCGGACCGCGGACGGTCCGGCGAACTGCCGCCTACGTCTCCGCCAAGCCCTCTTCGGTGAGTTCCAGGCGCCGGGTCACCCCGATATCGTCGAGGAAGCGCGAATCGTGACTCACCACGATCAGCGCGCCCTCGAAGCTCGCCAGCGCCTGGGTGAGGTGCTCGAGGCTGGGCAGGTCGAGATTGTTGGTGGGCTCGTCCAGCAACAGCAACCGCGGTGCCGGATCCGCCAGCAACAGCATCGCCAACGCCGCCCGCAACCGCTCACCGCCCGACAACGCCGCGGCCGCGACGTCGGCGTCCGTGCCGCGGAACAGGAAGCGGGCCAACTGCGCCCGGATCCGCTCCGCGGAGGCGTGCGGCGCCGTCGAGGCGACGTTCTCGAACACCGACAGCCGCTCGTCGAACACGTCCAGCCGCTGCGGCAGCATCCGCCACGGCACCTTCGGCCCCGCCTGCGTGATGCGCCGCAGCAACGTCGTCTTGCCGACGCCGTTGCGTCCGGTCAGCGCGATCCGCTCCGGACCCGACACCCGCAACGTCACCGTCGGCCCGCACGCCAGCTCGACCCGGTCCAGCTCGATGACGTCTTGACCGGGATACAGCCGGGTGTCGGGCAACTCCACCCGGATCTCCCGGTCGTCGCGCAACAACCCCTTGGCCTGCTTGAGCTGATCCTTGGCGGAGTCGAGCTTCTCGATGTGGTTGTTGCGCAACTTGCCCGCGGACACCTGCGCCTGCCGTTTGCGTTCGGCCATAATGATTTTCGGCTCGCGCTTCTGGTCCCACATCTTCTGCCCGTACCGCTGTCGGCGGTCCAGTTTGATGCGCGCCTCGACGAGTTCGCGGGCCTGCCTGCGGACATCGCTGCGCGCATCCCGGATCGCGGCACGGGCGGCTTCCTGCTCGGCCGCGACGATCCGCTCGTACTCGCTGAAATTCCCACCGAACAACCGGAGTTCGCCGTGGCGCAGCTCGGCGATGGACGCCATCCGCTCCAGCAGCTCCCGATCGTGGCTGACCGTGAGCACCGTGCCGGAGAATTGGCCGATCACCTCGTAGAGCCGTGCGCGCGCGACCCGATCCAGGTTGTTCGTCGGTTCGTCGAGTAGCAGCACGTCGGGCTCGGCGAGCAACTCGGCGACCAGCCCGAGCAGCACCGTCTCGCCACCGGAGAGGGTGTCGAGCGTCCGGTCCAGCTGGTGCACCGAATCGGCGACGTAGTGCAGACCGAGTCGCGCCAGCAATGCCACCGCGCGCTCCTCGACGTCCCAGTGGTGACCGACCAAGTCGAAGTCGGTGTCATCGCCTGCACCGGACTCGATGCGGTGCAATGCTTTTCGAATTTCCGCGATGCCCAGCACCGCATCGACTCGCTGCCCGGCGCTCAGCCCGAGATCCTGGCGCAAGTACCCGAGATGACCGGTGACGGTGATGGAACCGCGAGCGGGCTTCAGCTCCCCCGCGATCAACCGCAGCAGCGTGGACTTCCCCGCGCCGTTTCCACCGACGAGTCCGATGTGGCCGGGACCGAGAACGGCGTCGAGCCCCTCGAACACCGGGGTGCCGTCCGGCCAGCCGAAAGTGAGATCGGAAAAAGACAGATTGGTCATGCCAGCTCCCAGAGGTTGCGACGAACACGGCGCGCGATAGCGGGCCGCACGAGTGGCTACCTCAAATGAGCAACGGCAGACTCCGATCAACGGGAATAAGACCTCTACAGGTTAAACACAGCGGCGGTGGATGCGCCAGTGCGATTCGGATCACACGTCCGGGTCAGGACGACGCTCCGATGGCGGCGGCCGCGGGCAGCGGGTAGGGGCGCTCCTCGGGATCCACGTCATCCGCTCCCGGCGGAACGGAGCCACGAAAGTTCCCGCGGCGAGCGCGGGTTCGGCGATCTCCGGGGATTATGCCTGGTAGACGACGATCGTGTGCTCGTCGTAGACCGCCCGGATCCGGGCAACGGGTTTCGGCGGGACTTCTCCCGCACGCCGGGCAGACCCCGGTGGACTCAGAGCTGGACGATCGACGTCAGCGGGTAGTCGCCCTGCCGTGCGCGTCCGCCGAGGAACCCGAGTTCCAGCACCACCGCGGCGGCGGCCACTTCGGCGCCCGCCTGCTTGAACAGTTCGGCGGCGGCGGCGAGGGTGCCGCCGGTGGCGAGGACGTCGTCCAGCAACAGGACGCGACGCCCCGCCAGTTCGACGCCGTCCGCGGGGATCTCCAGCGCGGCGGTGCCGTATTCGAGGCTGTACTCGCGGCTGATCACCGGGGGCGGCAGCTTGCCCGCCTTGCGGACGGCGAGCACGCCGGTACCGAGCGACGCGGCGACACCGGCTCCGAGCAGGAAGCCGCGAGCGTCGACGCCGGCTACCAGATCGGCGTCGGGGGCGCACGCGGCCAGGCAGTCGACCACCGCGCGGAAGCCCTCGGCGTCGGCGAACACCGGGGTGAGATCCGCGAAACGAACACCGGGTGAGGGAAAGTCGTCGTGCCAACGGGTCAAACGGTCGACCATCTCGGCGGCTTTGGTGGACCGTTCGGCGGCTACGTCCTCGGATTCGATTGCCGCGTGCTTGCTCATCGACACCTCTCCATGATCACATCACCCAACACCGTCGATCACCGCTCGAGCACCCACCGGTCAATGTTCCAGCCGGATCCGGCCTGGGTGGGGGCGGCGATCCCGTTGCGCAGCCCCTTGCCGAAGGCGATCGTGCGCGGGGTGGCGAACAACGGGATGCTCGGCAGCTCCGCCCACAGCAGGTTCTCCGCCTCGGTGAGCAGATTCAGCTGTACGGCCGAATTGTCGTCGGCCCCGAGCTGATCGGTGATCGCATCGTAACGGCCGTTGCCGAACCGTCCGAAATTGAGACCGCTACCGGTGCGCAACGCGCTGGTCGCGGCCACACCACCCAGCGAGCCCGCCGGACCGGGCGCCGACGCGGTGCTGCCCAGGACGGCGTCGACCTTGCCCTCGCTGAGCCGGGCGGGGGTGAAGTCGGGTGCACCGGCGTCCACCACGGTGATGCCGGCCGGTTTGCAGGCCTCGGCGATCAGAGCGACGGTCTGCGCACGCCGGTCGTCCGGAGCCGCGTAGCCGATGCGCACGGTGGGGTTCGGGGCGCCGGAGGCGGCAACCGCCCTCGTCGCGTTCGCCACGTCGCCGCCGGAGTAATTCTTCGACGCGCCGATCACGGCGGGGTAGAACAGGGAATCCTGCTGCACGACATGCGCGTTCAAGGGGCCGGAGCCGAGCCCGGTCTTCGGCGCGTCCGGCGTCTTGCCGAGCTTGTCGAACAGCGTCTGACGCGGCAGGCACAACGCGAACGCCCGGCGCGCCTCGACCGAGGAGAAGACGCCGCCGGTCGCCAGCACCAGCTGCTCGGCGCCCCGGCCGGGCACGGTCTGCACCGAGAAGGCGCTCAGATTCAGGTCTTTCACCGACTGCGCGCCGATGTCGAGCACGCCTACCGCGTTCTCGCCGACCTTCTTCTTCAGGTCGAAGTTCTTGGGCCACACCACGATCCGCCCGGTCGCCGGTTTGTTGCCCCACCACCGTTCGTTGGCCACCAGCACCAAGCCGTCCTCGCTGCCGAAGGACTCGATGCGGTAGGGCCCCGACGAGGGGAAGCGCGACAGGTCCAGCCGCCCGTCGGCCGGAATGGTCCAGCCGGTGTTCCAGATTTCCGCGATCCTGCCGAGGGCGTTCGGGTCGCCGGTTTGCAACGCCGACACGACGTTGGGCACGTTCGCCACCCGGGCCGCGACGTGCGCGGGCATCAGCTCACCCGCCGTGAACAAGTTGCGCCACGGCAGATAACGCCGCCCGGGCCGGAAGACCACCGTGGCATCCCGTGAGCCGGGCTGGCAGTCGACTCGCTCGATGGCGTCGTAGCCGGTGGTGCTCGCGGCGTCGAACAGGGGAACCGGACCCCGGTCCCCCGGTTTGGTGTACCGCCCGCTGCGGGCGGCCCAGGCCAGCACCAAGTCGTCGCAGGAGGTCGGCACCCCGTCGGAGTACACGCCGTCTGGGTTGAGGCGGTACTGAATGGTCTGCGACTCGCCCGGCACCTCCTTTGCGGTGCCGAAGTCGGTGTCGGCGACCGGCTGGCCGTCCGGACCGGTGTAGAAGAACCCCGTGAGCACCCGGGAGAACACCGCGGGGGACCCGGAACTCGCCCCCAGTGTGCTGCCGCCGTTATAGGTGGCGATGATGGCATCTGTCGCGTAGCCGATGGAGGGCACCTGATTCTTGCTGGAGCAGCCGACCATCAGCCCGGCGGCCAGCGTGCCCGCAGCAAGCGCTCCGATCAGTCGTACCGCACTGCGTGGCTGTCGCATGAAACCCCTTGCCTGGTGTCAGTTCCGCCTCTTGTGCCGTTTACCGCTCGGGCGCGCACCGGGTCGCGGCGTTTGCCCGGCCGCGCGCTGCCTGCGCGGCGTCTCGTCGAAATCCCGGCCCGCCGCCATGCTCGCCCGGCGCTCGGCCACGGCGCTCGCCCGGGCGCTCGCCGCGCCTGCCCGCTTGGCCAGGACCTTCTTCGTGTGCGCCGCCACGGGCCCCCAGCGTTCCTTGATCGAGACCAGCAGCGGGGTCGCGAAGAAGATCGAGGAGTACGTGCCGACCAGCAGACCGACCAGCTGCACCAGTGCCAAGTCCTTGAGCGTGCCCACGCCCAGCATCCAGACCGCGATCACCATCAAGCCGACGATCGGCAGGATGCCGATCAAGGCGGTGTTGATCGAGCGCATGAGCGTCTGGTTCACCGCGAGATTGGCCTGCTCGCCGTAGGTGCGGCGAGTCAGGTGCAGGATACCGTGGGTGTTCTCTTCGACCTTGTCGAACACGACGACGGAGTCGTAGAGCGAGAAGCCGAGAATGGTGAGGATGCCGATCACCGTGGCCGGGGTGACCTCGAAACCGACGAGCGAGTACACGCCCGCGGTGACGCTGACGTCGAAGGCCAGCGCCGCCAGGGCCGCGATGGCCATGTGCGTCTCGAAGCGAATCGCGATGTAGACCGCGACCAGCACGAGGAATACCGCGAGCGCGATGAGCGCCTTGCGGGTGATCTGGCTGCCCCAGGTCTCGCTGACATCGGACGTGCTGATCGCGGCCAGGCTCGGGTTGCCGGTCTTGTCCTTCGGTTGGAACTTCGCGAACAGCGCGTTGTTCAGCGCCTCCACCTGCTTCTGGTCCAGCGCCTCGGAGCGGATGAGCATGGTGGCCGATCCGCCGGTGCCGACGGTCTGCACCGAGACCGGGTCGGTGCCGATGGCGCCGCGGTAGACGTCCTCCACCGCGCTGGGAGTCGCGTCCCCCGCCGGGAACTGGATGCGCGAACCGCCCTCGAAGTCGATACCGAAGTTGAACCCGCGGAAGATGATGCTGCCCAGCGAGACGAGCACGATCGCGGCGGTGATCAGGTACCACATCCGGCGCTTGCCGATGACATCGATGGCGCCGGTGCCGGTGTAGAGGCGGTTGAAGAAGCCGTGCTTGGGCGGCTGCGGCTCGCCGACCACCGCGAATACGTCGGTGGTCTCGGTGGCACTCGTCTTGTCGAGCGAGGGGGTGGTGTGGCTGTTGGTCATCGCGTCCTCACGCCTTCCCGAGGGCGGCCTCGGCCGCCTTCCGCTCACGGGCGATCTGCTGGATCGCGCCGAGGCCGTTCACCGACGGCTTGGACCAGAACGCCGTGCGCGAAGCGAGCAGCACCAGCGGCGAAGTGACCAGGAATACCACGACGACGTCGAGAATCGTGGTGAGACCGAGGGTGAACGCGAAGCCCTTCACCTGGCCGACGGCCAGAATGTACAGCACGGCCGCGGCGATGAAGCTGACCGCGTTGCCGGACAGGATGGTCCGGCGGGCGCGCTGCCAGCCGCGTGGAGCCGCCGAACGGAAGCTGCGCCCCTCGCGCATCTCGTCCTTGATGCGTTCGAAGAACACCACGAACGAGTCGGCGGTCATGCCGATACCGATGATCAGACCCGCGATACCGGCGAGGTCCAGCGTGAAACCGATCCAGCGTCCGAGCAGCACCATGATGCCGTAGACCGCGAATCCGGAGGCCACCAGCGACAGACCGGTGACGAAGCCCAGCATCCGGTAGTAGGTGAGGCAGTAGAGCAACACCACCACCAAGCCGACCGCTCCGGCGAGCAGGCCCGCCTTCAGCGAGGACAGGCCGAGCGTCGCGGAGACCGTCTCGGCCTCGGAGGTCTGGAACGACAGCGGGAGCGAGCCGTACTTCAGCGTGTTCGCCAGTTCCTTCGCCGACGTGGCGGTGAAGTTGCCCGAGATCTGCGTGCGGCCGCCCTGCTGCGGGCCCTGCTGCACCACCGGCGCGCTGACCACCTTCGAGTCCAGCACGAAGGCCACCCGCTTGTAGACGTACTCGCCGGTGAGCGCCGCCCACGCGTCGCTGCCGCCGGACTTGAAGTCCAGGTAGACCTCGTGCCTGGCCTGCTGCTGGTTCAGGCCCGAGGTGGCGTCCTTGATCTCCTGGCCGTCGATGCGGCTCTTGTCCAGCAGGAAGACCTCGGTGCCGTCGGTCGAGCAGGTGACCAGCGGAAGAGCCGGATCGTCGTTGCCCGCGAGCGGATCGGCCTTCCCGCAGTCCAGGGCGGCCAGCGCGGCCTGCTGCACCGACGCGTCGGTGCTCTGGCGCAGCGCCTTGGCGGCCTGGATCTCCTTGGTGGCCTCTTCGGTGGGCGTCAGCGAGGGATCGGTGGGCGGCTGCGTCGGCTGCTGGGCGGGGAACACGCGCTGCTGCGGCGCGGGTGCCTGCTGGTCCGTCTCCGGCGCCGCGGGCTGCGTGGTCTCCGGCGTCGTGGGCTGCGCGGCCGGTGCGGGCTGCGTGCCCGGCGTGGTCTGCGGGGGCGTCGCGCCGCGCCCAGCCGCGGGCACCGCCTGCAACACGGGGCGGATGTAGAGCTTCGCGGTGGTCGCCAGCGCGCGCGCCTGCTGCCCGTCGTCGCCGGGCACGGTGATCACGATGTTGTCGCCGTCGATGACGACCTCGGATCCGCCGACGCCGAGCCCGTTGACCCGGTTCTCGATGATGTCCTGCGCCTTCTTCAGGCTGTCCTGGCTCGGCTTGCTGCCGTCCGGCGTGCGCGCGGACAGCGTGACGCGAGTGCCGCCCTGCAGGTCGATACCGAGCTTGGGTGTCGGGGACTTGTCACCGGTGAAGAACACCAGCGCATAGATCACGGCCAGCAGCGCGGCGTAGACACCGAGCAGCCGCAGCGGGTGCGCCGATCCCTGGGAAGGTGGCACAGTACGTCATCTCCTAGGCGGGAAGTCGAGGATGGAACATGCGGACGTGCACCAGCCGGCCGGGTGCGCGGACGGACGGCCGCGGCGACATCCGGCGAGCCGGGGCACTACCGGAACGATCAGTCCTTGGTCAGGCGGGTCTCGGTCTGCTCGGCGGATTCCTCGACGGCGTCGGTGGTGTCCGAGCCGGTGTCCTCCGAGCCGGTCTCCTCGGTGCTCACCGCATCGTCGGTGCGCACCTCACGGATGGCCTGGCGCAGCCACGTGGTGACCACGTCCTCGGCGATCTCGAGGTCGACCGTGGTGTCGTCGAGTTCGACCACGGTGCCGTACAGACCCGACGTGGTGACGACCTGATCGCCGACCTTCAGGTTGTCCTGCATGCTGGCGACCTTCTCGGCTTCCCGCTTCTGACGGCGGACACCGAGGAACATCGGCACGAGCAGGGCTACCAGTAGCAGCGGAAACAGCAGTTCCATCGTCGAAGTCAGTCCCTAGTGTCGTGGGTGGGATGGACAAGTACCCACACAGTCTGCCAGTTCGCCGCGCGGACGCCACACCCGCACGCCCGCTGGGCAGCTACGACTTCCCCATCGCACACCGGCTCGCCCGCCGCGACACGCTCCGGCGGGCGAGGTGCGGCGTCACTGTCAGGCGGTCCTGCCGTAGACGTAGTCCTCCAACGGGAAGCCGACCGCTTCGCGATGCGCGTTGAGCGTGCTGGTCGGCCGCAGCAGGGCGGCCTCGCCGTGCTGGTTGAAGTAGTAGCTGCGCGCGGTGGCGCAGTCGCCGCCGTAGAACACCGATGAGCCGAGCTTGGCGGTGACCCGGTCCAGGAAAGCCGCGTTGGCCTGCTCGGTGACCTCGAAGGTGGTCTCGCCGCGGCGGCGCAGTTCGCCGAACAATCGGCCCATGTGCTTCATCTGGGCTTCGATGGTGGTGAAGTAGGACAGACCGCTGTAGGAGTACGGGCTGTTGAGGCTGAGGAAGTTGGGGAACTTCGGCACCGTGATGCCCTCGTAGGCTTGGAAACGGTTGTCCCGCCAGAACTTTCCGAGGTTCACCCCGTCCCGGCCGATGATCTCGATGGCCGGGAAGTTCACGTCCCACAGGTTGAAGCCGGTGGCCAGGATCAGGGTGTCGATCTCGGTCTTGTGCCCGTCGGCGGTGACGATGCCGTCCGGTTCGATGTGGTCGATCGAGTTCGTCTCCAGCCGCACGTGCGGTTGGTTGAACGTGGTGAAGTAGTGGTTGGAGAAGGTCGGCCGCTTGCACCCGAAGTCGTAGTGCGGGGTCAGCTGCCTGCGCGTCTCCTTGTCCCGCACGGACGCCCGCAGATGCGCCTTGGCCAGCGCTCCCGCGCCCTTGTTCAGCAGCCGGGCCTGCTTGAAATGCAGCACCCCGATCACCATCAGCGCCTCCAGCAGGCTGGTGTTGACCAGTCGCGCGGCCTTCTGCGTAGCCGGAACCCGTTCGAACAGTTTGCGCACCGGTGCGGGGATCGCGGTATCGATCTTCGGGACCACCCAGATCGGGGTGCGCTGGAACACCGTGAGCGCCTGCGCCTTCTTGGCGACCTCGGGCACCAGCTGCACGGCGGTGGCGCCGGTGCCGATGATCGCGGCTCGGCGGCCGGTGAGGTCGAAGTCGTCCTCCCACGCGGTGGTGTGGATGATCTTGCCCGCGAACGAGTCGATGCCGGGGAACGGGGGCGTGTAGGGCTGGGAGAGGAATCCGGTCGCGGTCAGCAGATACCGCCCGGTGACGGTCTCCCCGCCCGCGATCGAGACCACCCAGTGCTGCTGCTCTTCGTCCCAGCGCGCGCCGTCGACGACGGTGCCGAAGCGCATCCGGCGGCGCAGGCCGTACTTGTCCGCGACGTGTCGGGCGTACTTCTTCAGCTCCTCGCCCGGCGCGAACAGCCGCGACCAGTGCGGATTCGGTTCGAAGGAATAGGAGTAGGTGACCGAGGCGATGTCGACCGCCAGACCCGGATAGTGGTTCACGTGCCACGTACCGCCGAGATCGTCCTCGCGTTCGAGGATGACGTAATTGCTCAGGCCGAGCCGATCGAGCTGAATGCCCGCTCCCATGCCCCCGAACCCCGCACCGACCACGACCGCGTCGTATTGAGGCGCCACACCGAACCTCCTGCTAGCTGAACCGCATATCACGGAATGACACATCATTCCGTTTGTGATGACTGTATCATCGGGGAGGTGACGAAGCCATCCACGCGTGCCGAGCGACGGAAAGCCGAACTGCGCCAGGAGATCATCGACACCGCGTTCGCCTGTTTCGCGGAGAAGGGCTATCACGCCACCGGCATCGCCGACATCGCGGGACAGCTGGGCATCGGTCACGGCACCTTCTACCGCTATTTCAGCAACAAGCGCGACATCATCGACCACGTCATCGACGATCTGGCCGCGCGCATCATCGCCGCCCTCGGCACCGAGAACGCCCCGGACGCCGCCGCGACCCTCGACGAATACCGCGCCCAGATCGACCGCATCGGCGTGGCGCTCACCGAGATCCTGCTGGCCGACCGGCGGGTGGCCCAGCTGCTGCTGTTCCACGCCACCGGCATCGACGACGAGCTCACCCAGCGGCTGTACGGACTGCTCGACACCGCCGACGCGCTGACCGCGGGCTACCTCGACCACGGCGTCGAACAGGGCTACCTGCGCGCCGACCTGGACACCTCGAACACCGCGCGTGCGGTGACCGGCATGCTGATCGGAGGCATCGTCTACTCGCTGCGCGAACCGGACGAGGCCGCGATCACCGCACTCAACGAGGCGATCCGCCGCCTGCTCGTGGACGGCGTCCGCAAGGACTGAACAATTCGGCAATCCCCCCTGACACCCCACCGGCGCTAGGGTGAGGCGCACTGATCCGACGCTTTCGCCAGGGGGACGGCCCTTGTTCGCAAAAGGCCAGGGAAATGCCAGAATTCCCTTCCGAGCGGCCCGACGCTCCGAGCCTGACAGAATGTCGCCCGTGACTCCCGAGGACGTGCGCCGCACCCGTTTCGCGACCCCTGCGCTCGGGTATCGCGGCTACCACGCGGACGAGGTGGACGCCTTTCTCGAACGCGTCGCCGCGGCCTTGGCCGGGCAGGGCGTGCTCGCCGCCGACGATCTTCGGCACGTCAGCTTCGGCGCGCCGCGGCTCGGCCAGCGCGGCTACCGCGCCGATCAGGTCGACGAATACCTCGACCAGCTGCGCGTCGAACTGGAATTCCGCCAGCGCGGCGTCCGGCCGGTGCCGGCCGCGAACGGCAACGGTCACGTCCTGCTGACGCCGGACGACGTGCTGCGCATGCGATTCAGCCCGGCCGCGGTGGGCAGGCGCGGGTACAACGAGGAAGAGGTCGGCGCGTTCCTCGATCTGGTCGCCGCGACCCTCGTGCACGGCGGACCGGGCAGTCTCACCTTCGCCGATGTCGAGGCCGTCCGTTTCACCGAGGCCCGCGTCGGCGCTCGCGGATATCAACGCGACGAGGTCGACGCCTTCCTCGACTTGGTCGCGGCCGCGCTGCGCCGCCGCCCCTGACCCGTCCGCCCGAGGGCACGCGTCACTCGAAAAGGTCGAGCGTGGGGTGCGGCTCGCGCCCGCGCACTTCGATGGACCCGAACACCAGGTCCGGCGGAGGGACGAGACCCAGGTGCTCCCAGGCGGCGGCGGTAGCGACCCGGCCGCGCGGCGTGCGCGCGACCATGCCCGCGCGCACGAGGAACGGCTCACACACCTCTTCCACGGTCGCGGCCTCCTCCCCGACCGCCACGGCCAAAGTGGACACCCCCACCGGGCCGCCGCCGAAACTGCGGACCAGCGCGCCGAGGACCGCGCGGTCGAGGCGATCGAGGCCGAGCACGTCGACGTCGTAGACCTCGAGCGCGGCCTGCGCGATAGGGCGGGTGATCCGGCCGTCGGCTCGGACCTCCGCGTAGTCGCGGACGCGGCGCAGCAAGCGATTGGCGATGCGGGGCGTGCCGCGCGAGCGGCCCGCGATCTCGGCCGCCGCCTCCTCCTCGATGGCCACGCCCAGGATCTGCGCCGACCGTTGCAGGATGCGCAGCAGCTCGCCCGGCTCGTAGAAATCCATGTGCCCGGTGAACCCGAACCGGTCGCGCAGCGGACCGGTCAGCGCTCCGGACCTCGTGGTGGCGCCGACCAGGGTGAACGGCGCGATGTCCAGGGGAATGGAGGTCGCGCCCGGCCCTTTGCCGACCACCACGTCCACCCGGAAGTCCTCCATCGCCAGGTAGAGCATCTCCTCGGCGGGACGGGCCATCCGGTGGATCTCGTCGATGAACAGCACATCGCCCTCGACCAGGTTGCTCAGCATGGCGGCGAGATCACCGGCCCGCTCCAGCGCGGGGCCGGAGGTGATCCGCAGCGCGGTGCCGAGCTCGGCGGCGATGATCATCGCCATACTGGTCTTGCCCAGACCCGGCGGGCCGGACAGCAGCACGTGATCCGGTGTGCCGCCGCGCTGTTTGGCTCCGCGCAACACCAGCGCGAGTTGTTCGCGCACTCGGGGCTGACCGATGAAGTCGTCCAGCGATTTCGGGCGCAGGCTCGCCTCGATCTCGCCGTCGGACTTCAGATAGCTTGCGCTGACCTGGGATTCGGTGGGTTCCGCTTGGTGGTCCATGTCGTCTTACCGGTTCTTGCCGAGCAGCGCGAGCGCGGCCCGCAGGGCGGCCGAGGTATCGGCGGCGGGCTGGTCGGCCAGCACCGCGTCGACCGCCTGCTCGGCCTGTCTGGCGGCGAAACCGAGGCCGACGAGCGCCTCGGCCACCTGCTCACGCACCGGCGTGACAACCGCGGCAGCCGTCGATCCTGGCGCGCCGGACGGTACGGGAACGAGATTCACCTTGTCGCGCAATTCCACCACCATGCGCTCGGCGCCGCGCTTGCCGATGCCGGGGACCCGGGTCAGCGCCGCCACATTGCTTTCGGCCAGTGCTTTGCGCAGCGCTTCGGGCTCGAGTACGGCCAGCACCGCCATGGCGAGGCGGGGTCCGACACCGGAAACCGTCTGCAGCAGGCCGAACAGGTCGCGGGCCTCGGTGTCGGCGAAACCGTAGAGGGTCATCGAGTCCTCGCGGACGATCATCGCGGTGTAGAGCCGGGTTTCCTCGCCGCGAGTGAGCCCGGCCAAGGTGGACGGGGTGGCGTTGAGCCGGTAGCCGACGCCGGCCGCCTCGATCACCGCGTGGTCGAGGGCGATCTCCAGCACTTCACCGCGTACCGACGCGATCACCCGTGCACCGCCTTCCGTTGTTCGGCCAGCCGCTCGATGTACCGGCGCTGCGCCGCGGCCGCCTTGGCCTCCGCCGCCGCCATCCGCTCCAGCAGCGGCGCCCGCCAACAATGGCAGATCGCCAGCGCCAGCGCATCCGCCGCATCCGCCGGTTTCGGCGCGGCGGCCAGTCCGAGGATCCGGGTGACCATGGCGGTGACCTGCTTCTTGTCCGCGGTGCCGTTGCCGGTGACCGCGGCCTTCACCTCGCTGGGTGTGTGGAACGCGACCGGGATGCCCCGGCGCGCGGCGGCCAGCGCGATCACTCCACCCGCCTGCGCGGTGCCCATGGCGGTACGGACATTGTGCTGGGCGAAAACGCGTTCGATGGCGACCGCCCCCGGCTTGTGGGCGTCCATCCAGCGTTCGGCGGCGTCGGCGACCGCCAACAGGCGGTGCGCGAGTTCCATGTCACCGGGCGTGCGGACCACGTCGACGTCCACGGCGGTGACCTTCCGCCCCGAACCGCCATCGACGATGCTGAGGCCGCATCGGGTGAGTCCGGGGTCGACGCCCATCACCCGCACGACAACCCCTCTCGCAGACGCGAACAACTGTTCGAGAGTGTAGCGGAGGCCGCGTCTTTCGCCGCCCATCGACACGGCCCGGCTATCCGCCGAGCGCTGTCGCTTCCCGCGCCGCGGCCGGCAGGCCCAGCAATTCGGGACGACTCGCGCGTGCCGCCCAGTGCCGTGCGGGATCGGCGACCAGGCGACGCGCCGCGAGATCGAGCAGGCCGCTGACATTGGTCACCGTCGCGGCCACCACGCCGTCGGCACGGGTCAGCACATGCTCGACCCGATAGGTCTTGCCCGCACCCCACTGCCACGCACACGACACCTCCACGGTGTCGCCCCCACGGAGTTCGCGCTGGAAGCGCAGCACGGTCTCCAGGTTGACCGGTCCGAGGCCGGACGCGATCAACGCGTCCACCGAGACGCCCGCCGCCTGAACGCAGGCGAAGCGCGCGTGGTCGGCGAATTGGTGGTAGGCCGCGCCGGTGACATGCAATTGCGGATCGAGGTCGGACACCCGGACCTCGATGCGGGTAGTGAACGACACGCGCCGCACTATGCCAGTGGCCACCGACAAATCCGGCGTGCCGACATGAACTACCAACCGACACCGTAGGGATCCCGCCTGGCTACTGCGGCACAATGTCGGGCAGTCGATCGCCCCTCGGCAGGCCGCCCCGCACCTCGGCACCGGCGACACGAACCGATGGGTGCGCGAAAGAGGCGCATTCGGCCTAGAGCCCGGAGACCCGCCTCGCGAACGCATCGTGAGCACGTTCGTCGAAGAGGACGAAGCGCGCTTCGGTCACCGCCGTAGGGGTCGCGCGAACCGTGTCGACCGCGATCCGGGCGCCGTCTTCCATCGGCCAGCCGAAGATGCCGGTGGAGATCGCGGGGAACGCGACCGTCCGCGCCCCCAATTCGTCCGCGACGCGCAGCGATTCTCGATAGCACGAGGCCAGCAGAGCCGAGCGGTCCTCCGTGGCCGACCACACGGGACCGACCGTGTGGATCACCCAGCGCGCGGGCAGTCGACCGGCCGTGGTGGCGACCGCGGCCCCGGTCGGCAGACCCGAACCATAGTGAGACGCACGCAGCTTGCGGCATTCCGCGAGGATTTCCGGGCCACCGCGCCGGTGGATCGCGCCGTCGACTCCCCCGCCGCCGAGCAGCGACGAATTCGCCGCGTTCACCACCGCGTCGACCTCCTGCTCGGTGATGTCGCCGCGTACCAGCACCAGTTCGACCATGCTCGCATTCTGCCTCGCGCGTCACCGACAAACGAAGGCCGACGCTCAGGACCGCTGAAGCGTATTCCCAGCCTGCCTCGAGGAACGTCCTCGACACTGCCGGACGTGCCAGTACTCGCCGCTCCCCCGACTCCGGCTCCACCGCAGGTCTCTCCGGCGGGTCCGGCGCCGCACCAGCAGCAGGCGTTTCACCACGGGATCTCCTTGCTGCACGGCTGGCTGCCGTCGACCGTCGAGTTGCTCGCCGTGGCGCTCCTGCTGATCGCGATCGCTCGCCGCGCCAGGCGGTGGTGGTCGATCCAGCTGCCTGCTTGCGTGGCGGTCGGCGTCGCCGCGGCGCTGGCCGCGGCGTGGTATGTCGCCGACGAGGGTCTGGCCTCCGACCCGGCGCCCGCCCAACTGTGGGCGTGGGTCGGCGGCACCGCCGCGGCGGCCGCGATCGCGATAGTCGGCTGGCGGGGCGCCCGTTGGTGGCGGCGCGGGATCGCGGTCCTCGCCATCCCGTTGACGCTGGTGAGCACCGGAATGGTGGTGAACCGGTGGGTCGGTTACTACCCCACCTTGCAGGCCGCGTGGGGCGCGGTCACCGCGGGCCCGCTCCCGCATCAGACCGACCTCTCGGCGCTGCCCTCCTTGCGGGACACCGCCGTCGCCGACGGCGCGCTCGTGCCGGTGCGCATCCCGGACGCCGGCAGCGGATTTCCGCACCGCACCGAATATGTCTACCTCCCGCCCGCCTGGTTCGCCGGGCCCTCCCCGCCCGCCCTGCCGGTCGTGATGATGATCGGGGGCGAGTTCAACACTCCGGCGGACTGGATCCGCAGCGGTCAGATCATGCCGACGCTGGACGGCTTCACCAAGGCGAACGCCGGCGTCGCCCCGATCCTGGTCTTCGTCGACTCCAGCGGAAGTTTCAACAACGACACCGAATGCGTCGACGGGCCGCGCGGCGACGCCGCCGCGCATCTGACCGAGGACGTGCCCGCCTACGTCGAAGCGAAGTTCGGGGCATCCGCCGATCCGGCGCGCTGGGCGGTCGTGGGCTGGTCCATGGGCGGCACCTGTGCGGTGGACCTGGCGGTCATGCACCCCGAACTGCTGCACACGTTCGTCGACATCGCCGGCGATCTCGGCCCGTCCTCCGGTACCAAGGAGCAGAGCATCGCTCGTCTCTTCGGCGGCGACGCCGAAGCGTGGGCCGCGTTCGACCCGCTGACCGTCATGGCCAGGCACGGTCCCTACAGCGGCGTCGCGGGCCTGTTCGACGACTTGCTCCCCGCACAGCGTTCCGGCCGCGCGAACCAACCGGCGCCCGACGACGACCATGCGGGCCTCGGCGGTCGTGACGACGTGCCCGACACCGGTGAAGTCGGCGCCGCCGACAAACTCTGCGCCGCGGGACGCGCGGTCGGCATCGAGTGCACCGTCCACACCACCGAGGGCGGACACACCTGGCAATTCGCGTCGGCCGCGTTCGTTGCGTCCTTGCCGTGGATCGTCGGCCGCGTCGGTTTGCCCGTTCCGGCCACCAACTGACTCTCCGGCAGCGGGCTCAGCTCGCCGCCACCGCGGCTCGCGCGCGGAAGGTGCGGCGATAGGCCTGCGGTGACACGCCGATCGCCTCGGTCAGGTGCTGGCGCAGCGAGGTGCCGGTGGCGAAGCCGACCTCGCCCGCGATCCGATCGACGGTCAGGTCTGTGGTTTCCAGCAGGTGCCTGGCACGGAAGACGCGCTGCTGGATCAGCCAGCGGCCCGGGCTCATGCCCACCTCGTCGCGGAAGCGGCGGGCGAAGGTGCGCTTGCTCATCCGAGCCCGCGCTGCCAATTCCTCGACGGTCAGCGACTGGTGCAGGTTCTCCAGCGCCCACTGCCTGGCCGCGGCGGTCCCCGCCGAGGTGACAGGCGGCACCGGCTGCTCGATGTACTGCGCCTGACCCCCGTCACGCCACGGCGGGACGACGCAGCGGCGCGCGACCGCGTTCGCCACGGCACTGCCGTGATCGCGCCGCACCAGGTGCAGGCACAAGTCGAGCCCCGCCGCCGCGCCCGCCGAGGTGAGGATGTTCCCGTCGTCCACGTAGAGCACGTCGGGATCGAGGAGCACGCGCGGGAAGGTGCGCCGGAACAGACCGGCCTGATTCCAATGCGTGGTGGCCGGGCGACCATCGAGCAGTCCCGCGGCCGCGGCCACGAAGGCGCCGGTGCAGATGGCGACGATCCTGGCCTCCGGTCGGATCCGCGCGAACGCGTCGAGCACCGGTTGCGGCAAGGTGCCGGTGAGAGCGGTGCTTATATCGCACGCAGGCAGCACGACTGTGTCGGCGCTGCGCAGAGCCCCGCTGTCGTGTGCCACCGCGATGTCGAAATCTGCGGCGCTGCGCACCGGACGTCCGTCGACCGAGCAGGTGATCACGTCGTATCTGCCCGCAGCGCTGCCGAATACTCGATTCGGGATACCGAGTTCGAAGGGGTAGACCCCGTCCAATGCCAGCACCACCACGCGATGAGGCGCAGTCGAGTCCACCATGGCACGATCATATCGAAGAATGGCAATCGTGCCATTTCCTGTCGCGCCCGCGCCCGGCAGGCTGACAGCCGTGACCGATATCGACAGCACCGCGACCATGCGCGCGATCAGCCAGCAGACCCTCGGCGGACCCGAGGTACTCACCGAAGTGACGCTCCCGCAACCAGTTCCGGGCCCCGGCCAGATCCTGGTCCGGGTCCGCGCCGCAGGCCTCAATCCGACCGATTGGCGCCACCGCGCCACCGCGGGACTGTTCCTGCCCGAGCCGCCGTTCGTCCTCGGCTGGGACGTCTCCGGCGAAGTCGCGGCCATCGGCATCGGCGTCACCCTCTTCCGTCCCGGCGACGAGGTGTTCGGCATGCTCCCGTATCCGCACGGTCACGGCTCCTGCGCCGAATACGTCGCGGGCCCGGCCCGCGCCTTCGCCCGCAAACCGGCCACCCTGGACCACACCCAGGCGGCGGCGATCCCGCTCGCCGCGCTCACCGCCTGGCAGGCACTCGTCGACACCGCGCACCTGGAAGCGGGCCAACGCGTGCTGATCCACGCGGCCGCGGGCGGCGTCGGCCACTTCGCGGTGCAGATCGCCAAAGCGCGCGGAGCATACGTCATCGGCACGGCCAGCGCGCCCAACCACCCCTTCCTGCTCGGCATCGGCGCCGACGAGGTGATCGACTACCGCACGACCGACGTGACCGAGACGGTCCGCGACGTCGACGTGGTGTTGGACTCGATCGACGACGACCACAGCATCCGGTCACTGCGCACGCTGCGCCCCGGCGGACTGCTGGTGACACTGCGGGCGTTCGGCGCGGCCGACCTCGCGAGCGCGGCGGAGGCCCTCGACGTCCGCGCGATCCGGCTGCTGGTGGAGCACGATCACGCCGGCATGCTCGCCCTCGCCGGACTGGTCGAGTCCGGGGCGCTGCGTCCGGCGATCGCCGGAGTGTTCCCGCTGTCGCGGGCGGCGGAAGCGCACGCGCTGGGCGACACCGGGCGAACCGTCGGCAAATTGGTACTCACCGTGCCCTGAAATGTGCCACGATCAGGCCGTTCGCGCTTCTACCATCCGAGGATGAGCATTGGTGCAAAAGCTGTCCTCGAAGGCGGGCCGCAAGATCTGCCCGCGCGCATCGTCCCGATCACGCCACCCGGAGTGGAACTGAAGGTGCCGTACCGCGGCGGATACGAGCACTTCAAGGTCACCCAGCGGGAACAGGACACCCCGGAGGGACGGCTGCGCGTGTACGAATGGTG
Organism: Nocardia sp. NPDC019219; assembly: GCF_040632645.1. Classification (NCBI taxonomy): domain Bacteria; kingdom Bacillati; phylum Actinomycetota; class Actinomycetes; order Mycobacteriales; family Nocardiaceae; genus Nocardia; species Nocardia sp. NPDC019219. The sequence continues at coordinate 460,200 of NZ_JBEYCG010000002.1, read as the reverse complement.
CGATCGCACGAAGATCGCGGAGTGAGCCGGCCTTACCTGCTCGGGGGCGGCAACCCGCCCCCGGTCGCGCAAATCTGACCGAATTCGACTCGCCCCCTGGACAAAAGCGTAACCAACTGGTTACGCTTTTGTCGTGGACGAGGTAGCCGGCGCGATCGCCGATCCGGTGCGCCGGGAGATCATGGAATTACTGATCGGCACCCGGCGCACCGCCGGGGAGATCGCCGGGCACTTCGCGATCAGCCGCCCCGCCGTGAGCCGGCATCTGCGGGTCCTGCGCGAAAGCGGGCTCGTCCGCGACGAACTCGTCGGCAGGGAACGCTTCTACGTGCTCGACACCGGCCCGCTCGCGGCGCTCACCGAGTGGCTCGCGCGATTCCAGCAACCGGCCACCTGGGCACACCACCTCGACGCACTCGAAACCGAGGTGTACCGGACCAGACGCGAGCGCCGTTCCGGCGGCCAGGACACGATCCAGAGCACCGCCTGAGCGGTGCGGCCCGGAGGCGGTTGCCGAGCGTCACCGCGCAGAGCTCCGCCCCCACGAGAAAGGACAACCCATGACCAAGCACCCCACCGGACGACTGTTCCCCGCTGACACGGGCCGGGATCTGGTGCTGATCCGCACCTACCGCGCACCGATCGAAGACGTCTGGGCCAGCGTCACCGAACCCGACCGCACCGCACGCTGGTTCGGACCGTGGGAAGGCGAGGCGGGACCGGGACGAACGATCAAACTGCAGATGGTTTTCGAAGACCAGCAGCCGTGGATGCAACTGCGCATCGACGCCTGCGAACCTCCGCATCGCCTCGCCGTTTCCGCCATCGACGACCACGGTGACTGGCAGCTGGGCCTGACGCTGCGCGAAGCGGCGGGAACCACCGAACTACGGTTCACCCATCACCTGCGCAGCGACACCGAGATCACTCAGCTGCCACAGGTCGGCCCCGGCTGGGAGTACTACCTGGATATGCTCGGGGCGGCCCGCGCACAGAACGACCGCCCCGATTTCGCCCACTACTATCCCGCCATGCAGGAGTACTACGCGCGCCTGGTCGACTAGTCGTCGAGTTGCGCGAGCACCTCGTCCGGGATGTCGACGTTGGTGTAGACGTTCTGCACGTCGTCGCTGTCCTCGAGGGCGTCCACGAGTTTGATCACCTTGCGGGCGCCGTCGGCGTCCACCGCGACCGACACCGAGGGCTGGAAACCCGACTCGGCGGAGTCGTAGTCGATCCCGGCGCTCTGCAGCGCGGTGCGCACGGCGATCAGATCGCCTGGCTCGCTGATGATTTCGAACGACTCACCGAGATCGTTGACCTCCTCGGCGCCCGCGTCGAGCACGGCCATCAACACATCGTCCTCGGACAGGCCGTTCTTCTCCAGGGTGACGACGCCCTTGCGATGGAACAGGTAGGCCACCGAGCCCGGGTCGGCCATATTGCCGCCGTTGCGCGTCATCGCGACCCGTACCTCGCCCGCGGCGCGGTTGCGGTTGTCGGTGAGACATTCGATCAGCACGGCGACACCGTTGGGCCCGTAGCCCTCGTACATGATCGTCTGCCAGTCGGCGCCGCCGGCTTCCTCGCCACCGCCGCGCTTGCGAGCCCGCTCGATGTTGTCGTTGGGGACCGACGACTTCTTCGCCTTCTGGATGGCGTCGTACAGCGTCGGATTGCCATCCGGGTCACCGCCACCGGTCCGGGCCGCCACCTCGATGTTCTTGATCAACTTCGCGAACAGCTTGCCGCGCTTCGCGTCGATCGCAGCCTTCTTGTGCTTGGTGGTGGCCCATTTGGAATGGCCGCTCATTCCCTACTTCCTTCAGGTCGGTGGCACGTCTGGTCTGTGTACGGTACCGGCACGGCCGGGCGGACAACTTCCCCAGCCTACTCGGGCGGCCCCTACGGCCGTGCGCAGCGGCCCCGGCTATCCGCCCGCTCGCACCGCGCGGACGTCATCACCCCGCGCCCTCATGCCGAGCGGACCATCTCCACGAACATCCGGTGCACCCGCAGATCGCCGGTCACTTCGGGATGGAACGACGTGGCCAGCACGTTGCCCTGCCGGACCGCGACGATCCGGCCCGCGGCCGGGCCGGCCGGCACCGTGGCCAGGACCTCGACGCCCGCGCCGGCCCGCTCGACCCACGGCGCCCGGATGAACACCGCGCGCACCGGGCCGCCGGTCAGCCCGGCGAACGGCAGATCGGTTTCGAACGAGTCGACCTGGCGGCCGAAAGCGTTGCGCCGCACCGTCATGTCGATGCCGGACAGATGCTCGGCGTCCGGGCGGGTGTCGAGCACCTCCGACGCGAGCAGGATCATGCCCGCGCAGGAACCGAAAGCGGGCATGCCGTCGCGCAGTCGAGCGCGCAGCGGCTCCAGCAATTCGAAGGCCTGCAGCAACTTGCTGATCGCGGTCGACTCGCCACCGGGCAGCACGAGCGCGTCCACGGCCGCGAGTTCAGAATCGCGCCGGACCAGCACCGGCTCGGCGCCACAGCGGCCGAGCGCGGCGACATGCTCCCGGACGTCGCCTTGCAGCGCGAGCACGCCGATGGTGGGCCGGGACTGCTCCGGTCCGGTGTCGGCGGCGGGTGCGGCGACCGAGGTAGCGTTCACGCCGGAAAGCTTACGAGCCCTGCCGATGTGGGCCCGCTCACGGTCGCCTGCCACGCGCACCTCACCGCAGCCCCGGATCAGTCCTCGCGCATCGTTCGGATGAGGCCTTCCTGCACCACGGCGGCAACCAGCTTGCCCTCCGTGGTGAAGATCTTGCCGCCGGTCAGGCCCCGGCCGAATCCAGCGGATGGCGACGACTGGTCGTAGAGCAGCCACTCGTCGGCGCGGAACGGCCGCAGGAACCACATCGCGTGATCGAGCGAGGCGTTCTGGGTCGGCTCGTCGGGATGGATGACCTTGGAGGAACCCAGCAGCGTCATATCGCTCATGTAGGCGAGGGTGCACACGTGCAGCAGCGGATCGTCGGGCAGCAGGTGCCGGTAGCGGAACCACACCTGCTGCTGGGAGACCACGCCGTCGCGGCGGGACACGTTCTCCTGCGGGACCATGCGGATGTCCCAGTGTTCCCATTCGCGCATCGCCCACAGCCGTTCGGGCGACATCGTGGTGCTCGCGTCGGGCAGATCGTCCGGCATCGGGACGTCGGGCATGACGTCCTGGTGCTCCGGTCCCTGGTCGCCGACGTGGAACGACGCCGACATGGTGAAGATCGCGGCGCCCTCCTGGATGCCGGTGACCCGGCGGGTGCAGAACGACCGGCCGTCGCGGATGCGCTCGACCTGGTAGACCGTGGGCTCTTGCGGATTGCCCGGCCGCAGGAAGTAGCCGTGCAGCGAGTGCACTTGGAATCGCGGTTCCACCGTCCGCACCGCGGACACGAGCGCCTGGCCGGCAACCTGGCCGCCGAATGTGCGCTGCAGCTGGGTCTTGGTGGACGCGCCACGGAAGATGTCCCGCTCCAGCCGCTCTATCTCCAGCGCCTCTTCGATTGTCGCCATGCGCTGAGATTATCCCGGCCGCTCGCGGCTTCGCCGGTCGGCCGCCGGTGAACGACCGGCAACGCCCACGCTCCCGGCCGTCCCGACTTTGCTGAGATGGACCGGTGCCACGCTTTCTGCCCATCACACCCGACAGCCTCGTCGAGCGGGTGTCCCGTCCTGTCCTGACCGCGACCTCGCACACGGTGATCGCCGTCGACGGCGCGGACGCGGCCGATCCGGCGGCGCTCGCCCGGCGGATCGTCGCGGCGCTGCGCGACGCGGGCCGGTCGGCCGACATGGTCTCCCTGCACGACTACGTACGACCCGCCTCACTGCGCATGGAGTTCGGGCGCACCGACGAGATGTCCTATCGCACCGCCTGGTTCGACTATGCCGCGCTGCGCCGCGAAGTGATCGATGCGCTCCGCGGCCACGGCCGGTGGCTGCCCGCCCTCTGGGACGAAGCCGCTGACCGGTCCGCGCGCGCCGCGATCCGGACGGCGCTGCCCGCGACCACCCTCGTCATCGCGGGGCCGATGCTCGCGGGCCGCCACCTCGACGCCGACGTGACCCTTCGACTGGACCTGTCCGAAGCCGCACTCCGCCGCCGCACCCCGCCCGAAGCACGGTGGACGATTCCCGCCCTCCTGCGCCACGACGCCGAGAACCCCTCCACTCCGACCTTCTTCGTCCGCTGGGACCACCCCGATCGGCCGGCGCTTCGAGTCGACGAGAACCAGGCGGACTAGGTTCGTGCCGTCTCTGCCGTTCTCGCCCGATCCGATGAGCGTCGGATCGGATAGTCGAATGCGCATAGCAACGTAGCGACATGTTGCTCGGCATCGGTCACACCAGCCGATGTCCCCCGTCCACGTGCAGGACGGTGCCGGTGATGAAGGGATTGCGCATCACCCCGAGCATCGCCTGCGCGATATCGGAGGGACGGCCGATGCGACCGACGGGCAGGCGGGCGGCGAGCTGCTGGTGACGTTCGGTCTTCGCGGGCCCCGCGATGGTGTCCCAGATCGGGGTGTCGACCCATCCTGGTGAGACCACGTTGACCCGGACGGGCCCGAGTTCGAGGGCCAGGGCGTAGGCCAGTGAGGCGAGGGCGCCGTTGACGGCCGCCACCATGGCGCCGCCCGGCGCCGGCCGATAGGCCGCGACGCCGGAGGTGAAGGTCACCGAACCGCCGGGCACCACCCGGGCGTGCTTGGCCAGCAGCGTGGGGCCGATCAGCTTGGACGACAACAGATTCCGAGCCAGGTCGGGGTCGAACCCGGCCAGTGGCCGATAGGCGCCGGTGACATCGGCGGCGGTGGTGACGACATGATCGACCGGCTCCCGCTCGGCGAACAAACGCTCGAGGTCCGCTTCGCGAGTGATGTCCGCGACCGCCGAGCGCACCGTGCCCGGCCCCTCGGACAGGGTGCGCTCCGCCGCGGCCAGCCGTTCGGCCGAACGACCTGCGATGGTGACCTCCGCACCCTCGGCGATCAGCGCGGCCGCCAGCGCCAGTCCCATGCCGGAGCCGCCGCCCACGACGACGACACGTTCGGGTGATGTCCTGCTTGCTGTCATGGCTCCAGCCGACCATCGCCGCGGCCGAGTGTCCATGTCGCGCTGCCGAATACGCCTTAGCCCGGGCCTAACGCCGCAGGCCGGGGGACGAATCCGGGGCGCACGGGGCGGCGCGCCTCACCGCCCCGTTTCCACCCGTCAGGGAATGCAGGCCGGGGATTGCTGGTTCAGGTTGGCGAGCGCTTGGCAAGCCCACGTCTTCTGCACCTTCCACTTGCCGCCGTCCAGCACGAACGGAACGTCGACCTGGTTCTCCTGCCCGTTGATGGTGAACTTGGCCTGGGCGGTGACGCTGTCGCCGAAGGCGGTCACTCCGGTGACCACCGCCGTGGCGTTCGCCTGCCGGAACGCTTCGGCCAACCGGTTGGGCAGGCCGGGATCGGCTTCGATGCCCTGCACGGAGTCGAGTTTCTGCTCGTTCGGCACCGCGGGGTCGAGCGCCTTCTGCAACATGGCGTTGAGCTCGTCGGCGGTGGGCGCGGCGGGCGTGGTCACGGTCGCCGAGGCGCCTGCTGTCGTGCGGGTGGACTTGGGCGAGTCGCTCTTGTCGTCGCTGCCGCAGGCTGCGAGGCTCAGGGCGGCCACGAGGGCCAGGCCCGCTGCTGCGATGCGTCCGGTCTTGAGAAGCTTCAACTGTTCGTCCTTTGCGCTCGGATCGATCCGACGGTGGGAGGGCGCGACATGGCCGGGACGGCCATCGAATGGCGAAGCTACTGAGCGTGATTGTGAGAACCATGAGACGACCTTGCGGCCGCCGTAAGAGTTGAACCTAGCACCGGAAGCGGGCCGCGCGGCCTATTCCGCCGACAGTTCGCCCGTCAGCGCGGCGACCAGCGCCGCGACGGCGGGATCGCGCACCGCCGCGCGCCAGGCGACCGCGTAGGTCACCCGTAGCGGCGCGCCGCGCAGCGGCCGCCAGACCAGACCGGGCAGGCCGTTCACGCGCGACGAACCGAGCCCGATCACGTCGTGCCGTGACGGCAGCACCGCGAGCATCTGCGCATGCCCCATCGCACTGTCGCTCAGCCGTACCCGGGCGCCGTGTCCCGCGAGCGTGCGCAACAGCGAATCATGGAGGCCCGCAGCGGATTCACGCGCGAACAAGATCAGCTCGTGACCACTGAGCTCGGCCGGGTCGAGCAGCGCCGCGCTCGCGAGCGGATGCCGCTCGGACATGACCACGCCCAGTTCCTCGCGGGCCACCGCGCGTTGCGCGAAGCGTTCGGGCAGCTCGACCGGGGTGCGGAGGAGCGCAAGGTCGACTTCGTCGTCGTCGAGGAAGCGCACCTGATCGGCGGTGGTCCCACCGGTGAGCACCAAGCGACCGCCGGGCACTGCGGCGGTGAGCAGGCTGTCGATGCGGGCGGGCAGCCACGGCGGGACGCCGTTCAACAGTCCCAGGCGCAGCACCGGGGCGCCTGCCACGGCGGCGCGCCGGGTCTGCCGGACCGCGTCGTCCATCGCGCGCAGCACGTCCTTGCCGGTGCGCAGCAGCACCGCGCCCGCGGCCGTCAGCTCCACCCGCGGCTCCCGGACCAGCAGTGGGCCGCCCAGCTCCCGCTCCAGCACCTTGATCTGCTGGCTGAGCGTGGGCGTCGAGATGAACAATCGCTCCGCGGCCCGGCGGAAGTGCAACTCCTCCGCCAGAACCACGAAGTACCGCAGCTGCCGCAACTCCACGCGGCAGACGCTACCGGCCGGGAATCACCAACCGCGCTCGGCCAGGCGGTGCGGCTGCGCGATCTCCTCGACGTTGATGCCGACCATCGCCTCGCCGAGACCGCGCGACACCTTGGCCAGGACGTCCGGATCGTCGTAGAAGGTGGTGGCCTTGACGATGGCGGCGGCGCGCTGGGCCGGGTTGCCGGACTTGAAGATGCCCGACCCCACGAACACGCCCTCGGCGCCGAGCTGCATCATCATCGCGGCGTCGGCGGGGGTGGCGATGCCGCCTGCGGTGAACAGCACGACCGGCAGCTTGCCGGTCTCGGCGATCTCGCGGACCAGCTCGTAGGGCGCCTGCAGCTCCTTGGCCGCGACGAACAGCTCGTCCTCCGGCAGCGACGACAGCCGGCGGATCTCCTGCCGGATCTTGCGCATGTGCGTGGTCGCGTTGGACACGTCACCGGTGCCGGCCTCGCCCTTGGAGCGAATCATGGCCGCGCCCTCGGTGATCCGGCGCAGCGCCTCGCCGAGGTTGGTGGCGCCGCAGACGAACGGCACGGTGAAGTTCCACTTGTCGATGTGGTTGGCGTAGTCGGCGGGGGTGAGCACCTCGGACTCATCGATGTAGTCGACACCGAGGCTCTGCAGGATCTGCGCCTCCACGAAGTGGCCGATCCGGGCCTTCGCCATCACCGGAATGGACACCGCCGAGATGATGCCGTCGATCATGTCCGGATCGCTCATCCGGGACACGCCGCCCTGGGCACGGATGTCGGCGGGCACCCGCTCCAGCGCCATCACCGCGACCGCGCCGGCGTCCTCGGCGATCTTGGCCTGCTCCGGCGTGACGACATCCATGATCACCCCACCCTTGAGCATCTCGGCCATGCCGCGCTTGACGCGGGCGGTACCGACGGTCTGGCTGGTCTCAGGGGTGGTCACGGCAAACTCCTCCAGGCATGTGCGCCAATCGATCACTCGGGGTCGAACGCCACGATTCTAGGTGGCCGCAAAAGGCCACTTGATAGCCAGTTGGAGGGCACTGGCCTGGTGTGATCTCGGTTATGGCGCCCTACGCCGGGAAGGCTCGGCTGTCGTGCCGTCCCGGCGCCGCACCGGCCTGCGCCGGGCGCTGGATCACAGCGGGCCGACCACCAGCAACGTCGCCCAGTACTCCGCGGCCGCGGGTCCGATCAGCGGCAACAGGAAATCGAACAGCAGGTACGACATGAACCAACTACCTCCACAACCGAGCAGGAACGCCCCGCTGTCAGCGGGACCACGACACCGAACTGGCATGCGTCCCTGTCAGCAGTACCCTTCGGCGCCCCGAATCATCGCGACGGTATCACGATCGTGAAACACATCACACCCCGTCGTGCGGCCGGTCAGCGGATGGAACGGACCTCCGGATCGGCGGTTCCCGACGCCGCCTCGGCGGCTTCGGCGAGCAGTTCGTCCAAGTGATATGGGTAGACCGTCTCGCCGGAGCGGTCCAGCGCGACGATGTCCGCCGCGGTGCACCATCGGTGCCCGGTGATGGAGCGGCGTTCGATCAGCGTCCGGTTCGCCGCGTGCGGCTCGAAAGCCCGCCCGCGCAGCGCGAAGAACAGTTCCTCGGAGCGGATCAGCTCACCGTCGAACGGAAACACCGCGACCCGCCGCCAGATGGGGCCGCGCAGGTCGGCCGGATCCGCGCGATATCCGGTCTCCTCGTAGAGTTCCCGCACCGCCGCCGAACGCAGGCTCTCCCCCGGCTCCACGCCGCCGCCGACGGTGAACCAGAACGACACCTCCGGCGTCTTCGGGTCGTTGCCGCGCATCAGCAGCGTCCGGTCGTTTTCGTCGAACAGCACGACCCGCGCGGTGGTGCGGATGGTGTCGACCGCCAGGCCCGTGGACGCCGCAGGGGTGGCGCGCTCGGTGATCTCGAAGTAGGACGGCAGCGGTGCGGTACCGCCGAGGTGCAGGATGCGGACCGAGCGGCGCGTGCGCAGCGCCAGCGTGTCGCGCACGGCGTCGTTGTGGAAACGGCGGGCGATCAGCACCCGGGCTTCGGCGTCGGCCAGTTCGGCGACCAACTGGGGGCGCAGCGTGCCGATGTCGACCGCCGACAACGCGGAAGACAGCCGGTTCTCCACGGTCTCGCGTTCGTCACGACCGGTGCGCTCGGCCCGGTCCGCGAGCGCCGACAGCTGTCTGGCCTGCTCCGCCATGGCCGCATCGGATACCGGGCCCGCGATCGCCATGGCGACCGACCGGGCCACCACCGCCCGCCGGGCCAGCGCCGCGTCGAGTGCCTGCCAGGACTGGTCTGAGCGCACGTGCAGCCGGTCCAGGCGGTTGGCGGTGGAATACGCCCACAACCCGATCGCCACCACGACCGCGGCGATCAGCGCGAGGACGAGAACGGTCGTCGCGGAGAAGGTGATCATCCGGCAGCCCGCACTCTGGTGTCGCCGACGGTCACCGTCTCGTAGACGCGCAGGATCTGTTCGGCCACCACCGGCCAGTCGTACTCGCCGACCACCTGCGTCGCGGTGTGCACCAGGGCTTCCCTGCGCACGTCGTCGGTGAGCACGGTGTGCAGCGCGGCGGCCAAGGCCGCCGAGTCGCCGACCGGGACCAGCATGCCCGCCGTGCCGTCCCGCAGCACCCGGCGGAAGGCGTCGAGCTCACTGGCCACGACCGCGGTGCCCGCCGCCATCGCCTCGATGAGGATGATGCCGAAGCTCTCCCCGCCCAAGTTGGGCGCGACGTACACGTCGGCGCTCCGCATCGCCGAAGCCTTCTCCTCGTCGGACACCTGGCCGAGGAAACGCAGGTGACCGGACAAGGTGCCCGCTTCGCGGCGCAGCCGGTCCTCGTCGCCGCGGCCCACGATCAGGATTTCGACGTCGGGATGCCTGCCCACCAGCTCGGGCAGCGCACCGAGCAGCACGTCCATGCCCTTGCGCGGCTCGTCGTAGCGTCCCAGGAACAGCACCGTCCCACCGGGGCGCGGATAGCCCGGCAGCATCGGCGCGCGGGCGAACGCCGGGACGTCGACACCGTTGGGGATCTCCACCGCGTCCGAGCCCAGCGCCTCGACCTGCCAGCGGCGCGCCAGCTCCGACACCGCGATACGGCCGGAGATCTTCTCGTGGTACGGCCGCAGTACGCCCTGAAAAGTGCTCAGCACCAGTGATTTCGTCGTCGAGGTGTGAAAGGTCGCGACGATGGGGCCCTCGGCGATCTTCAGCGCGAGCATGGACAGACTGGGCGCGTTCGGTTCGTGGATGTGCAGCACGTCGAAATCGTTGCCGTCGATCCAGCGGCGGATCCTGGCATAGGCCATGGGCCCGAACGACAGCCGGGCCACCGACCCGTTGTACGGGATGGCCACCGCTCGGCCCGCCGACACCACGAACTCCGGCAGCGGGGTGCCCTCGGACGCGGGCGCCAGAACGCTCACCTTGTGCCCGCGTTCGAGGAACACCCGTGCCAGTTCGACCACATGCGCCTGCACCCCGCCGGGGACGTCGAACGAATAGGGGCAGACCATGCCGATCTTCATGGCGATACGTCTCCCTGCTCGACCTCGAGGCTCGCCTGCGCGGCCGCGATCATGGCGCGCCGCTGGGGCGAGAGATCGCTCTCCCACAATGGTTGCAGCATGTGCCAATCCGCGGGATGCTCGGCGATATTCGCTGCGAAGCGGTCTGCCAGCGCCTGGGTGGCCGCGGCCACCCCTGCGGAAACATCCAGTGCCGCCTCGGTTTTCAGGCCCCAGTTCTCGCGGCCGTCGGCATCGACCTCGAACCACGCGTGCACCGGCAGCAGCGCCGCGCCGGTCTCGATGGCCAGCTTCGCCGCGCCGGCGGGCATCCAGGTGCGCTCACCGAAGAATTGAACGGGAACGCCTTTGCCGGTGAGGTCGCGTTCACCCATCAGGCACACGACCTTGTTCTGCCGCAGGCGCGCCGCCAACTGACCGAACGGCGGTTGCTCGCCACCGGTCAGCGGGAACACCTCGAAGCCGAGGCTCTCCCGGTAGGCGACGAACCGCTCGAACAGCGATTCCGGCTTCAGCCGCTCGGCCACGGTGGTGAGGCCGCCGTAGTGCTGCACCAACCAGACGCCCGCCATGTCCCAGTTGCCGGAGTGCGGGAGCACCAAGACCACGCCCCGGCCCTCGGCGAGCGCGGCATCCAGATGTTCCAGCCCGCCGACGTAGTAGTCGATCGCGGCATGGTCCATCGTGGGCAGCCGGAACGCTTCCCGCCAGTACCGGGCGTAGGACCGCATGCTCGCGCTGATCAAGTCGTCCGGCACGTCCGCCGGAAGCACGCCGAGCACACGTGCCAGATTGCGCCGCAACTGGTTCGGCGCGCCGCCCGCGTGGAACTCCCGGTTGGCCCGCCGGGCGACCCGGTCGGCGCCCCACTCGAACAGTCGCCGGGCCGTCGGCTCCGGCAGCGCACGCACCAGCCGCCAACCCGCCGCGTAACCGGCGGCGCCGAACCGCTCCCCGATTGTCATGCACACTCCCGCGCCGTGAATCCGCACTTCGCCGTCACCACTGTCCGGACGCCACCGCGCATCGGTCGGCGTCCGGCCCCAGGTGAGGTCACGACGGAAGTCCCGTGGTGCCGGTGGTGCCCGCGCTCGGGCTCGGGCTCTGCGGCTGCCCCGCCGGGATCACCGTGCGCGCCCCCGGCGAGTTGCGCACGGCCAGCACCCGCTGACCGACGGTGACGATGCTGAGCACCGCGAGGATCCATATGGCGACGTGCACGGCGTAGGTGAGCCACTCGATGTCCCAGTAGCCGCCGATCCCGGTGAACCCCGCGCCGACCAGCACGATGATCAGCCGGTCCGGCCGCTCGATGATGCCGCCGTCGGCGGACAGCCCGCTGGCCTCGGCGCGCGCCTTGGCGTAGGAGATCACCTGCGAGGTCACCAGGACGACCAGCGTCGCGGCGAACAGCGGCTTGTGCTGCTCGTGGAAGACCGCCCACCAGGCCAGCCCGGCGAAGATGGCGCCGTCGGCCAGCCGGTCGCACGTGGCGTCCAGCACCGCGCCGTATTTGGTGCCGCCGCCGCGCGCCCTGGCCATGGCTCCGTCGAGCATGTCGAACATGACGAACAACCAGATCACCATGGTTCCCCAGAACAGGTGTCCGGTCGGGAAGAGCGTGACCGCGGCGACGATGGAGGCGGTCGTGCCGATCAGCGTCATGGCGTCGGGGGTGAGTCCCGTGCCGACCAGCGCCCGGCCCAGCGGAGCCGTCGCCTTGGCGAACGTCTCGCGGCCGAAGAAGCTCAGCACGGCCGCTCCGCCCGGTCGCTCATCTACGCCTCCTTCCAGGCCGCCGACAGCAGCGCCCTGGTCTCCCGCAGCAGTTGGGGCATGACCTTCGCCCCGCCGATGACGGTGATGAAGTTCGCGTCGCCACCCCAGCGCGGCACGATGTGCTGGTGCAGGTGATCGGCCAGCGATCCACCGGCCACCCCGCCGAGATTCAGCCCGACGTTGAAGCCGTGCGGCCGGGACACCTTCTTCATCACCCGGATCGCCTGCTGGGTGAAGGTCATCAGTTCGGCGCTCTCCGCCTCGGTGAGGTCCTCCAGGTTCGCCACTTTGCGGTAGGGCACCACCATCATGTGCCCCGGGTTGTACGGGTACAGGTTGAGCACGGCGTACACCAGCTCGCCCCGGGCGACGACCAGTCCGTCCTCATCCGACATCTTCGGGATGTCGGTGAAGGGGTGGCCGGTCGAATCCTTGGCGGTGGTGGCGGCCTCCGCGATGTAGGACATGCGATACGGCGTCCACAGTCGCAGCAGCCGATCCGGTTCGCCGGCACCGGCGTCCACGATGCTGCCCGGCTCGGCCGAGGCCGCGGTACCGTCCAGATCCGCGAGCCCGTCCGGCACCGTACGCTCGCTCATGCCCCACCCTTGTTCGCCGACCGGATCTGGAACCCCTCGGCCGTCGGCGACGCGTTCTCCCGATGGGCGATCCACGCGACGATGGTGGCCACCGCGTCGTCGACCGGCACGCCGTTGACCTGGGTGCCGTCGCGGAAGCGGAAGCTCACGGCGTTCGCGTTCACGTCCCGCTCACCGGCGAGCAGCATGAACGGCACCTTCTGGGCGGTGTTGTTGAAGATCTTCTTCTGCATCCGGTCGTCGCTGCGATCCACCTGCGCGCGCACGCCCTCGTCCTGCAACCGTTCGATCACCCGGTCCAGGTGCGCCGCGAAGGCTTCCGCGACCGGGATGCCCACGACCTGCACCGGCGACAGCCAGGCCGGGAACGCGCCCGCGTAGTGCTCGGTGAGCACACCGAAGAAGCGCTCGATCGAGCCGAACAGCGCGCGGTGGATCATGACCGGCCGCTGCTTGGTGCCGTCGGACGCGGTGTATTCCAGATCGAAGCGCTCGGGCAGGTTGAAGTCCAGCTGGATCGTCGACATCTGCCAGGTGCGGCCGAGCGCGTCCTTGGCCTGCACGGAGATCTTCGGGCCGTAGAAGGCGGCGCCGCCGGGATCGGGCACCAGTTCCAGACCGGAGGCCGAGGCGACCTTCGACAGGGTCTCGGTGGCCTCCTCCCAGATCTCGTCGGAACCGACGAACTTCTTCGGGTCCTTGGTGGACAGCTCGAGGTAGAAGTCGTCGAGGCCGTAGTCCTTCAGCAGATCCAGCACGAACCGCAGCGTGTCGGTGAGTTCGCTGTGCATCTGCTCTTTGGTGCAGTAGATGTGCGCGTCGTCCTGCGTCATGCCGCGCACCCGGGTCAGGCCGTGCACCACGCCGGACTTCTCGTACCGATAGACCGAGCCGAACTCGAACAGCCGCAGCGGCAGCTCCCGGTACGACCGGCCGCGGGCACGGAAGATCAGGTTGTGCATCGGGCAGTTCATCGGCTTGACGTAGTAGTCCTGGCCGGGCTTGCGGACGGTGCCGTCCTCGTTGAGCTCGGCGTCCAGGTGCATCGCCGGGAACATGCCGTCGCGGTACCAGTCCAGGTGGCCGGAGACCTCGAACAGATGCCCTTTGGTGATGTGCGGGGTGTTGACGAACTCGTAGCCCGCCGCGACGTGCCTGCGGCGCGAGTACTCCTCGAGTTCCTTGCGGATGATGCCGCCCTTGGGATGGAATACCGGCAGGCCGGAACCGAGTTCGTCGGGGAAGCTGAACAAGTCCAGTTCCAGGCCGAGCTTGCGGTGGTCGCGGCGTTCGGCTTCGGCGAGCAGGTGCAGGTGCTCGTCGAGCGCCTCCTGCGATTCCCACGCGGTGCCGTAGACGCGCTGCAGGTCCTCGCGGCTCTGGTCACCACGCCAGTAGGCCGCGGAGCTGCGGGTCAGTTTAAAGGCCGGGATGAACTTGGTGGTCGGGATGTGCGGACCGCGGCACAGATCGCCCCAGATCTTCTCGCCGGTGCGCGGATCCAGGTTGTCGTAGATGGTCAGCTCTTTGCCGCCGACCTCCATGACCTCCGGGTCATCGATGCCGGACTTGTCGCTGATCAGCTCCAGTTTGAACGGCTCCCCGGCCAGCTCGGCCCTGGCCTCCTCGACCTCGACCACCCGGCGGGAGAACCGCTGCGCGCCTTTGACGATCTTCTTCATCCGGGATTCCAGCTTGGCCAGATCCTCCGGGGTGAACGGCCGCTCGACACGGAAGTCGTAGTAGAACCCGTCCTTGATGTAAGGGCCGATGCCCAGCTTGGCACCGGGGAACTCCTGCTGCACCGCCTGGGCGAGGACATGCGCGGCGGAGTGCCGGATGACGTTGCGGCCGTCGGGGGTGTTCGCCGCCACCGGCTCCACGTCGACGTCCTCGTCCGGGGTCCAGGACAGGTCCTTGAGTTCACCGTCCACCCGGACGACGACGACGGTGTCCGGCCCCTTCGTGGGCAGTCCCGCCGCACGCACCGCGGCGCCCGCCGTCGTCCCGGCCGGCACCCGGACGAGGGCGACTGGGCTGATGGCGGCTGAGGTGGTCACGGCTGCGCTCTCCTTGGCGTTCTCGGGTGCGGGCCGGGGCCCGCTCGATGGTGGCCGATCGCATCTTCGTCCGGCGCGACCATGCTACTGTCCCGCCGCGCAGGCCCGCCCCTCCGGGTTTTAGGCCGTACGAGTCGGGTGGCGCGAGATTTGCGTTCGAGTCCCCGCCGAGTGGACCGGCGCCGTGGGCGTACCGGGTGAGTCACGGCCGCGGCGGGAAAATCGGCTGTCACCCGGCCGGTCGTCAGCTCTCGGCGGCGAGGCCCGCGAGCAGGGCGATTCGCTCGGCGGCGGGGCGTTTCGGGCAGCTGGTGCACATCTCGCAGCCGGGAACTTCGAAGACCAGGCAGCAGGAGATGCGCCGCACGAATGTGCGTCCGCCGATCTCGACGAAGCGCGGAACCGGTAGTTTGCCGCCGATCTCGGCGGCCAGCCGTGCCCCCGCGTCGGCGGACCCCGCGTCGAGCGCGCGGTTGCCGATCGCGTCGGCGACGATCGCCCACAAGGCGGGCACACCGGCACCCGACACCCGGGCGACCGGTGGGATGACGGTCGCGAGCGTCTCGTGCAGGGCCGACGCACCGCCGGCCGCTTGACCGTCCGCCGGGATACGCACGCGCTCGATGCCACCGTCGGGGCGAACTTCGCAGTCCAGTCGCTCCAGCGCGGCTTCGGGAGCGGCCTCGTCGTGCGCGTACGCCCGCGCGATCTGCTCCACCAAGGCGGAGGCGACCATGCACCACCACAGCGTGCCCGCGATGCGCAGCGATGTGGTGCCCCAGGAACGGCCCATCTCCGCGATACGCGCGGCCAGCCATTCCGGTTGGGTGAGCATGCGCCCCGGAACGGTGGTCACCGTTGCAGGGGGCTGCGCAGCCATTCCCATTCGACTCCGATCCAACTACCCACGAGCCCGAAGGTTCCCAATATCCACAGTGTCGCCACGACCAACGCGGCGGTGCCGACCGCCCCGGCCACCTGCACAGCCCGGCCCTGCCGGGAGTACCAGTCCATCAATTGCCGGTACCGGTCCCGCAGCCAGCCCAACGCCTTTCGCGCCCAGGCGAATTCGGTGGCGAGGATGCCGAGCCCGGCGAACACGATCGCCCAGCCGGGACCGGGATAGGGGATCGCGAGCACCCCGACCGCGAGCACGGCCACGCCGACGACGGCGACCACGATCCGGTAGCCGAGATACAGCGTAGGTCGTCGCTCGAGCCCCGCTCGGAAGGCGCGCCAGCGGGTCGGCCGATCGTCCGAGCTCGTTTCCAGGTCTGCGGTCACGTTCCCCAGGGTACGAGCAGTCCGGCATACCGAACCCTGTCCGGATACGGCGATCCCGCCCGGGCACGCCACCCGGGCGGGATCATTCGTCCGGCCTCGATCAGACGAGTTCGGCAGTGGGCTGGTGGCCCGCGTCATCGATGTGCGCGATCCCGTTCTCGGTCACCTCGACCACCCGGGCACTGGCGATATCGAAGAACAGGCCCGACACCGTGACGCCGCGCTCGGCCACCGCCTTGCGCACCGCCGGATGCCGGTGCAATACCTCGAGCTGCATCGCCACGTTCACCATGGCCAGCTGATCGACCTCGCCGAAACCGGCCTCCCGCGCGGCGGCCGCGACCGGATGGCCCGCGCGGAATCGCTCCAGGCTCGGTCGCGCGTGCGCGAGCCAGGGGTCCACACCGGGCACCTCGGCGCCGGTGTGCAGCGCCTTCATCGCACCGCAGGAGGAATGCCCGCAGACGACGATGGAGCGGACGTTCAGCTGTTCGAGCGCGAACACCAGCGCGGCCTCCACCGACGCGTCGCCCTCGGCGGGCGCGAGGTTGCCCACGTTGCGGACGGTGAACAGGTCGCCGGGTCCGCTGTTGGTGATGATGTTCGGCACGATCCGCGAGTCCGAGCAGGTCAGGAAGAACGAATCCGGATCCTGCTGATCACGCAGCTCGTCCAGATGCGGCCGGACGACGTGCGCGTGGCTGCGGTGGTAGGCCGCGACGCCCGCCGCGACCGGGTTGGCGTGCCGATCGTCGCGCCGCCAGGGGCCGAGGATCTCGTCCCAGACCGCCCGCGCGAAGCTGCGCGCGGGCGGCTGCACCCCGGCGTGGGCCATCCTGGCCCCGCCGATCTCCACGAAATCGACGCTGCCTCCGTTGTTCACCTGCTGGCGGGCGAACTCCTCGATGGCCTCGAACGCCGCGTGATCGAGGTAGTCGACGGTCATCTCCACCGTGACGTCGGCTCCCGGGGGGATCATGGCGAACTGCGCCGAGAGCTTCGGCAGTGCGAGGAAGGTGGCCGAGCCGTCGATGGTGACCACCCAGCGCTGCGTACCGGAAACCTGTTCGGCTTTGACCGCCACCCGGACCACCCGCCACAGCAGCAGGCCGAAGGCCAGGCCGAGGCCGATCAGTACGCCCTCGAGCAGGTTCAAGAACACCACGCCGAGCACCGTCACGGCGTAGACCAGCAGGTCACCGGTGCGCCGGGCCAGTTTGATGTGGGCCAGTTTGACCAGCTGGGTGCCGATCACGATGAGCAGACCGGCCAGCGCGGCCTTCGGGATCTGCTCCACCACGGAGACCAGCGCCACGGAGAACACCAGCACCCAGACGCCGTGCAGCACCGCGGAGGCGCGGCTGTGCGCACCCGCCTGCACGTTGGTGGCGCTGCGCACGATGACGCCGGTGACCGGCAGGCCGCCGAGCAGGCCGGACAGCACGTTCGCCGAGCCCTGGCCGATCAGCTCACGGTCGAAGTCGGTGCGCTTGCGCGAGTGCATCTTGTCCACGGCGACCGCGGACAGCAGGCTTTCCACGCTGGCGATCAGGGCGATGGTGAGGATGGCCAGGACCAGACCGGACCAGTCGCCGCGCGGCAGAGCGGGCAGGCCGATGGCGTCGAACAGCGAGCCGTTGAGCACGATGCGCTCGGCATCGAGCGGCAGCACCAGCGACAACACCGTGCCGACGAGCACCGCGACCAGCGGGCCGGGCACCGCGCGCACCCGGGCGGGCAGGTATTTCCAGCCGACCATGATCGCGATCACCACCGCGCCGATCAGCGCGCCGCCCCCGTGCAGGGACAACAGCTGACCGGGCAGTTGCACGATGTTGCGCCAGGCCGAGCTGTGCGAGGAACCGCCGAGCAGCACATGGATCTGTTGCAGCGCGATCGTGATGCCGATACCGGCCAGCATCGCGTGCACCACCACGGGCGCCACGGCGAGCGCCGCCCTGGCCACCCGGCTGAGCCCGAGCAGAATCTGCAGTACACCGGCCGCGAAGACGATGAAACACGTCGTGCGCCAACCGAATTGATTGATCGTCTCGGCGACGACCACGGTGAGGCCCGCGGCCGGGCCGCTCACCTGGAGGACCGACCCGCCGAGCGTGCCGACGACGATGCCGCCGATCACGGCGGCGATGAGCCCGGCGGCGACGGGGGCTCCGGACGCGATCGCGATGCCTAGCGAAAGCGGCAGCGCGACAAGGAAAACCACGATCGAGGACGGCACGTCGTGGCGGAGGATATCGGAGAAGCGATCGGACAGTGGTCCGGAACTGCGGCCCGAGCCCATGGGTGCGGGCATTGACGGTGGCGGGGCTAAATCGTGATCGATAGCCATGACTCTCCTTCGCCGACTCGGCTGATTCGCCGAGGTCGGTTGACGATCAACATGTCCAGCAGGGCACAAGACCGCGAACCGGCATCTCGCGGTGAAGCAGTCCCGACACAGCGATGAGTCGAGATGTAAACGAGTACAAGTGTATTGGTAAAGACTTAGCAAAGCCTGAGAACTTCGCCGATTGTGTGGCATTCCCCACTGTCCCGCCGTCGTCATCACCGTGACCTACTCCACAATCCCCAGGTCACGCCGTTTCCACCGCGATCAGGCGGCCTTCGTCGCCGAACTCCGCGATGCCGTCGACCATGACCTCGATCACTCGGGCCGTGGCGAGGTCGAAGAACAATCCGGTCACCGCCACGCCGCGCTCCTCGACTCCCCGGCGCACGACCGGGTGCGCGTGCAGCGTCTCCAGCTGCACCGCGACGTTCACCATGCCCAGCTGGTCCACCGGCCCGAACCCGGCGACGGCCGCCGCGGCGGCCACCGGATGTCCCAGCCGATAGCGCTCCAGGCTCGGCCGCGCGTGCGCCAGCCAATCGCCGAGCCCTTCCCCCGCCCGCACCTCGCGGTGCAGCGCCTCCATCGCCCCGCAGCCGGAGTGACCGCACACCACGACCGCGCGCACGTCCAGCCGCTCGAGCGCGTAGATCAGGGCCGCCTCCACCGAGACGTCTCCGCCGCGCGCGGGCACGATATTGCCCACGTTGCGGACGGTGAACAGGTCGCCCGGCCCGCTGTTGGTGATGACGTTCGGCACGATCCGCGCGTCCGCGCAGGTGAGGAAGAACGAGTCGGCGTCGTGCCGATGGCGCAGCTTGTCCAGATGCGGGCGCAGCACGTGGGCGTGGCCGCGGTGGTAGGCCGCGATGCCCGCCGCGATGCGGTCCTCCCGACTACCCGTCCGTCGCCATGGCCCGATCACCTGGTCGATGACCTGCCGGAAGTGCCCGCGCTCGGGCGGCCCGGCCAAGACGGTGGCCATCCGCGCGCTGCCGAGTTCGGCGAATTGCACCGCCGCGCTCGATGTCTCGCGCTCGCGAGCCCATTCGGTGAGGAACTCGTGCGTGGCGTGGTCCAGGAAGTCGACGGCCATCTCGACGGTCACGTCGGCGTCGGCGGGGACCTTCGCCAGTTCCGCGGTCAGCTTCGGCAAGGCCAGGAAGGTGCACGTGCCATCGATGGTGACCACCCATCGGCGCGTGCCCGGAACCGGTGCCGCGACGATTGTCACGCGCACCACCCGCCACAACAGCAGCGCGAAGGCCAGCACCAGCCCGATCACCATGCCTTGCAGCAGGTTCAGGAACACCACGCCCAGCACCGTCGCCAGGTAGACGTACATCTCGCCGGCCCGCCTGGCCAGCCGGATGTGCGCCAGCTTGATCAGCTGCACGCCGACGAAGATGAGCAGTCCGGCCAGGGCGGCGGTCGGGATCTGCCGCACCAGCCCGGCCAGCGCGACCGCGAACAGCAGGATCCAGATTCCGTGCAGCACGGTCGCCGCCCGGCTGCGGGCACCGGCGTTCGCGTTCGTGATGCTGCGCACGATGACCCCCGCGATGGGCAGGCCGCCGAGCAGGCCGGACACGACGTTGGCCGATCCCTGCCCGATCAGCTCCCGGTCGAAGTCGGTGCGGTGGCCGGGCCGCATCTTGTCCACCGCGACGGCCGACAACAGGGTCTCGATGCTCGCGATGAGGGCGATCGTCACCATGGTCGTGACGACGGCCGCCGGACCGCCGGAGGGAATGGCGGGCAGGCCCAGCGCGTCCGCCAACGAGCCGTTCAGCACGATGCGCTCGACGTGCGTCGGCAGGACCAGCGCCAGCAGAGTGGCGATGAACACCGCGACGAGCGGGCCGGGCACCACCCGCGCCCGCCCCGGCACCGAGCGCCACGCGACCAGGATGCCGATGACGACGAGTCCGACGACCAGGTCGCCCGTACGCACCGACATCAGTTGGCGGGGCAGGGCGACCAGCGCGGCGAACGACGAACTCAGCGAGTTCCCGCCCAGCAGGACATGGACCTGTTGCAGCGCGATCACCACGCCGATGCCCGCCAGCATGCCGTGCACGACCACCGGGGCGATGGCCAGCGCGGCCCTGGCGATCCGGCTCAGCCCGAACAGGATCTGCAGCATGCCCGCACCGATCGTGATGAAACAGGTTGCCGCCCAGCCGAACTGGTGCACACTCTCGGCGACGACCACGGTGAGGCTCGCGGTGGGCCCGCTGACCTGGATCGCGGAACCGCCGAGCAGTCCGGCCACCACACCGCCGACGACGGCGGCGATCAGGCCCGCAGCGACCGGAGCGCCGGAGGCCACCGCGACGCCGAGCGAAAGGGGTAGGGCGACCAGGAAAACCACGATCGAAGCGGGCAGATCGGCACGGCCGATGACGGTCAGACGATCGCCCATGTTCGCGTACGGCGACGTCCGTGGTGCGGAATCGGTGTCGGTGGACATATTTTCTCCTTCGCCGAGGTGGTGGCCCCGGTTCATCGGTCAAACATGTTCTTGGCATCGAAAGCGAGCGGCGGTCGAAGCTCGGGCCGTCGGCGGAAACACGATCCGTGACGGAGCAGTCGGCACGATAGTAAAGACTTCGCAAAGCGTGTGGAAAGGTTTCCGGTCCGGATGAGGACAACCGCTACCATAATGTGACCCAGGTCACAGCGCAACATCGAGGAGTGGGCTGCATCCACCAGAGTGACGTGAAGCCGAGAGAGCGCCGACCGACGCGGAGAATAAAGGAGACCGGGCAGCAACTGCACCGGTCTCGTTCGCGTAAGTGGTCCCAGCTGGGATCGAACCAGCGACCTTCCG
Source organism: Nocardia sp. NPDC019219 (assembly GCF_040632645.1). Lineage (NCBI taxonomy): Bacteria > Bacillati > Actinomycetota > Actinomycetes > Mycobacteriales > Nocardiaceae > Nocardia > Nocardia sp. NPDC019219. Next base: position 438,987 of record NZ_JBEYCG010000002.1, on the reverse strand, counting down.
CGTGTGAGGCGGACGCTCTCCCGCTGAGCTATGAGACCTTACGGGTTTCCGGCGGCTGGGGTGCCCTCCGGACGAGACGAAACATTAGCACGCGCCACCGGCGGTTCACCAAATCGCCAACCGGGCAGGGACGTGCAGCCCCACCCTCCGCCGGACGGCGGCCCCACCCCGCGTGTTCTCCGAGAAGGGCCGGACGTCTCACAACCCGTCGAGCCGGGCAGCCGAATCGGCGTCTCGATCATCGAGACCGAGGACGGAACGCCCCACCTCCCCCACCGACCCCATCGGCCACCGGCGTCACAGCACGCCACCTTCCGGATTTCCGCCGTTCTACCAGCGGATTTGTACCTTTCACCGGGCGTCGGCTAATGTTCTGTCTCGCACCACGGAGGCCGGAAACGAGCCCCGGGGAGGCAGAATGCGGATGTAGCGCAGCTGGTAGCGCATCACCTTGCCAAGGTGAGGGTCGCGGGTTCGAATCCCGTCATCCGCTCGAGAGGTAGGGCCAGGCAACATTACGCCGTCCCCCTTTGCGCGGTGGAGTGGCCGAGTGGTGAGGCAACGGCCTGCAAAGCCGTGCACACGGGTTCGATTCCCGTCTCCACCTCGCGCGATTAGCTCAGCGGGAGAGCGCTTCCCTGACACGGAAGAGGTCACTGGTTCAATCCCAGTATCGCGCACCACCGTCTCACCAGGTCAGCCCCTGTTTCGGCAGGGGTTTACTTGTATCCGTGAACTGGCTGAGCTCGCGGCATTCGGTCCGGCGGGAAACGTCCATGCTGCCACTCGAGATACACCAGCGGGGGCGTATTTCCCTAGAGGTCGTCATGAACAGCACCCGAGTAACGACGTCACCCTCCACGTGGAGCCCGGCAACGACCCGAGGCGGGGTGGTCGGTTGGAGATCGAGTGGCCGAATGGAGACCGGGAGCATCCGCCGTACTGGCTGGGTGCTGTGTGGATGAGCAGGCTCGGCCAGCCGCCACAGAGACTCCCGGACTTCCCATCATCGAGCACGAGGGGCAGAAGGTACCCGCCCTCCTACTTCCTCTGATACTCGGACCCGGTGGCTTGAAGAACATCGGGTACAAGCCGCACGAGAGCGACGATTGGGTACGCGCGCCCCAACCCCCGGGCGGCTCGGTACAGCTCACGCCAAGTCGTCGAACTCTCCGGCCTGAGCGCCCTTGAGGAACGCGCCCCACTCTTCACGGGTGAACGCGACCGTCCCGGCCTCCCGAGCGTTGGAGTTGCGCACGTAGACGGTGCTCGGCGTCCCGGCCACCTCGACGCATGTCCCGTTGTCGGTGAAGCTCGACACCCGCCATTCGAGGCTATCCATGGTTCTTGCGCTCCCATTCCTCTGCCAGTCCGAGAATGAATCGGCGCGACTCGGTGGGACTCAGAGCAACCTTCGCCCCGTGGTCGAACGCACTGGCGAAGTATTGCACTTCCTCGGCATCAGTGATGAACCGCCCGCCACCGTACGACTCGATGTGGACACGCGGCGAACCCCACGGGTGGGACATGAGCGAGAACGCGTGCAGGCGGCGCGCTTCGTACTGTCCGGCGTCATAGGTGGTGACCCGCACCGTCACGTTGGGCAGCTCCGACAGCTCCGCCACGGTCCGCAACTGCGTGGACATCACCTCCGGGGTGCCGACGCGCAACCGTAGCGAGGATTCCGGCTGAATCACGTCTAGCACCAGATCGCCCGACCGAACACGCTTCTGCCGGTGCAGACGCTGATCCACCGCCTGCTGGACATAGGTGTCCGAGACTCCCGAAATGCCGACCCGACTCACCAGGGCTTCGACGTAGGAGGGAATTTGCAGCAGTCCGTAGACGGCGCGCGGCTCGTGAGTACGGATGGACGTGGCCGACTGCTCCATACCGAGATACGTGGACAGCCATTCGGGTACCTCGCCCTCGATGGCGGGGACGCTGCTGAGCATCGCCGACAGTTCGTCCATCGTGATACCCAGTGCCTCAGCGTATTTCGGTCGCTGAGCCGGATACGGAGTCCCCTCGTTGCGCTCCCATCGCCCCAACGTGGTCCGATCCACCCCCACAGCTTCGGCTATCTGCTCCTGAGTCTTCCCGGTCGCCTTCCGCGCCTCGATAAGGCGTTCTCTGCGCATAGTCGCATCGTAGGTGCATCGTGCGCGCCGTGGCCTGTTTCGTTGTGCACGCGGAGCATTGAGTCCCACGAGGGGAAATTCCAGAGAGGGGCACGCGATGGACGCACTACCGCAACGGATTCCGGGCGCGCATGAGTATCCGGCGGGCACGGCAGAGCGTCCGGCCGTCGAACTGATCAGGCGCACCGCCGTTGCTCTCGCGCAGTGGGCGGACACCGACGCAGAGGGGTTGACAGTGGACGCAGAGGCAGCGGTACTGGGCGTGCTGGCACCGGGCGGAATGCTCACCGCCGACCAGATCAGCCGCGAAGCGCAGCTCACCAGATGGAGCACCCGCCGGGTGATCGGTCAGCTCGAATCACGCGGGCTGATCATGGCAACGGCGCACGGTTCCCGCTGGTCGGTCACTCCACGAGGGCGCGCGGCATGGGCCACCAAGTTCAGGCGGTTCGCGCAATGAGCTGGATCGAGGTCGGCATCACGGTGGCGGTCGGCCTGCCCTTGTTGGTGATTGTCGCGGCGATCTGCTGGCCGCAGCGGATACCGAAGGGCAGGTCGGTGGAGGACATCACGCAGCGGGTGGAAGAGGAACGTCGTCGGACACACTGACGGTGAAGCTGCCGTCTTCGGAGTGCACGCCGAAGGCCACCCAATCGTCGGCGGCGAGGAACGGCCCCACCGTCACGTCGGCGTAGTCGAGGGTCGCCAGCGCGGTCCAGGCAGCCGAGACGAGCAGTTCACTGTTGGTCAATATTCGAGCTGCACCAAATCGGCGAGTTCGCGCATTTCCGGCGTGAGCGTGCGACGTTTGGAGATGATGCGGCCCAGCAGATCACGCGCCGAGCGCTGTTCGACCAGCCACGGGCGCGCATCACGCGACAGCGACGCCAGCACGTCGAAGGCGGCATCATAGTGGCGTAATTCCACGTGGGCTGCCGATACGTCGATCAGGTGCCGGTTCCGGTTGTCCGACGTCGGCCGCTGGTCCGGCGGGATATCGCTGGCCAGGCGCAACGCGACGTCCGGGCGGTCGTCCACCACGGCGTTCTCTACCCGCTTCATAGCCACCGTGGCCGGGTCGAACGTCGTCCAGTACTGGTGATAGGGACCGGATTCGGGCCGCACCGCGACCGCACCGGCGGCGGCAAGCCTCATCATCTCGTCGGCCTCGTCGGGCCGGTTATCGCGTACCGCCGCCGCCGATGCCCGGAGCAACAACCATCCCCAGGTGGAAAGCTCGCGCGTCGTCGCGACGGACAGCCTGGGTTCCACGCGGTCGGCCCACCGGGTAGCGAGATGACGCACCGCCTCGAATTGCCGAGACCGATTGTTGGTAGGCACCCGCCGCCGGGGACGGGCCGGGGCAACATCGCCGATACCCGGCGGTGTCCACCCGGCGACGGGGCTGAAATCGACGCTATGCGTGAAGGGCTCGCGCACTTGCGTTTTCGGCGTCCGCAGGTGTCCACACCCCCATTACGCTGGTGTGGTGGAAACCGGGGCGCTCATGCGTGCCGCTCGGGAAGCGGCCGGTATCTCTCTGCGCGCGATGGCGGAACGGACGTTCTACAGCAAGACCTATCTGTCGGCGATCGAGACCGGGCAGCGCCCCGTGCCCGCCGGAGTGACCGCCGCCTACGAACGCGTCTTGGGGACAACGGACCTGGGCCGACTGACCACCGCCGCCAGGTCGGCTGCGAGCGTGGACGCCAGCGCCCTTGCCGACGTCGCCATGATGCTTTCGTCTACCCGCCGGATCGAGGACGCGGCCGGTGCCCTGGCGGTGCTTCCGGCGGTACGCGGCATGTCCGCCATGTCCGAGCAATTCGCACGCGAAGCACGCACGGCCCGCACCGAGGCGGCGGCGCTCGCCTCCGAGATCACGCAGTACCGGGGTTGGCTCGAACACGCGGTGGGAGCCGACACCGCCGCGCGGCGCAGCCTGACCACGGCTGTGGACCTGGCAGCGGAATCCCGCGACCCAGACCGACTCGTCCACAGCCTCGGTTTCGCCGGGTACGTGGCGTGGAGCGCGACCGGGGACTACGGCGAAGTGATCGCCCTGTCGGACGCCGCGCTGGCGGTCCGTGGCGCGCACCCCGTCCTGGTCGCCTACGCGAGGATGCGCAGGGCCGAACTACTGGCCGCGCGCGGGGAGCCAGGCGAAGCACTGCGTGCACTCTCCGAGGCCGACGCGTCGACAGACGCGGCGGACGGTATCGAACCGCCGGAAGCCATGTACTGGTGGACACCCGGATTCGGCGGTGTGCAGCGCGGGGGCGTCCTGTCCTTGCTGGGCGACACGACCAACGCGATCCAGGAAGCATCGGACGGTCTGGCCGAGATGCCCGCCGAGCACCGGCGAACCGAGTGGCTGGCTTCCGCGCTGCGCCGCGTCGACCCGGACATGAACCCGGTCAGCGGGTGATACGGTGCCCGGTCCGCGTACACACAGCACCCGAATGGGCACCGAACACTTGAAACGGCCGGCACGGTGACAGGGGCCCGGTGTCGGTGGGCGGGGATACGCTGTGGCGCACAGTGCCGGAGCCGAGTCAGGGGGTTGTCGCGTGACGATCAGTACGGAGGTCGCGCAGGGGGCGGCGCCGGATGACGACGATCCCGAGTCGCTGGATCTTCGCGGCGACATCTCGTTCGAGCTGGAAGAGGTCAACGAGGTGCTCGGCGAGCTGGTCGCCATGCGCGCCGACCAGAAGGCCAAGGACGGCGACCTGCTGACGGCTCGGCTCGGGATCAGCGGGGAGAAGCCCGAGACGCTGGCCCGCATCGGCGCTCGCTACGACCTCTCCCGCGACCGGGTGCGCCAACTACACACCAAAGCGGTCGGGCAGATGATCCGGATGGCGCAGTTGTCCGGGCATCGCGCCGCCGCGGTCCTGTCCGCGCGCTATCCCCTGGACGCGCGGGACCGGCAGTTGACGCGCGCGCTGCTGGTGGAGACGTACGCGACCGACACCGATATCGCGGCGACCGAGCTGTCGTACCTGAAACTGCGGCTCGCCGGGCACGCGGCCGAGGACGCGAAGCGGGTCGCCGGGTTCGTCACCCAGCGCATCGCGGCTTGGCAGAAGAAGACCAACCGGCGTCTGGCGAAGCTGCACGACGCCGAGCCGCGCGCGACCAGTCAGCTGAATCCCTGGCTCGACCAGGTCGACTGGCCCCGCGCCGGCGCCCCGGCCGCGATCCCCACCACCTCCGCGCGCACCGTGGACAGCGACGACGACGGCCGCGGGCGCTTCTACCTGGACAAGGTCGGTCGCGACGTGCCGTTCGACTCCGGTCTGGAGGCCAGGCTGTTGTGGATCCTCAACGCGGGCGATCAGGTGGAGACCTTCCAGGAGCAACCCGCGGCGGTCGTCTACGACCTCGACGGCGCCGAGCGGGTGCACTATCCGAGCATCGTCGCCCAGCTCACCGACGGCCGCACGGTGTTGATCGACGTCGCGCCCCTCGGCCACGTGGGCTTTCACGTGAACCGGGTGAAAGCCGCCGCGAGCCGAGCGCACGCGCACGCCAACGGGTGGGGCTGGCTGATCTGGACCGGCAGTCGCATCGGCATCCCGGATCTGCGCGCACGCGCTGTCGACGCCGCGAGCGAGCGGATGCTGCGCGACCTCGTCGAGCGCGGCCCCGTGCACGGGGCCGCGCTCCGCGAGGTGCGCGCGAAGACCGGCCTGGAACTGCTGGACTTCCTCGCCCTGGTGCTGCGCCACGAATGGCGCTGGGACCGAGCGCCCTTCCGGCTCAGCGCACCACCATCGCCGCCGCCAAGAACGTGACGATCAGCAGCATCGCGCAGATGGTGATCAGCTGCCAGCGGCCGATGGTCACCTCGAGATTGGCGATCGTGTTGCGCAAGGCCTTGTCGAGCCGGTCGTGATCGGCGATCGTGCGCTGGGCGGTGGCGAGGGCGTCGGCCTTTTTCTGCGCGTCCAACTCCGCGCGTTCCAGCCGCGTGGTCAGCTTCAGTAGATGTTTCTGCTTGTCGCGCAACGACTTCCGGGCCACCGCGAGCGCCGTGCGCTGGTTGACCAGTTCCTGGCGCTGCCGGGCGATGACCGTGGCCTGCGTCTTCGTGTGGTACTCCCAGTCGGTCACGGTGGCCCAGCCTCCTGTCCTCTCGTCCCGATAGCCCCAGACGTATTCGCCGCGCACCCAGCCCGCGATGAATTCGCGCAGTTCGACCGGCTCGCGCCGCGGCGCCGCCATCGCGTGCTCGGTGTCCAGCACACCGGTGACCGCCCGGTAATCACAGGCGGCCGGAGCGAAGTCCGCGATGCCCAGCGCGTGCAGATACGGCACCCAGTAGCCGGGCGGGCACAGCCACAGCACATCCGTGCAGCCCTCGGCGCGCAGCCGCTCGGTGTGCTCTCGCGCGAGCCCTCGCTCCACCGGGCCGCTGCGCACCTCGATCGCGTAGACCCGGTCGCCCTTACGCCAGTACACATCCACCGGCAGCGTCCCGATGCGCCGATCCACTTCGGCCTCGTCGGCCCCGTAGGCCAGCAGCCTGCCGCACAACCAGTACTTCAGCCGCCGCATGTCCCACTGGGCGGCGGCGCATTCCGGACACCCGCAGGCATAACCGGTCTTCGACCCGCGGGTACGGCCGGAAGCCTCTCCGATACCCAACTCGGCGAGCATCGCCCGGCGCCCGCAGGCGATCTCCGCCCGCTGCTTCGTTCTCACGCGACCACTCCCCTGCACAACCACCGCAGGCCCGGCGACCTACGCCATAGATCAAGAGTGCGTCAGACTCGGCAACCTCGCCAGCCTCGTCTACCCCGCGCTCGGGTGTGCCACGCACATGCCCGATCCACGGAAATGGCGTCGTACTCTGCGGCACAAGGGCTTTCATCATGCCACGGGGCGGCATCGGCGCTTCTGATATCGCCGAATTGACAGTTGCCGCCATTCCGCGCCGCGCCCGGCCCTCGACGAGCGGGCACAGCACGGCCGCGCGACGCGTCGTCGCGGTCACCCGAAGCGTGGACTCGCGCGGGACGCGGATCGGGCGGATAATGTCGGATCGGAGGTGTCGGCCCGTTCCGGACAAAGCGGGTCGCCGCGTAATCCGCCTGCACGGGGGTAATTCCGGGGGCCTAGGCTGCAGTGATCAGGTCTTTGATCGGTGCGCCGCCGATTCTTCGCGAGCCGCGGATGTCCAACTGGGCGGATAGAATCGTCCGGCCGAGTGCGAGCTGGGCCGATACGGGGAAGTAGGTACTGGATGGAGCACGGTCAGCAGACCGGCGAGTCGATCGGCGCGATGCTGTCGAGTATCGCGTCGGCTCTCCGAGAGGTCAGCGAGAAGCTGGACGCGGTGGCGGCCCGCATCGACGGTGCGCAGGCCGTGGCGAGCGAACCGACCGTCGAGGGGCGGTTGGCCAAGCTCGAGGCGTGGGCTTTCCGGGCGGGACAGGACATTTCGGGCCTCGATGCCAGGGTGGAACGCCTGGAATCCGGTGCCGACCCGGCGCCGGAGGATCAAGAGACGGCCCAGCGACCGGCTGCCCCGCTACCCCGGGCCGCCGCGAGGCGGTCCAGTGCGCGCCGACCGGAGCACAGCGCCGAGCCCACGGCACCGAAGAACGAGTCGCCCGGAACGGCGGGCACCCGGAACGGCACACCGCGTGAGCCGGTGCACGCGGCGCCCGAGCCGAGTCCCGCTGCGCCGACGAGCTTCACGCCCCCGCGCGAGCCCACGCTGACCGCACTCGAGCCGAACGCGCAGGGCTTCACCGCCCCCGGCAATTCCGCGTCGAACTTCACCGCCCCTCCCGCGCGTGAACCCGCTTTCACCACGCCGACACCGCGGGAACCCGTCTCGTCGTTCACCGCGCCCACCCCGCGCGATCCCGGTACCGGACAACAAGAGACCTTCCCGGCCTCGCGTGAGCCCGCCCCCGCGGCAGGCTCGTACTCCCCCGTCGAGAACGCCCCGTACGAGAGCATCGTCGCGTCCGCCGCGGCCACCAATCACAGCGGCTCGGAGAACAGCGCGGTACCCGATGCCACAGCCACGGGACTCACCGGCGCGCACCGCGCCGGTGTGGACGACCGGACCCCGGTGGAGAACACGCACGTGGACAAGTTGCAGGCCATGCTGGACGAACTCAAGCGCACGGCGGCGGCTCCGCTCGGCCGGGCCGACGTCTTCGGGAACACGCCGGGTGAGTCGACCACGAACGGATATCAGTCCGAGCGCACCGAAGCGCAGCGCAGACCGGCCGACTACCGGCTCTCCAGCCCGCCGCCGGTGTCCTGAGCGGCTCTGGCGCGCTTCCGCTTCGGCGGACGCGCCGCCGCCGAAGAACGCAGCAGGATCTCCTGCACTAGATCGCGCAACCAGCGATGCCCCCCGTCGGCGGTGTTACGCGGATGCCATGCCATCCCGATAGCGACCTCGGGCAGCGGCAGCGGTATCTCGAACGCGGCAAGACCGATCGCGGGTAATGTCGCGGCGCTCAGCAGGGCGGGCGCGGGGCAGACCAAGTCGCTGCCACGCACCGCGAACAGCGCGCTGGTCAGCGTCGGCACGGTGGCCACCACCCGCCGGGTGCGGCCGTGCAGGGCCAAGCGGTCGTCGATCGGGCCGTGCGAACGGCCGGTGCGCGAGATGCTCAGATGCGGCGCGGCCGCGTACGCGGCGACGGTGACGCGATCGGTGACCAAGGGATGGTCGGCGGCGGCTACTCCGATCACCCGATCGGTGAGCACTCGGCGCACGGCCGTCTCTGGATCGGTGTGGTCGATCACACCGACTTCGAGGTCGACCCGGCCGTCGCGCAACGCGGCGGTGCCCTCCACGATGTCGGGCAGGAATCGCAGCGTCACGCCTGGAGCCTGGGCCCGTACCGCGGACAGCAGGGGCCCGGCCAGTTCGCTCAGCACCATATCGCCGGCCTGCACCGCGAACGTCCGGCGCAGCGCCGCCGGGTCGAGGTCGTCACGCGGTGTCAGCAGCGCGCGTCCCTGCTCGACCAGAGTGCTGACCTCGTAACGCAATTCCAGCGCGCGTGGCGTGGGCACCAGATTGCGGCCCGCGCGCACCAGCAGCGGGTCGCCGAGCACGCCACGCAATTTGGCCAGCGTCCGGCTCATCGCGGGTGGCGAGGTGTGTAGGCGCTCCGCGGCCAGGGTGACGCTGTTGGTGTCGAGCAGTGCGTCGAGGGCCACGAGGAGATTCATGTCCAGCGCTTCCACCCTTGGATTATCGCCAACGCAACCAGCGGCCCCCGGTATTGCGCACGCGATAACCCGGGGCGAGTCCGACCCGAACGGCACGGTCGGACATCCCGTCGAGGGAATGGTTCGCGGTCGAGCACGCGATCGCTTCCGCCCGTGCGCCGTCCGGGGTTCACAATGACGTATCGACCTGCGGGTATGCACCGTGCACGTCGGCTATCGAGCCGCGACACACTCCATCGGTGCGCGCGCCGGATACGGTGACGCGCCCCGAGTCACCCGAACGCAGGCGAGCGTCGGACAGCCGTGTCCGAGTCGCGGGTCGACACACGGGAATTTCGGCAGTCGATGCAAACGTGCGCACGCACCACTCGCAGCCGACGATCAGCGCGGCGGACGTCAGTACCCGTCCGCCACACGCCTACCGACTCAGCGGAGCAGCCACGGCCCTAGTGGCTGACCCGGCCGCTGTCGCCCTCATAGGGCAGCAGTTCCGCCTCGATCGGCGCCGTCGGGCGCGCCGTCGGCCCCGGCCCGGGCTTGCGACGGGTGGCCAGACCCCGGTAGGACTCCGGCTTGATCCGGCGGAACACCTGCGCCGCTCGCGTGTGCAGCGGCAGGCGGAACTTCAGGTCGGCGAGCATCTCGTCGATGTTCTGGATGGAGAACGGGACGACCGCGGTGCCATGCGCGTGGCGGCCATGCGTGCGCTCCTCCATCCAGCGCAGGCGGGCGTCGATCTCCTCGTCGAGTTTCTCCGCGGGCGGCAGGTGCAGCCTGCCGGTGAGCAGCGCGGCGGTCCAGTGCGCGGCGACCTCGGCGTTGAGCGTGCTGATCGTCGAGGAGTTGTAGCCGGCGAAGGTCAGATTCGGCACCCCCAACGGCAGGATCTGCCGATGCAGGCGGAAGTTGCCGTGCTCGTCGGTCAGCCTGCGCTGGATATACGGGGTGAGGAAGGGGACGCGCTGCTGGAAGCCGGTCGCGCAGATCACGACGTCGGCCTGCAGCACCTGCCCGGTGGACAGCCGGATCCCGGGCGCCGCCTTCTGGCCGCCGCCCATCTCGGTGATGGTCGTGTCCCGGTGCACCGTGATGCGTCCGTTGGCCACCTGTTCGTAGAAGCCCTCGCTGACGAGACTCACGGTGCTCTCGGCGATCTCCTCGAATCGCCCAGCGGGCACCAAGTCGAGTTCGCGCAGGTGAGAGTGCTTGGTGACCAGTTCCTGGATCAGATCGAAGTTGCTGATCCGCACGGATTCACCGGGACCGTCCAGGAACCGATCCATCCAGCGGGGCCGTAGGTAGTGGAAATGGGCCTCGCCGAAGCGGGTCAGCATCAGCCGTTCGTAGTCGATCACCCGCGCCAGCTTGCGCGGCATCTTCCAGAACAGCCGCCGCGCCACGACCGAGGTGGACGCCGCGACCTCGCTCACCGCGGTGGCGATGTCGCAGGCGGACTTGCCGTAACCCACCACGACGACCGACTTGCCGCGCACCGACTCCAGATCGGTGAACTCCGAGGAATGGCACAGACGCCCGCCCGCGGCGCGGAACCAGTCGGCGCCGTGGTACTCCGGCATCGCGGGCTCACTGAAAACGCCGTTGGCGATCACCAGGTGATCGCACGACGCCCGGTGGACTCCGCTCTCGTCGCGAATTTCCAGCAACCAGCCGCTGTCCACCGGATCGGCGGCGACCACCTCGGTGCGCAGCCGCAAGTGCTCGGTCAACCCGAAGCGCTCGGCGTAGGCGGCCAGATACGCCTGCATGTGCTGCCCGTCGAGAACCCGCGGGTAGTCGCCCGGCATCGGAAAGTCGGAGAAGTGGTACGTGTCCTTGGAGTTCTGCGTTTGCAGTCCCGGGTATCGCCGGGTCGCACTCCACACGCCACCGACATCGGGTGCGCGGTCGAAGATTTCGACCGGAAAACCCTCCTGTTGCAATACTTTCGCGCAGGCGAGACCTGCGATACCCGCACCGACGATCCCGATGCGGCTTCCGCTTGTCATGCGCAAGAGGCTACGTCGCCAGCGGCGCACAGCAAAGTCGGTCGACCGAATCCGCTCGTCAGCGCACCGCGGGCGCACGCATCGGGAGCTCGAACAGCCCGCGGATCAGAATGCTCTCCCGCCACCGCAGGTCCATGTCGCCGACGGCGGGCCGCAGCAGCGGATAGCGCCGGATCGGCCGGGTCAGCGCGATGCGCGCCTCGAGCCGGGCGAGTCCCGCCCCGAGGCAGGCTCGGCGCGCGCCGTCGTGCGGCTCCGGCTACCCTGCGCCGGTGAGTTCGATCGCGCCCGTCCTGCGGCGCGCCCGCGTCGCGAACTCGTTCGCGTTCGGCGCGCAGGGCTTCTTCCTCGCCGTCGTGCTGACCGAATTGCCGCAGCAAAAAGCACGTTTCGGCCTGTCGGACGGGGTGATCGCCGTCTCGGTGGTGCTGATCTCCTTGCTGGCGGGCGGCGGCAGCGTCCTGGCGGAGCGGCTGGCGCTGCGCTGGTCCAGCCGCGCGGCGGTGCGGATCGGGCTGCTGCTCGTGGCCGGCACCGGCTCGGCGGCGGCGTTCGCGCCGAACACGGCGCTGCTGGTGGCCGCGCTCGGCTGCTATGGGATCGCGGTCGGCATCGTCGACGCGAGCACCAACATGCAGGCGGTGTTCATCCAGCACGGGTACGGGACGTTCATCCTGTCGTCGTTCTACGCTTCGTGGAGCGCCGGAACGATAGCCGGGGCGTTGTTCGTGTCGGGGTGCGAGGCGCTGGAGGTGACGTTGCGCGAATCGCTGCTCGCGGCCGCGGCGGTCGTGCTGGTGCTCGGCTGGCTGCTCGGGCCGGGACTGCTCGGCGTGCGGGACGCGGAGACGAGTCCCACCGAGACCGCCTCGCCCGGCCCGGCAGTCGCGCTGCGCGCGTATCTCGCGTTCGGGATCGCGGCGGCGTTCGTCTTCGCCATCGACCTGGCGGTGGGCAACTGGTCGGCCTTGTATCTCACCGACGACCTGCTGGCCGGTTCGGCGACCGCGGCACTCGCCTTCGCCGCGTATCAGGGCACATCGCTGGTCGCCCGAGCCACGGGCGATTCGCTGGTGCGCCGTTTCGGTCCGCGCACTGTGGTCCGGGCCGCCGCGGCCACGGGGGCCTGTGGTCTCGCGCTCGTGGTGGCCGCGCCGAGTCCAGCCGTCGCGATCGCGGGTTTTCTGGTCGCGGGCGCCGGTCTGCCCGTGATCGCACCGCTGTGTTTCAGCGCGGCCGGGCAACTCGCGACCGGACGAGAGCTCGACGCGCTGATCGCGCGTCTCAACCTGTTCAACTACGCGGGAACCCTCCTGGGCGGCGGCCTGGTCGGCGCGGTCGCGGCGAGTGTGGGGCACCGTGTGGGATTCGTGATTCCCCTGCTGTTCGCCGTGGCGCTGATAGCGCTCTCCCGGGTCTTCCGCTCCCATCGCGTCGCGAGCGCGCCACGTCCGGGAACGGTGGACCAGCCCACAGAACTCGGTCCGACCGGCTAGGCCGTGCTGGTCCCGTGCGCGAGCCGCAGTCGGTTCCGTCAGCGACGGAGGGAGCCTTCCAGCGGATGGGCACGGCAGAAGTCCCCCATGATCCGATCGGCGCTGATCGACGTGGTGGTGCCACCGACCAACGGCACCGGCGACACCACAAACGGATTGCCGGGCCAGGTATGCCCGCCGTCGATGATCGAGTAGAGCTCGACGGCGCTTCCGGCCGGGCAGGGGTAACTCGACTGCGTCACATCGGACGCGATCTGCCGCTGGTGTACGCAGCGTGCAAGCGCACCCGCGAGTGCCAAGACGACGACCCGGCCGTCCTGTTCGAACACCTCGCCAACGACGACGAACAGGTCGTCCGCCACTACGGACAGCCGGTCGCCGTGGTGCTGCCGACGACAGCCCGCCGAAGCCCAGACCGACCGGGAGAGGATTAGATTCCGTGCGGCATGGAAGACCATCGCGACCCGTGAGTGATGAGGAAAGGCCGCATAAATACCAGATGCGTGGAGGATGGAAATAAACACCAGCTGATCGACCAGAGGAGCTATCCATGAAGTCGATTCCACTCAACCGCATGGTCAGGCCCACCTACGTGGTTTTCTCAGCACCGACATCTGTTAGCGCTACTTCCGTCGTAGATCTGTATGCAGGTTTCATCCGGGTCGACCACATCGGCGGAGAATTCGACGACACCGAAGATATAAAGGCGTTTTTACCGATGGACGCCAGCGGAAATGTCATGAGTTATGGAGATTCTCAAGCCAGTCCGAAACCACAGGTTATCTCCACGGTGAGCGCGGCACCATCCGCTTCTACTTGCTGGTCCGACTACCAAGACGAAATGGGGACAACGTCGGTTGAGTTTGCGTTTGCCAAATTGGAGCCCCAGTCAATCGACGGAGTCCAAGGAGATCCGCTTCTGCCAGTCCTGAACGCACGGCTATCAGCTCGACGAGCTACGCTGTTCATGATCACCTACCAGGTAACGGTGGCAGGGGTGCGAGGAAATGCTTTCGGTATCAAGCTGCTTCAAAATACTGAAGGCCCCAGCTTGACCCCCAATAGCTGAACTACCGATGTCGTCGGATATTGCCCACCAACTCCCATGATCCCACCATGAGGCTCTGGCCTACACGCAACGAGTTCACATTCCCGCCGAACCGTATGCTCTGATAAGGACATGAGCAACCTCCCAGTCATCGTCGATCGGGCCGGGCTGTGGGACGCGGAAGCGCTCAGCGACGTGGCGGCGGCGACTTTCCCGCTCGCGTGTCCGCCCGGAGCGACGCCCGACGACATCGCGGTCTTCGTCGGCGACGTCCTGTCGGAGGAACGCTTCGGCGAATATCTGAGCGATCCGGCTCGGATCGTGCTCAAAGCTGTCGTGGACGGAGACATCGTCGGATACGCGATGCTGGTCACCCGCGCCCCGGCCGACTCAGCGGTGGCCGAGTCGGTCGGGATACGCGAGCTGGTGGAGATCAGCAAGATGTACGTGCTGGCCGGCCACCATGGCACCGGCGTGTCCACCGCGCTGATGACCGCCGCGCTGGACTGGACGCGCGCTCAGGGATACCCGGGCGTCTGGCTGGGCGTCAATCAGGAGAACGCCCGCGCCCGCCGCTTCTACGCGAAGCATGGTTTCGCGGAGGTCGGCACCAGGAAGTTCACCGTCGGCAACCAGGTGCACCACGATTACGTGCTGCGGCTGGTCTTCTAGTCCCGACTCAGCGCAGGAAATCGACGAGCGCTGCATGGAAGGCGGGGCTCACCACCGCCATCAGATGATCGCCGGGCACCACGGCGAGCACGCCGTTCGGCAGGGCCGCGGCGAGCCGCTCCGGTTCGGCGGCGAACGGATCGTTGTCGCCCGCCAGCACCAGCGCGGGCACGGTGATGTCCGCCAGGGTCTCGATGGGACGATCGTCGAGGCCGGTGGCCACCGCGTGGATGGCGTCCACGTCGGCGTGCACCGCGTCGGCCAGCACCCGGAACATCTTCGCTGTCGGCGACGCGCCGGCGCCGTCTCCGGTCATCGCGGCCTGCAGATCGGGCAGGTCGATCACGCGGCGGTCGACGCCGCCGCAGTCCAGCACGCCCGAGCCGATGCCACCGACCGCCAGCCGCCGCACACGCTCGTCGGTCGCGGCCACCAGCAGCGAGATCACCCCGCCCATCGAGTACCCGACCTGCACCACTTCCTCGAAGCCCAGTTCGTCGTAGAGCGCGCGCACGTCACGCGCCATGGCCTGCCACGAGTAGCGCGCCGCCTCGTGCGGCTTGTCGGAGCGACCGTGGCCGCGTGCGTCCAGGGAAACCACGGTGTGCCCGGCGGAGTGCAGCGCGGCGACCACACCGGTGCTCATCCAGTTCGCGTTGGTGTCCGCGACCACCCCGTGTTGCAGCACGACCGGGACGCCCCCGCCCTCCCAGACCCGGTAATTGAGTTCCAGGCCGTCCCATGTCTCAAACTTCGCCATGCCGGGATCGTAGTGCACGGTGCGGCCCCGGACAGCCGAAGTGGACGTTCGGTCCGGACGCCGCGCTCAGCCCAGCAGACGGGCCCGCAGGGCGGCGATGTCGCCGTCGGTCAGCCGCAGCCCGTCCCGGACATAGGCGTCGAAACTTCCGTAGGTCTGGTTCGCCTGGTCGAAGGCCGCGTCGAGCCAGGCCGCCTGGACACCGTTGAGCGGGTCGTCCTGGCTCGCGTTGCGGAACCGGTTGGACAGCAGGTAATCCTCGGTGACCGTGGCCCGATCCACCCCGAGCACGGTCAGCAGCACCGCCGCCGCCCAGCCGGTGCGATCCTTGCCCGCGGTGCAGTGGAACAGCACCGCACCGTCCGCGCCGATGACGTCGCGCAGCACCGAAGCGAACGCCTCGTTCGCGCCAGGGGCGGTGATGAACGCGCGGTACAGCCCGTCACCCCCGGTGAGCGTGGTGGCGATGACCTGAGGCGGAGCCTGGCCGATCACGTCGTCCCAGTGCGCCGTCGCACCCGTGGGGATCCGGTCCGGCCCGAGCGCGCGCTCGTAGACCGTGCGCAGGTCGTGGACGGAGCGCACGTGGCGGTCGGTGAGCGCGGCCAAGTCGCCCGGCGTCGCGTTGTTCAGCTGTCCGGTGCGATACACCAGACCGGTGCGCACGATCCGGCCGTCGGTGGTGCGGTAGCCGCCGATGTCGCGGGCGTTCTGCACCGCCTGCAGGTGCAGCGCGGGGTCGGCGGCGACAGCCGCGGGCGGGTCGGCCTGCGCGATGCCTGCTACCGGTCCGAACGCGACCGCCAGACCGGCCGCCATCACGACCGGGGCACGAAATCGAGGGGCCATTCGGCTGCTCCAATCATCGAGTCCGCGGAACTCGCACACGTCGTCCTCGCCGAACCGCCGCGGTCGGATGGCGGCGCTAGGCCGGGACTTCGAACCGCGACAGCGCGAGCAAGCGCGAGATGGCGCGCAGATACTTCTTGCGGTATCCGCCCTCGAGCATCTCGGCGGAGAAGATCTCGTCGAGCTTCGCGCCCGACACCGTCACCGGGACGCTCGCGTCGTAGAGCCGGTCGGCCAGTACCACGATGCGCAGTGCCACGGCCTGATCGGTCACCGGATGCACGCCGGAGACGAACACCGACGACACCCCGGAGATCAGCGCGCCGTACTTCGACGGGTGCAGCGTGCTGAGGTGCTTCAGCAGCGCGTCGAAGTCGTCGAGCGTGGAACCCGGTGTGCTGCCGGCCCGTTCGGACAGCACGTCCGGCGACGTGGGCTCCGGCGCGGGCGGCAGGTCGCGATGGCGGTAGTCCGGCCCGTCCACGCGCACCGCCTCGAAGATGGCGCCCAGCTTCTTGATCTCGCGCAGGAAATCCTGCGCGGCGAAACGTCCTTCGCCGAGCTGGCCCGGCAGGGTGTTCGACGTGGCGGCGATCGAGACACCGGCGGCGGACAGTTCGGTCAGCAATCGCGAGACCAGCATGGTGTCACCCGGATCGTCGAGCTCGAACTCGTCGATGCACAGCACGCTGTTGCCCGACAACCGCTCGAGGGCGTTGGCGAAGCCGAGCGCGCCGACCAGATTGGTCAGCTCGCCGAACGTGCCGAACGACTTGGGCGCGGGCGAGCTGTGGAAGATCGAGGCGAGCAGATGGGTCTTACCGACGCCGAACCCGCCGTCCAGGTACAAACCGGCACCGCTGACCTGCTTCTTCTTGCCGAAGAAGCTCTTCTTGTGCGCGGCCTTGCTGATCTTGGC
Organism: Nocardia sp. NPDC019219; assembly: GCF_040632645.1. Taxonomy (NCBI): domain Bacteria; kingdom Bacillati; phylum Actinomycetota; class Actinomycetes; order Mycobacteriales; family Nocardiaceae; genus Nocardia; species Nocardia sp. NPDC019219. The sequence goes on along the minus strand of NZ_JBEYCG010000002.1, from coordinate 421,884 downwards.
GACCTGGCCGGCGAACTCTTCGGCCTTGCGGACCGCCGCCGCCTGGCTCGGTTCCTTCGGATCCGGGATGTAGGAGGCGAAACTCACCTCGTCGAACATGGGCGGAGGCACCATCTGGGCGACGAGCTGATCGGCCGGGACCTCCGGGTGACGATCGACGAGGCGTTCTTGCATGGACGAAGCCTAAAGACGTGGTGTGATCTGGTCTCATGCAGCGTAGCCAGAATGCGATCCAGCTCACAGAGCTCAGCCCCGACGACCTCGCGCAGTTGTACGCCTTCCCCGCCGCACTCGACGCGCCTTTGGTCCGCGCCAATTTCGTCTCCAGCATCGATGGCGCGGCCACCAGCGGGAACCTGACCGAAGGGCTGGGCACGCCGGCCGACCGGACGGTGTTCATGCTGCTGCGCGAACTGGCGGAGGTGATCGTGGTCGGCGCGGGCACGGCGCGCGCGGAGAACTACGGCGGGGCACGCACCGACCCGGGGCGCCGCCGCGCGTTCCACGAGCGCGGCATCGGCGGGCATCCCGACGGCGCGCCGCCGCCGATCGCGGTGGTCACGGCCAGCGCGGCGATCGACCCCGACGCACGCCTGCTGACCGACACCCAGGTGCCACCGCTGATCATCACGACGGCCACCGCTCCCGCCGACCGCAAACAGCGTCTGGCGGACGCGGGCGCCGAGGTGATCGAAGCCGGTGACATCGCGGTGACGCCGACCGGCCTGCTGCGCGTGCTCGGCGAGCGCGGCCTGCTGCGCGTGCTCACCGAGGGCGGCCCGCACCTGTTCGGTGAACTGCTGGAGGCCGACGTGGTCGATGAGCTCTGCCTGACCACCGCGCCGCTGCTGGTGGGCGGCGCGGCGCGGCGAATCTCGCTGTCCGGGCACGAGTTCCGCGTCCGGATGACGCGCGCGCACGTCCTGCTGGACGACGACGGCACGGTGCTCACCCGGTGGGCCCGTCGATGAAAGAACCGCCCGAACCTGGCAGGCTGTAGCAATGCGCTGGACTCGGGCTGCCGTGCTTGCCGCCACCCTTTCGATCGTGACCGCCGGTTGCGGCGCGGGACCGTCGGATCGTCCCGGTGTCGCGGTGCAGCGCCCGCCGGTCGCGGGCGCCGCGACGACCTCCGCCGCGCCCGCTCCGCCGCCGAGCGCCGAGGTGCCCAAAACCGATCTCAGCTGGCGGGAGTGCACCCAGCCGACCTTGGATCAGCTCGGCCTCGGGCCCGCGCCCGCGGGGCTGGTATTGGACTGCGCCGAGTACTCCACCCCGATCGATTCGACAGGCGCGGTGCTCGGCAATTTCCGGGCCGGCGCGCTGCGGGCCAGGCTGGCGCAGACCCCGGCCGACGCGCCGCCCCTGGTGCTCACCTCGGGTTCGGATCGCTCATCCTCCGCCACCCTGGCCGGATTGGCCGCGGGCCCGGCCTCGGCGCTGCTGGCCGCCCGCCCGATCGTCGCGGTGGACCGGCGCGGCATCGGCACCTCGCAGCCGATCGACTGCCTGCCGCTGGAGGTCCGCCGCGGCCTGGCCGACAACGCCCAGTCCGACCCGGGCGACCCGGTCGCGCGGATGACGAAGCTGAGCCAGGACGGCACCATCGCCTGCCGCGATTTCCTGCAGCCCTACGAGGGCACCTTCGACGCGCCGCACGCCGCCGACGACATCGAGCAACTGCGCAGGCAGTGGCAGGTGGAGCACATCGCGGTGCTGGGCACCGGCAACGGCGCGAAGGTCGCGCTGAGCTACGCCCGCAAGTACGGAGACCACCTCGCCCGGCTGGTGCTCGACTCCCCCGAGCCGGTCGGCACCGATGCGGTGACCCGCGCGGAGCAGGCCGTGCAAGGCGCTGAGGCGGCGCTGACGGCGTTCGCGCAGCGCTGCGTCGGCGTGGGCTGCTCGCTCGGTGCCGACCCGCGCGCCGCGGTCACCGAACTGGTGAACCGGGCCGCGACCGGCGGGCTCGGCGACATCTCGGCGAACGCGGTGCTGACCGCGGTGTCGGGCTTCCTCGGCAGCCCGCGGGCCGACCAGGCCACGCGGGTCACGGAGCTGTCCGACGCGCTCGCCGCAGCGGGTCGCGGCGACCAGGGACCGTTGAGCAACCTCATCAGCCGCGAGACCGCGGCCACGGCGAACGACGGGCAGTTCGTCAACCGGTGCACCGACACGCAGCTGCCGCCGACGCCGGACAAGGCCACCGAGCTGGCAGGCACCTGGGCGGGTAAGTACCCCGTCTTCGGCAGAGCGGCGGCCATCGGCCTGATGGAGTGCGCGGCCTGGCCGGTGTCTACCGCGCCTCCGCTGCCCGAGAAGTTGGGCATCCCGGTGCTCGTGCTCGGCGGTGTCGCCGATCCGGTGGTCGGCAACGGCGGCCAGTCGTCGGTGACCGGGGCACTCGGTTCGGCGGGCGCCCGGCACGCGGCGCTGTCCTGGCAGGGCTTCGGGCATCCGGTGGCCACGCATTCCGGCTGCGCGCAGCGAGCGGTGCTCGACTATCTGAAGGACGGCAAACTTCCCGCTGACGGCACCGCCTGCCCGGCCTGACCGGAGGCGTCGAGGAGCCGCTCGGGCCGCGAGTCGGGCAGGTCCGGCCAACCACCGGTAACCGATCCGGTGTACCGTGCCCCAGTGTTCCTTCGACAGCTCGAGCCCAGGACCGCTCGCACCACCGCCGAGGTGATCAAGTTCGCACTCTGGCCCCTGGCGGTCATGACCGTGCTGAACCGGGTTTTCATCAAGGCTGTCAACGGCTTCATCACCGACGACTACCGGCCGGTCTACCAGGCATCTCTCGACTTCCTGAACGGACGGCCGGTCTACACCGCGAACTTCGACTCGGTGGACCCGCACTACCTCTACCCGCCCAGCGGAACCCTGCTGATCGCGCCGATCGCGGTCATCGACTACGAGAAATCACGCTGGCTGTTCATCGCCCTGAACGCGATCGCGATCCTCGTCGCCTGGTACCTGCTGCTGCGGCTGTTCCGGTACACGCTGAACTCGGTCGCCGCTCCCGCGCTGCTGCTGGCGATGTTCACGTCCGAGACCGTGATCAACACGCTGGTGTTCACCAACGTCAACGGCTGTGTGCTGCTGGCGGAGCTGATCTTCATCCACCTGCTGCTGAAACGGCGAGATCTGTGGGCCGGCGCCGCGCTCGGCCTGAGTATCGCGGTCAAGCCGACGCTCGCTCCCCTGCTGTTGATCGCGCTGGTCCGCGGACAATGGAAGGTATTCGTGACCGCGCTCGGCGTACCGCTGGCGCTGACCGCGATCGCCTGGCCGCTGTCGAAGGACCCGGAGAAGTTCCTCACGCGCACCGCGCCCTACCTCTTCGAATCCCGCGACTACTTCAACAGCGCGATCGTCGGCAACGGCGAGTACTACGGGCTGCCCGCGTGGCTGACCTGGGGCATGCGCGCGGTGCTCGGCGTGCTGGTGCTGATCTCGCTGTGGCTGCTGTACCGCTACTACCGCGAGGACGAGCTGTTCTTCGTCTGCACCTCCTCCGGCGTGCTGCTCACCGCCTCGTTCCTGCTCAGCTCGCTCGGGCAGATGTACTACTCGATGATGCTGTTCCCGTTCCTGATGACGGTGGTGCTGCGCAATTCGGTGCTGCGCAACTGGCCGGCCTGGCTGGCGATCTTCGGGTTCATGAGCTACGACAAGTGGCTGTCGGACCGCTGGCAGCACATCGGCCGCAATCTGGAGTACCTGCGCATCACCTTCGGTTGGGGCCTGCTGCTCATCGTCGTATTCTGCGTGCTCGGCGACCGCTACCTGGCCGCACGGCGGGAAGGACGGCTGCCGTTCGGCATCGATCCCGCGTGGATGAAGTCCGCACCGGACTCGCGCGGCGCGGCGCCGCAGCGGCCCGCGTCCACGGCCGATACCGCACTCCCGGCGGAAAGCCCCAGGCCACACAACGGTTCGGCGCCGGTGGAGGAGAATCGTATTAGCGTGGAGCCATGAGCTCCGAAGCCGACACGTCCCTGCCCGCGCCGCGGATCCAGCTCACGCCGCAGGAATGGCGGTTGAAGCTGGACCCCGAGGAATACGCGGTGCTGCGCGAGGCCGCCACCGAGCGGCCGTTCACCGGCGAGTACACCGAAACCAAGACCGAAGGCGTCTACGTGTGCCGGGCCTGCGGCGCCGAACTGTTCCGCAGCACCGAGAAGTTCGACTCGCATTGCGGCTGGCCGTCGTTCTTCGATCCGGCGGCGTCCGACGCGGTGATTCTCCGGTCGGACGACTCGCTCGGCATGCACCGGGTCGAAGTGCTGTGCGCGAACTGCCACAGCCACCTCGGCCACGTGTTCGAGGGCGAGGGGTACAACACGCCCACCGACAAGCGCTACTGCATCAACTCCATCGCTCTGCGACTGCACCCCTCGGACAGCGCAGCGGAGTAACGGCCCGACGCTCACCGGCAGCGTACGGAGTCGGCACCGCTCGTCGCATGCCCCGAAAACTCTGGGCAAGTCCGGTGGACGTCAGGGCAGGGCGGCGATCAGCTGCTCGATCTCCACGCGGGGACCGGTGAAGAACGGAATCTCCTCGCGCACGTGCCGCCGGGCGTCGGTGGCGCGCAGGTCGCGCATCAGATCGACGATGCGATGCAGTTCGGGCGCTTCGAAGGCCAGGATCCACTCGTAGTCGCCGAGCGCGAACGAGCTGACGGTGTTGGCCCGCACGTCCGGATAGCCACGCGCGGCCTTGCCGTGCTCGGCCAGCATCCGGCGGCGTTCCTCGTCGGGCAGCAGGTACCACTCATAGGACCGGACGAACGGGTACACGCAGATGTAGGCGCCCGGCTCCTCACCGGCCAGGAACGCCGGGATATGGCTCTTGTTGAACTCCGCGGGACGGTGCAGCGCCGCGTTGCTCCACACCGGCGCGCTGGCCCGTCCCAGCTCGGTGGTGCGGCGGAAGTCGGCGTAGGCGGCCTGCAGGTCCTCGACGCGCTCGGCGTGCGTCCAGATCATGAAATCGGCGTCGGCGCGCATCCCCGCCACGTCGTAGATGCCACGCACCACCACGTCGCGGTCGGCGAGACCGTCGAAGAACGCCTTCGCCTCCTTGGTCGCGGCGTCCCGGTCCTCGCCCAGCACTCCGGGCTGCACCTGGAAGACCGAGAACATCAGGTAGCGGATGGTGGAGTTGAGAGCTTGATAGTCGAGTCGCGCCATAGCACTATCGTGCCACTCGCCCGGGAGCGCCCGCGTCGCCGGGCGTGAACTGTTCGACCTGCACGCGGGCGGCCGGGATGCCGAGGGCGCACAGCTGGCCCTGGATGTCGCGCAGGAATCCGGGGGACCAGACATATCCGTCGGCGTCCTCGGGCAGTTCGAGTGCGGAGAGATCGGCCCGGCCGTGCGCCCGGGTCCCACCGAAGCGGCGCGCCCGGCCGCGATGATGAACAATCCGCCGGATCGTCCGCGGTGCGCCTGCACCAGACCCAGCTCGACCAACCGGGAAACCGGCTTGGCCACATGCTTTTCCGACGCGCCCACCTGTCGTGCGATAAGTTTGGTGGTCACCCGGGAACTGTTCTCGTCCTCCGCCGCGAGCCGCACGATGGTGCGCAAGACCGATATGGGTGGAGTGCGAGAGCTGCATGATGCTCACGCTATCGGCGAATCCCACTGATTCCGCATGTCGGCGAAGTGTTCTCAATTGCCGATTCCTGGGCATTTTCAGCGCCGATTATCGAGCAGCCCGAGAAAAGCGGACATCCAACAGCAGCGGTACCGTGTCGGCTCTCGTTGCCGCGGCGGGCCGGACTGGGACGGCCCCGCCTGCGATCAGCGTGCGCTGCCCGCGCTGACCGTCTCCGCGATCCGCTGCGCGGCGGCCGCGCCGGAGGCGACGCACGCGGGCACGCCGACGCCGTGCAGGTACGCGCCCGCCACCGCCAGCCCGTCGAGCGCGGCGACCTCGGCTTCGACGGCCGCGACGCGCGCCGGATGGCCGGGCGCGTACTGGGCGAGGCCGCCCGGCCAGCGCTGCACCACGGCCTCGATCGGCTCCACGGCCACTCCGGTGACGGTAGCCAAGTCCTCGGTGGCGGCGGCCACCAGTTGCGCATCGGGCCACGACAGCGGGGAGTCGTCCCCGAATTTCCCGAACGAGACACGAACGAGAGCGGTTTCGCGTTGCGCGAGATGCGTCCATTTGCGGCTGGACAGGGTGAACGCCTTCGCGCGCAGCGGCTCCCCGGTCGCCACCAGGATGCCGGAGTTCTGCGGCAACGCGGTCTCGCGGTGCAGCGCCAGCGCGACCACCGCCGACGAGGAGAGTTCGACGCCCGCCAGCTCCGCCGCGGCGGCGGGGGCGACGGTCCGCAGCAGTCGCGCGGTCACCGGCGCCGGGGTGGCGAGCACCACGGCGTCGACGGCGCCGATCGGGTCCACCACCCAGCCACGCAGTCCCCTGGCCAGACGCGTGCCCGGGGTCGCGGTGACGAAACCGGCCCCGGAGCGTTCGGCGAGCGCTTCGAGCAGCACCCGGTAGCCGTCGCGGATTCCCCCGAAGACCGGCGCGTTCGAGGGCGGCGGCAGCGCGGCTCCGACGGCGGCGGTGAGGCTGGGCGCGCCGTCGTCCAGGGCGGCGGCGAGGGTGGGCAGCGCGGCGCGGACACCGATCGAGCGGGAACTGCCCGCGTACACCCCACCGAGCAGCGGATCCACGCTGCGCTCGGCCACTTGCGGGCCGAAGCGGTCGGCGACCAGGTGGTAGACGTCGACATCGGAGCCGGGGGCCCAGGTCAGCGGTCGATCGGGTTCGGCGGCGATCCGTGCCAGCGTCTCGGCGTCGACCAGACCGCGCATCGACTCGGCGTTCGCCGGGACACCCATCAACGTGCCCTCCGGAAGTGGGTGCGCCGCTCCGGAGGACCACACCAGCGGCCGCAGACCGGCAGGCGTCACCAACTGCGACTCGAGCCCGAGTTCCCGCAGTAGCGCGGGCACCTCCGGCCGACGGCCGACGAACGCTTCCGCACCGAGATCCAATGGCTCCCCGGCCAGTTCACCGGTGTAGAGGATGCCGCCGACCCGTTCGGCGCGATCGAGCACCAGCACGTCGGCATCCGGCCCGAGCAATGTCCGCAACCGATACGCGGCCACCAGTCCGCTGATCCCACCGCCGACCACCGCGATACGCATGCCTCGACCGTAGCGTGTGCCGCGACCTCGGCCGTCGAACGGTCGGCCCACGATGACCCGGGGCACACTGCCCGCGACTGCGGCCAGTGCCGCCTCCGGCTACCAGCACCGCCCGAACCGAGCGTTGAGCATCGCAAACCCTCGATCGAACGTGATCTCGGGGCAGGTGGACGCACCTCGAGATCATTTCCGCAGTCGCCCGAGACTCCGTCGGCGTGACTGTGCGAGCCGTGCGGCGCGCCCGGAGCGGGCCCATCCCTGGAGCCCATCGTCCAGCCGGGCGTCCGAACATGTCACCGTTGCCCGCATCGATGGTGCGCCCAAGCGCTGGACGACTTCCGTCCGCACGCCTGCTTCGTGCCCGGCTGTGGGCGGTCTTCTCCGCCCGGCCTACAGCTCGTGAACGAGTTCCACCAAGGCGGTCAGCACGCCCGGATCGGTCTCCGGGAGCACCCCGTGGCCCAGGTTGAAGATGTGCCCGGTGGCGCCGAGGGTGATCGCCTCGTCCGCTTCCCGCACGATCCGCCGGGCCTGCGCCTCGACCGCCGCGGGCCCGGCGAACAGCACAGCCGGATCGAGATTGCCCTGCAACGCTTTTCCCGGCCCCACGCGGCGAACGGCCTCGGTCAGCGGCACCCGCCAATCGACGCCGACCACGTCGGCGCCCGCCTCGCCCATGGCGCCGAGCAGCTCGCCGGTTCCCACCCCGAAGTGGATGCGCGGCACTCCCGCGTCGGCGATCTCGGCGAACACACGTTCCGAATGCGGAAGCACGAAGCTGCGGTAGTCGGCCAGCGAGAGCGCCCCGGCCCAGGAGTCGAACAGCTGCACCGCGTCGACGCCCGCCGCGAGCTGCGCCTGCAGGAACGCGATGGTGATGTCGGTGAGCACGCCGAGCAGCGCGTGCCAGGTCTGCGGGTCGGCGTACATCATCGCCTTGGTGCGCTCGTGGTTCTTGCTGGGACCGCCCTCGACCAGGTAGGAGGCGAGGGTGAACGGCGCGCCCGCGAACCCGATCAGCGGCGTCTCCCCCAGCGCGTCGAGCAGCAGACGCACGCCGTCGGTGACCGCCCCGACCTCCTCGGGACGCAACCGGGGCAGCGCGCGCACGTCGTCGACCGTCCGCACGGGCGCGGCGACCACCGGGCCAACGCCGGGCACGATGTCCAGATCGATCCCCGCCGCTTTGAGCGGAACGACGATGTCGGAGAACAGGATCGCCGCGTCGACCCGGTGCCTGCGGATCGGCTGCAGGGTGATCTCGCATACCAGTTCCGGGTCGAAGCAGGACTCGAGCATCCCGACGCCCGCGCGCACCTCGCGGTATTCGGGCAGCGAGCGTCCGGCCTGGCGCATGAACCACACCGGACGCCTGCTGGGCGTCGCGCCGGTAGCGGCGGACAGGAACGGGGCATCGGTCAACCGGCGGCGGGTATGAGTGCTCATCACGGCTATCGTATGCGGGTCGTGCGGGAGGGCGGACGCGGAGGCGGCAGCGATGCTCGCACGGACGTCGCACGGCCCGTAGCGGCGCGCCTCCGACTGCACCGGGTGCACAAGGTCTACCGTCAGCTTCCGTGACACCGCTCGACTTCCGCGACGGCGCCGCACCGACCGAAGGACCACAGGGCGAGCCAGCTCAGTTTCGCGCCGCGGTCGAGGCGATGCGCACCGCAACCGTGCACCCTCGGATCGAGCTCGCGCCCATCCGGCCGCCGCAACGCCTGGCACCGTACTCCTACGCCATCGGCGCGGAGGTCACCCATCCGGAAACCCCTGTCGTACCGGTCGATTCCGAAGGCGACGCGTTCGGCCGGTTGATCCTCTTGCACGATCCGGACGGCGACGACACCTGGCACGGCACCTTACGTCTGGTCGCCTACATCCAGGCCGACATCGACGCCGCGCTCGCCACCGACCCCCTGCTACCCGAGGTGGCCTGGAGCTGGCTGGTGGACGCGCTGGAGTCGCGGACCGAGCCGTTCACCGCGCTCGGCGGCACGGTGACCTCGACCAGCTCGGTGCGCTACGGGGACATCGCCGGTCCGCCACGCGCCCATCAGCTGGAACTTCGGGCCTCGTGGACGCCCGTCACCACCGACATGCGCCCGCACCTGGAGGCGTTCTGCGAGGTGCTGGCCTACGCGGCGGGACTGCCGCCGGCCGGGGTGACCCAGCTGCAGGTGCCGCCCGCCCTGTCCCGCGATCACCCCTGATCACGCCCGCAGACACGGTGTGACCTGCGCAGGAACCGCCGTCGTCCGGTACACCGGGCCCATCGCGCCCGATCCGTCGACACACTTATGCGCCGATAGGACGGCGGCGTCGTGGCGTCGGCACGTAAAGTTCAACACCATGTCCGTACCAGAAGAATCCGAACCCTCGGCCGCGACGCCGCTGCTCGCGCCGTTGGAGGGCGTGCCACCGGTACTGGACACCGCCGCGGAGATCAGCGCGGCCGCCGCCCGGCTGATCGCGGGCACCGGCCCCCTGGCCGTCGACGCCGAGCGCGCCTCCGGGTTCCGTTACTCGGCGCGGGCGTACCTGATCCAGCTGCGCCGCGCGGGCGCGGGCACGTTCCTCATCGATCCGATCCCGATCACCGACGCCCTCGGCCCGCTCGCCGACGCGATCAACGGGCTGGAGTGGGTTCTGCACTCCGCGGACCAGGACCTTCCGGGGCTGGCCGAACTCGGTTTGCGTCCGGCCCGGCTGTTCGACACCGAATTGGGCGGGCGCCTGGCGGGTTTCGAACGCGTCGGGCTCGCCGCGATGGTGGAGCGGCTGCTGGGCCGCGCGCTACGCAAGGGGCATGGGGCGGCCGACTGGTCCACCCGCCCGCTGCCCGCCGACTGGCTGAATTACGCCGCCCTGGATGTCGAATTGTTGCTGGAACTGCGTGACGCCGTGGCCGCCGCACTCGATGAGCAGGGCAAATCCGACTGGGCGGCACAGGAATTCGAGCACATCCGCACCCTGGACCCGCCCGCGCCGAAGGCCGAGCGCTGGCGGCGCACCTCGGGCATCCACACGCTGCGCCGCACCAGGCAGCTGGCCGTGGTGCGCGAGCTGTGGACCACACGGGACGCGCTGGCCCGCGCCCGGGACGTCGCGCCCGCCCGCATCCTCCCGGATGCCGCGATCATCGCGGCCGCGACGGCCGAACCCCGGTCCATCGCGCAGTTGCGCACGCTGCCGGTGTTCGGCGGTCCGCGGCAGCGCCGCTACTCCCGCGAATGGCTCGCCGCGATCGAGCGCGGCCGCACCTTGCCGGACAGCGAGTTGCCGCCGCTCACCCAGCCGTTCGACGGCCCACCGCCGGTCAACCGCTGGGAACGCCGCGACCCGGCCGCGGCGGCCCGCCTGACCCGGGCACGGGCGGCTATGTCCGAGCTGTCGGCGGAGCACTCGATACCGGTGGAGAACCTGCTCGCTCCCGACCTGGTCCGCCGCCTGTGCTGGGACGGGCTGCCCGACTACGACGCGGTCGACCCCTCCGCTGTCGACGGCTACCTGAAATCCGGCGGCGCCCGTCCGTGGCAGCGGGAATTGGCCGTACCGCGGCTGGCCGCCGCGTTGCCGCCATCGGGCTAGCGGCCGCCCGGGGGTCCGGCCGAAGCCCCGGCCTCAGCGAGCGGCCAGCCATCCGCCGATCCGCCGAGCGATGTCGGGACCGGTGAGACCGAGTTCGGCGTGCACCTCGCCGCGCGAGGCGTGCTCCAGGAACTGTTGCGGCACCCCGAGTTCGCGGGTCGGGATGTCCAGTCCGGAGTTGCGCAGGCGGGCCGATACCGTCGAGCCGATGCCGCCGTGCAGGCCACCGTCCTCGAGCGTGACGACAAGCCGATAGTTCTCCGCGAGTTTCAGCAAGGTGTCGGAGACCGGCAGCACCCAGCGCGGGTCGATGACCGTCACCGAAATCCCTTCGGAATCCAGCAGGTTCGCCGCTTCCAGGGCCACCGCCGCGAACGAGCCCACGGCGACGAGCAGCACGTCACCATGCACCGCCTGCACCGAACCGCCGTCCGGCTGGGCCATCCGCAGCACGTCGATGCCGTCCAGCCGTTCGACCGCGGAGATGTCCTCGGCCACACTGCCTTTCGGGAAGCGCAGCGCGGTCGGACCGTCGTTGACGGCCAGCGCCTCGGCCAGTTCCTCCCGCAGCGTCGCGGCGTCTCGCGGCGCGGCGACCCGGATGCCGGGAACGATGCCGAGAACCGACAGATCCCACATGCCGTTGTGGCTGGCGCCGTCGGAGCCGGTGATGCCCGCGCGGTCCAGCACCACGGTGACCGGCTGCTTCAGCAGCGCCACGTCCATCAGCAGCTGGTCGAAGGCGCGGTTGAGGAACGTCGAGTAGATCGCCACCACCGGATGCATCCCGCCCAGCGCGAGCCCCGCCGCGGACGCCATGGCGTGCTGTTCGGCGATGCCGACGTCGAACATCCGATCGGGGAAACGCTCCCCGAACGCCGCCAGGCCGGTGGGCCCCGGCATCGCCGCGGTGATGGCGACGATGTCGGCGCGGCGCTCCGCCTGCGCGATCAGCTCCTCGGAGAACACCGAGGTCCAGCCGCGCGCCTTCGGACCGCCGACCGGGACGCCGGTGAGCGGATCGATCGGGTCGCAGGCGTGCATCTGGTCGGCGACATGGTTCTCGGCGGGCGCGTAGCCGCGGCCCTTCTGCGTCACCGTGTGCACCACGACGGGGCCGCCGAAGTCCTTGGCCCGGCGCAGCGCGGCCTCCAGCGCGACGACGTCGTGGCCGTCCACCGGACCGACGTACTTCAGGCCGAGGTCGCTGAACAGTTCCTGCGGACTGACCGCGTCCTTGATGCCGGCCTTCACCGCGTGCACCATCGAGTACGCCGATTCGCCCACCCGGGGGATGCTCTTCAAGATGCGCTTGCCGGTGTCCAGCGCGTGCTCGTAGGCCGGCTGGGTGCGCAGCGCGGTCAGCCGCTCGGCCAAGCCGCCGATGGTGGGCGCGTAGGAGCGGCCGTTGTCGTTGACCACCACGACCACCGGGCGGTCCGCGGCGGCGATGTTGTTGAGCGCCTCCCAGCACATGCCGCCGGTGAGCGCGCCGTCGCCGACGATCGCGACCACGTGCCGGTCCTGCCCGCTCAACGCGAACGCCTTGGCCAGACCGTCGGCGTAGGACAGCGCCGCCGAGGCGTGCGAGGACTCCACCCAGTCGTGGGCGCTCTCGGCGCGGCTCGGGTAGCCGGACAGGCCGCCCTGCTTGCGCAGCGAGTCGAACCGATCCTTGCGTCCGGTCAGGATCTTGTGCACGTAGGCCTGATGCCCGGTGTCGAAGATCAACGGGTCGGCCGGCGAGTCGAAGATCCGGTGCAGCGCGATGGTGAGTTCGACCACACCGAGGTTCGGGCCGAGGTGCCCGCCGGTCGCGGCGACTTTGCGCACCAGGAACTCGCGGATCTCCGCCGCCAGCTCGCGCACCTCCGGCACGGTCAGCCGGCGCAGATCATCGGGCGTGTCGACCCGGGAAAGCACTCCCACCTGAACTAGCTCCCTCCGGATAGCGCATCTGATCCGATCAGTCTACGGAGCGGCGGCTGGTGCTCCCGCACGAGAACGATCACACCAACCCACATGGCGTCGAAATGTGAGCCTCGACATACGGTACCCGGCCTAGGGTGGCAGGGTGTCCCAGCCCGAGCAAGGGAGAGTTCCGTGGCCAAGAAGACCGATTCGCGCGCAGGCACCGTCACCACCTACGGCCACGGCACCGCCCGCGCCACCCCGGACTTGATGCGCGTGACGATCTCGGTCGAATCACGGGCGAGCAAGGTCGCGCTCGCCTACAGCCGGGCCGGTGAGCGCGTGGCCGCGGTGGCGCGATCGCTGCGCTCCGACGGCGTGGAGGGTGCGGACATCGCCACCAGCGGGCTGTCGGTGCAGACGGAGACGGTGTGGACCGAGGGACAGGGCAGCCGCATCACCGGATACCTCGCGAGCACGTCGCTGACGGTCGCGTTACGCGACATCGGCGAGGATGCCGATCCCGGCCCAGGCACCGTCATCGCGGACTGCGTCGAGGCGGGCGGTGACGACGTGCGCCTGGGCGGTCTCGTCCTCGCCTTCGCCGACCAGGAGTCCTTGCTCGTGCGCGCCCGCGACGCCGCATGGGAGAACGCCCTCGCCAAGGCCGAGCAGTACGCGCGACGCGCGCAGCGTTCGCTCGGCGAGGTGGTCGAGATCACCGAGAACACCGCCGCCGCGCCTCCGGTCCCGCGCGCGCAGTCGATGTCCGCGCCGCTCGAGGCGTATCGCGCCGCCGCCGTCCCGGTGGAGCTGGGCGAGAGCGAGATCTCCGCGGGGATCCGCGTCACCTGGCAGCTGGACTGACGGCCGGTCGTCCGGATCGCGCCGGCCCGGCGACTTCAGCCCGCCAGGAACTCCACCCGATTGCCCACCGCGTCGTGGGTGTGGAACCGCCGTCGCCCCGGAATCTCCGCCGGATCGGCCCAGACGACCGGATACCCGGCGCTCGCGAGCGCTTCGGCCGTGGCGTCGATGTCGGCGACGAACGCCGGATGGGCCTTGGTGGCCGGGCGGAAGTCGGCTTCCACGCCGATGTGCAGTTCGCCATCCGGGCCGCCCCGGCCGGGTACGCGGAACCAGCAACCGCCGCGGGCGGCCAACAGCGGCGGCTTCGGAAGTTCGGTCCACCCCAGAACTCCGGTGTAGAAGCCGCGCTGCCGGTCTTCCGCGCCTGCGGGACAGCACAATTGGACGTGATGAATCATCGCTCCATCGTGCCGGAAATCCGGCTCACGAACCGTGACCGAGCCCTCGCACCAGCAGGCTGACCGTGTCCGCTCCCGCGTGCCGGTCCTTCGAGATCTCCTGATATTCGGGAGATTCGGCCCAGGCACGGAAGGAGGGCTCGTCAGGGAATGACATCAGGACCACCTTCTCGCGGTCGGTGACACCCTCGATCGTCTGCGGGGACTCGTCGGCGGCCAGCAGCGTGCCGGAGTAGCGGACGAAGACGTCCAGGAAGCGCGCCTGGTAGCGATCGTAGGCGGCGCGGTCGGTGAACTTCAGTTGCGCGATTACGTACACGGTCATGGCCGTGACTCTAATTGCACGGTTGCGCGGACCCGCTCGGGATTCGCGGCGCCGCGCCCGAATTCACCGTTGCGCCGGGTCGGTCGTGCCTATATTGGGGTCGTCACCGATCAGGAGGTCGCATGTCGTTCGTGCTCGTCGACACACCACGGCCGCATATCGCCCTGGTGACGCTCAATCGGCCCGAACGGATGAACGCGATGGCGTTCGACGTGATGATTCCGCTGCGCGAGGCGCTCGAGCAGGTGCGCGCCGACAACGACGTACGGGTGGTCGTGCTCACCGGCGCGGGACACGGCTTCTGCTCGGGAGCCGACCTGACCAGCGCGGGAAAGGTGCCGGACGTCGACGGGCTGACCGTCACCAGTGTCGCGCGGCGGTCGATGGATCTGCTCAACGACGTGCTGATCGCGCTGCGGCGGATGCACCAGCCGGTGATCGCCGCGGTGAACGGCGCGGCCATCGGCGGCGGGCTCTGCCTGGCCGTCGGCACCGACATCCGGATCGCCGCCGAAGACGCGTATTTCCGGGCCGCGGGGATCAACAACGGCCTCACCTCGGCCGAACTGGGCCTCAGCTATCTGCTGCCCCGCGCGGTCGGTGCGTCGAGGGCGTTCGAGATCATGCTGTCCGGCCGCGACGTCGACGCGACCGAAGCCGAACGCATCGGCCTGGTCTCGCGGACGGTGCCAGGGCCGAAACTGCTGGACACCTGCTACGACCTGGCCGAACGCATCATCGGCTTCAGCCGGGTGGGCACCGAGCTCACCAAACGCATGCTGTGGAGCGGCATGGAGGCGGGCGGACTCGAATCGCACATGCAGCACGAGGGCACGGCCCAGCTCTACGTCCGCCTCACCACCGGCAATTTCGACGAGGCGATGCGCGCACGCCGCGACCGCAGGCCGCCGGTCTACGAGGACTGACCGCTCACCGCTCCAGCAGCGCCAGGCATTCCACGTGGTGCGTCGCGGGGAAAGCGTCGAAGGCACGCAGATCGGCGAGGCGGTAGCCCGCGGCCTGATACAGGCCCAGGTCACGGGCGAACGCGGCGGGATCGCAGCCGACGTGGACGATTCGCGCCGCCCCGCCGGCGGCGACGGCGCCGATCACCTCCTTGCCCGCACCGGCGCGCGGTGGGTCGAGCACGACGACATCCGGGGCGGCTCCGCCGACGTGTTCTTGCACCCAGCGTTCCACCCGCTGGGCGCGCAGCTCCACCCAGGGCAGATCGCGCAGCGCGGCGGCGCCGTCGGCCACGGCGGACCGGGCGGACTCCACCGCGAGCACCACACCGGTGCGCCCGGCCTGCTCGGCGAGCCGCGCGGCGAAGACCCCCGCGCCGCTGTAGAGATCCCAGGCCCGCCCGCCGGGCCGCAGGTCCGACCACTCCGCGATCAGATCCGAATACCGTTGCGCCGCACCGCGGTGTGCTTGCCAGAAGCCCGTCGCCGCGACCTCCCAGCGACGGCCCGCCACGTACTCGACCGCCCGCCCGCTGCCCTCGAACACCCACTCGTCGCGCGCCGCGTGCGCCGCCGCACGCCGGGCGGACGCCGCTCGCCGGTCGTCGCGGCGGGCGCCCTCCGCGGCAGTCCATTCGCCGCCGCCGCCACGCCGTCCCCCGCGCCGGTCACGGCCGTGCGGCCGGTCGCGTCGACCGGCTCCCCCGCCACCACGCTTGTCCCGGCCACCTGCCTCCCGGCTGCCGCCCGGGCCGCGCCGCTCCCCGCCGCGACTGCCCGGCTCGGCCTCGGCGGCGGGCGCCAGCTCGACGACATGCCGGATTCCGTCACCGTCCACCGCGATCACCAAGTCTGCGCCGGGCGTCCATTGCCGGTCCGCGATCCCGTCCAGCGCTCCCGCGACCGGTTGCGGACACCGCAGATCCGCGATCACGTCGGTGCTGCGGTAGCGGTGCACGCCCGCGCGACCCTGTGCGTCGACCGCGAGCCGCACACGTGTGCGCCATCCGCCGATCACGTCGCCGGAGCCGATCGGCTCCACCAGCACTTCCCGCTCTATCCCGGCCAACCGCCGCAACTGTTCGACCACCACCGCGGCCTTCAATGCGCGCTGGGCCACCGGTGTGGCGAAGGAGAAATCGCAGCATCCGGCGCCACCGGGACCGGACACCGGGCAAGTGGCCGGTACCCGATCCGGGGACGGCTCGAGCACCTCGACGGCGTCGGCCCGGCAGAACGAGCCGCCGCGATCCTCGGTGACCCGCACCCGCACCAGCTCGCCGGGCAGTCCGTGCCGGACGAACACGACACGTCCCTCGTGCCGTGCGACGCAGAAGCCGCCGTGCCCCGGCGGCCCGAGCCGCACCTCGAACGTGCCGGTCCGCCGCTCGCTCAT
Organism: Nocardia sp. NPDC019219; assembly: GCF_040632645.1. NCBI lineage: Bacteria > Bacillati > Actinomycetota > Actinomycetes > Mycobacteriales > Nocardiaceae > Nocardia > Nocardia sp. NPDC019219. The sequence goes on along the minus strand of NZ_JBEYCG010000002.1, from coordinate 405,250 downwards.
GCCGAATGCTCCCCGAGCGTCATGTCCGGTCCTCGTAGCCGCGCCGCACCGCGCCCGGCGCGTTCACCACTCCGGGCGTCCTGGCCCGCGCGGAGGAGCTCAGCTGCCACGGCACGCTGGTCACCATCACACCCGGCTCGAACAGCAGCCTGCCCTTCAAGCGCAGCGCGCTCTGGTTGTGCAACACCTGCTCCCACCAATGACCCACCACGTATTCGGGGATGAACACGGTCACCACGTCGCGCGGGGCGTCCTTGCGCACCCGCTTCACATAGTCGAGCACCGGCTTGGTGATCTCGCGATAGGGCGATTCGATCACCTTGAGCGGCACCGTGATGTCGCTGTTCTCCCACTCCCGCACCAGCGCCCTGGTGTCGGCCTCGTCGACGTTCACCGTCACCGCCTCCAGCGTGTCCGGGCGACTGGCGCGTGCGTAGGCGAGGGCGCGGCGGGTGGGCAGATGCAGCCGGGATACCAGCACGATGGAATGCGAACGGCTGGGCAGCACGCCGTCCCACTCGTGCTCGTCCAATTCCCGCGAGACCGAATCGTAATGCCTGCGAATCATTTTCATCACGACGAAGATCGCGACCATGGTGAAGATGGCGATGTAGGCGCCCGCGAAGAACTTGGTGATCAGCACGATCACCAGCACCGCTCCGGTCGCGCTGAGCCCGACCGCGTTGATCACCCGCGAGCGCTTCATCCGCGCGCGCTGCGCCGGGTCGGTCTCGGTGCGCAACAGGCGGGTCCAGTGCCGCAGCATGCCGGTCTGGCTGAGCACGAACGACACGAACACGCCCACGATGTACAGCTGGATCAGCTTGGTCACTTCGGCGCCGAACAGCACCACGAACGCGATGGCCGCGCCGGACAGGAACAGGATGCCGTTGCTGAACGCCAGCCGATCGCCTCTGGTGTGCAGCTGGCGCGGCAGGTAACGGTCCTGGGCCAGGATCGAGCCGAGCACCGGGAACCCGTTGAACGCCGTGTTCGCGGCGAGCACGAGGATCAGCGCGGTCACCGTCGTGATGAAGAAGAACCCGAGCGGGAACCCCTCGAACACGGTCTCGGCGAGCTGGGCGATCAGCGTCTTCTGGTGATAGTCCGACGGTGCGCCGGTCAGGTCCTCGACGTTGTGCGCGTACACCACCCCGATCTTCTGGGCGAGGATGATGATGCCCATCAGCAAGACGATCGCGATCGTGCCCAGCATCAGCAATGTGGTGGCGGCATTGCGCGACTTGGGTTTGCGGAACGCGGGCACACCATTGCTGATCGCCTCCACACCGGTCAGCGCGGCACAGCCGGAGGAGAACGAGCGCGCGATGAGGAAGGCGAAGGCCAGCCCGTAGAGGTGCTCGTGTTCGGCGATCAAGCCGAAGCCCGCCGATTCGGCCCGCAACTCCTCCCCGAGCACGAAGATCCGGAACAGGCCCCAGCCGAGCATGACGAACATGCCGACGATGAACGCGTAGGTCGGAATGGCGAACGCGGTGCCCGATTCCCGCACGCCGCGCAGGTTTATCGCGGTGAGCAGGGCGATGGCCACGACGGCGAACAGCACCTTGTGCGTGGCGACGAACGGAATGGCGGAACCGATGTTGGACGCGGCCGAGGAGATCGATACCGCGACGGTGAGCACATAGTCGACCAGCAGCGCGCTGCCGACCGTCAAGCCCGCGTTGGGTCCCAGGTTCGTCGTGGCCACTTCGTAGTCGCCGCCGCCGGAGGGGTAGGCGTGCACGTTCTGCCGGTAGCTGGCCACGACCACCGCCATGACGAAGGCGACCGCCAATCCGACCCACGGGGCGTACAGGTACGCCGCCACCCCGGCGGCCGACAGCACGAGGAAGATCTCTTCGGGGGCGTAGGCCACCGATGACATGGCATCGGAGGCGAACACGGGGAGCGCGATTCGCTTCGGCAGCAGCGTGTGACCCAGCGAGTCGCTACGGAAAGGCCTGCCCAGCAGCACTCGCTTCGCTGCCGTCGTCAACTTGGACACTGGAGCGAGCATAGGCCCCCGCACGGGGGATCGCGCGCGTGGCTCGCAGGTTTGCTCGCCGGCTGGAGGGGGAACGTGGCCGGTGGAATCATTCGACGGGTAGCGTTCGACCGAACAGCAAAGCAGACCGAACACCATGGTTCCAGGAACGAGGTTGCACGGTGTACGTAGTGATCATGGGGTGCGGGCGCGTCGGCTCGTCGCTGGCCCATGCCCTGGTCCGCGTAGGTCACGAAGTCACCGTGATCGACCGGGACTCCAGTTCCTTCCTGCGGCTGGGGTCCGATTTTCCCGGCGAGCGGGTGACGGGGGTCGGATTCGATCGAGATGTGCTGATAAAGGCGGGAATCGAACGGGCCGACGCGTTCGCGGCGGTCTCCTCCGGCGACAACTCGAACATCATCTCCGCCCGGGTCGCCCGGGAGATGTTCGGGGTCGAGCGGGTGGTCGCCCGCATCTACGACGCCAAGCGCGCCGCGGTCTACGAGCGGCTCGGCATCCCGACCATCGCCACGGTCCCGTGGACCACCGACCGCTTCCTGCGCGCGCTCATCGGCGACACCGGCACCACCACCTGGCGTGACCCCACCGGAACGGTTGCCGTGACCCAGCTGACGCTGCACGAGGAGTGGTACGGCCGCACCGTGCGCGACTTGGAGCAGACCATCGCCGCCCGGGTCGCGTTCATCATCCGGTTCGGCCAGGCACTGCTGCCCGACAAGAAGACCATCATCCAGGCCGACGACATCGTCTACGTGGCCGCCGCATCCGGTGCCGTGGGCGAGGCCGTCGCCCTGGCCGCGAAGCCCCCAGCGAGCGAGGACTGAACATGAAAGTGGCCATCGCCGGAGCGGGCGCTGTCGGCCGATCGATCGCCAGGGAACTCCTGCGCGGCGGGCACCGGGTCATGCTCCTGGAGCGTCAGCTCGAACACATCGATGCCGCCGCCATCCCGGACGCGGTCTGGGTGCACGCCGACGCGTGCGAACTGGCCCTGCTGGAGCAGGCGGGGCTGCAGACCTACGAGGTCGTCATCGCGGCCACGGGTGACGACAAGGCGAACCTGGTGCACAGCCTGCTGGCCAAGACCGAGTTCGGGGTGCGCCGGGTGGTGGCTCGGGTGAACGATCCGCGCAACGAATGGCTTTTCGACGGTTCCTGGGGTGTGGACGTCGCGGTGTCCACACCACGGCTGCTCGCCTCCCTGGTCGAGGAAGCGGTGTCCGTCGGTGACCTGGTGCGGCTGATGACGCTGCGCCAGGGCCAGGCGAATCTGGTCGAGATGACGCTGCCCGCGGACACCTCGCTGGCCGGCAAACCGGTGCGCACGCTCACCCTGCCGCGCGACGCCGCCTTGGTGACCATCCTGCGCGGCGGCCGGGTGATCGTGCCGCAGCCCGACGACGCGCTGGAAGGCGACGACGAGCTGCTGTTCGTCACTTCGGTGGAGGCCGAGGAAGACCTCCGGCTGGAACTCGCCAACTACGGCATCAGGCCATAACTCCCCGTATACGGCCGGACGCGGATCGTCGGCGAAGCGCCGCCGGAGCACTAGGCGGCCAGTCGCAGCTCCGCGCGCAGCTTGTTCAGCGCGCGGTGCTGCATCACCCGCACCACGCCCGGGCTGGTGCCGATGGCCTCGGCGGTCTGCGCCGCCGACCAGCCGAGCACGATGCGCATCACCAGCACCTCACGATGCGCGGGGGCCAGCACCTTCATGAGTTCCTTTGTGGCGGCGCGTCGTTCGGAGGCCAGCGCCCACTCTTCCGGTCCGGCGGCGGAGGACGCGTAGTCCGGCACGTCGGCCATCGGGTAGGCGGGGTGCTGCTGTGAGCGGCGGAACGCGTCGGCGACCTTGTTGGCCGCGATGCCGTAGACGAAGGCCAGGAAGGACTTGCCTTGATCGCGGTAGCGCGGAATGGCGTTCACGGTGGCCAGCAGGACTTCCTGCACCACGTCATCGGCGGTGACCTGTAAATGCGCCGTGTTGCCCAGGCGCGCGCCGCAGTAGCGCCGCACCAGCGGGTGCACGATCCGGATGATCTCGGCGACCGCCTGGCGATCGCCCGCGGCCGCCGGGCCGATCAGCTTGTCCAGTTCGGCCGATACCCGCCGGCTCTCCGAGAGAGCGGGGTTGTGGGTCTTGGGCAGCGCCGCGGTGTTGTGCTCGGTAGCCACGTCCGAGTCCTTTCTTGCCGATCAGTGCGTGTTTTCGGTACGCATAGATCGTCTGACGAACTCGGGAGAGCGACCAGCCACCCCAGGGTGGGGAAGCATTCACCTCGGCGGTGGGACTTATCCCACCCCTGTGGTTTTCGCCGGGCGTGAGCGCCGGGTCAACGCTCAGACCGGCCCGGCCGCGGCCACCGACTTGGCGGGCAGGTGGCCCGCCCGCCGCACCGCCCAGATGGTGACGCCCAGCGCCACCGCGGTCAGCGGCCAGCCCATCGCGATGCGAGCGAAGGCCAGCCAGCCGGTGCGGTCGGTGTCGTAGAGCTGCGACTGCACCAGATAGCGCGCCCCGAACACCAGGATCCACGTGGCGGTGGCCAGATCGTAGAGGCGCACCGAGCGCGGATCCGACCGCCAGTCGGACCCATGACCGTTCAGCACACCCCAGATGACGCCGACCAGCGGTCTGCGGACCAGGATGGACGCGAGGAACACCCCCGCGTACACAAGGCTGGTGTAGATGCCGAAGAGGAAGAACCCCTTGGCCTCGCCCATCCGGTAGGCGATGAAAGCGCAGATGCCGACGCCGAAGAATCCTGAGATGGCGGGCTGTACGGGATCGCGACGCACCAGACGCCACAGGAGTATGGCGGCGGCCACTCCGAGGGCCGACCAGATCGCGGCGGCCAGCCCGGCGAAGCTGTTCACGGGAACGAACACGACGACGGGGAGCGTCGAGTAGATCAGGCCGCTGAAACCGCCGAGTTGTTCGAGGAGGGTCTGCTCGGCACGTTCCTCGTCACGGTCGGGCACGTCGAGCCCGGTGCGGTCGTCCGATCCTGCGTTGTCGTCGCTCCAAGGCATACGTCAGCTGTTCCCGCGCAATTCGTAGTAGGGGTTGAAGATCACTTTGCGTCCGTCACGGTCGCCGACCCGGCCACGGACGAGAATGCGCCGCCCCGGCTCGATGCCGGGAATGCGCCTGCGCCCGATCCAGACCAGTGTGATGGCGTCGGTGCCGTCGAAGAATTCGGCCTGGACGCTGGCGCCCGCGGACTTCGGACATGCTTCGACACTGCGGAGCCTACCGAGCATGGTGGCCTCGTCACCGCGCCGACACTCCGACGCGCGCGACGCGCCCGAGGCCTCGGAGGTCTCGGCCAGCTCTTCGGCATCCAGCTGATCGAGGTCCTGGGTCAGCCTGCGGCCCAGACGTCGAAAATACCCTGAGGCTGCGGATGACATTGTGCACGCTCTCCTGCATAGAGCAGATGGCGTGGGTCGCACACCATCGTGAGGGATCCGATCCGCACGACCTGCTGCGGCCGTACAACGCCACTGTAGATGGGCCGGGCCACCCCCGCTACGCTCGGACCGATGTTCGACTCCCCACACCCCGCCCGCGTCGTGGCGCTGCCCGGCACCGGGTCCGACGCCGACTTCGCGCGGCGTGCCTTCGGGCCCGCCAGCGCCGCACGCGGCTTGGATTTCGTCGCGGTGGAACCGGACCCGCGCCAGGTGGTGGCGAGTTGCCTGGCCGCGTTGGAGGCGGCGGCGGACGCGGCCCCGGTCCTGGTGGCCGGTATCTCGCTCGGCGCGGCGATCGCCCTGGAGTGGGCAGCCGAGCACCCGGATCGTGTCGTCGGAGTGGTGGCGGCGCTGCCCGCCTGGACCGGATCCGACACCGCCGCCTGCCCCGCCGCGCTGAGCGCGGCGGCCACCGCGGCCCAGCTGCGCGCCGACGGCCTGGCCGCGGTGATCGAGCGGATGCGGGCGAGCAGCCCCCGGTGGCTGGCGGACGCGCTGACCCAGTCGTGGCGGGCACAGTGGCCGGACCTTCCGCGGGCACTGGAGGAGGCCGCCGACTACAAGTGGCCCGCCGCCGAGCTGCTGGCCACCTTCGAGCCGCCGCTCGCGGTGATCGCCGCGGTCGACGACCCGGTGCATCCGCCCGCGGTGGCCGAGGAGTGGGCGGCGCTGGCCCCGCGCTCGCGGCTGCATCGGATCACCCTGGACGAACTCGGCGCCGATCCCGCGGTCCTCGGACACACGGGGCTCGGCGCCTTCGGGTGAGTCGCCCGGCTCAGTTCAGGCCGAGCTGCTGCATGGCCGATCCGTCCGCGCCGCGGCGCGGACCCTGCGGCATCCGCGGCACCACCGGCTGCGCGCCGGTCTGCGCCGCCACCTGCGCGGCCATCGCCTGCTGCTGGGCTTCGACCTGCTGCTGATGGGCCGCGGCCAGCTGCTCGGCCAATTGCTGCGGCAGCACCACCGGCAGCGGCTCGCGCACCGGCAGCGGGTCCTCGCCACGCCGCACGACCGTCTCGCTCAGGACCGCCCGCGCCGCCTTGACCAGCGGGGTGCCGTCGTTCGCCGCGCCCGACGGACCCGCCGCCACCAGCCGCACCATCCAGCGATAACCGTCCACGCCGATGAAACGCAGGTCAGCACCCTCGGTCAGGGCCAGCAACTCCCGGCCCCACGGTCCGTTCTCCACCGACACCCTGGCGCCGTCCTTGCGCAGCGAGTCGGCCAGATCCGCCGCGACCAGCCGCCATTGACCCGAGGTCTTGGGCGCGGCATAAGCCGCGACGGTGATCCGGCCGTGTTCCGTGGCCAAGTGCACCGCTTGCGGCTGGCCCTCCGGCGTCATCTCGACTTGCAGCTGGCCGCCCGGCGGTACCGGCACCAGCACCGACCCCAGGTCCAGCCGCTGCTCGGACACCGCGTCGAGCAGTTCTGCGACCTCGTCGTAGTCGTACGGGCCGGGCCGGCCGTGCGGACGGTCGACGTTCAGATCCACGCCCTCGTACGAGCGCTCGTCGGTGGGAGCGTCATCGTAGAAGTCGTCGTCGTACTCGTCCTCGTAGGCGGGCTCGTAGTCGCCGTAGTCCTCCGCCTCGTCGTACCGGTCGTCCTCGGCCCGGCTCGACTTCTTTCGCTTTCCGAACATTCCCGTCATGCCTCCTCGCCGGCCGCCCGGCCCACCCCGTTCGTCTGCGCGGTCAGGCTCGCGTGACCGCCGCTGGAGCCGTAGCCGCCCACCCCCCGGGTCGTCTCGTCGAGCGATTCGACCTCCAGGAAATCCACCAGCTCCACTCGCTGCACCAGCAGTTGCGCGATCCGGTCGCCGCGACGCAACTCGATCGGCGTGCGCGGGTCGTGGTTGATCAGGCACACCTTGATCTCGCCCCGATACCCCGCGTCCACCGTGCCGGGGGTGTTCACCACCGACAGCCCGGTCTTGGCCGCCAGACCCGAGCGCGGATGGATCAGGCCGACCGTGCCGACCGGTAGCGCGACCGCGACACCGGTGCCGACGAGCACCCGCTCTCCCGGCTCCAGGATGACGTCTTGCGTGGTGCACAGATCCACGCCCGCGTCGCCCGCATGGGCGCGCGTGGGCACGGGTATGCCGGGGTCCAGCCGCAGCAAGGGTATGGGTGAAAGTGCGCTCACGTTGGACGAGCCTACGCGTAGGCTGTTTGCCCTCGTGACTTAGTGTTGACTCGTGTCGGACCAGCCCAATCCCATGACGACGGACGAGAAAAAGCAGCGCGCGCACCATTACCGGGAGCGCCTGTGGGTGCCGCTGTGGTGGTGGCCGGTGGCCTTCGCCATCACCGGATTGCTCGCGGCGGAGATCCACATGGGCGCGCCGGGCCTGCGGGCGTGGCTGCCGTATGTCGTGTTGTTCCCGGTGCCGGTCTGGGTGCTGCTGTGGCTGAGCCGGCACCGCGTCGAAGTCGCGCCGGACGCGAACGGCACACCGGAGTTACGCGCCGATCGCGCACATCTACCGGTGAATTTCGTTGCCCGCGCGGCGGCCGTCGCCCCCACCGCGAAAAGCGCGGCGCTGGGTCGCCAGCTCGACCCCGCCGCCTATGTCCAGCATCGACCCTGGGTCGGGCCGATGGTCTTGCTCGTGCTCGACGACCCGGACGATCCGACGCCGTACTGGCTGGTCAGTACGCGGCGGCCCGAACGGGTCCTCGCCGCGCTCGGTCTGCCGAGCGCGGGCTGACACTTCGCTCGCTCTCGTCGAGCTCAGGCGGCGCAGTCCATGCAGATCATCTGGCCACCCTTGTCACTGGCCAGCCTGCTCCGGTGATGGACCAGGAAACAGCTGGAACAGGTGAACTCGTCGGCCTGCTTCGGGATCACCCGAACCGTCAGCACTTCCTCGGACAGGTCGGCGCCGGGAAGCTCGAACGACTCCGCGGTATCGGATTCGTCGATATCCACGACGGCGGACTGTGCCTCGTTACGACGAGCCTTCAGCTCCTCCAGCGAGTCCTCCGACACATCGTCGGATTCGGTGCGCCTCGGTGCGTCATAGTCGGTTGCCATGTCGTCTTCCCCTCGTCCTAACTCCGTATATCCCGGACCGGTCCGCTCACACCCGATTCCTGCCGGAACCGCCGCGACCGGTACCGCCCCGCCGGTGGTGCACGTCACACGTACACCGGTCTCCTATCAGGGCGGATCAGGCCGATCCACTCCCGATAGCGCTGGGTAAACGCAGGACATGCCCTTCTTGTTCCCGCGACCGACCACTGATTTCCGCACCGGTGATTCGATCTGGGCCGCCAGACAATAGCGGACCCCGGAGCAAAAGTCGCAATCAAAACCCACACGAGTCGAAAATGAGGGCCAATCGACACCGTCCGGGGAACGCACCGAGACCTTGCGCCGCGTCCCCGCCACATTTTCGTAGAGTGTGCTGGTGGTTTCACTGATCACCGAAGGCAGCGCGACGGATTCGCAAGGTCGTCCGTTCGTGCGCCGCCGCCCCCAGCCCTGGCTCATCATGCTCGGCGTTCTCGCTTTGATCTGCGGGATCGTCTGGGTGAAAGCCCTCACGACGCACGACACCGACCACACCGCGATGGCGTGCAACTCACCGAGCCCGGCCTCGGATCCCGGTGCGCCGCAAGCGACTCCGCTCGGCCAGCGGGTCGGCGCGAGCCGGCTGCAGGACGTGGAACCCGCCGCGCTGGCGGCGAGCAAGGTGCGCGTGCTGAACGCGAACAATCAGCGCGGCCAAGCCGCGCACGTTGCCGCCCAGCTAGGCGACCTCGGCTTCGCGAGCGCACCCGGAACGCAATACGGCAACGATTCGGTATATGTCAACGGCGACCTCGAATGCACCGGACAGATCCGCTTCGGCGTCAACGGCCGCCCGGCCGCCGCCTCCGTGCAGCTGGTCGCGCCGTGCGCCGAGCTGATCGAGGATCAGCGCGGCGACGACACCGTCGATCTGGTGCTCGGCTCGCTGTTCCGCGACATCCGGCCCAGCAACGACGCCGAGGAGGTGCTGCGTTCGCTGAAGAACCCGGCGCCTGGCAACTCGACCTCCATCGATATCAAGCTGCTCGACGCCGCGCGGCAGGCCCACTGCTGATCAGCGGTCCGGAATCGGCTCGGTAGCCCCGACCCGGGCCAGCAACTCGCCCAGTTCGCCGGCGATGCCGGGCGCGGCGGCGACCACCAGGTCGCCGGCGGCGCCCGGCGCCGTCGCGGGCGGAAGCGTCAGCCGCGCGCCCGCCTCCGCGGCGATCAGCGCGCCCGCGCCCCAGTCCCAGGCGTTCAATCCGTGCTCGTAGTAGGCGTCCACCCGGCCCGCCGCGACATGGCACAGATCCAGCGCCGCCGCACCGAAACGGCGGATGTCGCGCACGTGCGGCAGCACCTGCGCGACCAGTTCCGCCTGCCTGCTCCGGCGATGCCTGCCATAGGCGAACCCGGTGGCCACCAACGACATCGCGAGCGACTCGACCGGCGTGCAGCGCAGGTGCTCCACCGCGCCTTCGGCGTCGACGCGCAGCGCGCCCAGCCCGAGCCCGGCGCTGTAGGTCGCCGCCCGCGCGACATCCACCACGGCGCCCGCGACCGGCCGCCCGCCCCGCAGCGCGGCGACCGACACGGCATAGCCGGGAATGCCGTAAAGGAAGTTGACGGTGCCGTCGATCGGATCCACCACCCAGTGGACGGTGTCCGCGCTCGCGTCATCGATGCTGCCGCCGCCCTCCTCGCCGAGGATCGGATCGCCGGGGCGCTGTTCGGCGAGCAGCTTGCGGATCAGCTCTTCGGTCTCGGTGTCCACGATGGTCACCGGGTCGGTCTCGTGGCTCTTGGACTGCACCGCGCCTTCGACGTGCGCGCCCGCGGGCCCGAACACCTCGGGGCGGCGGGAGCGGACATGGGCGGCGGCTGTCTCGGCGATGTCGACCGCGACACGGCGCAACTCGGCCTCGTCGCCGCGCGCGACGATCGAGACGAAGGAGTCGGGGGTGTAGTCGGACACTGGCGATGAGGTTTCCGGCACGCCCTTCATCGCATCACACATCCTCGCCGAACGCCCAGCCTCGTGGTCCCATTACTCTTGTCGTGCACGACACAGCGCCGTCGTCGGGCATCCCATTCGCACGCCCGCTGTGGCGTCCCGGGCCCCGTGCAGCGCTGTCATCACACCGGCCAGCACAGGGAGACGAGGGGTTAGTCATGTCCGCTCGGGGGCACGCATTCGGCATCGACATCGGCGGCAGCGGCGTCAAAGGCGCCACGGTCGATCTGGCCACCGGCGAGTTGGTCCACGAGCGGATCAAGATCGCGACACCGCACCCCGCGACACCGTTCGCCGTGGCCGAGGCGGTGGCCGAGTTGGTCGACCGAGCCAAGTGGACCGGGCCGGTCGGGCTCACCCTGCCCGCGGTGGTGATCGGCGGCGTGGCGCGCACCGCGGCGAACATCGACAAGTCCTGGATCGGCACCGACGCGCGAGCGCTGTTCTCCGCCGCGCTCGGCGGTCGTCCGGTCACCGTGCTCAACGACGCGGACGCCGCGGGCATGGCCGAGGACCACTACGGCGCGGCACGGAATTTCGCGGGCCTGGTCATGCTGCTGACCTTCGGCACCGGCATCGGCTCCGCGTTGCTCTACCACGGCACGCTGGTGCCCAACACAGAGCTCGGCCACCTGGAGATCCAGGGCATGGAGAGCGAGCACCGGGCCGCGGCCTCGATCAAGGAACGCGACGGCCTGAGCTACGAGCAGTGGGCCGCACAGGTCAGCCTGGTCCTGACCACGCTGGAGAACCTGTTCTTCCCGGTCGTGTTCGTCGCGGGCGGGGGCATCAGCAGGGACTCCGAGAAGTGGATCCCCCTGCTCACCAACCGGACGCCCGTGATCCCGGCCCGCCTGCGGAACACCGCGGGCATCGTCGGCGCCGCGATGGCGATCGCGGGCGGTGTCGCCCCCTGAGGCGCGCGGGTACCGCGAGGATGCCGTTCCCTGCATCGTGCCGTAGGTACCCTGGTTAGATCGTTACAATGGAACGTGCCCGGCTGAGCCGGAGAAACCCCGACCGGCCCTCCGCCGGTGAAACCCGACAGATCGCTCCGCCGGAACACCACTCTGGCGTGACGCCGCACGAGACCGTCACGAAAGGGCGTACGTGGTAGCCACGAATACCCGTCAGACCGCCGAATCGGCCGATGCCGACTCCGCAGATGTAACCGCAGCACGGCCGGTCCGTAAGGCTGCTGCGAAGAAGGCTCCGGCGAAGAAGGCCGCCGCCAAGAAGGCGCCTGCCAAGAAGGCCGCGAAGGCGGCCAAGGCTCCCGCGAAGAAGGCCACGACCAAGAAGGCGGGACCGGACGGCGAGCCCGGCGCCGACGAGGCGCTCGAGGACGAGTCGCTCGATCTCGACGATCTCGGCGATCTGGAGGTCTCCGAGGAAGACCTCGCCGACGGCGACGAACTGGTCGACGTCGCCGAGGAAGCCGAGACCGAGGAAGCCGAGGGCGAGGAAGCCGACGAGCCGACGGCGGCGGACAAGGCCTCCGGCGATTTCGTCTGGGACGAGGAGGAATCCGAGGCGCTGCGCCAGGCCCGCAAGGACGCCGAACTCACCGCCTCCGCCGACTCGGTCCGCGCCTACCTCAAGCAGATCGGCAAGGTCGCGCTGCTCAACGCCGAAGAGGAGGTCGAACTCGCCAAGCGGATCGAGGCAGGCCTCTACGCGGCGGAGAAGGTGCGCGAGTTCGCCGAGCAGGGTGAGAAGCTGCCGGTCGCGATGCGCCGCGACTACAACTGGATCGTCCGCGACGGCAACCGGGCCAAGAACCACCTGCTGGAGGCCAACCTGCGCCTGGTCGTCTCGCTGGCCAAGCGCTACACCGGCCGCGGCATGGCGTTCCTCGACCTGATCCAGGAGGGCAACCTGGGTCTGATCCGCGCGGTGGAGAAGTTCGACTACACCAAGGGCTACAAGTTCTCCACGTACGCCACCTGGTGGATCCGGCAGGCCATCACCCGCGCCATGGCCGACCAGGCCCGCACCATCCGCATCCCGGTGCACATGGTGGAGGTCATCAACAAGCTCGGTCGCATCCAGCGCGAGTTGCTCCAGGATCTCGGTCGCGAGCCGACGCCGGAGGAACTGGCCAAGGAAATGGACATCACGCCGGAGAAGGTGCTGGAGATCCAGCAGTACGCGCGTGAACCCATCTCGCTGGACCAGACCATCGGCGACGAGGGCGACAGCCAGCTCGGTGACTTCATCGAGGACTCCGAGGCCGTGGTGGCCGTCGACGCGGTGAGCTTCACGCTGCTGCAGGATCAGCTGCAGTCGGTGCTGGAGACGCTGTCGGAGCGGGAGGCGGGCGTGGTCCGGCTGCGGTTCGGTCTCACCGACGGCCAGCCCCGCACTCTCGACGAGATCGGCCAGGTCTACGGGGTCACCCGCGAACGCATCCGCCAGATCGAGTCCAAGACCATGAGCAAGCTGCGCCACCCCAGCCGCTCCCAGGTCCTGCGCGACTACCTGGACTAGGTCGCCTGGCCTCGACGCCCGCATTCGTCGTGCCGCTCGAATATTTCCAGCGGCCGGCGAATGCGGGCGTCGCGCTTTTCCGGGAGCTGTCCTGCTCCGCGTGTCGACGTCGAACAAGACTCCGGCCGCATCCTGGCCCGACGGGCGGCCGTGTCTGCACGGGGTGGGCACGGTGAACTCGCACCCGGCACGGCAGACTTGCGGAGTGGTTGCCCTGACCTCGACTTCGCGCGTGCCGCGCTCACCGTGGACGCGGACCGTCGATCTGCGCGCCGAGTTGCGTGACACCCTGGCCTGGCTGTGCCGTCCTGGATTGCCGCGCCGGATGTTGCCTGCGATCCGGGTACATCTGGGGGCCGCGCCCGCCAGCACCGCCTACGCGTTCACGCTGTTCGTCACGTGGTGGACGTTACGCGGGGTCGGGGACTCGGTGGAGCGCAGGCTGATCTTCTCGGCGTCGACCAACCTGTACAACATGCGGCACAACCCGGTTCAGGTGCTCGTCGCCTCCGCGTTCTGGACCGAAGGCGGGTTTCCCTGGACGACCATCGCCGGTTTCCTGGTGGTCATGGCCTATGCGGAGCGCTGGCTGGGCACGGCGCGCTGGATTCTGCTGTTCGCGACCGGGCATATCGGGGCGACGCTGCTCACCGTCACCGGCATCGCCCATGCCATCGACCGCGGCGTGATTCCCTTACGAGTGGCCGTCGCCGCGGATGTCGGTACCAGTTACGGGTTCTCAGCCGTGCTGGCGGCGCTGGCGTTCCGGTTCCGGGGCAGGGTGCGACTGGTGTGGGCGGGGGCGATCCTCGTGGCGCTCGGTGCGGCGCTGTGGATCGAACCGACGTTCACCGACTACGGCCATCTGTGCGCCGCCGCCATCGGCCTGGCGGTCGGCGCGATCGCCAGTCTGTTCTGGCACCGGCTGGAACGGATCGCGACACGCAGGGCCGCGCAGGACTGATCAGGAGACCTGCGGCTCGGGGCGACCACGGCTCTGCAGGACCCCGGCCACCGGCTCGACCACGCGGGCCGCGATCGGGCCGAGCACCGCCATCAGCAGAACGTAGGTCGAGGCGAGCGCGGTGAGCTGACCGTCCATCGCGCCCGCGCTCACGGCCAGTCCCGCGATCACGATGGAGAATTCGCCGCGCGCGACCAGGGCCGCACCGGCGCGAGCCCGGCCCAGCGGCCGGATGCCCACGCGTGCGGCGGCCCACCACCCGGTCGCCACCTTGGTCACCACGGTGATCACCGCCAGCAGGATCGCCCAGCCCAGCACCGGCGGGATCGATCGCAGGTCGGTGTTCAACCCGAAGGCCACGAAGAAGATGGCCGCGAACAGGTCGCGCAGCGGCTCGAGCATTTTCGCCGCCGCGTGCGCGGTGGAACCGGAGATCGCGATGCCCAGCAGGAACGCTCCGACCGCCGCCGACACGCTCAGCGCCGAGGACGCGCCCGCCACCAGCAGCGCCGCGCCGAGCAGCGTGAGCAGGAAGACCTCGCGGTCGGCGCTGTCCACGATCGCCGACACGTACCGCCCGTAGCGCAGCGCCACCGCGAGGACCAGCGTGATGGTGAGCAGAGCCACCGCCAACGCGCGCAGCCCGCTGACCCAGCTCAGCCCGGCCAGCACCGTGGTGAGGATCGGCAGGTAGACCGCCATCGCCAGATCCTCGAAGACGAGGATGGACAGGATCACCGGCGTCTCGCGATTGCCCAGGCGGCCGAGATCGTCGAGGACTTTCGCCACGATGCCCGAGGACGAGATGTAGGTGACGCCCGCCATCGTGATCGCGCCGGAGACGCCCCAGCCCAGCATCAGCGCCACCACCGCGCCCGGCGACGCGTTGACCACGATGTCCACCAGACCGGCGGGCCAGGAACGACGCAACCCGGTGACCAGCTCCGCCGCCGTGTACTCCAAGCCGAGCAGCAAGAGCAGCAGCACCACGCCGATCTCACCGGCCACATGGCCGAAGTCGTAGGCGGCGCGGAGTTCGATGAGACCGCCCTGGCCGAAGGCGACACCGCCGAGCAGGTACAGCGGGATGGGTGACATCCCGACACGGCCCGCGACACGACCCAGCATGCCGAGAACGAAAAGAACCGCTCCGAGCTCGAGCAAGGCGAGCGCGGTGTCCGTCACGTCAGCCGTGCGTCAAGATCTTCGCGGCGGCATCCAAGCCCTCCGGAGTGCCGACGACTACGAGCAGGTCGCCCGTGGTGAAGGTGAAATCGGGTCCGGGCGAGGGATGCAACTGCCCGGCCCGCATGACCGCCACGATGGAGACCTTCGTGCGGGTGCGCATCTCGGTTTCGCCGAGGGTGCGGCCGTCGTACGGGGAGTCGTCCCCGATCGGGAGCTGGCGCGTGGTGATCCCGGGCATGTCGCGGTGGTCGTCGTTGAGCTTGGCGACCAGCTGCGGCGCGCCGAGCAGATTGGCCAGCACCGCTGCCTCGTCGGTGGTGAGCGGGATCTGCGCGGCACAGGCGTCGGGATCGTCGACCTTGGAGACGATCAGGTCGATATCACCGTCACGGTGGGCGACCACGCCGATTCGGCGACCGGAACGCACCTCGAAGTCCTTGCGGACCCCGATGCCGGGGAGTGCGGTGACGTCGACGTTCACGCCCTCCAGATTAGCCGGATCACCGCGTGCGCGAACGGATCGGTCATCACTTCGGCCGATGGCGCGTCGCCCGCGCTGTGCTGTGATGGAGGCGTGCGGCGGTGGTCGGATTTGCCGGAGCGGACGCGGGACGCGCTGGGCGCGGTGATCGCGTTCGCCGGCGGCGCGGCGCTTTACCTGTCCGGCCTGTCGACGATGACCGACCGGGGCGAGCAGGTGTCGTTGTGGGTGCGGTTCGGTGTGCTCGCCGTGCTGTGCCTGGCGACGTTCGCCCGGCGCCGCGCGCCGGTCGCGGCCATGCTGGGCGGGCTCGTGCCCTTGGCGATGGACATCCGGCTCGGCGCCACCGTGTCGGTGTGGATCATCTACGCCGACCTGATCTACGCCGCCGTGCTGTACTCCGGGCGCCGGACCGCGCGGATCACGGCACTGTCCTGGTTCGCGCTCTCGGGCGTCCTCGTAGTCCTGGTGCTGGCGCTGACCGGCGACCCACGCGCGGTGTCGCTCGCCCTGGTGGCGGTGTTCAGTTTCGTCGCGACGCCGATCTGGTGGGCGAATTCGGTGCGCACGCACAAGGAGGTGGCGCACGCCGAGCGCGCCCGCGCCCAGGCGCTGACCCTGGTCGCCGAACTCGACCGGCGCGCGGCCGTCGCCGACGAGCGCACCACGATGGCGCGCGACCTGCACGACGTGATCGCCGGGCACCTGTCGGCCATCGCGCTGCACTCGGAGGCGGCGATCGGAATACTGGACCGCCGCGAAGCCGACCCCGCGGTGGCCGGGATCATGCGGTCCATTCGGGCCGACAGCGTCAGTGCTCTGGAGGAGATGCGCACCATGATCGGATTGCTGCGCAGCGACGACGCGGCGGAGGAGATCGCCGCGCCCCGCACGCTCGCACAGCTGCCGATCCTGGTGGACGCCGCCCGCGCCGCGGGGGTTTCGGTGCTGGTACGCGAATCGCCCACCGGCGCAGCGCTGCCCAGTGCGGTCGGCCAGGCCGCCTATCGCATCGTGCAGGAAGCTATGACCAACGCCATGAAACACGCACCGGGACAGGAGATCCGCATCGACGTGCGCACCGAGGAGGGAATGCTGACCATATCCGTCGACAACCGGATCGGGCCGCGGCGACCATCCGGCGGGAAGGATCGAGCTGGACGCGGTCTGGTGAATATGCGCGAGCGTGCGGCTGCGCTCGGCGGAAGCCTGCGCGCCGGAACGGATTCCGGCCGGTGGGAAGTCCTGGCCAGCCTGCCGCTCGGATCGACGGACGCCGCATGACGATCCGGGTGGTGATCGCCGACGACCACGCCGCGATTCGCGCGGGCCTGCGGATGATCCTGGACGCCGAGGACGACATCGAGGTGGTCGGCGAAGCGGCCGACGGCGATGTCGCGGTGGCGCAGGCCAAAGCGCTGCGGCCACAGGTGGTGCTGATGGACGTGCGGATGCCGGGGGTGGACGGCATCACCGCCACCGAGCGGATCACCGCGGCGGGTCTGGCCGAGGTGCTGATCCTGACCACCTTCGACTTGGACGAGTACGTCTTTCGCACGCTGCGCGCGGGCGCTTCGGGGTTCGTGCTGAAATCGACGTCGGGACGGGCCCTGGTCGAGGCGGTGCGCGCGGTGGCGGCGGGTGACGGCGTGCTGGCTCCGGAAGTGACGCGAGCGGTGATCGCGGCGTTCGCCTCGAACGGCGCGGGCACGCGACCGGCTCCCGCCGGGCTCCACGGGCTCACCGAGCGGGAACGCGAAGTGCTCGAGTGTCTCGGCGACGGCTTGTCCAACGCGCAGATCGCGGGCCGGTTGTTCATCGGCGAGACGACCGTGAAGACGCACGTCTCCCGGGTGCTGACGAAACTCGGTGTGCGGTCGCGGGTTCAGGCCGCCATCGTGGCGCGCGAGATCCGCGACCGGTGATCACGCCGTGCGTGGGGCGAAACTCCCGTCCGACTCGGGCGGGTAGTCCTCGACTCCGGTGACCGCGGCCACCGGCAAGGGGCCGTATAGATGCGGGAAGAGCATCGATTCCGGGTCGGTGGGGACGCCGGGCTCCCATTCGATCGGCGAACCCACGCGGCGGGCGTCGATCCGCAGCAGCACGAGATCACGCCGTCCGCGGAACAAGCGGTTTGCGGGCAAGTGCACCTGCTGGGGCGTGGAGAGATGGATGAACCCCGCTTCGGCGAGCGAGGGCGCACGGTACTCCCCCGTTTGCCGAGCGGAAAGCCATTCGTCCAAAGTGCATAGGTGAACAAGTGTGTGAGTGTCATAGGTCACGGGTAATCTCCCGGTAGACAACTGGATCGGCCGATCGAGGGTGTGACGCAGTGCACATCGACGACAGGACCTGTGGCGTTCGCCCGTAGCGAAATCCCTGGTCGTGTTATCGAAAACACACTGCTTCCTACGCGGGAACAAAGTCCCCCGTCCCGAACGTCTGACAGAGTAGTCATACCCCTGCTGGGAAGTAGCGGTAGCGAGCTCGTGGTGAGTGACCACGGGCCCCACACCAGGTGAACGGTCGTCGGGACCGGGAGCCAGGACGGAGGAGTCATGCCAGGAACCCTGACAAGCACCCCACTGACCGCGGTCGATCGTTGCGACCGCTGCGGGGCGGCCGCCCGAGTGCGCGCCGTACTGCCCGCAGGTGGAGAGTTGCTCTTCTGCCAGCACCACGCGAACGAACACATGGATCGGCTGCGTGAGCTGGACGCCGTGATCGACACGGAGTCCGCTCCCGCGCTCTGATCTGCTCCTCGCGTCCTGACACAACAGCATCGGACAACAGAACACCGTTTCCACCGGCAGCGGGCGACCAAGAGGTCGCCCGCTGTCGGCGTGTCCGGAGGCGTTCAGGCTCCGGGCACCGCGCCGAGAATGCCGTCCAGCAGCCTGGCCAGGCCGAATTCGAAGGAGCCGTCGGGGTCGGCGGGCGCCTGATACAGCTCACCGACCGCGGCCCCGACGCGTGACGAGAGCGGGAAACGGCTCGGCGGCATGACCTCGGCCAGCAGCGGGCCGTGCACCTCCCACCACCGCGCGTCGCTCATCCGCCCGGTCTCTCTGGCCGCGGCCACCGCCATGCGCGCGTTCCCGGTGGCGAACTCCGACAACACGGCGATCACCCGGTCCATCACCACGTCCGGCAGGCCGAGCCCATCGATCGCGGCGAGCTGCCGTTCGTAGCGGCGCATCCGCCCCGGCCCGAGTACCAGCCGCCACGGCGGGACGTCGAGCAGCCAGGGATGTGCGACGAGTTCCGCACGGACCTGTCTGGCCACGGCCGCCATCCGCTCGCGCGGCGGCAGATCGCCGGGGATGGGCGGATCCTCGTCGGCGACCGCGTCGACCATGAGGATCGTCAGCGCGTCCTTGCTCGGCACGTAGGTGTAGAGACCCATCGGCCGCAGCCCGAGTTCGGCGGCGACGGCTCGGATGGAGACCTTGTCGTAGCCGTCGCGGTCGGCGAGCGCGACCGCCGCCGCGACCACCGCGTCGACGCTCACGGTCGGCTTCGGACCGCGCCCCACCGGTGGCGGCGGAAGTTGGTGCCGCCACAGCAGGCCCATCAGCCGCCTGGCCTGGTCGAATGCGCTGTCCTCGCTCACCGGCTCCTCGGGGAATCAATTCGATACGGTGTACGTTGTTATACTACTCCGTACACTATACGTTGATTAAGGGGTGCGCCCTGCCAAGCACACACGCCACATATCTACCCGATCGGCACATGTTCGCGCTCTGGTCCTGGACGGGACATACCACCGGTCCCCACCCAGCCGGTCCGGGTGACCGCGAGACCGTCGCCCTGGCCGTCCCGGTCGCGGACGGAGCCCTCGCGGTCGCGGAGGTCGACGCCGTGCTGGTCGACGCCCAGACTCTCGCCGGTTCGAGGCCCGAGCAGCCGGGCGAGTCGGTCCTGTCCTGGCAGCGGATCGTGCGCTCCGTTCTCGCCGATCCAGCCGGGGAGCCGCTCGACACGGACGCCGATGCCTTGCCCATCGCGGCACACGCGGTGCCGGACGCGTCCGGCACCGCGATCGTCGCCGCGCACCACGCGGTGCGCGTCCTGCGCGACACCGAGGCGGTCACCGCGGACCTGCGGGCGACGTTGAAAGCGCAGCTGCGGCCGTACCAGGCCCGCGGGGTCGGCTGGCTACGCGAAACGGTGGCCGCGCACGGCGGCGCGGTGCTCGCCGACGAGATGGGCCTCGGCAAGACCGTCCAGACCATCGGTTTCCTGCTCGACCGGGCCGCGGCGGGCCCGCAACTGGTGGTGTGCCCGACCTCGCTGGTCGGCAACTGGGCACACGAGATCGGCCGGTTCGCGCCGGGGCTCCGCGCGGTCGTCTGGCGTGGCGGCACCGTCGCCGCCGACGCCGGCACCATCGTCGTCACCGGTTATCCGACCTTGCGGCTGCACGGGCAGGTGCTGGCGCAGCAGGACTGGGCGACGACCGTCTTCGACGAGGCGCAGGCGCTGAAGAATCCCCGCACCCAGATCGCGAAGGCCGCGCGCGGAATCGACGCGGCCGCGACGGTCGCGCTCACGGGCACGCCGGTGGAGAACCATCTCGAGGAGTTGTGGGCCCTGCTGCACCTGGTGGCGCCCCGGCTGTTCGGGCACCGGACGCAATTCCGGCGGCGCTTCGTACGACCGATCCACGAGGGGTCGGCGGCCGCCGCGGCGCGGTTGCGCGACACCATCGAACCGGTGGTGCTGGCACGAACCAAGCGTCAGGTCGCCGCGGCCCTTCCCGCGAAGATCCACAGTGACCTGCTCTGCGACCTCACCGCCGAGCAGGAGCGGCTCTACGACCAGTTGCTCGACAAAGCCGTCGACGACGGATTCGGCGCGGGCATCGAGCGTCACGGCCGCGTGCTCGCGGCGCTGACCGCACTCAAGCAGGTGTGCAACCATCCCGGCCTGATCACCGGCGACCTCGACGAGTTGACCGGCCGGTCCGGAAAACTCGACCTGTGCACCGACATCATCGCCACCAATCTCGAAACCGACAGTCCCACATTGATTTTCACCCAGTACCGGCAGACCGGTGAGTTGCTCGTCCGGCATCTGGCCGACCGGTTCGGGGTGACCGCGCCGTTCTTCCACGGTGGGCTCTCGCAGGCCGAGCGCGCCGAGATCGTCACCCGGTTCCAGGCCGAGGACGGGCCACCGGTGCTGGTGCTCAGCCTGCGCGCGGCGGGCACCGGGCTCACCCTGACCCGCGCCGCCGACGTCGTCCACTTCGATCGCTGGTGGAATCCCGCGGTCGAGGCGCAGGCCTCCGACCGGGTGCACCGGATCGGCCAGACCCGCACGGTCACCGTCACCACGCTCACCTCCACCACCACCGTGGAGGAGCACATCGCGGGCATGCACGACCGTAAGGCGGCGTTGCGCGACCTCGGCGACGCGGCGGGCATCGCGGCTCTGGCCGCGCTGGACGACGACCAGTTGATCGAGATCTTGCGCCGCAAGAGGGAGTACTGATGGCGGACAACGAATTCGGTTACACGGCGTGGGGCATGGACTGGGTACGGCTGGCGGAGCCGCTGCGCCAGACCCGGCCGGACCCGCTGTTGCCCCGCGCCCGCAGCATCGCCCGGAACAACGGCGTACTAGCCACCGTCGAGGGACGGGTGGTGCGCGCCACCATCCACCGCGGCGGGCAGGCGTCGGTGACCCACCTCGAGGTCGCGCCGCTGTCCCGGCAAACGATCACCGCCGTCGCCGGGATCGTCCCGGACCTGCCCGTGCCGACCGATGACATGCACCGCGCGATCACGGCGGCCGGGATCTCGATCGCGCCCGTTCTCGCCGGCGCCGACTGTTCGTGCGCGGCACGCAAGGCACGGTGCGTGCACGTCCTGGCCGTCTACTACGAGATGGCGCGGCAAGTCGACGAGGATCCGCGACTCGGGTTGGCGATCCAGGGCTATTTCGACGCCGTGCCCCGGGATGCGGACGAATCCACACCACAGGCTCGGTGGACGCCGATCAGTGCGCTGGATCCTCAGCGCTTCTTCACGACGACGCCCGGCTGAACGGCGAGAGGCAATCCCGCACGCCGCTCGAGGACATCACTCCGGCCGCCGCGCCCGGAAGCGGAAACTCGAAGCGCCGGTATCGATCTCCACATCGGTGAAGCCGATCCGGCGCAGCCGGTCGGCGGCAGTCTCCGGTGGCACGGGCACGCAGGTGTCGCCGAGGTGCATCAGCCGGAACATCCGGCCGTCGAGCCCGTCGCTGCCCGCGAACACGCCGCCCGGACGCAGGACTCGCAGGGCTTCGGCGAACACCGCGTCCTGCCTACCGGGTGTCGGTACGTGGTGCAGCATCGTGAAGCAGACCACGGAGTCGAATCGCCCGGTCGGCAGCGGCATCTCGGCTCCGTCGCCGTCGATCACCGTCATCGCCGCGCCGTGCCGGTCGCGCAACCGCGCGGCCAGCACCGGATCGATCTCGACACCGGTGAGCGCGGAGGTGCGAGCCAGCAACGCGGACACGTTCGCGCCGTAACCAGGGCCGATCTCGACAGTGTCAGCACCGAGATCGAGGCCGGACAGCGCCCACGGCACGATGCGCGTCGCGCTGGTCTTCTCCCACATCGACGAGCGGCACAGCAATCGGTGAAAGATGTTCATCGCCATGCCTGTGACGCTACGAACGGATCGCGCCGGGCACGACAAGCTACGGTGACACACTGTGTCGCAGAACGGCCACGCCGAGGTCCATCCCGCCCCGACCGGCGCGACCGCCATGGTGTTCGGGGTCGGCGTGCTGCCCGCGGGGCACTGGTTCGGCCTGCACGAACACCCGCAACACCAGATCGCCTGGGCCTCCCGCGGGGTCCTCGCGGTCGAGGTGGACGACAGCCGCTGGGTGTTGCCGCCGACGAGGGCGCTGTGGATCCCCGCGGGCATCGCGCACCGCACGGGCACGTCCGACGGCGCCGCGATGCGCGGCATCTTCCTCGACCCCGGGCGGTGCGCGGTCGACTTCGGCGCGCCGACCATGTTGCGCGTGACCCGGCTTCTGCACGAACTGTTCGACCTGCTCACCACGGCCGACACCACCCGGGAGCGGCGGGCGCGCGCCGAAGCGGTGGTGTTCGATCTCCTGGAGCCCGTCGAGGTGATCCCGATCGGCGCTCACCCGCCGACCGATCCGCGGGCGCGGCAGGTGGCCGACGCCCTCGCCGCAGATCCAGCCGACCCGAGGACGCTCGCCGAATTCGCCGCCCACGTCGCGGCCAGCCCACGCACCCTGGCCCGGTTGTTCGTCTCGGAAACCGGTCTCGGTTTCGCCCACTGGCGCACGCAGATCCGGCTGGCCGCTTCCCTGCCGCTGCTCGCCGAGGGCCTGCCGATCGCCCGGATCGCCGGCCGGGTCGGCTACGGCACGCCGAGCGCCTACGTCGCGGCGTTCCGGCGGGCGGTCGGGGTCCCGCCGGGGCGGTATTTCAGCGGCTGATCAGGCGTTGGTGCCGCTGTCCACGGTGAGGAACGCGCCGGTGACACTGCGACCGGACGGCCCCGCCAGGAAAGCCACCGTGGCCGCGACATCGTCGGCGGCGCCGAAGCGGCCCAGCGCGGTCAATTCCCGCTGCCGCTGCGCGTGCGCGCCGTCTCCGGGGTTCATATCGGTGTCGGTGGATCCGGGCTGCACGAGGTTCACCGTGATCGCACGCGGGCCCAGTTCGCGCGCGAGCGCCTTGGTGAATCCGTTGAGGGCGGACTTGCTGAGGTTGTAGAGCGTCACACCGTCGAACGGCGCGTGATCGGTGAGGTTGGTGCCGATGCTGATGATCCGCCCGCCGTCGGTCATGTGCGCGACGGCGGCCTGCGCGCCGACGAACGCGGCGCGGGCGTGCACGGCCAGCGCGTTGTCGATCTCGGCGACGGTGAACTCCTCGAACGGCTTCGCCGGAAAGATTCCCGCGTTGTTGACCAGGATGTCCAGCCCGCCGAGTTCGGACGCGGCGCGGTCCACCGCCGCGCGGACGGCCGTGGCGTCGGCGCTGTCGGCCTGGATCGCGACGGCTCGGCGGCCGAGTGCCTGGACTTCTCCGACCACCGACTTCGCCTGCCCTTCGGCGTGCTGGTAGGTCAGCGCCACGTCCGCGCCCGCGGCGGCGAGGCGGCGCGCGACCGCCGCTCCGATCCCACGGCTACCCCCGGTGACCAGCGCGACCTTGCCCGTCAGCTCCGACATCGCTACTCCTCCAAATTTTGTGTCGATCAATACATAAATAGCCAAGCGCATCCCCCGCGACGGTGTCAAGGGGTATATTTAACGATCGACACAGAAAGGGTCGGGATGGCTGAACGGGGACGACCGCGCGCCTTCGATCGCGCCGAGGCGTTGCACCGTGCCATGGAGGTGTTCTGGGAGCACGGCTACGAGGGCGCCTCGATGAGCGACCTCACCGCCGCGATGGGGATCAACTCGCCCAGCCTCTACGCCGCGTTCGGCGGCAAGGAGGCGTTGTTCCGCGCGGCCGTCGAACTCTACGGGCACACCGACGGCGGCTACACCGCCCGCGCGCTGCGCGAGGAGCCGACCGCGCGGGCGGCCGTCGAGGCGATGCTGCGCGACAACGCGAAGGCGTATACCGAGGAGGACAAGCCGCACGGGTGCATGGTCGTGCTCGCCGGCTCCACCTACACCACACGCAACACGAGCATCCGCGACTTCCTGGTCGACAAGCGCCGCGAGACGACCGAAGACATCCGGCGACGGCTCGAACGCGGCGTCGCCGAGGGCGACCTGCCGGAAGGCACCGACAGCGCGGCGCTGGCCGGTTTCTACACCACGGTCCTCTACGGGCTGTCCATCCAGGCGCGGGACGGGGCGTCGCTGGCGGAACTCACCGCGTCCATCGACTGTGCCATGGCCGCCTGGCCCGCCCCGGCCGGATGACGCGGGCTACTTCCGGCGCAACGCGGCGATGCGCTCGTTGAGTTGGTCGGCCGAGGCCAGCGCGGTCGGCGGGCCACCACACTCCCGGCGCAGCTCGCCGTGGATCACGCCGTGCGGCTTGCCGGTGCGATGGTGATGCATCGCCACCAGGCTGTTGAGTTCGCGCCGCAATTCGCCGAGCCGATCGGCCGTGGCGACGCGCTCCGCCGCGCCTGCCACCTGGGCGCCGGGATCGGGGACGGGCGCGGGCACACTGCGCTCGGCGACCTGCTTGGCCTGCCGCTCGCGCAACAGCGCGCGCATCTGCTCGGCGTCCAGCAACCCCGGAATCCCCAGATAGTCGGCTTCCTCGTCGCTGCCGGCGAAGGTCGCGGTGCCGAACGAGGACCCGTCGTAGATCACCTGGTCGAGCTCGGCGTCGGCGGCCAGCGCGACGAACGACTTCTCCTGCTCGCCCGGCTCGTCCTGCTGCTTGTTCGCCTCGATCAGCAGTTCGTCGTCGAGGCCGTTCTTCTCCCGGTGCGGCTTGCCGATGACGTGGTCGCGCTGCAACTCCAGCTGCGCGGCCAGATCCAGCAGCACCGGCACCGACGGCAGGAACACGGTCGCGGTCTCGCCGGACTTGCGGGCGCGCACGAACCGCCCGATCGCCTGCGCGAAGTACAGCGGGGTGGAGGCGCTGGTCGCGTACACCCCGACGGCCAAGCGCGGCACGTCGACGCCCTCGGACACCATGCGGACCGCGACCATCCAGGGTTGGGTGCTCCTGCTGAACTCGGCGATGCGGCTGGAGGAGGCCGGGTCGTCGGAGAGCACCAGCGCGGGCTTCTCACCCGAGATGTGTTCCAGCAGTTCGGCGTAGTCACGGGCACGGTCCTGGTCGGTGGCGATCACCAGGCCGCCCGCGTCGGGCATGCCGGAGGCGCGCTTCTGGCGCAGCCGGATGTCGGCGGCGCGCAGCACGGCGGAGATCCAGTCGCCCGCCGGGTCGAGCGCGGTGCGCCAGGCCCGCGCGGTCTGCTCGGCGTTCAGCGGCTCGCCGAGGCGCGCGGAATACTCCTCGCCCGCGCTGTCGCGCCAGTGCGCCTCGCCGGAATAGGCCAGGAAGACCACCGGCCGCACCACGCCGTCGGCGAGAGCCTCGGCGTAGCCGTAGGTGTGGTCGGCGCGGGACTTCGGGAAACCGGACTCGTCGGGCTCGTAGACGACGAACGGAATCTGACTGTCGTCGCTGCGGAACGGGGTTCCGGTCAGCGCGAGGCGGCGGGTGGCGTCGCCGAACGCCTCGGCCGTCGCGTCACCCCAGCTCTTCGCGTCTCCCGCGTGGTGGATCTCGTCGAGGATGACCAGCGTCCTGCGGTTCTCGGTGCGCACGCGATGGCGAGAAGGGTGCGCGGCGACCTGGGCGTAGGTGACCACGACACCGTGATAGTCCCCCGAGGTGCCGCCGGTGGAGTTGGAGAACCGCGAGTCCAGTGCGATCCCCGTGCGCGCGGCGGATTGCGCCCACTGGTGCTTGAGGTGCTCGGTCGGCGCGACCACGGTGATCTGGTCCACGGTGCGGTCGGCCAGCAGTTCGGCGGCCACGCGCAGCGCGAAGGTGGTCTTGCCCGCGCCCGGGGTGGCCACGGCGAGGAAGTCCCGCGGCTTGGTGGCCAGATACTTCGTCAGCGCACGTCGCTGCCAGGCGCGGAGGGAGCCGCCGACGGCGGTGCTCACCCTTGTCGAATCGCCCGGCGTCTCCGCTTCTCCCGCCACAGCGGCGCCACCCGACCCAGTCACGCAGACGACCCTAGCGGCCCGGCACGGCGTGTCGCCAAACCGACGCGGCGGTCGCGATGGGCATCACACGGCCGTCGGCCGGGACGCTGGGAGTTCACCCGATGCGCACCGACACGTCGCGCGCACAGCCCGATGCGGATCGCCGAAGTGCGCGATGCTGTAAGCACGATGACCGAGCACCGCGCCCTCCCGGGCGATCCGCCGCGGACCGACGCACCGTCGACCCGCGCCGCCGCGCACGCCCCTGGATGGGCCGACCGCGCGGGCGCGCGGGCCTCGGTGGCGGGGAGACGGGCCACGGCGCTGATCGTGCGCGTGGCGGAGAAGGCCTGGGCGGACTCCATCTTCGCCAAGTCCGCCGCGGCGGCGTTCTGGCAGACGCTCTCCTTGGCCCCGCTGCTGCTCGGGGTGCTCGGCAGCCTCGGTTACGTCGGCGAATGGTTCGGCCCGGACACCGTGCAGATCGTCGAGTCCAAGATCATCGCGTTCAGCCGGGACCTGTTCAGCGCCAACGTGGTGTCCGACCTGATCGAGCCCACGGTGCAGGACGTCCTCGGACGCGGGCGCGGCGCGGTGGTGTCGGTGGGTTTCGTGCTGTCGCTGTGGGCCGGTTCGTCGGCGATGGCCACATTCGTCGACTCGATCGTGGAGGCGCACGACCAGCAGGACGCGCGGCACCCGGTGTGGCAGCGCATCTTCGCCCTGCTGCTGTACGTGCTGTTCCTGGTGGCGGCGGTGTTCATCCTGCCGCTGGTGGCGCTGGGGCCGACGCTGATCGGGCGGGTGCTGCCCGGCGCGTGGCGGGCGACCGGACTGCAACTGCTGGATTTCTTCTACTACCCGGGCGTCGGCCTGCTGCTGATCGTCGGGCTCACCACCCTGTACAAGCTGGCGCTGCACACCTCGCTGCCCTGGCACCGCCTCTTCGGCGGGGCGCTGGTGGCCGGGGTGTTCTTCATGGCGGCCAGCGACGTGCTGCGCCGCTACCTTTCCTGGGTCACCCGCACCGGCGTCACCTACGGCGCGCTGGCGACGCCGATCGCGTTCTTGCTGTTCACGTTCTTCCTCGGCTTCGCGGTGATCCTGGGCGCGGAGTTCAACGCGGCGGTGCAGGAGTTCTGGCCCGCCCGGGCGACGCGCATGGAGCAGGTGAAGGAGTGGATCGCCAACCAGGTACGCGGCGAGAACGGCGCCGACGACGAGGACACGGCAGACCCGAACGAGGCCGCCGAGGGCCGCGACGAGGCCGGCCCCGACGGCTCGCGCACCATGCTCGAGCTGCGAAAAGCGGCGTCAGCGCCGGGCGAGTAGGACCCGTCAGTCGCCCTTGCGTAGGCCGTCGTAGACCTTCTTGCACTCCGGGCACACCGGAGAGCCGGGCTTGGGCGAGCGGGTCACCGGGAAGACCTCGCCGCACAGCGCGACCACGTGGGTGCCCATCACGGCGCTCTCGGCGATCTTGTCCTTCTTCACGTAGTGGAAGAACTTCGGGGTGTCGTCGCCCGTCGTCTCGTCGGTCGTCGTATCCGGGCGAACGATGGTGTCGGTGCTCACGCATTCCATGATGCCGCATCAGGAGAAACCGGGTTGACCACGGGGCGCGTCCCGGATCACCGCGATTCCGGATCGGAACCCGACCGCGGTGTGTGCGCGCCCGGACCGCGAGTGGAAGACTCGGGGTATGCAGCAGAACGGCGATTCCCCATCCGCCGACGGCCGCGACCGCGAAGAGCACCCCGACGTGACGATGCCGACGCAGCCCCGCCGTTCCCCCGGATACTTCCCAGGCAGTGACGACAAACACCCGGCGCTGATCACCGAAGCGGCGCCTTCGCTGGAGGATCAGCACCGCGCTCGCGTGCGCCGCTACACGATCATCATGGCGTTCCGCATACCGTGCCTGGTCCTCGCCGCGGTCGCCTACAGCGCGTTCGGCAATCCCCTGTTGTCGATCCTGATCATCGTCGCGTCGATCCCGCTCCCGTGGATCGCGGTGCTGATCGCGAACGATCGCCCGCCGCGCCGCAAGGACGAGCCCAGTCGCTGGGACCGGCCGCGCACGGCCATCGAGTCGCGCCCGCACAACGCCATCGACAACTGACGGCTCGGGCGAGGCCCGCTCACCGCACGCCGGGGGCCGGTGCCGGAGCACGGCGGATGACCGCCGACATCACGGCGGCGGCGCCGCACAGACCGCCCGCCAGGTACCAGGCGAGGTCGTAGTCGCCCTGGACGTCACGGATGACGCCTGCGCCGGTGGCCGCCACCGCCGAGCCGATCTGGTGGGCGGCGAACACCCAGCCGAACGCGACGGGGCCGTCGGCGCCGAACAGTTCGCGGCACAGCGCGACCGTCGGCGGCACCGTGGCCACCCAGTCCAGGCCGTAGAAGACGATGAACACCCACAGGCTCGGCCGCGTATCCGGCCCGAGCAGGGCGGGCAGGATCAGTAGCGACAGCCCGCGCAGCATGTAGTAGCCGATCAGCAGGTAGCGCGGATCGGTCCGGTCGGTCAGCCAGCCCGAGGCGATGGTGCCCGCGACGTCGAAGACGCCGACGACGGCCAGCAGGCTCGCCGCGGTGGTGGGCGGCATGCCGTGGTCGTGCGCGGCGGTGACGAAATGGGTACCGACCAACCCGTTGGTCGACGCGCCGCAGACCGCGAATCCGCCCGCGAGCAACCAGAATCCGGGACGGCGCGCGATCGCGGCGAGCACCGTGAGCGCGCGCGACGCGCCACCGGCGGCGGGTACCCGGAGACCGACTGCGCTGTCCGGCTCGGCGCCGTAGGCCCGCACGCCCAGGTCGCTCGGATAGTCCCGGATGAACAACAGCACCAGCGGCGCCACGGCCAGCGCCGCGCCCGCGACGATCAGCGACGGCAGCCGCCAGCCGTGCGCCTGCGCCAGCGCCGACACCACCGGAAGAAAGACCAGCTGTCCGGTCGCGCCCGCCGCGGTGAGCACGCCGGTGACCAGACCGCGCTGTCGCACGAACCACCGCCCGGTGATCGTGGCGACGAACGGCATCGACATCGAACCCACACCGATCCCGACCAGCAGACCCCAGGTCAGCACCAGCTGCCACGGCTGGGACATGAACACCGTCAGCCCGCTGCCCGCCGCGACCAGCAGCAACGCGCAGGCCACCACCCGGCGGATGCCGAACCGATCCATCAGCGCGGCGGCGAACGGCGAGATCAACCCGTACAGCAGGAGATTCAGCGAGACGGCCGTCCCGATGGTTCCGTGCGACCAGCCGAACTCCTCGTGCAGCGGATCCATCAGGACGCTGGGCACCGACCGGAATCCGGCGGCGCCCAGCAGCGCGACGAAGCCGACGCCCGCGACCAGCCACGCCGGATGCAAGCGCCGGCGCGGCGGGGCGTCGAGGGGAGTCGGGTGCGGCGTCTGCAGTTCGGTCATCCGACGAGCGTGCCGGAACCATTCATGCGCAACGAGTGACTGGAACGCCATATACCGACGAATTCCTGCCAAACGCGGGAGCGGCGGTATTTTCTCGACAACGCGGGCACGCGTACCTAGGGTCGCATCGAGCCTCGCGCACCCGATCGACCGGACATGGTTCGTCGCGGGCGACAAGACAGGAGTGAACATGATTCGGTGGATCTGGGTCTTCCTGGACCGCCCGACGCAGCGTTTCGACGACTGCGCCAAGTTCTGGTCCACGGTCACCGGCACCGAACTCTCCCCTCGGCGCGGCGTGAACGACGAATTCCTCACCTTGTTGCCCGACCCCGCGCTGTTCGCCGCCGCCAGTGTCAAGATGCAGGCGGTGACCGGTCTCGGCGGTGTGCACCTCGACCTGGACGTCGACGACATCCCCTCCGCCGTTCGCACAGCGCTCGACCTGGGCGCCGAACTGGTCGCGAACCACCCGGACTACGCCGTGCTGCGCTCCCCCGGTGGCCAGACGTTCTGCCTGACGCCCAGCGGCCGCGCGACGAGCACGCCCGCGCCCGCCGTGCGGGCCCCGGACGGCACGCTGTCGCGACTGGACCAGGTGTGCCTCGATATCGGTCCTACCGACCACGAGGTGGAGACCCGCTTCTGGAAGCTGCTGACCGGGTGGACCTACGAATCCGGGAGGCGGCCGGAATTCGCCCGGCTGCGCTCCGCGGACACCCAGCTTCCCGCGCACCTGCTGCTGCAGCGCCTCGGCGAGGACCGCCCCACGAGCGCCCATGTCGACCTGGCCGCGAGCGATGTCGAAGCGACCGCCGCATGGCACGAGTCACTCGGCGCGACCGTGGTGGAACGACACGAGCACTGGATCGTCCTGAGCGATCCGGGGGACGCGCTCTATTGCGTCACCGGACGCGACCCCAACGGAGTCTGATCGAACCCGCCCGCGAGGCCCGCACAGCCGCCACCCGATCCGCGTCCGGCGGCCGCGGTGGCAGAGTACCGGTGTGCCTACGAACCGATCGACGACCACCGGATCGCTGCTCACCGCGCTGTGCCCGGATCTGCGAACCGCACTGACCAGGGTGGGCTACGACGCCGACACCCTGCTCGCGGTACTCGGCGACGCGCACGCGGCACTGGGCCGCTCGGAGCCGGTGCCGGTGCGCCGAGCCGCACGCGCGGCCGGCGAACTGGGCACGCTGATCCGCCTGCTGCTGCTCGGCGATGCCTTGCCCGAGCGGGAGGTCGCCACGGCGCTGGCGCCCGTGCAGATCGACCGTGCGGTCGCCGCGGGGCTACTGGAGCGCGACGGCGACCAGGTGCGGGCGGCACTGGACCTGCGGCCGCTGGACGCGGGCGCGGGCACGCGCTGGGTCCTGTCCGATCTCGATGATTCGATGCACCGCCGCACCCTGACCGAGAATCACGTCCTCGGCGTCGGCCAGGCCTCCCTCTCGCTGCTGCGCGCCACCCCCACCCGGCCGGTCGGCACCGTGCTCGACCTCGGCACCGGTTGCGGTGTGCAGGCGGTGCACGCCGCCTCCTACGCACAGCGCGTCACCGCCACCGACGTGAACCCCCGGGCGTTGTGGCTGGCCGAGGCCACCGCGGCGCTCAACGAGCTGGACATCGAACTGGTGGAGGGTTCCTGGTTCGAGCCCGTGCGGGGCAGGCGCTTCGACCAGGTGGTGGCCAATCCGCCCTTCGTGGTGGGCCCGGGGCGCGTCGAGCACACCTACCGCGACTCCGGCCTCGCGCTCGACGGCGCCAGCAAGTTGGTCATCTCCCAGGCCGCCGATCTGCTCGTCCCGGGCGGCACGGCCGCCATGCTGGCCGCGTGGGTCCATGCCGAGGACGAGGACTGGCGCGGGCGCGTCTCGTCCTGGTTGCCCGCACACGGCGTGGATGCCTGGGTGGTGCAACGAGACGTGGCCGACCCCGCGCTGTATGTGGGCACCTGGTTGCGCGACGCGGGCGCGGACCCGCGCGATCCGGACGCGCAGGCCCGTGCCGAGCGCTGGCTGGACGCCTTCGAGGCCGCCGACGTCGAGGGAATCGGATTCGGGTTCGTCTACCTGCGCGCCATCGACGGGCCGACCGAACTTCTGGCCGAGGATCTCACCCACGGTTTCGATGATCCGCTCGGCGACGAGGCCGTGCGCTACTTCGAGCGCTCGGCCTGGCTGCGAGCGATCGCGGCGGACGAAAACCTTGCGTGGTCTTCACGTTTCGCCGTGAACCCGGCGACCGCGCTGGAGCGGGTGTATCTGCGGGGCGCCGAGGGGTGGACGCCGGAGGTGGCGCGGCTGCATCGCGGCGACGGTCCCCGCTGGCAGCACGAAGTGGATGAGGTCACTATCTCGCTGCTGGCGGGAATGCGCGCCGACGGCCTGCCGTTGTACGAGCTGATCGAACTGCTGGCGCTCGCCCACGGAGCCGACGAGGTGCGCGCCGAGTTCGCCGCCGACGCGTTGTCCGTGGTCACCGGGCTGGTGCGGCACGGATTGATCGAGCCCGTGTGAGCGCACGACAACCGCGCGCCGGCCGGTGCAGGTCCTGGCCGGGGAACGTCCCCCCGCTGCGGCGCTTCTCAGGAACTTCTCAGACGAGAGGGGCGAAAACCGCTGCTCAGAGCGGTTTACGCGAGCCGTAACGGGGAACTTTCTCCCTGTCGGGTCCGTTTATCGGAGTGAGACACCACCGACAGGAGGCAAGTCATGACAAGCCCCGCCACCACTCGTGTGCGCACCAGCGATTCGGACCTCGACGCTCAGAGCCCTGCCGCCGACCTGGTACGTGTGTACCTGAACGGGATCGGCCGCACCGCGCTGCTCACCGCTGCGGACGAGGTCGAGCTGGCCAAGCGCATCGAGGCGGGCCTCTACGCGCAGTACTTGCTGGAGACCGGCAAGCGACTGTCGGCGACCCGCAAGCGTGATCTCGCGATCATCGTGCGCGACGGTCAGGCCGCCCGGTCCCACTTGCTGGAAGCCAACCTGCGTCTCGTTGTCTCGCTCGCCAAGCGTTACACCGGCCGCGGCATGCCGCTGCTGGACCTGATCCAGGAGGGCAACCTCGGGTTGATCCGCGCCATGGAGAAGTTCGACTACGCCAAGGGCTTCAAGTTCTCCACCTACGCCACCTGGTGGATCCGGCAGGCCATCACCCGCGGCATGGCCGACCAGAGCCGCACCATCCGGCTCCCCGTCCACCTCGTCGAGCAGGTGAACAAACTGGCCAGGATCAAGCGTGAACTGCACCAGCAGCTGGGACGCGAGGCCACCGACGAGGAATTGGCCACCGAATCGGGCATCCCGGTCGACAAGATCTCCGATCTGCTCGACCACAGCCGCGACCCGGTGAGCCTGGACATGCCCGTCGGCAACGACGAAGAGGCACCGCTGGGCGATTTCATCGAGGATTCCGAGGCCACCTCGGCCGAGTCCGCGGTCATCGCCGGTCTGCTGCACCACGATGTGCGCAGCGTGCTCGCCACCTTGGACGAGCGCGAACAGCAGGTCATCAGGCTGCGGTTCGGCCTGGACGACGGCCAGCCGCGCACGCTGGACCAGATCGGCAAGCTCTTCGGTCTGTCCCGCGAGCGGGTCCGTCAGATAGAGCGTGAAGTCATGGCGAAGCTGCGCAAGGGCGAGCGGGCCGACCGGCTCCGCGCCTACGCCAGCTGATCACCTCCCGGCGCCGGACGCTTCGAGACAGCGCCGGCGTTCGGCTCGGTGACCCTTCCGCCGGGGTCACCTTCCCGCGCCGACCGGTCAGCGCGCGTACCCGTCCCCTCCGGGTGTCGCGCGAGCCGGTCGGCGGTGTTGTATTCCCCTGACGTGCAGGCTCAGCTTTGGTCCACCGCGATGTCGTACTTGACGGTTTCGCCGTCGACCGAGGTCACCGTGAGCAGCACACCGAGCGTGTCGCCACCCGCGGTCAGCGTGCAGCGCATGGTCGTTCCCTCCTTACCGGTGAGATCGCCAGGGCAGTCGATCGTGTCGGGCTCCTGCCCTACCTTCTCGGTGAGCGAGTCCTTGACCGACTTCTCCAGGTCGGCCTCCTGCACCTTCGGCGTGCCGATGCTCACCGAACAGGCGGTGAGCGCCGCCGCGAGCAGTGACAACAGGGCGAGGCTACGGATCTTCATGGCGCGACGGCCTTCCTTCCAGGACGAATGTGGCATCCCCAGATCGCGCTGGGCGCGATCGTCCGTTAGCGGACATCGCCCAGGTGACGTGTGCGAGCCGACGGCTCAGCCACGCCACACCCGTGGCAGACCGTGGGCCCGGAGATGCTCACCCCAGCCGGCGCGGACCGGTGTCGAAACGACTCGGCTCCGGTCCGATACGGCCGCGTGCGTAGAGGATCTCCGCCGAAGTGGGCGAGGCCAGCACGGGGTCGAAGGACAACTCCCGCATCTCCGGCAGATCATCGAACAAGGCCGAAATGCGCTGGGCCAGTTCGGACAGGGCCGCCTTGTCCACACGGGGGCTCGCCGGGGTCCCCGACAGCAGCGGCGCGGCCCTCGGTGCGTCGATCAGAGCCGTCGCCTCGTCGGCGGTCAACGGCAACGCACGATAGGCGCGGTCACCGAGCAACTCGATGATCAGACCGGACAGGCCGAATTCGATCACCGAGCCGAACGAGGGGTCGTCCTGCACCCGCAGAATGCAGCCGACACCCTTGGTAGCCATTTTCTGGATGTGCACCACGGGATCACCGCACAACTCCGCCAGATCCGCGTATCCCTGCCGCACCGCTTCCGGTCGCCATAGATCGAGCCGGACACCGGTGAGATCCGGTCTGCGCCGCCAGTGTTCGCCGGTCGCCTTGGCCGCCACCGGATAGCCGAGTTCCTCCGCGGCCGCGACCGCCTCCTCGGCGTTGCGCACCTCCCGGAACTCCACGACCGAAATCCCATAGCAGGCAAGCAGTTCCACTGTCTCCAGATCGGTGAGCCGGCGACCACCCGACCCGGCCATCCAGTCGGCCACCAATTGGCGCGCGCGGTCGGTGTCGATACCCTGCGGCCGCACCACCGGCGACACGGGCCTGGTGCGCCATTCGGCGTAGCGCCGGACCCGAGCCAGGGCCCGTGCGGCGCGTTCGGGATCGGGATACGACGGGATCGACCCGTGCGCCGCCGCCGCGCCCGGACCGCGCACCGCGAGCAGGTTCGGAATCCCTTGCTCGGCCACGAATGTGGTGAGAATCGGCTTCCCCGCCTCGGGCACAGCGGCCGCCGCCGCGCGGATGGCGTCGGCGAAACCGGTGGTCGGCAGCGGGACCGGGGGAGCGAAAACCACGATCACCGCATCTGTCTCGTCCGACCGCAGGGCCGCGACCAGTGCGTCCAGGTACGCGCCCGGCGTCGCCTGTGGTCCCAGGTTGACCGGCTCAGCGACCTCGAGCCCCTCGCCCTGCGCCGCGTCGACGGCCAGCCAGTTGAGCGCCGTGCTGTTGCCGACGACCGTCAGCCGCGAGCCTCGCGGCAGCGGCTGGTAGCCCAGCAGGGCGGCGCAGTCGAACAGTTCGGAGATCGAGTCGACCTGGACGATGCCCGCTTGGGCGAACAGATCCCGCACGATCGAACGGTCCATGTCCCCCGCGGGCTGGGCGACCGAGCGACCGCTGCTCACCGCGACGATCGGTTTGGTCCGGGCCACCCGGCGCGCGATCCGGGAGAACTTGCGCGGATTGCCGAAGCTCTCCAGGTAGAGCAGCACCACATCGGTGTCCGGGTCGCTGTCCCAGTACTGCAGCAGGTCGTTGCCGGAGACGTCGGCGCGGTTACCCGCCGACACGAACGTCGACAACCCGAGATTGCGCGCCGCCGCCTCGCCCAGGATGGCCGCGCCCAGGGGCCCGGACTGGCAGAAGAATCCGATCCGCCCGCGCCCGGGCAGCA
Organism: Nocardia sp. NPDC019219; assembly: GCF_040632645.1. Classification (NCBI taxonomy): domain Bacteria; kingdom Bacillati; phylum Actinomycetota; class Actinomycetes; order Mycobacteriales; family Nocardiaceae; genus Nocardia; species Nocardia sp. NPDC019219. The sequence goes on along the minus strand of NZ_JBEYCG010000002.1, from coordinate 369,549 downwards.
CCGTGGCGAGCGTCGCGTTCATCGCGACCGCCGGGTCGGTGTTCGCGATGCCGAGCGCGCTCGGCCCGACCACGCGCATGCCGTGGCCACGCGCGGCCGCCACGAGCTCCCGTTCGGCCGCCAGGCCCTCCTCGCCGGTCTCGCCGAAACCCGCGGTCAACACCACGAGCCCTTTGACCCCTTTGGCCATGCAGTCGTCGAGCACCGATCCGATCGCCGCGGGCGGCACCGCGACCACGGCGAGATCGACCTCGTCGGGTATTTCCCGGACCGTCGCGTAGGCCCGGACCCCGCGCACCGACTTTCGGTTGGGGTTCACCGGGAACACCGGCCCCTGGAACAGGCCCGACAGCAGATTCGCCAGCACCGCGCCGCCGACCCGCCCCGTCGCCGTGGTGGCCCCGATCACGGCGACCGACCGCGGGGTGAGCAGATTGCCCACACTGCGCGCCTCCGAGGCGCGTTCGCGCGAATCACGCACCGACAGCAGCGCTTCGGTGGGGTCGATGGCGAATTCGAGGTGCAGCACGGAGCCGTCCCTGCTGCGCTCGACCTGATAGCCCGCGTCCCGGAACACCGTGACCATCACGGTGTTCTCCGCGAGCACCTCGGCGACGAAGGTCTCGATCTTGTTCTCGGCGGCGGCGCCGGCCAAGTGCTCCAGCAGGATCGAGCCGAGCCCGCGCCCCTGGTGCCCGTCGGCGACCACGAACGCGACCTCCGCCGCGCGCGGCCCGTCGCGCTCCAGCAGTTCGTAGCGGCCCACCGCCACGATCGCCTCGGCCAGTTCCAGCACCAGCCCGACCCGGTCGTGATAGTCGACGTGCGTGGTGCGGTACAGGTCCTTCGGCGAAATCCGGGGATACGGACCGAAATACCGCAGGTACCTGGTGCGATCCGACAGCGCGCTGTGGAACTCCTGCAACCGCTCGGCGTCATCGGGTGTGATCGGCCGCAACCGGACGACGCCACCGTCGGAAGCCAGCACGTCCGCGAACCAGTGCTGCGGCGGCGGAGGCGGGGTCGCGGGGGTGTCCGAGGTATCGGGAAAGTCAGTCACGAGGGTCCTCCGGATCCAGTCCCAGCAACCCGAAAGTCGCTCGGCGGGTGGCCAGCACCGCCATGTCGACGGCACGTTGGGCGCGGTCGACCCGGGCGTCACCGGTCTCGCCGGTGCCGCCGGGGCCGTCCCACGGACGGTAGGCGACGTCGCCACCGTCGCCCATGGTGCGCGGCGGGTCGGCTCGCGGCGCCGCCGCGCGGATCGTGTCGATCCAGTCCTGCGGTATCGGCGTCGCGGGGTCGACGGTGCGGTCCAGCGCCGTGGCCAGCAGGTGGGTCCAGGCCCGCGGCACCACCCGGACCAGGCCGTACCCGCCGCCGCCGACGGCCAGCCAGCGACCTTCGGCATACCGATCGGCGAGGTCGCGCATCGCCCGGAAGGCCGCGCGCTGTCCGTCGACGGTGAGTTCCAGATCGGCCAGCGGATCTTCGCGATGGGTGTCCACCCCGCACTGGCTGACCACGATCTGCGGCCCGAACGCCGCCACCGCGCCGGGCACCACGGCGTGGAATCCACGCAGCCACTGCGCATCCCGGGTGCCGGGCAACAGTGGCAGGTTGATCGCGGTGCCCTCCCCCGCGCCCGCGCCGGTCTCCTCCGGCCACCCGGTATTGGGCCACAGGGTGGCCGGGTGCTGGTGCAGCGAGATGGTGAGCACCCGGGGGTCGGCGTAGAAAGCGCGCTGCACGCCGTCGCCGTGGTGCACGTCCACGTCGATGTAGGCGATCCGGTCGAAACCGTGGTCGAGCAGCCAGGAGATGGCCACCGCCGGGTCGTTGTACACGCAGAAACCCGCAGCCGAACCGGCCATCGCGTGATGCATGCCACCGCCGATGCTCACCGCTCGCTTGGTGCGTCCCTCCGCGATGGCCCTGGCCGCGGCCAGAGTGCCGCCGACGATCGTGGACGCGGCCTGGTGCATGCGCGGAAACACCGGATTGTCCGGGGAACCGAGGCCGTAGGGCGGGGCGGCCGGCGAACCCACCGGCGGCGCGGCGCGTTCCACCGCGTCGAGGTAGTCGGGCGTGTGGATGCGCAGCAACTCCGGGCGGCCGGCCTCGGCGGGCTCGAGCAGTTCGACACCCTCGAGCAAGCCGAGGCTCTCCGCGAGCGCCATGGTGAACTTCAGGCGCGCGGGCTGCATCGGATGCTCCGGCGTCCAGGCGTAATCCAGGAAGCGCTCGGTCCAGACGACCGTCGCGGGCCGGCTCGGTGCGGGCGGGATCGGCGTCCGCGGTTCGCCGCGCGGTGCAGTGGCCATGATCGCAACGCTAGCGGGAAGCAAGGAACCCCGCGAAACGTTCCTATGCAGTACAAATACAAGAAAGACGCTCACGGCCGCCCGCCGTGCGCCGATCGGGCCCCGCAATGCCGCCGGAGATGTCGTGCGCAGCGTGGAACGAGACGATCCGGCACACGGGGGTGCCGTCGCGCGTGGGTAGAATTCGTGCCGACGAAGGGGTAACAGGTGAAGGATCTGGTCGACACCACGGAGATGTATCTCCGTACCATCTACGACCTCGAGGAGGAGGGCGTGGTGCCCCTGCGCGCCCGGATCGCCGAGCGCCTCGAACAGAGCGGTCCTACCGTCAGCCAGACCGTCGCCCGGATGGAGCGTGACGGTTTGCTGCTGGTCGCCGGCGACCGTCATCTGGAGCTGACCGAGAAGGGGCGCAGCATGGCCGTCGCCGTCATGCGCAAGCACCGGCTGGCCGAACGCCTGCTCGTCGACATCATCGGCCTCGACTGGCAGAACGTGCACGCGGAGGCCTGTCGCTGGGAGCACGTCATGAGCGAGGACGTCGAGCGACGCCTGGTCGAGGTGCTCAACCACCCCACCACCTCCCCCTACGGCAACCCCATCCCCGGTCTGGACGAACTCGGCATCATTCCGCCCGCCGCCGCCGACGAGACGCTGCTGCGCCTGTCCGACCTGCCGCACGGCCAGCAGCACGCCGTCGTCGTGCGCAGGCTCGCCGAGCACATCCAGACCGACCCCGAGGTCATCGGCCGGCTGCGCGAGGCGGGCGTGGTGCCCGACGCACGGGTCACGGTGGAGACGAAGGCCGGTTCGGTGGTCATCACCGTGCCCGGCCACGACGGCTTCGAATTGCCCGACGAGATGGCGCACGCCGTCCAGGTGAAGCTGGCCTGACACGTGAAACTTCTCGTCACAGGGGGCGCGGGCTACGTCGGCGGCGTCTGCGCCCAGGTCCTGCTGGAAGCCGGCCACGAGGTGGTCGTGGTCGACGATCTGTCCACCGGCAATGCCGACGGCGTCCCTTCCGCCGCCCGGTTCGTCCAGGGTGACGTGGCGGTCGCCGCGCCCGCACTGCTGGCTTCCGAACGCTTCGACGGAGTCCTGCATTTCGCGGCGCAGTCGCTGGTCGGCGAGTCGGTGCAGCAGCCGGAGAAGTACTGGCACGGCAATGTGGTGAAGACGTTCGAACTGCTGGAGGCCCTGCGGCGCACGGGCACGCCGCGGCTGGTCTTCTCCTCCACCGCGGCGGTCTACGGGGAACCGGAACAGGTGCCGATCACCGAGGACGCCCCGACTCGCCCGACCAATCCGTATGGCGCGTCGAAGCTGGCCATCGACCACGCCATCACGTCCTACGCGATCGCGCACGGACTGGCGGCGACCAGTCTGCGGTATTTCAACGTCGCCGGCGCCTACGGCGGGCTCGGCGAGAACCGGGTGGTGGAAACCCATCTCATCCCGCTCGTGCTGCAGGTCGCTGCCGGGCACCGCAAGGCGATCTCGGTCTTCGGCACCGATTGGCCCACCCCCGACGGCACCGCGGTCCGCGATTACATTCACATCCGCGACCTCGCCGAGGCCCATCTGCTGGCCTTGGCGACCGCGGAAACGGGCACCCATCGGATCTACAACCTCGGCAGCGGCACCGGGTTCTCCGTTCGCGAGGTGATCTCGGCCTGCGAGCGGGTCACCGGCCTGCCGATCGCCGCGCAGGACGCGCCTCGCCGCCCTGGCGACCCGGCGACGCTGATCGCGTCCAGCGAGCGTGCCATGGCCGAACTCGGGTGGCGTCCAGAACACAACGAGCTCGACGAGATCGTCACCGACGCCTGGGCTTTCCTTCAGTCGCTCGGTTCCCGCGCGCACAGCGCGAAGTAACCGGCTCCCGCGTGCCCGAGTCGGTCCCGCACCGACTCGGGCTGCCGAGACCGCGCCACCGCACCGGAGCCACCGCGGCGCCGTGCGCCCGGAGGATGCACTCTGCCGCGCGAAGTCGCCGGAGTCGCGCGGAATCGGACTGCGCACCGCCGACTCTCCGCCACCGACCCTCGTTTCCGGTTTCACGACGACGGTGTGCCGAGGTCGACGCCGAGACCCGCGGCGGTCCGATAGCCGCTGTGCGCGAGGCGCCGCATCTGTTCCGGACGCATGCCCAGGCGCAGCGAGGTGTCCAGCAACAGTGCCATCGGGTGACCCGGATCCGCCTCCAGCGCGGCATCCAGCGCGATGCCCGCCAGCGGTCCGTCACCACGGACGTAGGCGCTGTACCCCAGCAGAGCGGCCGCCTCGGCGCGGTCCGTGCCGGACAGCGCGCGGGTCAGCGCCACCCACACCGCCTCGGCCGCAGCGGCGTGGTCGCCGACCGCCAAGGCGAACATCGTGTCCCGCACTGCCCGATCACGCAGGGCCGCAGCCATTTCGGCCAGCTCTGGCGCCAGTAGCTCGGCGCCCGAGGCGGTGTTGGCGATCTGCCACAACACGTAGTCGAGCGCTTGCCTGCTGTACCCGATCGGATCACCGCGACGCGCCGCCACCGCGTAGCGCTCACGGGCGCGCACGACCGCGTCCGCCAGGTGCGCCGCCACCTCGGCCCGCGCGGCCGGCTCCGGCGCGACCAAATCCGTGAGCTCGGAGCGCGAACCGCGGATCGGCCTGCCGTCCAGCACATGGGTCAGCGTCACCAGGGAAGCCGCCGGGTCCCGCAGCACCCCGTGCCGTCGCGGTCCCGTCACCGTCCACCAGCGCTGTCCAGCGGCGATCGACCGCACCGCCCACACTCCCGCGAGCGAGATGTCACACGCGGCCAAGCGCCTGCCGAGCGAGCCGGCCAGTACGTCGAATCGACCGGCCGCGCATCCGGACCGGTCGGCGCCTGCTCCGGGCTCCACGGCGCGTTCGTCGACGACGACGGCCAGTACCTCGGCCGCCTCGTCGTGCGCGCAGATCCGCGCGATCGCGGAGGCCAAAGTCGCGCCACGTACGCGCCGCCCGCTGGGCGAATCCAGATCGAACCGCACCACCGCGTCGACGATCGCGCCACCGCCCGCAGCGCGCCGCAGGACGAGCACGACCACGGACCGTTCCGGGGTGAAGCCCAGCATCGCGGGCACGGCGGCGATCAGCTCCGCCGGGTCGTCCACCCGCACGGCTTGCTCGGGCGAATGCCGGAACGGCGGAGGATCGTCGCGGCAGCGGACCTGCCGTGCCGGTCGGCGGGAGTTCCACACAGTTGTCCCGTTCGCCACCGCGTGCGAAAACGATTCCGGCACCGCTTCTTCGACAGGAGTGACTTGCACCGCGTCCGCCGGCGGAGCACCGCGGGTGAATCGAGTGTCTCTGCCGGCGCCCAGCCGGAAGACGCCGTCCTTGCCCGTGTATCTCGCGTCGACCGGTTCGGAAGAGGAAGTTGTCATGCACCGACGATGCGGGGCGCCGGTCACCGGACCCGGAGGCCGACCTGGCCCTTCAGCCGCCCTGGGGAAATCGATTCGCGCTGTGCACGAGTCGATCGGCACCTCGCATGGCCCGCGATTCGTGTCGGTGCCGCCTGCTACCGTGCTTTTCCCCTGCCCGCTATCTTTCGCGCACTTTACGCACAGCGGTGGCGAACAGCGCGTTCAGCGCGGCGATATCCGCTTCACCCTCGGTGAAGGACATGTAGGTCACCGTGATTCGCACATCCCCGGACTGCGCGACGTGGGTGCGCATGGATTGGGTCAGCCGCGCGCCACCGGATTCCGGCCGCACCGTCCTGCGCAGCGAGAGGGCGTCGTCGGCGTCGATCGGCGGGGGCGACTCCAGCTCGGTCGTCACGGTGGTGGCGGCGCCCGCCCGGTTCACCCGCACCGATCCGCACTGCCCCAGCCGGTCGCGCAGCGCCGCCAACGGCTCGCCGGTGCGGGTCAATTCGACGGTCAGTGTGGCGCGCGTGACGTCGTCCGTGCCGACCGCCATCGCGGTGTGCTCGGGTCCGAAGTCCTGGCTCGGCGGCACACACCGGCTGGGCTGGACGTTCGCGCCGCGGCCCGTGCCGTCCAGGTCACCCGCCGCCTGGGCCACGGCCTCCTGGGGCAGCACCACCGCCGTGTACGGCGCTGGGAACTGCGCCGGATCCGGCAGCAGAGTCGGCAGTTCTGCGCTCACGTGCCTGGTCACCGTGGTCGGCGCCGAGGAGACCGGGCGCCCCGATACAGTCGACCCGCAGCCTGCCAGCAGCACCGTGCAGACGAGGGATACCACCGGGCCCAGCCGCATGCGCTTCGAATCCGCCACGGTCACACCCCCACTGTGCCAAACTCCTGGTGTCAAGTCGGCGATGCCACGCCGCCGGGCCGGGAATGCGCGAGCCACCGATGCTGTTGCCTCGGAGTATGGGTCGGTGTCCGGCCGTGCGCGGTGACCGCCACGGCATGGGGGACAATGGACAGTGGTCCCCGGTTCGGACGACCGCTCGCCTCGCACCACCACCAGCGGTGGTGAACGACCGGGCAGGCAACCACACTGGCGCGTGCGGTACGCGTCCGGGCCACAGGAGCCGCGCAGGAAGGAGTACGCGATGGACTACGAGTCGCGAATGTACGAATTGGAGTTCCCCGCTCCGCAGCTGTCGTCCGCCGACGGTGCGGGCCCGGTCCTGGTGCACGGGCTGGAAGGTTTCACCGACGCCGGGCACGCGGTGCGGCTGGCGACCACGCATCTGCGCGAGAGCCTCGAGAGTGAACTCGTCGCCTCCTTCGATGTGGACGAGCTGCTGGACTACCGGTCGCGGCGTCCGCTCATGACCTTCAAGACCGATCACTTCTCCGAATACGCCGAGCCGGAACTCAACCTCTGGGCCTTGCGCGACACCGCGGGGACTCCGTTCCTGTTGCTCGCCGGTCTGGAACCGGACCTGCGCTGGGAGAAGTTCACCACGGCGGTGCGGTTGCTCGCCGAACAGCTGGGCGTGCGCCGCAGCATCGGCCTGAGCGCCATTCCGATGGCGATCCCTCACACTCGCCCGCTCGGCGTCACCGCGCATTCCTCCAACCGCGACCTGATCTCCGACCATCAGCGGTGGCCGGGGGAACTCCAGGTGCCGGGCAGCGCGTCGTCGCTGCTGGAATTCCGCATGGCGCAGCACGGGCACGAGTCGGTCGGGTTCTCGGTGCACGTGCCGCACTACCTCGCGCAGACCGCCTACCCGGAGGCCGCGCAGACGCTGCTGGAGAACGTCGCGGACAACGCCGGCCTGGAGTTCCCGCTGGCCGCGTTGGGCGAGGCCGCCGCGCGGGTGCGCGAACAGGTCAACGAGCACATCGCGGGCAACGTCGAGGTGGAGACCGTCGTGCATGCCTTGGAGCGGCAGTACGACAGCTTCGTCACCGCGCAGGAGCGGCAGTCGAGCCTGCTGGTGGGCGATGGCGAGCTGCCGAGCGGTGACGAGCTGGGCGCCGAGTTCGAGCGATTCCTCGCCGAGCAGAGCCGCAACAAGGACGAGGACGAGCAGGACTGACCCGCGCGGGGTCCCGATCGCCCCTGCACGCGTGCCTACCGGCGAGGCCGTAGGGTGGTCGGAGTGGATCTGACCGAACTGCTCGACATCCCGGGGACCGACGCCGACGCGCTCTACGAGTCATTCGGGATGTGGGCCGCCGAGCAGGGCACCCCGCTCTACCCGGCGCAGGACGAGGCACTGCTCGAGCTGGCCTCCGGATCCAACGTCATCCTCGCCACCCCAACCGGTTCCGGTAAATCACTCGTCGCGGTCGGCGCGCATCTGTTCGCGCTGACCCAGGGTTTGCGCACGTACTACACCGCTCCGATCAAGGCGCTGGTGAGCGAGAAATTCTTCGCCCTCTGCGAGGTGTTCGGGGCCGAACGCGTCGGCATGGTCACCGGCGACGCCGCGGTGAATCCGGAGGCGCCGATCATCTGCGCGACCGCGGAGATCCTGGCCAACCTGGCGCTGCGGGAAGGCGCGGACGCCGCCGTCGGCCAAGTCGTGATGGACGAATTCCACTTCTACGCCGACCCCGACCGGGGGTGGGCCTGGCAGGTGCCGCTGCTCGAACTGCCCCGCGCCCAGTTCCTGCTCATGTCGGCCACGCTCGGCGAGGTCGACTTCTTCGTCCGCGACCTGGAGCGCCGGACCGGCCGCTCCACCGCGGTCGTCGCGGGCACCGAGCGTCCCGTGCCGCTGACCTTCTCCTATGCCCGCACGCCGATCACGGAGACACTGGAAGATCTGGTCACCACCCATCAGGCCCCGGTGTATGTGGTGCACTTCACCCAGGCCGCCGCGCTCGAGCGTGCCCAGGCGCTGACGAGTGTGAATTTCGCGACGCGCGCGGAGAAGGACGCGATCGCCGACGCGCTGGGCGAGTTCCGGTTCGCCGCCGGGTTCGGCAAGACGCTGTCGCGGCTGATCCGGCACGGCATCGGCGTGCATCACGCGGGCATGCTGCCCAAGTACCGGCGCCTGGTGGAGCGACTCGCCCAGGACGGCCTGCTGAAGGTGGTGTGCGGCACCGACACCCTCGGCGTCGGCATCAACGTGCCCATCCGCACGGTGCTGCTCACCGGGCTGACCAAGTTCGACGGCGTGCGCACCCGCAGGCTCAAGGCGCGGGAGTTCCACCAGATCGCAGGCCGCGCCGGGCGGGCTGGTTACGACACCATGGGCACCGTTGTCGTGCAGGCTCCCGAACACGAGGTGGAGAACACCCGGCTGCTGGCCAAGGCGGGCGACGATCCGAAGAAGCAGCGCAAGGTGCAGCGGCGCAAACCGCCGGAAGGCTTCGTCTCCTGGAGTGAGGAGACCTTCGACCGCTTGGTCGCCGCGCAGCCGGAGCCGATGGTGTCGCGGTTCGCGGTCACCAACGCCATGCTGCTGAACGTGATCGCCCGGCCGGGCAACTGCTTCACCGCGATGCGTCACCTGCTGGAGGACAACCACGAGCCGCGTCCCGCCCAGCGCAGGCACATCCTGCGCGCCATCCGGCTGTACCGCGCGCTGCGCGACGCCGGGGTGGTGCAGCAGCTGCCGGAACCCGACGCGCAGGGCCGACGCGCACGCCTGACCGTCGACCTGCAACGTGATTTCGCCCTCGATCAGCCGCTGTCGCCGTTCGCGCTGGCCGCGCTGGACCTGCTGGACAAACAATCCCCGAGTTATACCCTCGACGTGGTGTCGCTCATCGAATCCACCCTGGAGGATCCGCGCCAGTTGCTGATGGCCCAGCAGCACAAGGCACGCGGCGAGGCGATCGCGGAGATGAAGGCCGACGGCATCGACTACGACGAGCGGATGGAACTGCTCGAAGAGGTCACCTGGCCGAAGCCGCTGGCCGAACTCATCGAACCGGCCTACGAGACCTATCGCGCCGGGCACCCGTGGGTGTCGGAGTTCGCGCCCGCGCCGAAGTCGGTGGTCCGCGACATGGTCGAACGAGCCATGACCTTCGCGGAGCTGATCTCCTTCTACGAGCTGGCCCGCTCCGAGGGCGTGGTGCTGCGCTATCTCGCCGACGCCTACCGCGCGCTGCGGCGCACGGTGCCCGATTCGGCGCGCACCGAGGAACTGGACGACATCACCGAATGGCTCGGAGAGCTTGTCCGCCAAGTCGATTCGAGCCTGCTCGACGAATGGGAGCAACTGACCAACCCGGGCGCGGAGACCGACGCCGACCAGGTCGCGTTCGGCGCGGAGACGGTGCGCCCGATCTCGGCCAACGAGCGCGCGTTCCGGGTCATGGTCCGCAACGCGATGTTCCGCCGCGTCGAGCTGGCCGCTCTGCGGCGCTGGAACGAGCTGGCCGCGCTCGGCCCCGGCCCGGATTGGGCGGAAGCTTTCGCCGATTACTACGCGGAATACGAGCGGATCGGCACGGGCCCCGACGCCCGGGGCCCGCAACTGTTCCAGGTGGAACGAAGACCCGGATTCTGGCATGTGCGGCAGGTGCTGGACGACCCGGCGGGCGACCACGGCTGGTCGATCGACGCGGTGGTCGATCTGGCCGAGTCCGACGCGGCGGGCGAGGTCGTCTTCGACGACGTCACCGTGTCCGCCGGCTGAGCCCGCATCGGCCATCGGTCCGGTATCCACGCAGGTCAGCGGCCCCTTCGTGCCGGCAGGACGAGGGCTCGCGACCATGTGGCGAACCCAGGTTTCGACGGATTCGTTTCTGGGTACGGGCCGCTGATACTCTCTCCCCCGCTGCCCAAGCGAAAGATCAACTATGCCCGAATCGCCGTACCTTGTCATCCATCCCGAGCGTGTCCGCCGGAATTACCGCGCGCTCGACGCCGCCCTGTCCACGGGCGACGGCGCCGCGACGAGAATTCGTTTCGCCGTGAAGGCGAGCCCGGTGCCGGAGATCGTGCGCCTGCTCGACGAGGAAGGCGCGGAATTCGACGTCGCCAGCATCGGTGAGATCGACCTCTGCCTCGGGCTGGGCGTGTCCCCGCAGCGGCTGTGCTACGGCAACCCGATCAAGAAAACCGCGCACATCGCCCGGGCCTACGCCCTGGGGGTGCGACGCTATGCCTTCGACACCGAGGACGACCTGCTGCGGATCGCGGAGCACGCGCCCGGCTCGGAGGTGGAGTGCCGCTTCCTCGCCTCGGCGCCGGAGTCGCGCACGCCGTTCGGCACGAAGTTCGGCTGCAGCCCGGGTGAGGCGTTCCGGCTGCTGGTCCGGGCCAGGGATCTGGGGCTGGTCGTCGCCGGGCCGTACTTCCATGTCGGCTCCCAGCAACTGGACCCCACCGCGTGGCGGATCGGCATCGAGCAGGCGGGCCGGATCGCCGAGGCACTGGCCGACAAGGACATCGCGGTGAACTCGGTGAACATCGGCGGCGGGCTGCCGATCTCCTACGCCGACCCGGCGCCCGCGCTGGGCGAGATCGCCGCGGTGGTCAAGCACGCAGCGGCCGAATTCCTGTCCGGGGCAACCGGATTGGTCGTCGAACCCGGCCGGGCGCTGGTCGGTTCGGCGGGCACGATTCACGCCGAGGTCGTCGGCGTCCGCACCGCGCCGGACGGCAGGCGCTGGGTGTATCTCGACATCGGCCGCTACAACGGCATGGCCGAGACCGAGAACGAGTACATCGCCTACCGGTTCGTCACCGACCGCGACGGCGACCCCGTCGACGAGGCGGTGGTGGCCGGTCCGACCTGCGACGGCGACGATGTACTGTATCAACGCACGCGAGTCCTCCTACCGACCACGTTGCGAGCCGGTGATCGCGTTCGAATCCTCGACACCGGTGCCTATACCGCGAGCTATTCGTCGGTGTCCTTCAATGGTTTTCCGCCCTTGACCGTTCATGTCTCGGGCGCTGAGCGAGAGTGAGTTTGCCCATGACGGCGGAATTCACCGGCTGGCATGTGCTGGCCGAGTTCGGTGGTGTCGACGCAGATCTCTGCGACGATCTCGAACGACTCGAATCGGCGTTGCGTGAGTCTCTGATCGCGGCGGGCGTCACCATCTGCGATGTCGTACACAAGAAGTTCGAACCGCAGGGGGTGACCGTCCTCGCGCTGTTGTCGGAGTCCCACGCCTCGATTCACACTTATCCGGAGTCCGGCGACATCTTCGTCGACGTGTTCACCTGCGGCAGCATCGGCGCGGGCGCGTCGAAGGCGGTCGAGCTGCTTCGAGACGCCTTGGCTCCCAAGGACGTTCGCATGCAGGTCATCCGCAGGGGGCACGGCAGCCAGCGGATCGAGGAGCCGGTGGGCGCGGGTCTGACCCGCATCTGGGACCTGCACGAGGTGATCGTCGACACCCACACCCCCTACCAGCACATGGTCATCGCGCGGACCGAGCAGGGCATCAGCCTGTTCTCCGACGACGACCGCCAGTCCACCGAGTTCTCCCAGCTCACCTACCACGAGGCGATGATGGTGCCCGCCTTCGTGCTGGCCGAGAAGCTGGACAAGGTGCTCATCGTCGGTTCCGGCGAGGGCGTGGCCAGTCAGATGTCGGTGGCCGCAGGCGCCACCCACGTCGACCACGTCGACATCGACCAGCTCGAGGTGGAGCTGTGCGCCGAGCACCTGCCCTACGGGTACTCCACCGACGAGCTGGCCGCCGCCGTCGCGGGCGAAGGGCCGATCAAGGTGCACTACGCCGACGGCTGGGACTTCCTGGCGACGGCCGAGCAGGCGGGCACCCGCTACGACGTCGTCGTGATCGACCTGCCGGACGAGCGCGTGGAGGACGCGCAGCACAATCGCCTCTACGAGGCGGAGTTCCTGTCCCGATGTCGTGCGCTCCTCGCGCCCGGCGGCGTGCTGTGCGCCCAGGCCGGGTGCGCGACGATGTGGCGCAACGAGACCTTGAAGCGCTCCTGGCAGCGTTTCCACGAGCAGTTCGGCACCGTCGTGCACTACGGCAGCGACGAGCACGAGTGGTCGTTCCTGTTCGGCCTGGTCGACGCGGTCGAGGACCCGGTCGGCCGGATGACCGATCGTCTGGCGCTGCTGCCCTACAAGCCCGAGACCATCGACGCGCGGGCGCTGGTGCGCGGCGCGATCGAACCGCACGCCCTGCGGGTCTAGGCGACGACGACCGAGTGCGCCGGTTCCGGTGGAACCGGCGCGTTCGGCGTTCTCCGGTCAGCGCCGCGCCGAGTCCGCGGCGGCTGCCGCGGTTCAGGAACGCTGCCGCTCGCGCCACTGCTCGACGTCGACCCCGCCTACACCCCAGTTCGACACGGGCACCTCGTCGATCACGACATACGTACTCGCGGGCGCCTTGCCGAGCACCTCTTCCAGCAGATCCGTGACGCCCTTGATCAGCCGCGCCTTCTGTTCGCGGGTGACGCCGTCGTCGGTCACTTTGATGTTGACGTAAGGCATTTCAAGCCGCCCTTCCCGAGATGAACCCGCCGTCGACGGGGAGAATGTGTCCGGTCGTGAACTCCGCATCGGCCAGATACAGCACCGCGGCGGTTGTCTCGGCGACTTCGCCGATCCGGTTCAACAGCGCGAGCCCGGCCGAGGCCGACTCGTCGCCGTCGCCGAACAGCGGAGTGCGGATGATGCCGGGAGCGACCGCGTTGACCCGGATGCCGTCGGCCGCGAGTTCGGCGGCGAGGCTGGTGGTGAGCGCGTGGACGCCGCCCTTGCTGACCAAGGCCGCCGTGGCGGGCAGACCGGCGAGCGCATGGTCGATCAGCACCGTGCCGATGTTCACGATGCTGCCGCCGCGCGCCTGCGCCAGGAACCGCCGCACCACCGCCTGCGTGGTGAAATAGGTGCCTTTGAGGTTGCCGTTCAGGTAGCCGTCCAAGTCCTGCTCGGTGACGTCGACGAAGGGTTTCGCCCCGAAGATGCCCGCGTTGTTGACCAGCACGTCCACGCCGCCGAACCGCTCGACGGCGACACCGACCAAGGCCGCTCCGGTCGTGGCTGCGCCGATGTCACCCGCCACAGTGGCCACTCGCCGCGGCGCGCCCAGTTCGGCGGCCACCCGCGCCAGTTTCTCCTCGTCCCGTCCGTTGAGCACGACGTTGTCGCCGCGTTCGGTGAACGCCCGTGCGATGTCGCGACCGATCCCGCTGGAGGAACCGGTCACGATGACCGTCTTCGCCATATCTGTCCTTTCCGATACGACCGGTCGTCTTCGAATTGTCAGCCGAGACGCCGGGTGCTGCGCCGCCCTGGGATCAGGGCAGGAAGTAGTCGCCGAGCAAACGATCCAGGCACTTGTGCAGGGGTGTCAGGGTGCGCTCCATCTTCATCCGGATCACCGCTCCCTCCCAGGATTCGAGCAGCAGATCCGCCAGCTCACCCGCGTCGATGTCGGCGCGGATCATCCCGAGGCGCTGGCCATGCGCGAGTTGCTCGGCGACGCGCTCGCGCCACGCGTTCCACGCCGCCGACAGCGATTGCCGCAAGAGATCGCTGCCTTCCAGCTCGCCGCCCAGATTCGCGATGAGGCAGCCGCCGGTGAAATCGGCCGCCACGAAATCGTCCATCAACCGGGCGAAGAACGCCCGTAGGCCGCTCACCGGGTCCGGGGCGGTAGCGAACGCCTCGGTCAGGTTGCGCTGCACGCACAGCGAGTGATGCTCGATGATCGCGCGCCCGAAACTCTCCTTGCTGTCGAAGTAGTTGTAGAACGAACCCTTCGGCACGCCGACCTTGTCGAGGATCTGCTTGAGCCCCGTGCCGTGGTAGCCGTTGGTCAGGAACCCCGCGGCGCCCTCTTCGACGAGAAGCCGCCGAGTGTCCTCGCTGCGCCGGGGTCGTGCCATGCGCTCAATATACGACCGGTCGTCTTGGAATGGCAACCGTAGGCCCTACCCGAGAGCCCCTCCCCATCCAGGCCCGGCCGAACGGCCGAAGCTTTCCGGGTCCTGCCGCCACCGGGCGGATCGAGCGGCGAAATCCCCGAGGTGCACGGCGGCGAAACGCTCCCGGTCCCAATCCACGGGATCCGCAGGCACGGTCCAGACGTAGGTCCACACCGGAGCATCCCGCCCGTTGATGCGCACTCGGCGCAAGTCGTACTCGTCGTCCTCGAACGCGTCGAGGATTGCCCACTCCGCCGCCGTGAGGCCGCTCAGCACAGCGCCGCGGGCGAGTCCCCGCGCCGCGGCGACCAGTCCCGGATAGAGCCGTCGCGGCAGCGCGGCAGCGCGCCATCCGGTCAACTCGGCCGGTTCGAGCGTGGGAACGCGCCCGAGCAGCGCCTCCAGCACCTCGGGAAACTGCAGGGTGCCATAGGCGAACAGCGCGTGGTCCATCCCGGACAGGCCGCTCAGCCGCCCCTCTCCCAGCGCCGCCGGTTCCACTTCGCCACTCCTCTCACCTGTCACCACTGTGCCGCCACAGCCTTCACATCGGCCGCTGAGCACGAACGATGGCGGCCAGATATTCGTAGTCGTCGGCGCGAGCGCTGGACGTACGGAACACCAGGCCGATGGTGCGGCCGGGCGCGGGCGTCGCGAAGTGAGCGACATCCAGTGTGCCGCCCGCGGTTTCCGCCGCGACGGCCATCTGCGGAATCAGGGTCACGCCGAGTCCACCCGCCACGCACTGCACCACGGTCGACAGGGAGGCGGCCCTGGTGTCGCCGACGGCGGCCGGGTGCACGTCGGCCGAGCGGCATGCCTCCAAGGTCTGATCACGCAGGCAGTGCCCCTCGTCCAGCAACAGCAGCGGTTGCGCGTCCAGCACCGCCGCCGCCAGGTCGGTGCGCCCGGCCAGCTCGTGACCGCGCGGCGTGACCAGCACGAACTCCTCGGAGTAGAGCGGGATCTCGACCAGGCCGGGCATCTCGGTCGGCACCGCCAGCAACGCGACATCCAGCACGCCGGTGCGCAACCCGTCCAGCAGCCGCGCGGTCTGGTCCTCGACGATCTGCGGGCGCAACTCGGGCAGCCGCTTGCGCAGCTCCGGCAGCAACCCGGGCAGCACATAAGGAGCGACCGTCGGGATGATGCCCATGCGCAGCGTGCCGCCGAGTCCGTCCCCGGTCGCCGACGCGACGAAGCGGTCGGCGGCCTCCAGCGTCGCCATCGCTTTGGGCAGCAAGCGCATTCCCGCGGCGGTCACCAGCACCCGCCGGGTGCTGCGCTCGATCAGCTGGAGCCCGAGCCCCTGTTCCAGGGCGGCGAGCGCCTGCGATAACGTGGGCTGACTCACACCGAGACGGGCGGCCGCGGTGCCGAAATGGCGATATTCCGCGATCGCCACGAACGCACGCAGCTGTGACAGGGTGGGCTGATAAGTCTGATCAGTCACTCCTATCAGTGTAGTGCGACTGATCACCTTTACCTTTCAGCACCCCTTGGGCAAGATCGCCCGTGAGCTTTTCACCCGCGGTGTGAGTCCGGGTCCGAGGCGGTGGCTCAGGTAACCGCAAAGACCTCGCAATACCGCAGAACACAGTTGGCAACCCACTGACGAGGAGAGAGCATGGCCCTGCTGACCATCGGCGACCAATTCCCGGCATACAACCTCACCGCGGTCATCGGCGGTGACCTGTCGAAGGTCGACGCTCAGCAGCCCGACGACTACTTCACCCAGATCACCAGCGACGACCACGCCGGCAAGTGGCGGATCGTCTTCTTCTGGCCGAAGGACTTCACTTTCGTGTGCCCGACGGAGATCGCCGCGTTCGGCAAGCTCAACGAGGAGTTCGAGGACCGCGACGCGCAGGTGCTCGGCGCGTCGGTGGACAACGAGTTCGTGCACTTCCAGTGGCGGGCGCAGCACGAGGACCTCAAGACCCTCCCCTTCCCGATCCTGTCGGACCTCAAGCGCGAATTGGCCACGGCCACCGGCGTGCTCAACGCCGACGGCGTCGCCGACCGCGCCACCTTCATCGTCGACCCGAACAACGAGATCCAGTTCGTCTCGGTCACCGCCGGTTCGGTCGGCCGCAACGTCGACGAGGTGCTGCGCGTGCTGGACGCGCTGCAGTCCGACGAACTGTGCGCCTGCAACTGGAAGAAGGGCGACCCCACCATCAACGCCGCCGAACTTCTGGCCGCCAGCGTCTGAACACCGCCGTCACCGTCACCACACATCGAAAACCGCCTTGGTCCCCGCCCGGGACCGCTTCGAATAGAGGAATCGCCGCATGAGCATTGAGAACCTGAAGAACTCCCTTCCCGAGTACGCCAAGGACCTCAAGCTCAATCTTTCATCCCTCGCGCGCACCACCGTGCTGAACGAACAGCAGCTGTGGGGCACCCTGCTGGCGTCGGCGGCCGCGACCCGGTCGACGACCACGCTGCGCGAGATCGCCGAGGACGCCGCCGACGTGCTGTCGGCGGAGGCGTACAACGCCGCGCTCGGCGCCGCCTCGATCATGGGCATGAACAATGTGTTCTACCGGGGCAAGGCGTTCCTCGGCGGCCGCTACGACGACCTGCGGGCCGGGCTGCGCATGCAGATCATCGGCACGCCGGGGGTCGACAAGGCCGACTTCGAACTCTGGTCGTTCGCGGTCTCCTCGATCAACGGCTGCGCGCACTGCCTCGAGGCGCACGAGCACACGCTGCGCGAAGCGGGCGTGTCCCGGGAAGTGATCTTCGAATCGCTGCGCGCCGCCGCCATCGTGGCCGGTGTCGGCCAGGCTGTGCAGTCGACCGAGGCCCTCAGCCCGGCCGCGATCTGATTTCGCTGAAAAAGAGGCCCCTGCCCTGCGGCAGGGGCCTCTTTCGCGTTCCGATGTGATCCGGCCGACAGCTCGGTCCACGGCATCCGGGTAGGCTCGGCGAGCATGAGCACACAGGTCGATGTGGTGCGAGTGTTCACCGACGCCGCCGGACGGTACGGCAACGAGTTGGGCATCGCGCGGGCGGCCGACGTGGCCGCGGTCGATCGGCAGGCGCTGGCGGCCAAAGCCGGATACAGCGAGACCGTGGTGGTCGAGGAACCGGTGCACGACACGGTAGCGGTGCGGATCTACACCCCCACGATGGAGCTGCCCTTCGCGGGGCACCCGTCGGTCGGCACCGCGTGGTGGCTCGCGTCGCAGGGCATCCCCGTGCGGGTACTGGACGTTCCGGCCGGCCCGGTGGCGGTGGAACTCACGGAGGGTCTGACCTGGATCACCGCTCGCGGCGAATGGGCGCCCGCGTTCACCTTCCATCAGCTGGAGGACGCCGAGGAACTGGCGACCCTGCGACCGGACGAGTTCCCCGGCGGCCCCCATTACTTGTGGGCGTGGACCGACGAACATCGCGCCGCCCTGCGCTCACGCATGTTCGCTCCCACCATGGGGATCACCGAGGACGAGGCGACCGGAGCCGCAGCCGTGGCTTTGACGGCGTTGCTGCGCAAGGGCTTGGTCATCACGCAGGGCAAAGGCTCGCAGTTGTTCACCCGGTGGGATTCCGACGGGTGGGTCCATCTGGGCGGCCGAGTCGTCGGCGACCAGCCGGTGGAGATCTAGGCGCCCTCAGGGCAGTGTCACACCCACGACCGGATCGCCGCTGGGCGCGTCCGAGCCGCCGTCCGGTTCCACGCTCACCGCGAGCACCTCACCCGACCGGAAACCCGTGACGAACGGCCGGACGGTCGACGGCAGGTCGCTCAGCACGCCGACGGAGCGGGGTCGTCCATCGGAGCCGACCAGCCACACCTGATACACCTGCCCCGAGGGCGGCGGCGCGACCTGGTCGAAGACGACGACCGCGCGCCCGAGTTCAGGCGAGACGTCCACCATGAGCAGACCGCCGCCTGCGAACGATCCGCTGACCGTCCGCGCCTCCGGGTGTATCTGCTGTTGGTCGGCGGCGGCTGGGTCCGACGGGTTGCCCATGAACTGCGCGGTCAGCACGCTGCCACCGATCACCAGACACGCCGCGGCCGCGATCGGTGCCGCCCAGCGCAGCGTCCGCCGCCACGTCGCACTACGCCGGATGGATCGAGTCGCCGGGTCGGGCAGCGCGGCGAGGATGCGATCTTCCAGCTCCGGCGGCGGCGCGAGCTCGTCGAGCACGGCCAGCCGCCCCATGACGTCGCGCACCTGCCAGACGGTGTCGGAGAAGGCTTGCCGCACGTCCGGGTCCGCGGCGGCCAGGCGGGCATCGATATGCCTGCGCTCGATATCGGCCACCGCGTCCAGCGCGCACGGGTAGGCGAGGTCGATGAGGTCCGCCTCCGACCGCGGCGACGTGTCAACCATCGGTGGGTTCCCCGGACAAACACTTCTCCAATCTCTTCAGCCCGTCGCGGATGCGGGTCTTGATCGTGGGTAGCGGCACCGAGAGATGATCGGCGACCTCTCGGTAGGTCCACCCGCTGTAGTAGGCCAGCGCGATCGCTTCGCGCTGTGTGGGGGTCAAGTTCTTCAGGCACGCGGTCACCTGTTGCTCTTCGATGCGCTGGGTGACCGATTCGGCGACGACGTCGTGGTCGCGACCCAGATGCTCGTGCGCGTAGATCAGGTCCCGGCTGGTGGCCGAACTCTCCGCGCGGACCCGGTCCACCGCCCGGCGATGGGCCAGCATCATGAGCCAGCCGACGGGGCTGGCCAGTGTGGCGTCGTAGCGATCGGCCATCGACCACACCTGCAGGTAGACCTCCTGGGTCACCTCCTCCGCGGCGGCGTGACTGCGCAGGATCCGCACCGTCAGACCGAACACCCGCGGGCTGGTCCGCTGATAGAACTCGGTGAACGCGCCGCGATCGCCCGTGCCCGCCGCGGCGAGCAGCGCCGCGAGTTCACGGCTCGCCCGGGTGGCCTGCGCGCGGTCGTAGCCGACGGGCAGCGGGCACGCGAGCGCCGGACCATCGGATTCCTTCCTCGCGCGTGCCGGATCGCCGGGCCGTCGGGGTGAAGCAGAACCGTGTTCGTTGCTCATGGCCGAATCCCGTGCCTGCATGCACAGGGGTTCGGTATGCGCTGGGAACCGGATTGGTTCCGATCACCGAATGATCACGGACACCAGCATGTAAGCGGTGCCGGCGTCCATCACCACGTGCGGCACCGCCGCCCACGGTTTCGCCGGGCCGGTGAGCGCGGCGACACAGCCGCCGGAACGCACCAGCAGCCCCAGCGGCCCCGGCGCCCGCACGTGCGCCCGGCCGGTGCAGGCGGCGAACGCGACCAGCAGCGCGTCGAGGAGGAACAGCGCGGCCAGACCGAGCGCGGGACCGGCGGCCGGGCCGCCCACGTGCCCAGCGGCCGTGTGGCCGGACATGGCGTAGAGCATCGCCGCGGCGGCCACGATGTGGTAGCCGAGCGGGACCAGCCGGTCGATCGGCAGCGGCCGCCCCTGGGCGGCCTGCTCCGCCGCGCGGATCGTCAGCAGCGCGGCGAAGACCACGGCCATCGCCGTCAGCACGCCGCGCACCGCGTGCGGGCTCGCCCCCGAGGGGAACAGCAGCATGCCGAGCATGACCAGGCACATCACCAGGTGTGCCGCGTCGGACTCGGAGTGCCCGGCCGTAAGTTCGTGTCCCGTGGGCGGTTCCGGCAGCCCTTCGGCGGAATCGGTGGCCGGCACCGCGGGGGCCGTCACCCGGGACAGCACGATCACCGCGGCGAGCACGAATGCCGCTACCACCACCCACCGCAAAGCGGCATATTTCTGCACGAACTCCGCCACACCCCACCACCTCTCCGCACGGCGACCACGGTCGTCGCCCCTCCATGCTCGCATCCCGAGACGGTCAGGGTGTCCATTTTCGATCCGCCCACAGCGTCGATCGACTGTGGCTACCGACACGACCGGCGATTTCCACGCCGACAGGACAACTCGACGATCGACGGACAGGTCCGCCGCGCTACCGTCGAGACAGCCTGCGGCACAGTTGATCACCGCACATGCGGTGGTCCGTTCGGCGCACTGCCGGTGGCAATCCCGCCCCGCATGGACGCCGCACACGGCTTCGACTACTGCGCGCCCTTCGGCGACCACCGTCCAACCCGGCACAGCGTCTTCATGACTCGCGCCCTCTGCCCTCGGGGCCGGCTGTGCCGTCTCGTCGAGGGCTGCGGATCACACGTCGTTCAGTGCGCGGAGGAAGCCGTCGACGAGTTCGGCGATCTGGTCGTCGGTCATCACGAACGCCGGGGAGACCTGCATGGCTCCCTGGCCCGCGGCGCGACTGGAGATGCCGTGCGCACGCAGGGTTCGCACCAACGGCAACCCTTCGGCCGGGTCGGCCAGCTGGATCGCCGCGACGGCGCCGAATCCGCTGCGCACCTCGGCGACCCGAGGATGTGCGGCGAGCACCGAGAGCTGCTCGTGCAAGCTGGTTTCCAGCCGCAGGGCCGCGTCGAGCAGCCCTTCCCGCTCGATGATGTCGAGATTCGCCAGCGCGGCGGCCGCGGCGCCCGCGTGGCCGCCGTAGGTGTAGCCGTGCCGCCACCAGACGCCGCCCGCGAAGAACGGCTCCGCGACGTGCGGGGCGGCGAAGACCGCGCCCATCGGGAGATAGCCGGAGGTCAGGCCCTTCGCGGTGGTCATCAGGTCGGGTTCGAGCGCGAGCCGGGACGACGCGAACCACGCGCCGCCGATGCGGCCGAAACCGGTCACCACCTCGTCGGCGACGAACAGGATGTCGTGGTCACGGCAGATGCGCCGCACCTCGGCGAGGTAGCCCGCCGGGGGCGGATACACACCCCCCGCGCCGATGACCGGCTCGCAGAAGAACGCGGCGATCCGTTCGGCGCCGATCTCCTCGATCAGCGCGAGCAAAGCCTTCGCGTCGTCCCATTCGACGGTCCGCGCCGCGGGCATCAGCTCGCCGTAGCCTTCCCGATTCCCCGGAAGCCCCGCCAGCGCCGTGCCCGCCACGTGCATGCCGTGATAGGCCATCCGCCGCCCGACCACGATCGTCTTGCCGGGCTGCCCCACTTCGTGCCAGTAGCGCCGGGCCAGCTTCGTCGCGGTGTCGACGGAGTCGGAGCCGCCCGAGGTGAAGAAGATCTTGCTGCCGGGCACCGGGGCGAGGCGAGCGAGCCGCTCGGCGAGTTCCTGGGTGGCCGGCTCGGTGATGTCGCCGAAATTGGAGTAGTGCGCGATCGTGCGCAGCTGGGCGGCCACCGCGTCGGCGATCTCGCCGCGTCCGTGACCCACGTTGGCGAACCACAGGCCCGCGGTCGCGTCGAGGTAGCGGTTACCCGCTCGGTCGAAGACGTAGACGCCCTCCCCGCGGGCGACCACGAACGCCCCGTCCCGCTCGACGGCGCCCATGTCGGCGAAGCCATGCCATAGCGCGTTCATGTGTCCACCTCTACCGGTTCCTACCGCCCGGCTCCGCGAAGCATCGCGCGCCGGGACCGGCGCTCGGTCGGGCAATGCCAGCAGCACACCGTGGTGGGACGACCGACCATCCGGCGGCGCCGTAGGCATCCTCGTTCCTCCTCCGATCCTCGCATATCGGCGTCTGCCGCCGGGCCGCCGCGCGGCGTCGGCATCCACCCGGCTACCGGCCGCGCCGCCTGGTGGAAAAATCCGCTGGCGGATTTCGCTAGGCTGGTCGATGCAATGACCAGGACAGCCGCCACCGATTCCCGCGCACTTCGCACCCGCCTGGCGAATCTCTCCCTTCGCGACGAACACCGGTTGCGGCGCAGACTCGACAAGGCGCGCGGCGGCGACCTGGCCGACGTGGAGGCCGAGATCACGGCCGCCGAGTTGCGCGTCGAGGCGCGACGCGCCGCGGTGCCGCAGATCCGCTATCCGGAGCAGCTGCCGGTCACCGCCCGCCGCGAGGACATCGCCGCGGCCATCGCCGAACACCAGGTGGTCATCGTCGCGGGCGAGACCGGCTCGGGCAAGACCACCCAGATTCCGAAGATCTGCCTGGAACTCGGCCGCGGCGTCCGCGGCACCATCGGGCACACCCAGCCCCGCAGGCTCGCCGCGCGCACCGTGGCCGAGCGCATCGCCGAAGAGCTGGGCACCGAACTCGGCGACGTCGTCGGCTACACGGTGCGGTTCACCGATCACGCCTCCGAGCACACCCTGATCAAGCTGATGACCGACGGCATCCTGCTCGCGGAGATCCAGCGCGACCGGCTGCTGCGCCGCTACGACACGATCATCATCGACGAGGCGCACGAACGCAGTCTCAATATCGATTTCCTGCTCGGCTATCTGAAGCAGCTGCTGCCGCGCAGGCCCGACCTCAAGGTGATCATCACCTCGGCGACCATCGATCCCGAGCTGTTCGCGCGGCATTTCGCGGACGAGCACGGTACTCCCGCGCCGATCGTGGAAGTCTCCGGCCGCTCCTATCCGGTGGAGATCCGCTACCGCCCGCTCGCACTGGAGCTGCCCGGCGCCGCCGCGGACGAAGACGACGAGGACACCCGCATCGTCGACCGAGACCCGGTGGACGCCATCGGCGACGCGGTGACCGAGCTGTTCGCCGCGGGCGACGGCGACGTGCTGGTGTTCCTGTCCGGCGAACGCGAGATCCGTGACACCGCGGACGCGCTGCGGGACCTGAAGCTGCCGCGCACCGAGATCCTCCCGCTGTACGCCCGGCTGTCCGCCGCCGAGCAGCACCGTGTGTTCGCCCCGCACACCGGGCGACGGGTGGTGCTGGCGACGAACGTCGCGGAGACTTCGCTCACGGTGCCGGGCATCCGGTACGTCGTCGACCCGGGCACAGCGCGGATCTCGCGCTATTCCATGCGAACCAAAGTGCAGCGGTTGCCGATCGAACCGGTGTCGCAGGCCTCGGCGCGGCAGCGATCCGGACGGTGCGGTCGCGTCGCCGACGGCATCTGCATCCGGCTGTACTCGGAGGACGATTTCGAATCCCGGCCGGCTTTCACCGATCCGGAGATCCTGCGTACCAACCTGGCCGCGGTGATCCTGCAGATGACCGCGCTCGGCCTCGGTGACATCGAGAAGTTCCCGTTCGTCGAGGCGCCGGACCGCCGCGCCATCCGCGACGGCATCGCCCTGCTGGAGGAACTGGGCGCGCTCGCGCGACGGGACGGCGGCGCCCGGGCCGGTGACGACGCGACCGCACTGTCGCTGACGCCGATCGGCCGTGAGATGGCCCAGCTGCCGGTCGATCCGCGGATGGCGCGGATGCTGGTGGAGGCGCAGCGCACGGGTTGCCTGTCCGACGTGCTGGTCATCGTCGCGGCGCTGTCCATCCAGGATGTCCGGGAGCGCCCCGCCGAGCAGCAGCAGGCGGCCGACGCCAAACACGCGCGCTTCACGGTCGAGGGCTCCGACTTCCTGGCCTACCTGCGACTGTGGGATTACCTCGGCGGACAGCGCAAGTCGTTGTCGTCCAACCAGTTCCGGCGTCTGTGCCGGGAGGAGTTCCTGCACTATCTGCGGATCCGGGAGTGGCAGGACCTGCACGGCCAGCTGCGCACGATCACCAAGGGCCTCGGGTGGTCGACGCGGTCGCAGGACTCGGCGGAGGCGGCGGAGCCGGACGGAGCCGAAACGATCGGGGCGGATGGCAAGGCGGGCAACCGATCCCGCCGGGGCCGGTCAGCGCGCGGACGCGACGGACGCTCGAGCGCCGATCGCGGCCGGTCCGCCATCGCGGCCGTCGCGGACGGCGACGGACTCCCCTGGGATTCCACGGCCATCCACCAAGCGCTGCTGGCCGGGATGCTCTCGCACATCGGCGTCCGCGAGGCGGAATCTCGCGAGTTCCTCGGCGCGCGCAACGCCAAGTTCATGATCTTCCCCGGTTCGTCGCTGGCGAAGAAGCCACCCCGCTGGGTGATGGCCGCCGAACTGGTCGAGACCTCACGGCTGTGGGGCCGGATGGCCGCGAAGATCGAGCCCGAATGGGCCGAGCGGCTGGCGGGCGACCTCGTCAAACGCACCTACTCCGAACCGCATTGGTCGGCCAAGCGGGGTGCGGCGCGCGCCTACGAGCGGGTGACGTTGTACGGGATCCCGCTGGTCACCGGCAGGCCCGTGGACTACGGCCGCATCGATCCCGAGTTGTCGCGCGAGTTGTTCATCCGGCATGCCCTGGTCCAGGGCGAGTGGCAGACCAGGCACGAGTTCTTCCACCGCAACCGCGCGCTGCTCGACGACGTCGCCGATCTGGAACATCGCGCCCGCCGCCGGGACATCCTGGTCGACGACGAGGTGCTGTTCGAGTTCTACGACAAACGTCTGCCCGCCGACATCGTCTCGGTGCGTCACTTCGACAGCTGGTGGCGCTCCGCGCGACGGGAAGACCCCGGATTGCTCGACTTCACCACTTCGACCGTGGTCAACGAAGGCGCGACCGCACTCGACCCGGCGGCCTTCCCCGATTCCTGGCGCCAGGGCGAACTCAGCTTCCCGCTGTCCTATCAATTCGAACCGGGCACCGAGGACGACGGCGTCACCGTGCGGATCCCGGTGGAACAGCTCGCGCACGTTCGTGCCGTCGGCTTCGATTGGCTGGTGCCGGGCATGCGCGACGAACTGGCCGCCGCGTTGATCAAGACATTGCCGAAAACCCTGCGGCGCAGTGTCGTTCCCGCCCCCGATTTCGCGGCCGCCGCCTTGGCGGCGCTGACCCCGCGTGCGGAGCCGCTGCGCGCCGGGCTGGCGCGCGAACTGTCCCGGCTCGGTTCGGTTCCGATCGCCCCCACCGACTTCGACGTCGCGGCACTGCCCGACCACCTGCGCATGACTTTCGCGGCCGTCGGCGAAGACGGCGTGACGCTCGCGCGGGGCAAAAGCCTCGCCGCGCTGAAAACGCAGCTCGCCGAGCAGGTTTCCGCCTCGGTCGCCCGGGCAACCGCGGGGGCGGAGCGACCGCCTGCCACGGTGTGGACCTCCGAATCGCTGGGCACCCTCGCGCCGACGGTGCGGCGCGAGGTGGCGGGGCAGACCGTCACCGGATATCCGGCGCTCGTCGCCGAGGGCGACGGCGTGGCGGTCCGGGTGCTCAGCTCCCCCACGCAGCAGGCCGCCGCCATGCGCCTCGGCACCAGAGCGCTGCTGTTGCACGCGCTGCCCGCTTCGGCGCGCAGCGCCACCGCGGGGCTGTCACCTTCCGATCGCCTTGCGCTGAGCCAGAATCCGTACGGCTCCCTGGAGGCGCTGGTCGAGGACTGCCGCGCGGCGGCCGCCGACGAACTGCTCACGGCAGCGGGCGGGCCGGTGCTCGATCCGGCGGAATTCGACGCGCTCGTCGCCCGGATCCGTCCCGATTTCGCCCCCACCGTCGCTCGTTTCGTGCGCCTGGTCGTGCCGGTTCTGGCCGGCGCCCATCAGGTTTCGGCGGCGCTGGAGCGTACGAACGAGCGCGATATCGCCGAGGACGTCCGTCATCAGCTCGACAACCTGGTCTTTCGCGGCTTCGTATCCGAGACGGGCGCGACCAGGCTGCGCGAACTGCCGCGTTATCTACAAGCGGCGGCGGCACGACTGGAAGCGCTGCCCGGCTCGGCGGTTCGCGATCGCCAGGGCATGGCCGAACTCGACCGGGTCCTGACCGCCTACGATCGCCTGATCGAGTCGCTGCCGGAGAACCGCAGACAGACGCCGGCGGTGACCGAGATCTGGTGGATGATCGAGGAATTCCGCGTCAGCCTGTTCGCGCAGAAACTCGGCACTCCGTTTCCGGTGTCGGCCAAGCGAATCGAGAAGGCGATGGCCGCGGTCCGGCGCTGAGTCAGTCGGCGGCCGACAGCGCTTCGGCGCGCGCCCGGCGCATCTCCTGGATCTCGCGTTCGAAGTCCTCGGCCGAGGTGAACGACCGGTAGACCGACGCGAACCGCAGGTAGGCCACCTCGTCCAAGTCACGCAGCGGACCCAGGATGGCCAGGCCCACCTCGTGGCTGGGCACCTCGGGCGACCCCTTGGCCCGCACCGCGTCCTCCACCTGCTGCGCGAGCAGGTTCAGCGCGTCGTCGTCGACTTCACGACCTTGGCAGGCCCGGCGCACACCCCGGATGACCTTCTCGCGGCTGAACGGCTCGGTGACGCCGCTGCGCTTGACCACCGACAGGATGGCGGTCTCCACCGTGGTGAACCGCCGCCCACACTGCGGGCAGGCGCGACGGCGGCGGATGGCCGCGCCTTCGTCGGCCTCGCGCGAGTCCACCACCCGGGAGTCGGGATGTCGGCAGAACGGGCAATGCATCCGAGAAATCCTTCGTCGATGCGCGTGCTCGCGTCCGGACCGGACGCCGATCGCGGTGATCGGTCCGGCGAGCCCGTGTACAGAGGTCTATACCCCGGCACCAGGTATTCCTCGTACGACACGCGGAATACCTGCATAACACTTCGAGGATACCCGTCCGAGTTTCCGGATTGTCGCACTCACCCGGCTATCGGACGCGGGGCGATCATCCGGAGATCTGCCAGTGCGCGGTCAGATCGGCGAGCAGATCCGGCAACCGGGCGGCGAGGCGGCCGCGGGCGAGTTTGCCCAAGAACGCCTCGCCGAGGACGGCACCGGCCAGTGCCGGGTCGGTCTCCAGATCGATGTGACGGGGCACCAGGTCGCCGGTGATGTAGTTCCATCGCGTGTCTCGGTCGGCCCAGTTGAAGCCGGGCAGCGGGACGCGCAGCGCGAGGCTGCGGCCTCCTACGTCGGCGCTGACCACCGTTGGGGCGAACACGCCGGGCGCGCGGACGCCCGGGACTCCGGGCTTTCCCGCCACGGTGCTGACGTAGGTCAGCACGCGGCCGATCGGCGCACGGCCCGCCGAGGTCTCGTCCCATTGGTCGGCGACGACGCGGTTCTGCTCCCGGTCGGTCATCCGGATCAGCGCGTCGACGTAACCGTCTCGGGTGCCCGAGGCGATCGACCGCCAGGCGGTCCGCAGGTCGTCGTCGAGCAGGCCAGCCGCATACATCTCCTCGATCCCACGCATGCCCAGCGCGACGTACGCCTCGTGCATCGGCACCAGATCCGTGAAGATGTGCTTCTGCATGATCATCAGGCGCGTCTGATACCAGGCGACGTCCGCGGCGCTCAGCCGGGAGCCCTCGGTGGCGAGCAGCCGGATGTCCTCGGGCAGCGCACGCGCCAATTCCGGCGGCGTGGCGCGCAGCAGATCGGCGACCGCCTTGCCGAATTGATGGATGCCCGGCACGTCCAGCACGACGCCCACATCACCCATGTCGAAGAATCCGGAGGCGAACGATCCGCCCGCGATACCGGCCAGCCCCGCCCAGTAGAACTCCGGATGCCGGGTAGCCAGCCGCAGATAATTGACGTACACCTGGTTGAAGATGCGTTCGTTCGCGTGCGGGCCGCGACCGGGATCCCAAGCAGCCAGATCGATGTCGGCGTTGCGGGTGGCGACCACCAGCCAGTACTGATGCAGCAGCGTCGCGTACCGGCGCGGCGCCACGCCGTCGGCCCGTGCCTGACGCAACGCCTCGGCGAGGCCGGATTCGTCCAGCGGCAGAGCGGGATCGAGCCCGCCCGCCCCCGCGCCGTCACCGTTGACGGACGGGAGGTCGAGATACGCCGCGTACGCGGGTTCGGCCCGGGCCGTGGACACTGCGCCCGCAGCGAAGACGAGACAGAGGAACAAGGCCGCTACGCGGAGGTAGCCGCGAACCGTGCGGCCCGAGGTGCGGAAAGTCATGTGCTGAAAGGTCCCGGCGTCGTTCGGGCGGTGTTGCCCGGATCAGGTCTTCAGCACGGTAGCAACACGTTCTAGTTTGCGGATCCACAATTACGGCCGGTCCAAATGGCCGAATTTCCTTGCACTCAGCGCGAATCGCCGCCGCCGGACACGCCCGAACCGTCCACCACCGCGGGCGCGGGCCGGACGGAGCCGCCACCCCACTCACCCGCCCGCACATGCGCCATGGCGATCAGCCCCACCACGATCACGGCGGTGATCAACGCGGTGACGGCGAGGACCGCGAAGCCGACCTGTGCTTGCTCGACACGCCGCATCGGATGAGCGCCGCGGGCGCGCCCCTGCGCGAACGCGCGTGATCCGCGGTCGTAAGCGACCATGCCCGCACCGGGACGCGCGCCGGGCGGGCGCCGATCGACCGCGGACCGGTGCGCGGGCGTCAGCGCGCGAGAGCGGGCACCATCGCGCACCAATCGCCGCGCGGCCTCGTACCCGAGATCGTCCGCCGGACCCGGATCGGCGGCGCGGCGCTCGGATTTCGCGACCGACGCGCCGAGGGACAGGGTGACATCGCTGATCGCAGTGCTCATCGGACAAACCTCCGTGGTGGGTGCTCCGTCGCCGTTCGAGCTGTTCGAACATGTGTTCCGAGCGGATTCGCTCAAGTGTTCGAAGAACTGGTGTTCGATTTCTACCACGGCGCGGTGACAAAGTCAGCACCAACACCCGACATGCGTCGAACAGATGTTTGATCCAGCGGCGCGACCGGACTAGATTCGAAGAACCGAAGATTCGACGGGCCATCGAGACACATGCCGGGCACGGACCGGCCTGGCACAGCAGGAAAGGGCGGTTGCGGTGAGGCAGACGGACGACACGGGTGACGAGACCGAAAGCGGCGCCGACGCGGCGGGTAGCGGGGCGGATCTCACCGTGCGTCAGCGCAAAGTGCTCGAGGTGATCCGCACCTCGGTGAGCGAGCGCGGTTACCCGCCGAGCATCCGGGAGATCGGTGACGCCGTCGGCCTCACGTCCACTTCGTCGGTCGCTCATCAGCTGCGCGCCCTGGAGCGCAAGGGCTACCTGCGCCGCGATCCGAATCGGCCCCGCGCCGTGGACGTCCGGGGCCTGGACGAGGTGGTGCGGTCGGTGACCAGCCTGCCGGTCGCCGCGGTCGACGACGGCGAGATCGCCGTCGAGGTGGACCGTCCGGTCCCCACCTTCGTCCCGGTGCTCGGTCGCATCGCCGCCGGTGGCCCGATTCTGGCCGAACAGGCCGTGGAGGACGTCTTCCCGCTGCCGCGCGAACTGGTCGGCGACGGTTCGCTGTTCCTGCTGAAGGTCGTCGGTCAGTCCATGATCGACGCGGCGATCTGCGACGGCGACTGGGTGGTCGTGCGGCAGCAGAACGTCGCCGACAACGGCGATATCGTCGCGGCGATGATCGACGGCGAGGCCACGGTGAAGACTTTCAAGCGCACCGGCAAGGACGTCTGGCTGATGCCGCACAATCCGGTGTTCGAGCCGATCCCCGGTAACGACGCCCAGATCCTGGGCAAGGTCGTCACGGTCATTCGCAAGATCTGACGGTCCGGCACGACGAGCGACCGCCGGCCACGCTGACGCGGCCGGCGGCCGCTCGGCCGGGGTCAGCTCCCGACGCCGAGCGCGGTAAGGAACACCAGCACGACAGTCGTCACGGCGAGTACGCCGTGACCCGCGACGACGGCAACGGGAAAGTGTCCCTCGGGAGGTTCGGTCCTTCCGGCCGAACGGTCCCGGTAGACGGGGATCCAGCGCAGCAGCATCGCGAACCCGAGGAGCGCGACCGGGATCAGCAAGACGAACGCGGTCCAGGCCAGCGCCGTGCTGTCGACGGCGAGGTAGACGATCCAGACGATCAGACCGGCCACGGCGAGCGCGAAGTGACCGAACAGGACCGGCGGCGGCAGCTGGGTCGAATTCGGCTGACGCGTGCCGCCTCGGGCGATCCACGTGCCGAGCAGGAAGAAACCGCCGCCCGCGGTGAGGAGCCAGAAGATCAATGCGGCGATGCCCATGGTGTGCCTCCTGACAGATGAGCAGGGATTCAGTGGGTGAAGCCGCCGGCCTGGGTGGTTTCGTCGGCGACTCGCACGCCGTAGTGATAGGCCAGCTTGCCGCCGAGATACCCGGATATCGCCAATATCATCAGACCGACCGCCGACAGCACCAACGGCCCGGCCGGGACCGCGACCGCCTTGTCGGCGCCCTGCCGCCAGACGAAGCCGACCGCGTAGACAGCGGTCACGAGCAGGTTGAGGGTCATGTGCAGCAAACCGGTGCGGAAGGCAGGCGTACCGGTGGGGATCGCGAGCAGATCGAGGAACCCGATCGTCGCGGCGGCCAAGGCGCCCAGCACGCCGATCGCGATCAACCACGACGATCCCTCGACCAGGAAGTCCGGATCGTCGACGAATCGGGACGCGAGGTCGAACACGAAACTGGCGACCCAGGCGCCGATCGGGACGGTGACCAAGATGGGATGGAACGGATGCCCGTACGGACCGGCCAGCACGGCACTGACCGGCCGCTTCGCCTGTCGCGGATCTGCGGTCATAGCGCACCTCGCTGGATCGCGTCGCCATTCGCCGACACCACGGAACCCGTCCATCGCGCCGCGGCATTGCGCGGCGCGGATACGGGGCCGACGGATATCGCGCTATGTGTGGCGAATGGCGAATCGAGTGCGGTCGATTACGAAATCATCCGTACTGCCGTGCATGAATTGCACATCGCATATAGACGGTAGCAGGAACTCGCCGTGTTTTCCGTTCGGTGGCGCTGCTACGACATCATCGGCATCATCGGCAGCATCGGCATCGGCATGCCGGGGAACATGCGGTTCCACCAGTCGCGTGCCATCCCCATCATCTGATCCATCACGGTAGTTCACCTCCCTTCGCGCATGACATGGGGGCGCAGCTGGGCCGTCGGCCGCCATGACGAGGAACACGCAGGTACGCCGTCGAAATCACCCGGATAAAGATTTCCGGGTAGAAATGATTTTTCGCCCCGACAACCACCGGCGAATACACGTGTTACTCCTCGCGGTCGGGCTCGACAGCCATATTCATTATACGCCGCGAGGGGTCCGGCGAAACATGGAGAAGCGCCTCGTCATTCACCTATACGGCGGCCGGGAAGCCATTTCTCCGGGGCCCTCGTCGCCTTCGAGAAAAGGGGGGTCACGCTCCGCTTCACGGCTTCGGCGGTCATGGCGGGCGCATGCCGTGCCGCCGCTCGATCCGTCACCTGGTCGCCGGGTTGCGTCGCTCGGCCAGGCGCCGGTTGGTGACCTCCAGCTGACGTAGCGTCGCCGCCTCCAGGGCACGCACCTGAGCATCGTCCAGCCGCCCGCACAGCCGCCCCCAATGCACCGCGACCTGCTCCCCTAGCGCGACGTCGGGCAACGCCGCGTACCCGTCCACCCGGATCGCGAGGGTTCGCACAGTCTCGGTGTGCAGCGCGAGACACTCTCCGTCCCAATCGAGCGTGCGACAGCGCAGCGCGACTTCCGCACCGCTGCGGTCGAAGACTGTTCCCCAGGTGATCCGGCAACTGTCGAGCACGTGCAGTGGATGTCCGTTGCCGTGCCGGAGCAAGCGGGACCACGGGTACACGCCGAAGACGTGGAAGCAATGGTTCGCCGCAGCCTCCTCGGCCAATTGCTGCGTCAGGTGCGTCCAGTACCCGCCTGCCACCGGGCCGAGCAGCGCCAGCAGTTCCGCGGTGAACTCGCCCGGGTCCAGTGCCGCGCCGACGCCACCGCCCAGCCAATAGGACTCGACGAGGCGGCGGTCCAGCGGATCGGCGATGCCGGTCATCCGCGCCATCACGCGCAGGTAGGGCCACGCGCCGGTGAACCGGCGCGCCACCGCGCGCACCTGGTCGTCCGACCCGTCCCGCAGCGCGGCCGCGTCGGGCGGACCGCAGTAGCCGAGCCGATTGGGCGCATAGGCGTACCGGGCGAACATCTCCGCGCCGCTGCCGGTCATCGGCTCGGCCTTTCGCCCAGGTGCTCGACGGACCACCGCTGCTCGAGCCGGCCGAAGCGCCACACCGCGACCGCCACCGCCCAGGTGAGCACGAACAGCCCGGCGATGACGAACCCCATGGCGCCGAGATCCCATCCGCCGACCCAGGCCAGTGGACCGTCGGCGATGCCCAGCTCGTCGGTCAGCACGGAGATCATCTCCTGCGCGCCGATAACCAGGGCCACGAGAACCGACAGACCCGTGACGACGATGTTGTAGTAGACGCTGCGCAGCGGCCCCGCGATGGCCCACCCGTACGCGTAGTTCATGAACGCGCCATCCAGCGCGTCGAACAGCGTCATTCCCGCCGAGAACAACACCGGCAGGACGAGGATCGCGTACCACGGCAGGTCGGTCGCCGCCGCGCCGCCCGCGATCACCAGGAGGCTCACCTCGGTGACGGTGTCGAAGCCGAGTCCGAACAACAGCCCGACCGGGTACATCTGCCACGGCTCCCGCACGGCCCTGGTGAGCGGTCCGATCACCCGCTGCAGGGCGCCGCGGTCGTCCAACCGCTGCCGCACCGCGGCCTCGCCGCAAGTTCCGCGGCGCATCCCGCGGAACACCCGCCAGATGCCGATCAGCGAGACCAGATTCAACAGGCCGATGGCGAGCAGGAAGGTTCCGGAGATACCGGTACCCAGCACACCGGTCCATCGGTGCAGCTCGGAGTCCTCGTCGCGCAGGTTTCCCGCGAGCGCCTTGACGCCGAACGCCAGCAGCGCGACGAGGACGAAAACGATGGTGGAGTGCCCGAGGGAGAACCAGAACCCGACCGACAGCGGCTTGCGTCCGTCCGCGACCAACTTGCGGGTGGTGTTGTCGATGGCGGCGATGTGGTCGGCGTCGAACGCGTGCCGCATCCCGAGCGTGTAGGCGGTGATCCCGAGACCCACGCCGAATACCGCGCCGTCCACCAGGTATCCGCCGGGGACCACGAGCAGCAGCAGCGCGGACCACCCGAGCGCGTGCAGTGCGACCACGACCGACGCCATCCCGGCGACGCCGCGCCGCTGCCGTCCGTCCAGCGGGACGCGGGCCGCCGCGGGGGTGTCGGCGATCCGAACGATGATTCCCACCTCGCCTTCCGGCTCCGAGCCGATCCTGGTCCGCCGTCAGCAGATGCGCGGCAGTTGCTCGCCCGCGGGCAGATCCACCACCCGCGTCCCGCCGAGCGCCGTGCGGGCGACGACCATGCCGGGATGTTCGGCGACGCACCGGCCGATCTCGGCGGCCTGTGCGCCCAGCGGGTGTTCCCGCATCGCCGCGAGCACGCGATCGGCGTTCTCGGGCGGTACGAACGCCAGCAATTTGCCCTCGTTGGCCACGTACATCGGGTCCAGACCGAGCAGACCGCAGGCGTCGCGCACGCCGTCGGGCACGGGGAGTTGCCGCTCGTCCAGCGATATGCCGACCTGTGCGGCGCGGGCGATCTCGTTCAGCGAGGCCGCGACGCCACCGCGGGTGGGATCGCGCAGCACATGCACGTCGGCGCCGGTGGCCAGCATCGCCGCGACCAAGCCGTGCAGCGGCGCGGTATCGCTGAGCACGGTGGTGCCGAACTCCAGACCTTCGCGGCAGCTGAGCACCGCGACGCCGTGCACACCGATGTCGCCGCTGACCAGCACCACATCGCCCGGTGCCGCGCGCTGCGGCCGGATGCCCACGCCGGGGGCAACCACACCGATTCCGGCGGTGTTGATGTAGATCCCGTCACCGTGTCCGGCGTCCACGACCTTGGTGTCCCCGGTGACCAGCTGGACTTCCGCCGCGAGGGCGGCGGTGCCGACCGCCTGCGCGATGCGCGCGATGTCGGCCAGCGCGGTGCCCTCCTCCAGGATGAACGCGGTGGACAGCACCATCGGCCGCGCTCCGGCCATGGCCAGATCGTTCACCGTGCCGTTGACCGCGAGTTCGCCGATGGTGCCGCCCGGGAACACGATCGGCTTCACCACGAACGAATCGGTGGAGAAGGCCAGGCGCGCGCCGTCCAGTGTGACCACCGCGGAGTCGCCGAGGTCCGCGTGCGCGGCCGAGCCGAACGCGGGCAGGAACAGATGCTCGATCAGCTCGCCGGACATCGCTCCGCCGCCGCCGTGCCCCATCACGATGTTCGGCGAATCCCGCAGCGGCATCGGGCAGACCCAGCCCGCCATGTCGATCGTCACGGGGGCGGCGCCTTCCTCAGGCATGGGCCACCTCCGCGGGCAGATCCAGGCGCCGGTACAGGTAGTAGGCGGCGCACGCGCCTTCAGAGGACACCATGGTGGCGCCCAGCGGGTTACGCGGCGTGCACTCCTTGCCGAAGGCGGCGCACTCGTGCGGTTTGATCAATCCCTGCAACACCTCACCGGAGCGGCAGATGGTCGACTCGGCGGTGTGCAGATCGCCGACGGCGAAGCGGTGTTCGGCGTCGAACTCCCGATAGCGGTCCGACAGCCGCCAGCCGCTGCGCGGGATGACGCCGATGCCACGCCAACCCCGGTCGGTGACCTCGAAGACGTCCTGCAGCATGGCCTTCGCCGCGGGATTGCCCGCCGCGGACACGGCGCGGGGGTAGGCGTTCTCCAGCTCGTGCCTGCCCGATTCCAGCTGCAGCACGGTGCGGCGGATGCCCTCCAGGATGTCCAGCGGCTCGAATCCGGTGACCACCATCGGCACCTTGTACTGCTCGGCCAGCGGCGGGTACTCGTCGGTGCCCATCACGGTGCAGACGTGCCCGGCGGCGAGGAAGCCCTGCACCCGGCAGGTCGGCGATTCCATGATCGCGGCGATGGCGGGCGGGACCAGCACATGCGACACCAGCAGCGAGAAGTTCCGGATCCCCAGGCGCTTCGCCTGGTACACCGTCATCGCGTTGGCCGGCGCGGTGGTCTCGAAACCGATGCCGAAGAACACCACTTCGCGGTCCGGGTTCTCCTTGGCCAGGTTCAGCGCGTCCAGCGGCGAGTACACCACCCGGACGTCACCGCCCTCGCTCTTCACCCGGAACAGGTCCTTTGCGCTGCCGGGCACGCGCAGCATGTCGCCGAACGAGCAGAAGATCACGCCCGGTCGCGCGGCGATCTCCAGCGCCTTGTCGATCACTTCGAGCGGGGTGACGCAGACCGGGCAACCGGGGCCGTGGATCATCTCGATCTGATCGGGCAGCAGCTGGTCGATGCCGTGGCGGATGATCGAATGGGTTTGTCCGCCGCAGACTTCCATGATCGCCCAGCGGCGGCTGGTGGTAGCGCGGATGCGGTCGAGCAGGCGCCGGGCCAGCTCGGGATTGCTGAATTCGTCCAGATACTTCATGACCGGGCCTCCGGTTCCTCGCGTGACGACTCGATGGCGGGATTGTCCAGGCCCGCCTGCTTCGCGGCGATGGCGAAACCGTCGCCGAATTCCTCGTTCAGTACGCCGAGGTGCTCGAACTCGGCCAGGGTCCGCAACGCGGATTCCTCGTCCAGCCGCTGGATCGCGAAGCCGACGTGGACGACGACGTAGTCACCCACCGCCGCGTCCGGGATGTATTGCAGGCACACGTCTTTGTGCACGCCGCCGAAGTCGACGACAGACATCAGCGTGCCGTCCCGCTCGTGCAGGCTGAGCACTTTGCCTGGTACCGCAAGACACATCGTTGCTCTCCTTCGCTCATCCCTCGCTGCACGCGAGGAGTTGCCCGAACGCGAGGCCGCCGTCGTTGGGTGGCAGCCGGCGATGGGTGATCACGGTGAAGCCGTTGTCGCGCAGCAGCGCGCACGATCGCGCGAGCAGCAGCGCGTTCTGGAAGACGCCGCCGGACAGGGCGACGATCTGCGCCGGGGCGGCGTAGCGCGTCGCGAGTTCGAGTGTCAGCCGGGCGACGGCGGCGTGGAAACGCGCGCCCACCACCCGTGCGGGCTCGCCCGCGCGAACGTCGGCGACCACGCCCGCGAGCACCGGTGCGGGATCGATCACGGCGGGATCACCGTCACCGAGCGGGAACCGGTAGGCGGTGGCGCCTTCGGCGCCGGAGCGGGACAGTCCCTCCAGTTCGATCGCTGCCTGTGCTTCGTAGTCGACGACGTGCCGCACGCCGCACAGCGAGGACACCGCGTCGAACAACCGGCCCATGCTCGACGTGGGCGCACAACCCAGACCGGTCCGGAACTGGTGGGCCAGCACCGAACGCTCGGCCGGCGGACATGCCGCGACCGCGGGGATATCGTCGGCCCAGTTGATCCCGGCGGCCCGCAGATGAGCCAGCGCCATGCGGTATGGCCTGCGCACCGCGAGATCGCCGCCCGCCAGCGGCACGTATTTCAGATGGGCCAGGCGCCGATAGCCCTTGTAGCCCGCGAGCATGACCTCGCCGCCCCATACCGCGCCGTCCGGCCCGAATCCGGTGCCGTCGAATGCGATGCCGACCACCTGTTCGCTAGCGCCGAGACCGTGCTCGCCCATGACGGCGGCGATGTGCGCGTGATGGTGCTGGACGGTGTACAGAGGCCGCTCGCCCGCGTTCCGGCGCGCCCACGCGGCCGAGCGGTAGCCGGGATGCGCGTCGGCGACCAGCTGCACCGGGTGTACCGCGGTGAGTTCCCCGAGATGGCGCTGCGCGGCGTCGAAGGAGCGCAGCGTCGCCAGGTCGTCCATATCGCCGATGTGCTGGCTCAGCCAGGCGTAGCGGCCATCGGCCATCGCGCAGGTGTTCTTGAGATCGGCGCCGACCGCGAGCGTCGGCGGCAGCGGCACCGGAAGCAGCAGCGGCAGCGGCGCGTAGCCGCGCGAGCGCCGGACCGGCAGTTCGCGGCCGCCGAGCGAACGCACCACCGAGTCGTCGCAAGGCACCAGGATGCGCCGGTTGTGCGACAGCCAGCCGTCGGCCAGACCGGCGAGGCGGGTGCGGGCGTCGTCGTCCTGATAGCAGATCGGCTCGCCACCGAGATTGCCCGAGGTCATCACCAGCACCTGCGGTCCGGGCGGATCGCCGGGCAGGCCGAACAGCAGCAGGTGCAACGGCGTATACGCGAGCATGACGCCCAGGTCCGGGTTGCCGGGCGCCACCGAAGGAGCGGGGACCGGCGCGGGTGACTGCGCCGCGCCGCCGTCCGGCACAGCGTCTCCGTCCGGCACAGCGTCTCCGCCCGGCTCGGCGGTGCCTCCGGGATCGGCGGCTGAGGGGCTCCGCTCGGGCGCGGACCGGCGAGCGAGCAGCACGATGGGGCGAGCCGGGCTGGTCAGCAGTGTGGCGGCGGCATCGTCGACGGCGACTACGGCCCGTGCCGTGGCGAGATCCGGCACCATCACCGCGAACGGCTTGTCCCCGCGGCGCTTGCGTCTGCGCAACTCGGCCACGGCCGCCTCGTCGGTGGCGTCGCAGGCGAGGTGGTAGCCGCCGATGCCTTTGACCGCCAGGATGCCGCCGGCGCGCAGCAGTTGCCGCGCCGCCGCCAGCGGCTCACCGCCTCCCGGTCCCGTATACGCGAGGGTGGGACCGCACTCGGGGCAGGCGATCGGCTGCGCGTGGAAACGGCGGTCCGCCGGATCGGTGTACTCCCGCGCGCACCGGTCGCACATGGCGAAGTCGGCCATCGACGTCCGCTCGCGGTCGTAGGGCAGGCTCGCGATGATGGTGAAACGCGGACCGCAGTTGGTGCAGTTGACGAACGGGTGGCGATAGCGGCGGTTTCCCGGATCGCGCAACTCGCGTTCGCAGTCGGCGCACAGAGCGACGTCGGGCGAAGCCAGCGTGCGACCGACGCCGTCGCGCGTGGTGCCCGCGATGTGGAATCCGGTGCCACCGCGCGCCGGGATGTCGGCCTGCTCGACCGATTCGACCACCGCCAGGGGCGGCGGCCGCACGCGCAGCCGCGCGGCGAACTCGTCGAGATCCGCGGGGGCTCCCTCGATCTCGATGACGACGCCGCCGCTGTCGTTGCCGACACTGCCGGACAGTGCCAGTTCGGCGGCGGTGGTGTAGACGAACGGCCGGAAGCCGACCCCTTGGACCACACCGCGCACCACCAGACGACGCCGTAGCCGCTCCGTGGTCATAGCTGGTCCCCGTGTTGCAACAGGCGCAGTCCGTCCAGCGCCGCCGCGGCCCCTGCCTCGTCGGTCTTCTCCACCGCGAAGCCCATGTGGATGATCACCCAGTCACCCGGCCGCGCCGGATCCTCGTCGAGCAGACCGATGTTCACCTTTCGCTGCTCGCCGGACACGTCGACCAGCGCGATCTGGCCGTGGTAGCCGTCGGGAATCGCCATCACCCGTCCCGGGATGCCCAGACACATCGGTCAGTCCTCCTGTTCTGCTGTGGCCCGCGGGAGCAACGCGGCGACCACGTCGCCCACCGCCGCGACCGCCTCGTCCACCGCCGCCGCGACCGGCTCCGACAGACCGATGCCCTCTTCGGCGCAGGCGACCTGGCAGCCGATCACCACGGTGGGCGGCAGCACGCCACCCAGCGCGCGCACTCCGGCGAAGACGGCGTCCGGGCTCATCGCGTGGGCGTCCAGCGCCGCGGGGCCGGTGTTCTCCGGCGCGGCGCCGAACACCTCGACCCGGCCGGGCGCCCCGCGGTCTGGCAGCGCGTCGACCAGCACCAGCGCGTCCCAGCGATCGAGCAGGTCGTAGGCGAGATGCATGCCGCGGATGCCGTAGTCCACCGCGCGCACGCCCGGGTCCGGGTGGCGCGGCAGCCGCCGTACCACCTCCGGTCCGAATCCGTCGTCGCCGAGGAAGATGTTGCCGATCCCGGCGACCAGCACCGCGGCCGTCGGGTCACTCCTCTTTCTCGGTGGGCGTCGTCGCCCCGCCGACACGCGCGTCGTCGACCTCGCCGGTCGCCGTCTCCGCGGGGGCGTTGGCGGTCTCCTTGCGCTCGTCGTAGGGAGGCGCCGCCGATTCCGTCGCGGGCGGGGCCTCCGAGGAGAACTCGGTCTCCTTCTTGGTGTCTGCCGAGTGCGCGGAGGTCATCTCCTCGTGATCGATATGCCCCGGCTCGCGTTCGGCCGGGCCTCCGGCCGCGACGCCCGCGCCCGCGTCGCGCGAACCCGGCGCGCCACGTGCCGACTGCGGCTCTTCGCGATGCTCACCCATGATGCTCCTTTCCGGTCGCCGCTACATGTGCCGGATCTTCAGGTATCGCCGCAGATCCGGGATCGACCGCAAGCCGAGATACACCCCCGCCGCCACCAGCACGGCGACGACGGTCGTCGAGACCACTCCCACGGTTTCCATAGCGGATTTCCTTTCATTCCTCGGTGCCGTCGAGCGGCTCCAGTTCGTCGGGCGCGAAATACAGGTAGCGGCCATACCATTCGTGCAGCTCGGCCGCCGGGTCGTCGTCCAGCACGACCCCGACGTGCGCCTGCCCGTCCACGTCCTCGTGGACCGACACGACCCGCGCGCACTGTCCGTCGAAGAACAGGTCCTGGGCGTCGGCCCGGCGCGCCGGATGCAACCGGACCCGGCTGCCCCTGCGCACGAGCACGCCCGCGACGGGCACCGCGTCGACATCCGGGCGAACGGCGCCGTCGGCCAGCGGGTCCCACCAATCGACGCCCTCCGGGATCTCCGGGATCAGCCCCGGACCCTCGGCATGTGGATCGCGCAGGACACCGTGCAGCTGCCGCATGGCGTCGGGTGACATGGCTTCGCAGCGGTCGATGATCTCCGCCGCGCGCGGATCGGTGGCGCGCGCCCGCGCCTTCTCCGCGTCGGTCATCGTGAGGATCCGCAGCGTGAGGATCTCGTCGATCTCGGTGGAGTCGAACAGCGCGCCTTCGCTCTGCTGGGCGATCTCCGGGTGGTCGTACAGGATGATCGGCGAGATCAGCAGCATGCTGTAGTCGCCGGGCGGGCCCGCGAGCACCGGGAAGCAGCGGTGCCGATCGCAGCGGGCGGCCGCGGCCACCGCGTCCGGCGGCGGCTCCAGCAGCGAGACGAACTCGCCGCCGGTGATCTCCGCGATGACGTGCGCGCCGATCAGCGAGCGACCGATCGCGTCACGCTGGTCGGCCGCGGGCGCGCCGACATTGCGCAGGACGACCGTCAGCCGCAGGAAGCCGTCGTCCCGGTCGGCGGCGAGTTCCAGCTCACCCGCCAACGGCAGTCTGCTGCGCACGAGGGTGCCCTGCGCGGGGGCGGCGATCTCCTCCATGTCGGAGCCGCCCGGTATGTCCAGCGAGTGGACGAGGCGACCGGGCGCGAGCGGGCCGACGGCGACCTCCCGCTCGACCGCTTCATCCCAGGACAGCCACGACCGCCCGCCCTCGGTCAGCTCGGCGACGGGCGCGCCGTCCCCGTTCACCACTTGGCGGCGCTGCAACTGGAGGAAACGAACGGTCAGGGTGAGTCGCGGATGCTCGCCCGGGCGGATCAGGCACTGCGCCGACAGCGTCGATTCCTCGCCGAGGCCCGCGGCGGCGGCCCCGGGCGGCCCGAGCACACCGAACTGCCAGCGCGCCTGGTTCTTGCGCGCGTCGGCGCGGTAGGGATAGAGCAGATAGCCCTCGTAGAGCACCGCGTCGGCCACGGCGCGGGCGCGGGCTTGCGCGGTGGTCACGACGTCTCCTCGGCGCTGGTCAGCAGCCGGGTCACCGCGTCGTCGAAGCCGGGCAGGCCGTGGCCGGATTTGTAGGCGGCCAGCGCCCGGAGGGTGTCGTTGTGCAGCCGCACCCACCCGGAATTCGGGAAGTAGGCGGCCATCAGGTTCTGCCACACCGACACCGGCATCTCGAACTTGTCCTCGCGGTCCCACGGGATCTGCTGGATGGCGAATCCGGTGCTGCCCCGGATGAAAACGGTCCCGCTGAACAGGAACAGCAGCGGAACCACACCGTCGCGCAACGCGTGCAGGTACTTCGACCCGGAAACCTCGAAGTCGTAGGTGCACGGCATCGGCAGATCCACTTCGGCGCCGCCGGTGAAGCTCGGAACCATGGTGGCGCAGTGCATCCAGAGAAACGAACGCTGCGTCTCGTGCCACCGCTCGCGCGGGCCGAACAGATCCACCAGCCCCACGGCTTCCTCGTCGGAATAGCCGCGGCGGAACGGTTCGATGCGCACCTGCGCGCGCAAGGCGATGGCGTGCACGGGTTCCTCCGCCAACGCGGCGATGCCGACGCGCGCCGACAGGATCGGCGCGACGGCGTACGGCTCGGGTTTCATCTCGAGCACGGCGAACGTCGTCGAGTACACCGGGCTCATGCCGCACCACCGGATTTCGCGCGCGCCGACGCGTCGGCGAAGAACTGCTCCAGATACCGGTGCACGTCCTGGCCGCCGTCGAAACCACGCCACAGCAGCCGCATCCGGCCGACGAACTCGTAACAGGCGTCGATCGGCAGCAGCAGGCAGGCCGCCCGCTCGGTCCTGCGGTCGGGCACCCGGATCAGCAGCGCTTCCACGTCGGGAGCGAGCACGTCCAGCTCGGGATGCCGGTGCAGGATCGCGTTCCACTGCTCCAGCGGCAGTTCCGATTCCGTCGCACCCGCGGGCCCGGGATAGAACGCCACCGTCCGGCCCAGCGCGGAATTGCGGAAGAAGAACGCCAGGTTCACCGGGATCTCCAGCGCGTCCCATTCCGCCTCGCTGATCGTGAATCCGGGGAACGCGAGATACCGGTCCGGCACCGCTCGATAGCGCAGCTCCGCGTGCTGGTCGACGAACAGCAGATAGCAGCCGCGGCACACGCACATCAGCTGCCTGCCCTCGACGTTCACGACGTGCTGGTGCTGATCGGCGATCGGCTCCGCGCACATCTCGCACCGTTCGCCGGGCCGCGGCGCGGGCCTGCGGTCGGCGGCGATCCGCTGTAGCGCGCGGAACGGTGTGCTCACCCGTGCACCCCCACCGGCACCGCAACCGACAGTTCACCCGATCGCACGAGCACGGGAAGCGGGTCGAGATGCCCCTCTCCGTCGACGCGGGCGCCCGCGTGCACCACGTCGTAGTGCGCCCGGCAGGTCGGGCACCGCAGCACCGCGTCACCGGCCGGGAAACCCACTCGCCGCTCCAGCGTCGCTCCGGCGAGGGAACGGTCGCAGCCGGGACAGTGGTCCCGGTAGGCGTACACGTCCTCGCCCACCCGGCAGGCCAGCACGGTCGACCCGGCGACGGCGAAGCCACCCACCTCGCCCGCGCTCAGCTCGGCCAGTTCGGGGACCGCGACCCAGCTCCCGGACCGCGCGCCGTCCGCGCGCACGCGCGAGAACAGCGAGTCGGCGGAGATCACCCCCGCCGACTCCGTCTGCGCGGCGACGACTTCGATGGACTCGATCTCCGGCGCCGCCGCCCGGACGGCGTCCTCGACGGCCAGTTCGAGCGTCACCGACGAGGACGGGCAGCTCTTGCAACTGCCCGCCAGTTCCAAGCGAACCACCCCGTCGACTATCTCGACCAGGTGGACGTCGCCGCCGTGCGAACCGAGGTAGGGGCGCACGCTGTCCAGCGCGGTCCGCACCCGGGTGGTCACATCGTGCGGGTGCAGCCCGTGCACCAGCAGCAGGCTCGCCACCAGATCGTCGCCGGCCAACCGCTCAACCGCCTGCGGATCGAGCAAGCCGACGACGCGGGTCAGGCCCGCGCCGTAGAGTTCGACCAGTTCGCGCACAAGCTGTTCGGCGCGCTCGCGCGCGAGCGCACCGCCCGCCGAACTCGCCTCCAGCAACGTCTCGATGCGGTCACCGGCTTCCCGCCACCGGGCGTCACCGAGCGTCGCGTCGTCCTGGTCGTCCGGGCGATCCTCCACCGTCACCTCCGGTCGTTCCGCCCGACGCGGCCTCACTCGGGGGTGA
Source organism: Nocardia sp. NPDC019219 (assembly GCF_040632645.1). Taxonomy (NCBI): domain Bacteria; kingdom Bacillati; phylum Actinomycetota; class Actinomycetes; order Mycobacteriales; family Nocardiaceae; genus Nocardia; species Nocardia sp. NPDC019219. The sequence goes on along the minus strand of NZ_JBEYCG010000002.1, from coordinate 326,389 downwards.
GCGTCTGCGTCGGTGAGTGCAGTTGCTCCAGCGTCTTGCCCTTGCCGAGGTACATGTGCACGCCGCACGGCAGGCAGGGATCGAAACTGCGCACGGTGCGCATGATGTCGATGCCCTTGAAGTGCTCGCGGTCGTTCTCCTCGAAGATCGGCTGGCCCTGCACCGCGTCCTCGTAGGGTCCCGGCGTGCCGTAGCTGTCGCGCGGGCTGGCGTTCCACGGCGTCGGCGGATACGGGTGGTAGTTGGCGATCTTGCCGTCCCGGATCACCATGTGATGCGACAGCACGCCGCGCACCGCCTCGGTGAAGCCGCAGCCGATGCCCTCCTCGGGAACCTCGAATTTCTCCCAGGTCTTGGTGTGGCCGGCCCGGATCTCCGCCATCGCCTTCTCCGCGAAATGCAGCGCGCAGGCCGCCGCGTACGCCTGGAAGTAGGTGCGGGCGCGGTTGCGCTCCAGCGTGTTGCTGCCATGCGCCGGGATCTTCCACTCCAGCGTGACCGGGCCCTTCAACGCGGTCTTGGGCAGGTTGATCTGCACGCTGTTGCCGGTCGACTTCACGTAACCGATGTCGATCAGGTTGGCCAGCGCCGTCGACCACAGTCGCGCCAGCGGGCCGCCGCCGGTGTCCAGGGAGAGGTGGTCGGTGCCGTCGAACCAGCGCGGCGACATCACCCAGCTGTATTTCTCGTCCAGGTCCCGCTTCTGCGGCCGGGGATTGGTGTGCTGATTCCACGGGTGGCGCCGGTCCACCGGATTGCCCAGCGGATCGGTCTTCACGAACATCTCCTGATCGGTCCAGTCCTCGTAATACGAGCTGCCCAGCAGGATCCGCAGGCCAAGGTTGATGTCGACCAGGGAGGTGGTCAGCAGCTTGCCGTCGACCACGACGCCGGGGGTGACGAACATCTTCCGGCCCCAGTCCGCCATGTCCTTGTACTCGAAATTGCACACCTCCGGGTCCTGGAACGAGCCCCAGCAACCCAGCAGCGTGCGACGCAGACCGACCTTCTCGTAGCCCGGCATCGCCTCGTAGAAGAAGTCGAACAGGTCGTCGTGCATCGGCACGACCTTCTTCATGAACTCCACGTAGCGCATCAGCCGGGACAGGTAGTCGGTCATCAGCTGGATGGTCGCGACCGTGCCGGGTCCACCGGGATACAGCGTGGACGGATGGACGTGCCTGCCTTCCATCAGGCAGAACATCTCCCGGGTGATCCGGCTGACCTGCAGCGCCTCCCGGTAGAACTCACCGGTGAACGGATTGAGCGCCCGCATGATGGCGGCGATCGTGCGATACCCGTGGTCGCCCGCGTGCGGCGCCTCGGTGTTCTCCGCCCTGGCCAGCACGCCCGGGTTGGTCTCGGAGACCATCTTCTCGCAGTAGTCCACGCCGACCAGGTTCTCCTGGAAGATGTTGTGGTCGAACATGTACTCGGCGGCCTCGCCCAGGTTGACGACCCACTCGCCGAGGTGCGGCGGGCGCACGCCGTAGGCCATGTTCTGGCAGTAGCACGAACAGGTGGCGTGGTTGTCGCCGCAGATGCCGCAGATGCGGCTGGTGATGAAGTGCGCGTCGCGCGGGTCCTTGCCCTTCATGAAAATCGAGTAGCCGCGGAAGATGGACGAGGTGCTGTGACACTCGACCACTTCCCGATTCTCGAAGTCGATCTTGGTGTAGATGCCGAGGCTGCCCACGATGCGAGTGATCGGGTCCCACGCCATCTCGACGAGACGATCCGGCTCGATCGTTTTGTGTGACGGCTCCGGGATGATCTGAGTCATCAGAGATCCTCCTACCAGGTGCGGGTCGCGCCGGTCTCCAGCTTCCGGCCCCGGTGCCGCCAGTGCGGCTCCTTGTCGACCGTGCGTCCGGTGATGTGACGGAGGCTGCGGATCACCGATCCGTAGAGCCCCGATGCGGTGGACGAGAACTTGCCGCCGGGCGGTTCGTCCATGAACGGCATGAACTTGTCCGGGAAGCCCGGCATGGTGCAGCCGATGCAGATTCCGCCGACGTTCGGGCAGCCGCCCAAGCCGTTGATCCAGCCGCGCTTGGGAACGTTGCACTTGACCACCGGCCCCCAGCAGCCCAGCTTCACGATGCATTTCGGCGAGCCGTACTCGGTGGCGAACTCACCCTGCTCGTAGTAGCCCGCGCGGTCGCAGCCCTCGTGCACGGTCGCCCCGAACAACCACTTGGGCCGCAGCGCGTCGTCCAGCGGGATCATCGGCGCCTGCCCGGTCGCCATGTAGAGCAGGTAGGTGAGCGTCTCCGACATGTTGTCCGGCTGGATCGGGCAACCCGGCACGCAGACGATCGGAATACCAGCTTTGCTCTTCCAGTCCCAGCCGAGATAGTCGGGCACGCCCATCGCACCGGTCGGGTTGCCCGCCATCGCGTGGATGCCGCCGTAGGTCGCGCAGGTGCCCGCCGCGATGATGGCCGTGGCCTTCGGCGCGAGACGGTCCAGCCATTCGCTGGTGGTCATGGGCTGGCCGGTGGCGGGATTGTTGCCGAACCCGCACCAGTAGCCCTCGTCCTTGAGTTGCTCGTTCGGGATCGAGCCCTCGACCACCAGGACGAACGGTTCGAGTTCCCCGCGGTCGGCCTTGAAGAACCACTCCAGGAAATCGTCGGCGCCGCCGTTGGGACCGCACTCGAAGTCGATGAGCGGCCAGTGCACGGCGATCTTGGGCAGACCGGGGAGGGAGCCGAGGGCGATCTCTTCGACGCTCGGCTGCGTAGCCGCCGTCAAGGCGACCGAGTCACCGTCACAACTGAGTCCCGCGTTGATCCAGAGCACGTGGATCAGTGTTTCTTCGGCTCGTACTGCTTCCTGAGTGGGCATTCCCGCCACCTTCCGCAGCGGACCACCGGGGGCCGAATCTCGCCTTTCTCGAAGAAGGGGTCACCCGCAGATGTGATCCTGATCACTTCACCTTAAGCGCGCCCGGCGGCTTCCTCAAGAGCCGCCGGACCGGCCGCGCCGCGCCGCGCGACCAGCCAGTCGTACCAGGTAGACAGACCTGCACCGCTGCTTACGGACAGCGGGAGGACCTCGACGCCGGGATGTATCGAATGGATGTATTCCCGGCATCGGTCCAGGTCGAAATCGACATACGGCAGCAGGTCGGTCTTGTTCACCAGCACCAGCCCCGCTGCCTGGAACATATGCGGGTACTTCAGCGGCTTGTCGGTCCCCTCGGTCACCGAGACGAGCACCACCTTCTCCCGCTCCCCCAAGTCGAACAGCGCCGGGCAGACCAGGTTGCCGACGTTCTCCACGAACAGCAGCGTGCCCGGCGCGGGGTCGAGCGCCTCCAGGGCGCGGTACATCATCTCCGCGTCCAGGTGGCATCCCGCGCCGGTGTTGACCTGCACGACGCGGCACCCCGCGGCCTTGATCCGCTCGGCGTCCAACAGCGTGGCCTGGTCGCCCTCGACGACCGCGATCGGGGCCTGTCCGGATTCGCGGATGGTGCGTTCCAGCAGCGTGGTCTTGCCCGCGCCCGGCGAGCTGGTCATATTGAGCGCGACGATGCCACGCTCGGCCAGCCAGGCCCGGTTGCGCTGCGCCAGTTCGTCGTTCTTGGCCAGCACCTTCAGTTCCAGGGTGACCGTCTCGGTGGCGGGCAGGTGCACGTGATCGGCGTCCGGGCCGTGTTCGTGCGGCTGGCGGTCCGCCGTGTGGGCGTGCTCGTGCCCTTCGGAGTGCTGGTGGTCGTGCGGGACGCGAATCAGCGCGGCGGCGTCGTCGCCGCACCCGCAGGTTGCGCACATGCCTCACTCACCTCCATGGATCGGATACGCAGCTCGCGCCCGGAGCGGATCTCGACGTCGGCGCTGCCGCAGGGACACAGCAGGATCGGATCTCGCAACCGGAACTCGGCGCCGCAGGTCCGGCAGGCCGCGACCCCGGGGATCTCCACCAGGACCAGTTCGGCGCCCTCGGCGACGGTCGCTTCGGCCGCCACCTCGAAACAGAACCGCATGGCATCCGGCACGACGGCGCACAGCGCGCCGACCTCGACGGTGACGGAGTGGACCCGCCGGCCCGCCGCGTGCTCACAGACGGCGTCGATGACACTGCGCGTAATGGCCATCTCGTGCATCCCGACCTCGATCCCTCGAGTGGATAACCTCGAGGCTACTCCTGGGCAAACCGACCGAAGGGCAGAACGTCGATGCTTCTCCGGTACCTCGGGGCGGCGGCGAAGCCGCGGCCGGGATCTCCCTCCGGATCCCCGCCGCCCGGCAGCTGACACCTCGTGCGCTCACCCGTGGGCCGACCCGTCACACCCGCGTCGTCGGCACCGGATGGAAGGGGCTCAGTCGTGGTCGGCCGCGCTGCGGACCGCGCCGCTGCTCGCATCGATCGTCACGTCGTGCTCCACGCCCGCGGGCGTGACGACCTCCACTTCCCATACGGGGACGCCACCCTCGGTGTCGAATTCGGTGGACCGAACCTGCCCGCCCGGCACGGCTTCGAGCGCCTTGTCGATGGCCTGCTGCCTGCTGACGCCGGCGTCGGCCACCAGCGACCAGTCCGCCGCGGACGAGCGGAAGGCGACGGTGTGGTCGTCCGGACCACCGGTGGCGACCGCGGCCAGAACGACGCTCAGGCCGACGACGGCAGCCGCGACGGCCGTGCCGACGAGGAGCCAGCGGAGCCCGGCGTAGGCGCGGCGGAATACGGTTGTCATGCGAAACCTCCTGCGGGAGTGCTGCTTCGGAATGCGTTCACCTTGTCGCACGGAGCTGAAGGCCGCCTGAAGCGACCTGAAGACGGTTTCAGGATCGGTCTGCCACTCTTGGTGGATGCGTCTGCTGATCGTCGAGGATGAGAAACGTTTGGCTCTCACACTGGCAAAAGGCTTGTCGGCCGAGGGTTTTGCCGTGGATGTGGTGCACGACGGCGCCGAGGGCCTGCATCTGGCGACCACCACCGACTACGACCTGATCATCCTCGACATCATGCTGCCCGGCATGAACGGCTACCGGGTCTGCGCAGCGCTGCGCGCCGGGGGCCACGAGACGCCGGTGCTCATGCTGACCGCGAAAGACGGCGAATACGACGAGGCCGAGGGCCTGGACACCGGGGCGGACGACTACCTCAGCAAGCCGTTCTCCTACCTGGTGCTGCTGGCCCGCATTCGGGCCCTGTTGCGCCGGCGGACTCGCGGCGGCGCACGGGTGCTGCGCGTCGGCGACCTCGTCGTTGACCCCGGCACCCGGACCTGCCGCCGCGGCTCGGAAGAGGTGACGCTCACCGCCAAGGAGTTCGCCGTGCTCGAGCACCTGGCCGTGCGAGCCGGAGAGGTGGTGTCGAAGGCCGACATCCTGCACCACGTGTGGGACTTCGCCTACGACGGCGATCCGAACATCGTCGAGGTCTACATCAGCACCTTGCGCCGCAAGATCGACGCGCCGTTCGGGCGCCGATCGATCACCACCGTCCGCGGCGCGGGCTACCGGCTGGCAGCAGACCGTGCCTGAGCGGAGCGGCCGGGCCTGGTGGCGTTCGGTCCGCACACGCACCACGGTGGCGGCGACGGCCGTGGTCGCGGTGGCGCTCACGGCGGCGGGGCTGGTGGTGCTGGCGGTGCTACGGCACAACCTGGCGCACAGCGCGGAATTGCAGGCGGAGACCACCGCGCACGACGTGGCGGCCCAGCTCGCGGCCGGCACCGATCCCGCCCGCTTGCGACTTCCAGACGCCGAAAACGAACCGGTGCAGCTGGTTGCGCTCGACCGCCGGGTTCTCGTGGCCGACGACGACCTCGCGGGGAAACCGCCGATGGCCGACTTCGGGCCGTACTCGAGGGCTGCCGAGGGCGAAGACGAAGACGACGAAGGCGAGGAAGAAGACGACGAGGAAGACGAGGAAGAGGAAGCCGACGACGACGAAAGCTCCTCGCCGTCCACGGATCCGTCGTCGGCCGAACCCGAATTCGGAGACGTATGGCTGACGGTCGACGCCGAGGACGGACCGCACCCGTTCCGCGTCGCCGCCCTCGCGGTGCGAACCCCCGGCGGGCAGCCTGCCACCGTCTACGCGGGCTCCTCGCTGGAGACCGCCCACAGCGCGGTGGCGGACGCGCGGCAGGCGATGCTGATCGGACTGCCGCCGCTGCTCACCGTCGTGGCCCTGGTGACCTGGCTGGTCACCCGGCGCGCCCTGCGCCCGGTGGAGGCGATCCGCAGGCAGCTCGCCGAGATCGTGGACGGTGATCTCTCCCGGCGCGTGCCGGAACCGGGCTCTCGCGACGAGATCGGCAGGCTGGCCAGCACCACCAACGCCACGCTCGCCGCGCTGGAAGAATCCACCGAACGCCAGCGCCGGTTCATCGCCGACGCCGCCCACGAATTGCGCAGCCCCATCGCGAGCCTGCGCACCCAGCTCGAGGTGGCCCAAGCCCATCCCGAACTGCTGGAGCTCGACGGACTGATCGGCGACACCATCCGGCTGGAACATCTCGCGGCCGACCTGCTGCTGCTGGCCCGGCTCGACGCGGGCGAACAGCCGCGCGCCGATCGCGTGGATCTGACCGTCCTGGTCCGCGAGGAGTTGGAGCACCGCGTCCGCGACCGGGTCGCCGTGCAGATCGCGACGCCGGAGCAGGCCGTGGCGGTGACCGGAAGCCGTACCCAGCTCGCTCGCGTCCTGGGCAACCTCGTCGACAACGCCCAGCGGCATGCCGCGAGCACCGTCCGGGTCGCCGTGGACCGTGACGCCGACGGGCGAGCGGTGCTGTCGGTCACCGACGACGGCCCGGGTGTGCCGCCCGCCGAGCGCGACCGCATCTTCCAGCGATTCGTCCGCCTGGACGACGCGCGCAGCCGCGACGAGGGTGGCGCGGGTCTCGGCCTCGCCATCGTCCGCGACGTCGTCGAACGCCACGGGGGAACCATCCGCGTCACCGACGGCGCACCCGGCGCCTGCTTCGTGGTGACGTTGCCCGGGTCCGGTACGTGAACCGGGGTCGTCACGCCACGACGAGCGCCTTTTCAGCCTGCGAGCGCGCTACGCAACCTCTCGACGACGACCCTGCGGGCTGCACGGCCCTCCGGAGTAGGAGTCAGCGGATAGACATGCGGGAGCCCGGGGCCTTCGTGATACTCCACCGCGACCCCGGCGCCGCGAGCCGCCTCCACCAGCAGGCAGGTGTCCGGGTACAGGATGTCGTCGGTGCCACAGAAAACCGTCAACGGACCCAGCCCGCGCGGGTCGGCGGCAAGCGGGCTGACCCGCGGGTCGGCGATGCCGAGATCTCCCCGCCAGTACTCGATGAACACCCTTGATCCCGCGACACCCAGCCACGGGTCACGGGGCTGCACGACAGCGATCTCCGGGTTGGTCAGCGAGAGGTCTAGAGCGGGCGCGATCAGCACGGTACCCGGCAGTCGCACCGAAGACTCGTCGCGCAGCACCACCGCGGTCGACAGAGCGATCTGTCCCCCGGCGGAATCTCCGGCTAGGCAGACGTTTCCGTACGTTTCCCGGTTGGCGAGCACCAGTTCAGCGAAGCCGCGCACGACCGGTCCGGCCGTCCCGAATGGGACCAGCGGGTAGATCGGGACCGTCACGGCCGCACCGGTGTCGGCGGCGACGGCCGCGCAGAGCGCCCAGTGCTGCGGGGCGATCTCGTGCACCCAGCCGCCACCGTGCGCGTAGACCACGTTGCCCCGCGGCGGCCGCCCGCGCGGAGTGAGCGTGTAGACCGGCCAGCCACCGCGCCGGTCCACCGCGATCGCCACATCGGCGCGCAGCCGGCGCGGCGGGCCATAGCGCCGGGGCCGTACGCTCCGGTCGCGGACCCGCTCGCGCGCCGCGTCGGCATCGACGAACACACGATTGGCGCGCGTCGCCTTCAGATATCCGCGCACGACCTGGTTGGCCAGACTCGGCATCGCATCACCTCCGCTCCGGGCGATGGACGGAATGAGTCCTCCAACCCCTCGGGAGGCGATTGTGCCGCAGACGACGCTCGGGCCGGCGGCGGACGTCGGCCCGAGCCGAAACGGCGTACGCTCAGGACAATTTCAGGCTGCGCCCGATGATCTCCTTCATGATCTCGGTGGTGCCGCCGTAGATGGTCTGGATGCGGGCGTCCATGTAGGCCTTGGCGATCGGGTATTCCTTCATGTAGCCGTAGCCGCCGTGCAGCTGCAAGCAGCGGTTGATCAGGTCGAGCTGTTCCTCGGTGCTCCACCACTTGGCCATCGCCGCGTCTTCGGCGGTCAGTTTGCCCTCATTCAGCAGTTCGATGAACTTGTCCACCATCAGGCGCACCGCGGTGGTCTTGGTGGCCAGTTCGGCGAGCACGAAACGGGTGTTCTGCAGCGCCCCGATCGGCTTGCCGAACGCCTTGCGGTCGCGGACGTACTGGATGGTCATGTCCAGGCAGGACTCCATGGCCGCCGCCGCCATGACGGCGATCGACAGCCGCTCCTGCGGCAGGTTGTGCATGAGGTGGATGAAGCCCATCCCCTCGGTGCCGAGCAGGTTCTTGCCGGGCACGCGGACGTCGGTGAAGCTCAGCTCGGCGGTGTCCTGGGCCTTGAGGCCGAGCTTGTCCAGGTTGCGGCCGCGCTCGAAACCGGGCATGCCGCGCTCGACCACGAACAGGCTGAAGCCCATCGCGCCCTTCTCCGGGTCGGTCTGTGCCACCACGATCACGATGTCGGAGTTGATGCCGTTGGTGATGAAGGTCTTGGCGCCGTTGAGGATCCAGTCGTCCCCGTCGCGCACCGCGCGGGTCTTGATGCCCTGCAGGTCCGAACCGGTGCCCGGTTCGGTCATCGCGATCGCGGTGATGATCTCGCCCGCGCAGAAGCCGGGCAACCAGCGCTGCTTCTGCTCGTCGTTGGCCAGCTCGAGCAGGTAAGGCGCGATCACATCGTTGTGCAGCGAGAAGCCGAGGCCGGAGTACTGACCGCGCACGCACTCCTCCGAGACGATGGCGTTGTAGCGGAAGTCCTTCACCCCGCCGCCGCCGTACTGCTCCGGCATGGCCATGCCGAGGAAGCCCTGCTTGCCCGCCTCGAGCCAGACCGCCCGGTCGACGATGCCCTGCTCCTCCCACTTCGCGTGATTCGGCGCGACGTGCTGATCGAGAAACTTGCGGAACGACTCCCGGAACAGTTCGTGCTCGGGTTCGAACAGTGTGCGTTCCACGCCAACCTCCTAGTGACCACACCGGCCGGTCCACACCGACCAGTCGTTGCCCCATACCGTACCCGGAAGGAGAATCCCTGTTCACTTCTGGGGCCAGAACCATGGTCTCACCAGGAGCGGCGAACTGGGTCGAGATCAGCGGACGAGATTCCCGGCAAACGGCCGATGGCTCCGGACGATGGGGAAGACCACCCGGAGGCGTAACGCCGACGACCGCCGATTCGCGGGCGGGCGATCCGTCGACCCGCCGTCAGCAGGCGGTGCCGGGCCGCGAGTCGCCGCTCCGGTACCGGCAACGACGCCCCACGAACAAGCGGTTCGGCGCGCCATCCCTTGCCATCGACCAGGCACCGATCACCGACGACCGTCCCGGGTGCTTCACCAGCCGCGCATCGGCCGATGAAATCGAGACGACGAACCGGGCGACCACCGCCGAAGCCGAGCCGGGCGAGACACCGGACAGCCGGGTCGGCACCGCGCGCCGATGACAACCTCGCCGCGGCTATCACCCGGCCCGCGAGTTCCGATCCGTCGACCGGGCTGGTGGTGTCAAACGGTGACGTCCGGAGTGAGTGCCCAGCGATCCCAGTCGTGCGCGAGATGCGCGGCCCGGACGTGACAGTCAGCCCGGCCCTCCGCCGGTGTGACCAGCTCATGCCGGGATCGAGAAGCGGCCGTCACCCAACCCGTTCCGACGACTCGGCCCGCCGACCGGTTCACGTGACCGCGCAAACCCCGTCTCGCGGCAGTGACGGTCCGGCCGCCGAAACCGTCAGCGCGTCAGCCAGCCGCGCAAGCGGCCGACCAGAGTGCGGCCTTCGTCGCGCGCCCGTTCGGCGAAGAGGAAGTTCATCTCCTCCTCGAGCGCCTTGCGCACCACGTCGCGGAACTCCGTGGCGGCGGCGTGCATATCGCCGGCGTTGCGCCAGGGCGCCGGATCGATGGGCGCGCCCGCGGAGAAATAGAAGCGCTCCGGGCGCGGGATCACGGTGGGGCCGACACCGCGGATGAGCGGCGGGGTGAGGTCGCGGCTGAGCCCGAGCGCTTCCACGGTCCAGCGCAGCGGGCGCAGCAGCGGATGGTCGCCGTCCACCACGATGTCGTACGCGTCGTCGACGCCGATCATCGCGACCGGGACGATGGGCGCACCCGCCTCGATGGCCATGCGCGCGAAACCGCTGCGGCCCTCCCACTTCAGCAGGTACTTCTCGTTCTTGCGGCGGACCGCCTCCCGCCCGCCGCCCGGGAACACCATCACCGCCTCGCCGCGCCGCAGCAGGGCCAGGCAGTTGGACCGGGTGCCGCGCACCGCGCCGTAGTGGTGCAGCAAGTGCCGGACACCGGGCACGTTGATCAGCACGTTCTCGGCGAGCCCGCGGATCAGGCGGCCGCGGCGGCGCAGCACCTCGGGCAGCAGCATCGGCGCGTCGATGCCGCCGAGCAGGTTGTGGTTACCGACCAGCAGCACCGGGCCGTCGGCCGGGATGTTCTCCAAACCGTAGAAACGCGGACTGGTCCACGCGCGCAGCGGAGCGAGCAGGGTGTCGAGCACCCGCAGATCGGTGTCGGTCAGCGAGACCGACAGCGGCGCTCCGTCGGTGAGCGCCGGGTCGGCGCTGTTCGCGGCGCCGGAGCGCCGGGTGCGGGAATCGGAGCGGGCGTCCGACATGAACCCTCCTGGTGTCGATTCGATGACGATAGCGCAACGAAATCGACTGCGTCGCACCGGATGTGCGCGTCACGTCACGACACGCCCGATCCGGTCGATCGACCAGCTCATTCACGACCCGGCAAGCCCGTCGCGAACTCGCATTTCATCGGCGCTACGCCGGGTCGTCGGCGCGCCGCTCCGATGCGCGCCCACACGGCGCAGAACCGTGACAGCCCCTGTGCACCAGCCTGCCGTCGTGGCATGTGCGGCCGCGGGCAAGTTCCGCGCGAACGTCCATCGGCGGGTCGACGGCACCCATGATGCGCTCCGAACCAGTGCGCATCGAACACGCGGCAAGAGTCACCGCTCGAAGAGTGGGGCTCTCGCACTACTCCTGGGTACCGGTCGTGCCCGCATGCGCGTACTCCGACAGGGCGGCGGCGAGAGCATGGGGGACGCGTGCGCGCACGCGGGTTCCCCCCTCCTCGTGATCCGAGCCCAGGATGCGGCCGTCGGCGTGGATGCGGGCGAGCAGGTCGCCGCGCGTGTACGGCAGCAGCACACTGATCTCCACGTCCAAGCCGCCGAGCATCTCGGCGAGCCGCTCGCGCAGCGCGTCGATGCCCTGGCCACCGCGCGCGGAGACGAAGGACGCGTCCGGCAGCAGCGCACGCAGCTTCGTCAGCTCGGTCGGGCCCATCGCGTCGGTCTTGTTCACCACCAGCAGTTCGGGCGGGGCCGGCGTGCCGGACTCTTTGATCACATCCGTGATGACCTCGCGGACCGCCTTGATCTGCTCGGCGGGCAGCGCGTCGGAGCCGTCCACCACGTGCAGCAGCAGGTCGGCGCCGGTCACCTCCTCCAAGGTGGAGCGGAACGCCTCGACCAGCTGGGTCGGCAGATGCCGCACGAAGCCGACCGTGTCGGTGAAGACGACCTCGCGCCCGTCGTCCAGCTCGGCCCGGCGGGTGGTGGGATCGAGGGTGGCGAACAGCGCGTCCTGCACCAGCACGCCGGAGCCGGTGAGTTCGTTCATCAGGCTCGACTTGCCCGCGTTGGTGTAACCGACGATCGCGACGGACGGGATGCCGCTGGACGTGCGGCGCGCCCGCATGGTGTCGCGCGCCGTCTTCATCTCCCGGATCTCCCGGCGCAACTTGGCCATGCGCTCGCGGATGCGACGACGATCGGTTTCGATCTTGGTCTCACCGGGACCGCGCAGACCCACGCCGCCGTTGCTGCCCGCGCGACCACCGGCCTGCCGGGACATCGACTCACCCCAGCCGCGCAGCCGGGGCAGCATGTACTCCATCTGGGCCAGCGAAACCTGCGCCTTGCCCTCCCGGGAGGTGGCGTGCTGGGCGAAGATGTCCAGGATCAGCGCGGTCCGGTCGACCACCTTGACCTTGACCACCTTCTCCAGAGCGGTCAGCTGTGCTGGAGTCAGCTCGCCGTCGCAGATGACGGTGTCGGCGCCGGTCTCCAGCACCACCGAGCGCAGCTCGTCGGCCTTGCCCGAGCCGATGTAGGTGGCCGGATCCGGCCGGTCGCGGCGCTGGATCAGCGCTTCCAGCACCTCGGAGCCCGCGGTCTCGGCGAGCGCCGCCAGCTCGGCCATGCTCGCCTCGGCCTGCGCGGCGGTTCCCGTGGTCCACACACCGACCAGCACGACGCGTTCCAAGCGCAGCTGCCGGTACTCGACCTCGGTGATGTCGGCGAGTTCGGTGGACAGGCCCGCGACCCGTCGTAGCGAGCTGCGGTCCTCCAACTGGAGTTCGCCCACCGTCGGATCGGCCGACCAGCCCGATCGGTCCATCCGGGCCTTGTGCTCGGCGACGACGTCCCCGGTCGCGGCGTCTGCGCCGGTCACGTTGTCGTCGGCGGTCACGGCGTCATCCGCCGCGGCGGCGTCATCAGGCGCGTCCGCCGGAGTGAATTCATACGTCTCTGATTTCCTCATACACCATCCATGCTGCCACGACATCACCGCAGCACGCACCCGGTTATCGGCGCGCGGCGCCGCTCACCGGCCGTTCCACCACGATCCGGCGAGGCGGCCGGTGGCGACCAGCACCGACGGCCCGCGCAGCCACGCCGTGCCGCGCTCGAGGCCGACGGTCAATTCGCCCCCGGGGACACGGACCGTCACCCGGCCGGTGTCCTCGGGGATCCGGAAGCCGTCGGCGGCCAGCGCCGCGGCGGCCGCGGCGACGGTTCCCGTTCCGCAGGAACGGGTCTCGCCCACGCCGCGCTCGTAGACCCGCATGTCGACCGACCGCTCGCCGTCCAGCGCGGTGACGATCTCGACGTTCACGCCGTGCGGGAACAGGTCCGGGTCGAAGCCGGGCGGCACCGTCAGATCGAGCTTGCCGAGCGCGTCCGCGGACATCCCCGGATCGACGCAGGCCAGATGGGGATTGCCGACATCGATGCCGATCCCAGGCAGCGCCCAGCCCGCGATGGTCGCGGTGGACGCGCCGAGTTCGCGCACCCGCCCCATGCCCACGGTGACGTCCCCGGTGACCGCGTTCCCGGCGTGCACCGTCACCGGGCGCGCCCCGGCGCGGCTGCCGACGACGAAGCTGTCGCGAGTCTCCAGTCCCGACGCGGTCAGGTAGTGGGCGAAGACGCGCACGCCGTTACCGCACATCTCGGCGATCGAACCGTCGGCGTTGCGGTAGTCCATGAACCAGTCGTCGGCGCCGACATCCTCCGGAACCTCCGCGAGCACACCGGCGGCCAGCAACGCGCCGGCCCGCGCGACCCGCAGCACGCCGTCCGCGCCGAGTCCGCGGCGGCGATCGCACAGCGCGCCGACCTGCGCGGCCGTCAGCGCCAGGTCGGCCTGCGGGTCCGGCAGCACGACGAAGTCGTTCTGGGTGCCGTGGCCCTTGGTGAACTCGATGTCCGGCACGGGTGATGTCTCCCTATCTCGTCGTCATCTGGCAAACGTCCGGCGCTGCCGGGAAATTTCGTAGAGCGCCACCGCCGCGGCCGAGGGCGCCCCCAGGGAACTGGCCGTGCCGCCCATCGGGATGTGCACCATGTCGTCGCAAGCCGTCTGCCAGGCGGAGCTCATCCCGCTGGTCTCGTTGCCGACGACAAGAATAGTCGCTTCGGTGAAGTCGTAGTCGTAGGCGGCGTGCCTGCCGTGCTCGTCGGTCCCCACGATGCGGGTCGGGATGCCACGGCGCACCTGCCGGTTGCGAAACTCCAGCACCTGCGCGGGCCCGGCGGCGCGGAACACCGGCACGGCGAACAGCGAGCCGGTCGAGGCGCGCACGGCCAGCGGGTCGTACTGGTCGGCGCCGTGACCGGTGATTACGACCCCGCTGGCGCCGAACGCGTCCGCCGAGCGGATCAGGGTGCCCAGGTTGCCCGGCGAGTTGGGCCGGTCGAACACCACGACCACCGGCGCGTCCTCCCCCGGCTCGCCCGGCTCGAAGGTTTCCAGCTCCGGCTGCCGCGACTCGGCGACCGCCACCAGTTCCGGGATCCCGCCGGACTTCTCGCCGAGTTCGGCCATCAGCTCGGGCACCAAGCCGACCTGCGGCACGCCGCTGGTGTCCAGCACTTCGCGCGCCCAGCTCGACAGCTCCGGGCCGCCGAGCCGGTACAGCAGCGTCTCCAGCGGCCAGTCGTTGGCCATGGCCTGCGTGATCGGACGGACCCCTTGCACCAGGAAACGGCCGTCGCGATGGCGCTTGGTGCGGTTGTTGAGGTAGGCCTGCCACACCTGGACGGAGGCGTTGCGCGTGCTCACACGTCGGGTCACTGCGGGGTCCGTTCTTTCTCGTCGAGCAGGGCCAGCGCCGTCGCGGCCGGATCCGCGGCGGCGCCGTCCACCCACCGCACCCGAGGATCGCGCCGGAACCAGGAGCGTTGCCTGCGCACGTAGCGCCGGGTGCCGATCAGGGTGCGTTCCTGAGCGTGGTTCAGGTCGTATTCGTTGTCCAGATAAGCCAGGACTTGTGCGTAGCCGATGGCGCGGCGGGCCGTCACGCCCTCACGCAACCCCCGCTCGATGAGGCCGCGCACCTCCTCCACCAGCCCGCCCTCGAACATCGCGGCGGTGCGGCGCTCGATTCGCGCGTCCAAGGCCGCGGTCTCCCGGTCGACGCCGATGACGACGGTGCCCCAGCGCGGCTGCCCGATCGTCGGCGCGGAGGCGGCGAACGGCCGCCCGGTGAGTTCCACGACCTCGAGCGCGCGCACCATGCGGCGGCCGTCGGTGGGCAGAATGGTGGCCGCGGCCACCGGATCGGCCTCGCGCAGCGCCGCGTGCACGGCGGCGACGCCCTCCTCGGCCAGCATCGCCTCCCAGCGCGCCCGGACCGCCGGATCGGTGGCCGGGAACTCCCACTGGTCCAGCAGCGCCTGGACGTACATCATCGACCCGCCCACGATGACGGGCACCCGGCCGCGCCGCATGATCGCGACGACGTCCGCGGCGGCGGCCGCCTGATAGGCGGCGACGGACGCGGTGTCGGTCACGTCGAGCACGTCGAGTTGGTGGTGCGGAATGCCCCGGCGCTGCTCGACGGGCAGCTTGGCGGTGCCGATGTCCATGCCCCGATACAGCTGCATGGCGTCGATGTTCACGATCTCGCCGCCG
This sequence comes from Nocardia sp. NPDC019219, assembly GCF_040632645.1. NCBI lineage: Bacteria > Bacillati > Actinomycetota > Actinomycetes > Mycobacteriales > Nocardiaceae > Nocardia > Nocardia sp. NPDC019219. The sequence goes on along the minus strand of NZ_JBEYCG010000002.1, from coordinate 310,943 downwards.
AGCCGTTCGGCCAGCTCGAGGGCGAGGTCCGATTTGCCGGTGGCAGTCGGGCCGACCACCGCGATCGGCGTGATGCCGGAGTCCGTCACGGCGCATCGTCTCCCGCGGGCCGCCAGAGGCTCACGTGGTAGCCGACCCCGAACGGGGCGTCGCGGTAACGCGTCTCGACCAGCGGGTCGGCGCGGAACAGCCCGGCCAGCACCTGGTAGGCGGCGCGTCCCGCGATGCCCAGCTCATCGCACAGGCCGGGATCGAGCGCCCACAGCGCGGCGCGATCGCCGGTGGACAGAGCGTGGTCCAGGCGGTCCTGCGCCGGACGAGCCCGTTCGTCCAGGTAGCCGGGCGCTTTGGTGGACAGCGTCGCGGCGCCGTCGGCGACGACGAGCACACCGCGCGGCGCGACGTCGCCGTCCAGCACGGCACGCGTCTTCGCCCCGGCCTCGCGGCAGTGCCCCGGCGTCGCGTCCGCGGGCACCACGCGCGCCTCGGCGATCGCGCCGGGGGCGACCTGTCCGCGCAGCCACCCGCCGATCAGCACGGCCAATGGCAGGTCGGCGTCAGCCCGCCCGGTTCCCGTGACCGCCGCACCGGAAAGACCGACCCGCACGTCAGCGCCGAAGCCGCGGAACGTACCGACGGTCTCCGGGCCGAACGTGCGCTCGTCCGCGCCGCCGACGCCGATCACCGTCCAGTGGTCCGCCGCGGCCGCGACGGCGCGCACGGCGTCGAGCACAGCGGACCGCAGCACCACGCGCGGATCCGGATCGCCTGTTCCCGCCTCGTCCGCCACGCCGCCGCACAGCTCGGGGACCAGCACGGGCGGCGACGGAACGAGGGCGGCGACGGAGAACACGTCGTAACCGTAGTCGTTGCCGGGACCACCGGTACCGCCCGGCTTCGAGTGTCTCTCCCGGAAACACCGCCGGGATTGATAGTGTTCGAGGAGCTACAACCCAGGTCATCAGGGGTTGGAAACCCCCGGGATTCCTCCTCGGGAAGGCATGGGTCGATGGTCACAAGGGCTCGGACCGGGTTGAATGGGATGAGCTAGGGCGTAACCAGGCAGCCGTGACGCGCGGCAGGGACGAGGAAAAATGACCGACAGCAACGGAACCGCGAAAGCCGGCCCCGGCAAGATGCCCCGTTCTTCCGGTGCTCCGAAACCGGGCCGCTCGATTCAACCGCCCAAGCCGCACGCGGTCAAACCCGCCCCTGGCCCGGCCCAGCAGCATCCCCATCCCGTCGTCGTGCCCACCGTCTCCGATCCGAGCCTGTGGGGCCGGGTCGACGAGGACGGCACCGCCTGGGTGAAGACCGCCGAGGGCGAACGACAGGTCGGCTCGTGGCAGGCCGGTGACGCCGCGGAAGGCCTGGCGCACTTCGGCCGCCGGTTCGACGATCTGGCCACCGAGGTCGCCCTGCTGGAAGCGAGGCTGGCCGCGGGGGCGGACGCGCGCAAGACCAAGGCCGCCGCGACGGCGCTGGCCGAGTCGTTGCCGACCGCCGCCGTCATCGGTGACATCGAGGGCCTGGCCCGGCGCCTGCAGGCCATCGCCGAGCATTCCGAAGAGGCCGCCGCGCACGCGAAGGAAGAGAAGGAACGCGCCCGGCACGAGCACACCGAACGCAAGGAGGCGCTGGCCGCCGAGGCGGAGAAGATCGCCGCCGAGTCCACCCAGTGGAAGGCCGCGGGTGATCGGTTGCGCGAGATCCTCGACGAGTGGAAATCCATCCGCGGCGTGGACCGCAAGGTCGACGACGCGCTGTGGAAGCGCTACTCCAAAGCGCGCGAGGCGTTCAACCGCCGCCGCGGCGCGCACTTCGCCGAGCTGGACCGGGAACGCGCCGCCGCGAAAGCGCGCAAGGAAGAGCTGTGCGTACAGGCCGAGGAGCTGTCCGGTTCCACCGAGTGGGTGGCCACCGCGAGCGTCTTCCGCGACCTGCTCGCCGAGTGGAAGGCCGCGGGCCGCGCGCCGCGGGAGGCCGACGAGGCGCTGTGGCGGCGCTTCAAGAGCGCGCAGGACGTCTTCTTCGCCGCCCGCAACGCCGCCGTCTCCGAGCGCGACGCCGAGTTCGAGCAGAACGCGGCCGCCAAAGAGGAACTGCTGAGCGCCTACGCCTTCATCGATCCGTCCGCCGATCTGGAAACGGCCCGCAGCGCACTGCGCGAACTCCAGGACAAGTGGGACGCCATCGGCAAGGTGCCGCGCGAGCGCATGCAGGAACTGGAAGGGAAGCTGCGCGCGATCGAGAAGCGCGTGCGCGATGCCGTGGACGCGCAATGGCGGCGCACCGATCCGGAGGCGATGGCGCGTGCCGCGCAGTTCCGGGAACGCGTGGCCCAGTTCGAGGAGCAGGCCGCGAAAGCGCAGGCCGCGGGCAATGCCCGGGATGCCGAGAAGGCGCTCGAGCAGGCCAAGCAGTGGCGGGAGTGGGCCGAGGCCGCCGAGGGCGCCGTCAGCAACCGGTGACGATCAGGAATCGCCCATGAGGCGGCGGCGGTCGCGTTCCTCGGCGGCCGTCGCGGCGTTGCGGCGCTGCTCCTCAGCGGCCAAATGCAGCGCGGTGCGGCTCCACACCACGCGGATCCAGTGGAAGGTGAGCACGACGGTGACGATGGCGCCCAGGATCAGCCCGATACCGGGGCCCGCGCCGATGTAGTTGCCGACCCCGGGCGTCTGGCGGTGCCAGATCGAGAGCACGCCGAACACGCTCGCCACAGCGCTGCCCGCGACCGCGATCCAGGCCAGCACCCAGCGGCGGGTCATCAGCGCCAGCATCGAGAACCCGATGCCGAAGACCACGAGGAACCAGACGAAGACCCGCGAGGGCAGTCCGATGTGCTCGGCCCGCGCGACGTCGGTGTTCAACAGCACGTCGAAGCCGCGCGCCGCGCCCGCGTGCGGCAGGACCAGCGACGCCAGCAACAGGAACACCGCGCCGGCCACGACCATGGCGCGGACGCCGGGATCGATCTCACCGGCGATCCTGCGCTCGACGGCGTCCAGATCGTCGCGGAACTGTTCGAAATCGCCGGTGCTCTCGACCGAGCTCACTGAGTCCTCGTTTCGTTCGTCGCCAGCGGGGCTCGCGGGCTCGTGCCCCGGGGTCGCCGCGGACGCGCGGCGCTCGTCGTCGCCGGACGCGGCAGCTTCGGCGCCGCCGGCGGCGTCGTCGTTGTCGTCCGGGCGCGTGGTCATGCGCCGCAGCCGGTGGAGCAGCCGGCGGCGGCCGGTTCCGGGACGGGCGCGCCGATGCGCGGCAGCCCCAGACCGACGCCGATCGGCGCGGTCTTCGGCGTGACACCGCGTTCGTGCGCGTCACCGGCACGGGTGCGGCGATGGGTCTTGATCGCGGCGTCGGCGACCAAGTGGTGCGGCGCCGCGGCCGTGATGTCCACGGTGACCAGGTCACCGGGGCGGATCGGCTCGGCGGTGCCGCCCGGGCGGAAGTGCACCAGCCTGCCGTCGCGGGCGCGGCCGCTCATGCGCGCGGTCGCGGCGTTCTTCTTGCCCGCGCCCTCGGCTACCAGCAACTGCACCTCGGTGCCGATCAGCTCCCGGTTGGCGGCCAAGGAGATCTCCTCCTGCAGCGCGATGAGCCGGTCGTAGCGCTCCTGGACGACGGCCTTGGGCAGCTGATCGGGCATGCCGGCGGCGGGCGTTCCGGGCCGCTTGGAGTACTGGAAGGTGTACGCGCTGGTGAACCGCGCCTGCCGGACCACGTCCAGGGTGTCCTGGAAGTCCTCCTCGGTCTCGCCCGGGAAGCCCACGATGATGTCGGTGGTGATCGCGGCGTGCGGCATCGCGGCGCGCACTTTGTCGATGATGCCGAGGTAGCGGGCCTTACGGTAAGAGCGGCGCATCGCCTTGAGCACCCGATCCGAACCCGACTGCAGCGGCATGTGCAGCTGCGGGCAGATGTTCGGGGTCTCGGCCATCGCCTCGATCACGTCGTCGGTGAACTCGGCCGGGTGCGGCGAGGTGAAGCGGACCCGCTCCAAGCCGTCGATGCGTCCGCACGCGCGCAACAGCTTGGCGAACGCGCCGCGGTCGCGCGGCTCGCTCGGGTCGGCGAAGGACGCGCCGTAGGAGTTCACGTTCTGTCCGAGCAGCGTCACCTCGAGCACGCCTTGGTCCACCAGCGCCTGTACCTCGGCGAGCACGTCGCCGGGGCGGCGGTCGACCTCCTTGCCACGCAGGGCCGGAACGATGCAGAAGGTGCAGGTGTTGTTGCAGCCGACCGAGATGGAGACCCAGCCCGCATAGGCGGACTCGCGCTTGGCGGGCAGCGTGGACGGGAACGCCTCCAGCGACTCCAGGATCTCCACCTGGGCTTCCCGGTTGTGCCGCGCCCGCTCCAACAGCACGGGCAGCGAGCCGATGTTGTGCGTGCCGAAGACCACGTCCACCCACGGCGCCTTGCGCACCACGACGTCGCGGTCCTTCTGCGCCAGGCAGCCGCCGACGGCGATCTGCATGCCCGGATGGCTCGCCTTGACCGGCGCCAGATGCCCGAGGGTGCCGTAGAGCTTGTTGTCGGCGTTCTCACGCACCGCGCAGGTGTTGAAGACGACGAGGTCGGCCGTCGCGCCGGGCGCGGCCTTCACGTAGCCCGCGTCCTCCAGCAAGCCCGACAAGCGTTCGGAATCGTGCACGTTCATCTGGCAACCGAAGGTGCGGACCTCGTAACTGCGTGCTGTGCCCTCGGCGGGAGCGGAAGCCAACACTGCCTGTCCGATCGAATCCACGCGTCCAGGGTACGGGGCGGCCGGCGGTGGCTTTCGCGGGCATCGGCGCAGGCTCCGGGCGGTCTACGGCCGACGGCCGAGCAACCGGGAGGTTACGCCCGAGTGTCCGATCGGCGCGGCGGGACGGTGTGTCGCGGAAAGTCGGGCAAATTTCCGATTTTTGCCTAAGGTCATGACCATGACCGACGACGACGCCGCGCCCGCGACGACCGGGGACGCCTCTGCCGGGGCCGTCAGCGCCGCCACAAGCGGACCGCCGATGATCTTGATGCGCGAAGTGGACAAGCACTTCGGCGACCTGCACGTACTCAGAGACATCAACCTCGAGGTGCCCAAAGGGCAGGTCGTCATCGTGCTGGGCCCCTCGGGCTCCGGGAAGTCGACACTGTGCCGCACCATCAACCGGTTGGAGCCGATCGACTCCGGCGACATCGCCATCGACGGCGTCCCGCTGCCCGCCGAGGGCCGCGCACTGGCCGCCCTGCGCGCCGACGTCGGCATGGTCTTCCAATCCTTCAACCTGTTCGCGCACAAGACGATCGTCGAGAACGTCATGCTCGCGCCGGTCAAGGTCCGCAAAGTCAAGAAGGACGCCGCCCGCGCCCGCGCGATGGAACTGCTCGACCGGGTGGGCATCGCCGATCAGGCCGACAAGTACCCGGCGCAGCTGTCCGGCGGCCAGCAGCAGCGCGTCGCCATCGCCAGGGCGCTGGCGATGAGCCCGAAGGTGATGCTGTTCGACGAGCCGACCTCCGCGCTGGACCCGGAGATGGTCAACGAGGTGCTCGAAGTGATGGTCTCGCTGGCCAAGGACGGGATGACGATGCTGGTCGTCACCCACGAGATGGGCTTCGCGCGCCGCGCGGGGAATCGGGTGCTGTTCATGGCCGACGGCCAAGTGGTGGAGGACGCGCCGCCGGACGCCTTCTTCACCGCGCCGAAGTCCGAGCGCGCGAAGGACTTCCTGGGCAAGATCTTGAGCCACTGACCTGCCGGACACAGCGGCCAGCACACCCACGGATAGGGAGAAGGAACTCGATGAGGATCAATCGCGCTCTGCGCATCGGTGTCGGAGCGATCGCCCTGACACTCGCCGCCGCGACCGCCACCGCGTGCGGCGGCGGCGACGACAAGTCCGCCCTCGACCACGCCAAGGACGGCAAGCTCACCGTCGGCATCAAATTCGACCAGCCGGGCCTGGGCCTGCGGACCAAGGACGGGTCCTACAGCGGCTTCGATGTCGACGTCGCCCGCTACGTCGCCGAGAAGCTGGGTGTGCAGCAGGACAAGGTCACGTTCAAGGAGGCGCCGTCGCCGCAGCGGGAGACGCTGATCGAGAACGGGCAGGTCGACTTCATCGTCGCGACCTATTCCATCACCGACAAGCGCAAGGAGAAGGTGGACTTCGCCGGCCCGTACTTCATCACCGGCCAGTCCCTGCTCGTCAAGAGCGGCAACACCGACATCACCGGCGTGGAATCGCTGAACGGCAACAAGAAGCTGTGCTCGGTGAAGAACTCCACTCCCGCGCAGAACGTGAAGGAGAAGTACGCCAAGGATGTCCAGCTGCAGGAATACGACACGTACTCGTTGTGCGTTGAGGCTTTGAAAGCCGGCGACGTGGACGCGGTCACCACCGACGACGTCATTCTGCGTGGTTTCGCCGCCCAGGCCCCGGACGCGCTGAAGGTGGTGGGGCAGCCGTTCACCACCGAGAAGTACGGCATCGGGGTGAAGAAGGGCGATCAGCAGACCCGGGACCAGATCAACGACGCGATCGAATCGATGATCCAGAGCGGGGCCTGGAAGTCGGCGCTGGAGAAGAACTTCGCCGCCACCGGCTATCAGATCCCGGCGCCGCCACAGGTGGAACGGTACTGAGTCGGCGTGCCGCGGCTGGATTCCGGACGGACCGGAGTCCCGCCGCGGCGGCAGACCCTCCCCTCGAGAAGGAAAGGGACGCGTCCACTGTGTTCGAGTTGATCTCGGATTATCAATCCCAGTTGCTGGACGCATTCTGGGTGACCATCAAGCTGACCGTGGTGTCGGCGATCGGTGCGCTCGTCCTGGGCACCGTGGTGGCCGCTATGCGGGTATCGCCGATACCGGTGGCACGCTGGATCGGCGCCGCCTACGTGACCATCTTCCGCAACACGCCACTGACGCTGATCATCGTCTTTTGCTCGCTCGGATTGAGCACCACGCTCGGGCTCAAGCTGGCCTCTGGTGGCAGGGACGACATCGCCGAGAACAATTTCCGCTGGGCACTCGTCGGACTCAGCGTGTACACTGCGGCGTTCGTCTGCGAATCACTGCGCGCCGGAATCAACACGGTGCCGCTCGGGCAGTCGGAGGCGGGTCGCTCGCTCGGCCTCACGTTCGGCCAGAATCTGCGCCTCATCGTGCTGCCGCAAGCCTTTCGCGCGGTCATCGCCCCCCTGGGTAGCGTGCTGATCGCGCTGACGAAGAATTCCACCATCGCCTCCGCGATCGGCGTGGCCGAGGCCGCGCTGCTGATGGCGGGCATGAACGAAACCGAAGCCGCACCGCTGCAGATCGGCGCCATCTTCGCCCTCGGCTTCGTGATCCTGACCCTGCCCATGGGCCTGCTGTTCGGCTGGCTGGCCAAGCGCTTCGAGGTGGCCCGATGAGTTCTGGTGCGTCCGTCCTATTCGATGCTCCCGGGCCGAAGGCGCGGCTGCGCAACAACATCTACTCGGTGGTGTTCGTCGCCGCGATCGTCGCCGTCGGATGGTTCGTCTACCGAGGCTTCGCCGACAAGGGTCAGTTCGAGGCCGAGAAGTGGAAGCCATTCGTGGAGCAGGAGGTGTGGAACACCTACCTGCTGCCCGGTTTGCGCGGCACCGTCGTCGCCGCCGTCCTGTCGATCGTCTTCGCCTTGGTAATAGGGATGATCTTCGGCGTACTCCGGTTGTCCGATCATCGGGCCGTCCGCGTGGCGGCGGGCACGATCGTCGAATTCGCCCGGGCCATCCCGGTGCTCATCCTGATGATCTTCCTCTTCTCGGTGTACGCCGACTACAAAGTGTTCCCGTCCGACCAGCTCGCCTTGGGTGCGGTAGTGACCGCGCTGACGATCTACAACGGCTCGGTGATCGCCGAGATCGTGCGCTCGGGCATCCGCGCACTACCCAAGGGACAGACCGAAGCGGCCGTCGCGCTGGGATTGCGCAAGGGTCAGCTCATGCGGATCATCCTGCTACCGCAGGCGATCACCGCGATGCTGCCCGCCCTCGTGTCGCAGATGGTCGTCGCTTTGAAGGATTCGGCACTCGGATACCAGATCACCTACACCGAAATCGTTCGGTCCGGCCAGCAACTCGGCGCCGCCGAACAGAATGTCATCCCGGCTCTGATCGTCATCGCCGCCATCATGATCGCGCTCAACTACTCGCTCACCACCTTCGCCACCTATTTGGAGCGCCGCCTACGCACACGCAAGCGCGGTAGAGCCGTCGTCGCCGCGTCCTCCATCATCACCGATGCGGCCCCCGGTATGGATCTGACCAAGACACGCTGAATGCTCTGATTCTCTTGACACTCCGCGGCGTTACTACCTTTCCGACCACTGAGTGATCTACATCGCCTCGCCGCAGCGGCCGCTTCAGGGCGGTCGCTGTCGGGTCGAGATGCGGTGTCGGCCGGCCTGGGGACTCATACACCTTCAATCGATCACGGATTCGGCACTGCGCGGAGTAGAGCCATAACCCTCGTTGGTGTTGCGCTCGAGCTGAGCGCAACACTCGTGCCCTCCGCGGTGTCGCGTCAATCTCGTAGGCACACACCGATCCCCGGTAGCCGACCGGTGGGACGGTCATCAGTGCTTCGTACCCGCGAAAGTTGACGATCGATGACCAGCCGTACCTCCGACCGCCAGTTCGATGACTCCTTCGGTAGCGAGGCCACCGGTCTGTCCGCCGACACAGGAGAGGCGTAGACCGACGATGCCGCACCCGAAACCCGTGCAGCGTTGCACCTCCGCCGCGGCGGTACGGAGGGTACTGACCTCCACCGCTTCGGGTCGGGCCCCGATCGGTTGCCCGAGCAACGACAATCAGCCAACCGATCGAAAACGCCGTAGCCGTCCCAGATTCCGCTAGCAGCAGCAGTCCTACCGAGCCACAGGCCATTTCCGGCCCACCCGCATCCCGCACATCCGACCGGCGTCGAACGCAGTCGTGAGCGAATGCGGGTTCACGCGGCCCGGCCGACCGATCCGGCAGCGAAGAGGCACTTTCCTCCCGATGACCACCCCGCGGACCTCGGCAGCCGTGAAGGTGCTCGATCTCGCTGAGTTCCGTGGCACCGAACCAGCTTCACGCATCGCGCGGGCCCGGCGATCGCGGGTATACGACAGCACCTTGCCCCGGTCGAGCACCCCGGGTTCAGTCGATGCCCTCGTCGAGGTCGCCCTCGATCCCCCGATCCGCCAACTCGGCCTTGACCACCCGATACGCCATGGACTGGCCGTAGCCACGGCGGGCCAGCATGCCGACGAGGCGGCGAATCATCTTGTCCCGGTCCAGTTCTCGCGGCAGCGAGCGCAGTTTGCGGCGGACCAGCTCGGCGGCGCGGGCTTCCTCGTCGTCGGTGGTGATGGCGTCGAGGGCGGCGGCGGCTTCCGACCGCGCGACGCCCTTGCGCCGGAGTTCCTGCGCGAGCGCCTGCTTGCCCTTGCCGGAGCAGGTATGGCGGGAGTGCACCCATTGCTCCGCGAAGGCGGCATCATCGATGAGGCCGACTTCGCCGAGTCGGTCGAGCGCGCGTTCGCTCACCTCGGGCGCGTACCCCTTGGCGGCCAGACGCTGAGCCAGCTCCGCCCGGCTGCGGGCACGGACGGCGAGCAAGCGGAGACACGCCTCCTTCGCCTGCTCGACCGTCCCGCCTTCGGACCCGGCCGCCACCGGGTCCGCCGACCGGCCTTCGGGCCGGCCGGAGTCGGTCGAGGACGAGCCGGAACGCTCCCGCGCCCCCCGACGCCCACGACGGGACTCAGCCGGACGCGCCCGCTGCGGATCGGACGCATCCGGCCGAGTTCCCATGGTGTCCGGCGCAACCGAACCACCTTCGGCTCTCCGGACGAGCTCGGAATCCTGTTCGCGTACCCGGACGCCTTCCGGCGAACCGGAGCCGGACAGGAGTTCTTCCAGCCGGCGCCGCATCTCCTGTACCGCGTCGGCCCGTGGCCGCCCGGAATCAGCCGGAGCCGTGCCGGGCGCGCGCCGGTTCGTCGGCTCAGAAATCGGCGGGCACCTCCGCGGCCGCATCGGCCGTCACGTCGGCGCCGATGCCGAGCTTCTCCTTGATCTTCTTCTCGATCTCGTCGCGGACGTCGACGTTCTCCAGCAGGAACTTGCGGGCGTTCTCCTTGCCCTGACCGAGTTGATCGCCCTCGTAGGTGTACCAGGAGCCGGACTTGCGGATGAAGCCCTGCTCGACGCCCATATCGATGAGCGAGCCCTCCTTGGAGATGCCGTGCCCGTAGAGGATGTCGAACTCGGCCTGCTTGAACGGCGGGGAGACCTTGTTCTTCACGACCTTCACGCGGGTGCGGTTGCCCACCGCGTCGCTGCCGTCCTTGAGCGTCTCGATGCGGCGCACGTCCAGGCGCACCGACGCGTAGAACTTCAACGCCTTACCACCGGTGGTGGTCTCCGGCGAGCCGAACATCACGCCGATCTTCTCGCGCAGCTGGTTGATGAAGATCGCGGTGGTGCCGGAATTGTTCAGCGCGCTGGTCATCTTGCGCAGTGCCTGGCTCATCAGGCGGGCCTGCAGACCGACGTGGCTGTCGCCCATCTCGCCCTCGATCTCGGCGCGCGGCACCAGCGCGGCCACCGAGTCGATGACGATGATGTCGATCGCGCCGGAGCGCACCAGCATGTCGGCGATCTCCAGCGCCTGCTCACCCGTGTCGGGCTGGGAGACCAACAGCGCGTCGGTGTCGACGCCCAGCTTGCGGGCGTAGTCCGGATCGAGGGCGTGCTCGGCGTCGATGAATGCCGCCACCCCGCCCGCGGCCTGCGCGTTGGCCACCGCGTGCAACGCCACGGTGGTCTTACCCGAGGATTCCGGGCCGTAGATCTCGACGACGCGGCCGCGCGGCAGACCGCCGATGCCCAGCGCCACGTCGAGCGCGATCGAACCGGTGGGGATCACCGAGATGGGCTGGCGCGCCTCCTCGCCGAGGCGCATGACGGCGCCCTTGCCGAAGCTCTTCTCCACCTGGGCCAGCGCGAGCTCGAGCGCCTTGTCCCGGTCGTACGCCTGTGGTGCCATGTCCTGATCCCCTTTTCGACGGGTAAGTCTCGTTCTGTGGTTGGCGCCTACAGTAGAGCGCGGCACCGACAAGTTCTGGCGACCAGACTAGACGAACAGATGTTCGAGTCAAGCGACGCGCCCGGCGCTCCCGCACCGTCGCAGCGAACGCCGCGCGATCAGGGCACCAACGCGATCCGGTCGGTATCCAGCAGCGTCTGCGCCTGCTTGAGCACGCGCAGCGACGGCGTCACCTCCACGCCCGTGATCCCGTCCAGCGCGCCGAGCCGCTCGGTCACGTACCGGTAGAGGTCCGCGGTGTCGCGGCAGATGATCGAGGCGAACATCGTGGACGGTCCAGTCGTGGCGGCCACGAAGACGATCTCCGGATGCGTGGCCATCGCTTGCCCCACGGCATCCAGGTCGGCGGGACGCACCCGCAGCCACAGCGCGCCGCGCACGCCGTAACCCATCCGCTCGATCGCGAAATCGATGTCGAAGTACAGCACGCCCGCCGCGGTCAGCTCGGCCATGCGCCGCGCGACGCGCGGCGCCGTCCACCCGGTCGCGGCCGCGAGCTGGGCGTACGGAGCGCGCCCGTCCCGGCCGAGCAGCGTGAGCATCGCCTCGTCGGCCGCCGACAGGTCCATCGGCGCGTCCGGCCCCGCATCCGCGGGCCGGCGCCGCGCGGGGCCGAGGTCGTCGAGTTGGGCGTCGGTCAGCAGATGGCGGTAGCGCGGCCACTCCTCGTCGAGCGGGAATCGGTGGATGACCTCGTGCGCGGTCAATTCCAGCACTTGCGGGGCGCGCGGCAGGATGTGCAGCAGCAGCGCGTCACGCCGTTCGATCGAGCGCGGCCTGCCCACGCAGGTGACCTCGGACCCGGTGGACAGCAGCGTCACCCAGCTCAGATCCGGGATCCGGGCCAGCGACTCGGCCAGCCGCAACGCCTTGTCCGGTGTCGATTTCAGGCGCAGCACCCAGCGCGCGTGACCGAGCGGCACCGCGTTCACCTGCCCGGACACGTGCAGGATGCCGCGCTGACGCAGCGCGCGGTACCGCCGCGCCACCGTCTGCTCGGAGACCCCGAGGATGCCGCCCAGCCGGGCGAACGGGATCCGGACGTCGTGGACCAGCCCGTGCACGATCTGCTTGTCCAGCACATCCAGTCCGGAGGATTCCCTCGAGTCATCGTTTCGCACAGGAGGAATCTAACGCTGATACCGCTGCGGCTAGGGAGATCCATCCACTTGCCGCACGCTTGGCGTCGAAATCGTTCGAATCCGCCGTGGAGGCTCCCGTGAGGAAATGGCTCCCCTTGTTCGCCGCGTGCCTCGGCACGCTGATGCTGCTCATCGACGTCACCATCGTGAACGTCGCCCTGCCGGACATCGCCGCCGACCTGGACACCGGATTGTCCGGCTTGCAATGGGTGGTGGACGGCTACGCCCTGGCGCTGGCCGCCTTGCTGCTGGTGCTCGGCTCGCTCGCCGACCGGGTCGGCGCGAAGCGCGCGTACCTGGCCGGGTTGGTCGTCTTCGCGGTCGCGTCGCTCGGCTGCGGCATCGCCGAGTCCGCGGCGGCCCTCGTCGCGGCGCGGGCACTGCAAGGCATCGGCGGGGCGGCCATGTTCGCCACCACGCTCTCGCTGCTGCACGCGACCTACACCGGACGCGACCGCGGCGTCGCCTTCGGCGTATGGGGCGCGGTATCCGGCGCGGCGGCGGGCATCGGAGTGGTGCTCGGCGGCGTCCTCACCGACGCCCTGTCGTGGCGCTGGATCTTCTTCGTCAACCTGCCCATCGACGTGCTGGCGATCGGCTTGACCGCCGCGGTGTTCCCGCCCGCTCGGCGGCGGCCGGGCCGAGCCGTGGACCTGCCGGGCATGCCTGCCTTCGCGACGGCGGCCACCGCAGTCACCTACGGCGTCATCCGCGGCGGCGAGCACGGCTGGACGGACGCGGCCGCGGTGACGGCGTTCGCGCTGGGCGCCGCTGCGGCGCTGATCTTCGTCGTCGTCGAAATGCGCAGTTGCGCACCGATGTTCCCCCTGGCGCTGCTGCGCAACCGTGACTTCGGCGCGACCCTGTTCGGCGCGTCCGGGCAGACGTTCGCCGCGTTCGCGAGCAGCCCCCTGATCTCGCTGTGGCTGCAACAGCAACTGCACATGTCCCCCCTGCACGCGGGGCTGGCGATGCTGCCGATGGCCGCGACCGCGTTCGTGGTGGCGGGTGCGTTCGGGAGGTTCCTGCACGACATCGCGCCGAGGTGGACCATCGGCGGAGGGCTGGTGGTCGTGGGCCTGGGCAGCTGGCTGCTGATGCTCGTCGGCGTCGAGTCCTCCTGGGTCGCGCTGGTCCCCGGATTCCTGGTCATCGGCATCGGGATCGGCGTCAACGCGCCCGCGCTGGTCTCGACCGGCATGGCGGCCGTCGCCCCGGAGCAGGCAGGCACGGCCGCGGGTGCGGTGAACACCGCGCGGCAATTGGGCCTGGCGCTCGGCGTCGCGGTGCTCGGCACCGTGTTCCGCGGTGTGGCGACCGGCGAGCAGCCGATGACCCTGCCGCACTTCGTCGCGGGGCTCGACGCGGCGTTCGGCGTCGCGGCCGCGGTGGGCGTGGGATTCGGGGTGATCTCGTTCGCACTGTTCCCCCGGCGCCGCGCGAATGCCGGATCGGCCGAACCCGAGCGGCAGGCCGTCGCCGCCTGAGCGCGATCCGGCACACGAGACGGCGGCGTCCGGCTGGGCGCCGCCGTCCGCGATGGGCGTGCGGTCCCCGCAGCGCACTACCGCTGTGGAAGCACCGACTCGTCGCCCGCCTCCCGCGACCCGAAGATGCGCCGCTCGGACTCCTCGATCCGGACATCGTTGATGCTGGCCTCACGCCGGGACATCAGGCCGTCCGGGGCGAACTCCCACTGCTCGTTGCCGTAGCTGCGGAACCACCGGGCGGACTCGTCGTGCCATTCGTACTGGAAGCGCACCGCGATGCGGTTGTCGTCGAAGGCCCACAAGTCTTTGCGCAGTGCGTAGCCGTTCTCGATCGACCACTTCCTGGTGAGGAACTCGACGATCGCGTCGCGGCCGGTGAAGAACTCGTCGCGATTGCGCCACACGGAGTCCTCGGTGTAGGCGGCCGCGACCCGCTCCGGATCGCGGGTGTTCCAGGCGTTTTCGGCAGCTCGCACCTTGGCCCGGGCGGATTCCGCGTCGAACGGGGGTAATGGGGGTCGCATGGGATGGTTCCTTTCCTCGAAGTTTCAGGGATTGACGGGCGAGAGCTCGGCGGGCCCCCACCGCAGCGCTCCCCCGGGCCGCTCGACCACCTCCTCGACGGTGAAATCCAGGGAGCATTGCGAGCCTGCGGCGAATGTCTCGGGCGCCCAGATCAATTCGGCGGTGCCGGTGAGCTGCAACATGGCTCCCGTGGACCAATCCGGGATCAGAACCCCGCAACGGGGGTTGACCTCGAGGTTGCCGAGCGTCATGAACATCGAATTGCCCCGGTAATCCGGCCAGCGCAGACGGGTGGGCGAGAGCACCTGCAAGAAGCCCGGATTACCGCCGCGGTGCGAGGCGTCCGCGTTGCCCTCCGCGTCCGCTGTCGCGACGAAGAACGTGTCGGCTGCCGCTATCGCGGCCCGCTGGCCCGCGTCGAGTTCGACGCCGCGCCGCACCGCCGGTGAGCCGGCCTCGGGGGCATAGCTCTCGATATCGCGCCGCGAGATGTACTTAGGACAGTTCGAGTACACCTGATCGGTGACGATGCGCAGGCCCGCGCCCTCCGGCGTCGACCTGCCGTTGACCCGCATCCGCCTGCGCCGCTGCGGTTGCAGCGCGATCATGCCGACGCGGGAGGGATGTGTCAGCGCTTCGTGCAGCGGATCGGCAGCAGAGGGCCGGGTTCGGACTGTGATGGTCCGGTCGTCCACCGCCCGCACGAAACCGGGCAGCCCGACCAGCTCGCTCGCCCACAGCCTGCCCGCCGCGTCGGCGGCGGCGAGCACCACCATCCGCTGTTCGGCCAGGAAGCCCGCGGCGACCGCCGGGATATCGGGGCGGATCATGCGACCGACCCGTTCGGCGATATCCGCCTGCCCCATCCGGCGCTGGACGGCGACCTCCCCGCGGTGAAACGTCTCCCGCACGATGGCTCCCTTCGGTGCGCTGACGATCAGATCAGAAGAAGCCACAGGTGGGGGCGGCGCCGCTGGGTGCGGGAGCGGTTTCGGCCCCGCTGGGCGTGTAGACCTCCAGCCGGATGCCGTCGGGGTCGCTGAAGAAGATCCCGCCGGAGGCCACGCCCTCGCCGTGCGCCACCACGCCGTCGTGCGCGAAGGCGACCGAGAGTTCACGCAGCACCCGTTCCACCGCGCGCACCTGGTCGATGCTGTCCACCTGGAACGAAAGGTGATGCAGTCCGGGGGTATCGGTGGAGAACGCGCCGTCGCTCTGCTCCCACAGCGTGACGACGAGTTTGCCGTCCGCACCGAGGAAGGCCCACCGGCGCTGGGCGTCGGTGCTCGCGGCGAGCTGTTCGAAACCGAGCGCGCGGCGATAGAAGTCCACCGAGCGATCCAGGTCGGAGACGTTCAGTCCGACGTGCCCGGTGGCGAGCTGAGGTGCGGCGACCGTGGTCATGATGATTCCTCCTCGGAATGTCTAACTGTCTTATTTAGTTTTACTGGTTAGACCATACGAACGGCAGTGCCCAGTGTCAACCGGTAAAATTCTTTTCAATAGTTACAGGGAGGTGGCCGCCGTGGACGGTGACACGCACTCGATACCCTCGGGCATGCCCGATCCACGCCCCCACCTCGGTGAACCCCTGGCGCTCGATCTGCTGAATACGAGATGGATCGAGCACGGACCACGGGATCTGCTCACCGAGGTCACCGGCCTGCGCACCTGGCTTGCGTCGGCGGGGCTCTCCGATCGCGCCACCGCCGACGAAGCCACCTTGCAGGCGACGCTGACCGCGCGGACGGCCATCTACGACGTGGTCGCGCACGCTTCGCACGCGGGGCTCAACGAGGTGCTGGAACACGGCCGCATCCGCCGCACGCTCACCGAGGCGGGCCCTGCGGACCTGGCGGACGTCGCGGAGCCGGCCTGGCTGCCCGCCTGGCTGGCCGCCGACAACCTGCTGGAACTACTGCGCACCGCGCCGGACCGGATCCGTCAGTGCGCGCATCCGGAGTGCGTGCTGTTCTTCTACGACACCTCGAAGAACGGAACTCGGCGCTGGCACTCCATGGCGACCTGCGGCAACCGCACCAAAGCGGCCCGCCACTACGCGCGGAAGACCTGACGCTCAGAACAATTCGTCGAGCAGCCGGTAGTACGCCAAGCGGTTCTCGTCCGGCTCGGTCAGCCCGTAGGCCGCGAAGAAGGCCGCCACCTCCGCTTCGCCGAAGTCCGCGCGCAGATCGCGGACGGCGAGTGCCAGATCGCGGTAGCGGTCGGCCACGCCGAGCGCGCCCACGTCGAGAAGGACCTCGTTCTCCAGGACGTTCGGCGGGGTGAAGTCGCCGTGCGCCACCACCAGGTCCTCATTGCCCGGCCGCTGCGCCAGCAATCGCGCGAGGACCTCCTCGGGGGTGGATCCGGCGTTGTCGTGGTCGAAATCGTCCGGGTCCACGAGCCCTTCGACCACGTGGCGGCGCGCCTTCGCCAGCACGACGTCGAGCCGTCCGTCGAAGGGGCAGTCGGCGACCGGAATGCCGTGCAGCCGCCGCAGGAGCCCGCCGAGCACGGTGCCGATCGAAGCCGCGTGCGCGCTATAAGAATTCGTCCGCGCCGCCAGGCTGGGTGCGCCCGCGTCCACGAGCACCAGGACGTCGTCTTCGAACGCCGCGACCTCCGGCACGGCGATCCCCCGATCGCGCAGCCAGGTGAGCCGCTGGTACTCGGCGACCGCCTTCGGTCCGCGTTTGAGCCAGTAGGCGCCGTTGACCGACACCACCCCGCCGCTCCTGCCCTCGTGCGAGTCCGACCAGGTCGGCGACTCGCCGAACAGCGTCGCGACCGTGGACGGCAACGGGATCGTCAGCTCACCCAGCGTGTCCAGCGCGGCGCGAGTCGATTCGATCTCCTCGGGATCGCCTTCGGCGACGCGCAGCCGCATCGCCTCGGCCAGCAGCGCGTGCGCCTCGGTCAGCTGATTCCGTTCGGCGAGCGCCTTGCCCAGATGCTGCACGGCGAAGGAGAGCACCTGCGGAGCGGCCGCCCGTGCGTGTTCCACCGCACGGCGGTACAACGTCTCGGCGGTGTGGGCGTCGCCGCGGTAACGGTAGACGTCGCCCAGGTTGATCCACACGCTGATCCGCCGCTGCTCGGTGTCCACCAGTTCGAGCGCGCGATCGAGGTGATCCAGCGCCTCGTCGTAGCGGCCGAGCAGCATCAGCTCGATTCCGGTCTGCCGGTAGCTCGCGAAGTCGTCGGGGCGGGCCTGCGCCACGCGGACGGCCAAGCGCTGCGGGTCGTGCGGGATCATCCGCTGCCGCTCGTCGAACCGGTACAGCGGCTCGTCCCGCTCGACCTGCCCCGGCGCGCTCACCAGCGCGCCCTGGGCACGTCGAATTCGGCGCACAGGGCACGCCAGACGTCGCGGGGATCGATCCCGGCCTCGATGGCGGCGGCGCCGGTGCGCCCGCCCAGCTCGAGGATGACGTGGTCGGTCAGCAGGGCGTCGCCGCGGGCCACACCGAACTCGGTATGCAACAGTTCCTGGAACTCGGTCAATCGCACCGTCCCGAACTTACTCCCATTCCGCGCGGTCCCAGGTCAGTGGCACACCCGGACCGTTCCGGTCAGGGATGCACGGCGTGGCCCACCCGGTGACACAGGCTGACGGGGTCCGGGAACTCGGGCGTGGCGGCCGCCTGCCGGGCCGCGTCGGTGTAGCGGGGATCGGCGAGGATCTCCTGTACCGCGGCGCGGACCGCGGCGGGCGACAGTGGCCGCACGACGATCGAACTGCCTTGCCGGGCGGCGCGATTGGCCAGCTCCCACTGGTCGCCGCCGCCGGGAACGGTGACGATCGGGACACCCGCGGACAGCGTCTTGGCGAGCAGGCCGTGACCGCCGCCGCCCACGACGACGGACGCGTGGGTCAGCAGTGCGTCTTGCCGGCCCAGTCCCGCTGTGGCCCACGGGGGAAGATCGGCGGGCGGAGCGTCCAGCATCGAGATGGCCACGCGGACACCGGTTCCGTCCAAAGCCTCCAGAACGGTCTCCGCCATGCCCGCCACACCGGTGTGGGCCGTCGACGGGGCGACCATCACCAGCGGTGCGTCACCGGGCGGGAGGTCCAGGATCGCGTCGGTCGGCTCCCACAGCAGCGGCCCGATCACATGGGCGGATTCCGGCCAGTCGGGACGCGGCACCTCGAGTGCGGGCAGGGTGGCGACCAGGCGGGCCGCCGGGCCGGGATCGACGGCCGGGAGACCGACGCTCGCGCGCGCCCGCTCGCGCTGGCGGCGCCCGTTCCGCAGGGCGCGTGCGGTCATGCCGCGCAACACACCGTCGCGCACCCGCCCGCGCAGACCCGCACCGGGGGCCAGTCCGCTTCCGATGGGGGGCAATCCCTTCGACGGCAGATACAGCGGATGCGGGGACAGTTCCACCCACGGGACGCCGAGCCGCTCGGCGGCCATCCCGCCGCCCGCGGTCAGCACGTCGGAGATCACCAGTTCGGGCAACATCGCGCTCAGTTCGGGCAGGATCTCGGTGGAGATGTGCGCCGCCCGCTCGTGAATGCGCTGCCCCGCGTCCGCGTCGTCGTCCACCGGCCGCGGCGCCAAGCCTTTGAGCCTGCGCACCCCGATTCCGGCGGCGAGTGCGGCGTCGAACCAGCGCGGACCCGTGAACAGGACCGGCTCGTCACCGGCATCCAGGAACCGCAAGCACAACGCGATAGCGGGGAACGCGTGACCGGGGTCGGGCCCTGCGACGACGGCTACTCGCATCCGCCTAGCCTGCCACAGGGCCGATCACCCGCATCGCGGCGGCGGGGGTGCGACAGGGTCCGCCCGCCGTGTCCGCCCCCTACAGCTTGCTCACCGTCGAGTTGTCCGAACCCGACACCGCCTTGTACAGCAGGTACAACCCGAACACGATGGCGCTGATCACCAGGATCGGGAACAGGCCCTTGATCAATGCGCCGATGACGGCCAGTGCGATCCAGACGACCGCGACGATGCCGATGATCTTCCACAACATTCCGATGCCTCCCAGAAGTCCGTTTCCGCTTCGAGCATGACACTCGGGTGGGCGGGAATCACCAGGTGAAGCGCGATACCGGGGTGGAAATCAGGGTTCCCCCTGACACCAGGACCTCGTCCGGCCCGCGGTGATCGGGGTTTCCTACTCGGTGTCCGGCCACGCGTGCCTCCCGGTGACCTCCGGTGGCCGGGTTCTCGCTTCCTCGGGCGCAGGTCACGTCACCGGAGTAGCGTCGATTCTGCCTGCGGCGGGACACGTCGATATGCGATCGGACCAGGCCGGACGCTCGCGGCAGAACAATGGGCCATCGGGCGTCCGGCATCCGAGCCCGCGATATCGGCGCACGACCTCGAGGGCTAGGGACCGGAGTCCATGACCCAGTACGCGAGTTCGAAAGTCGACGACGCACCGGCGCCCGTATCGGCGTCGGCGCTGTGGGCTCTGGGCGCGATGTCGGCGCTGCTCTCGGGCGATCACCGGGAACCGGACATCCTGCGGATCGCCGCGGAGTCGGTGTCCTCCGCCGGATGCTGCGACGCACTGGGCTGCTATCGACTCGTCGGGGGCGAATACCGGCTCGGCACAGGGCAGTCCGCTCCGCCCGATCTGGACGCGCAACTGCGCGCGCGGAACGGCGCAGGCCGCCTCCGGCTCCCCGGCCGCCGGTGGGCGTGGGCGCTACCCCTGCGCGACCGGTCCGGGGTGGTCGGCGCGATCGTCGTCGGCGCCGACCGCGAACCGTCGCAGAAGGAGATGTTCCTGCTCACCGTGCTCGCTCGACTGGCGAGCGTCGCGCTGGCCGATGGTATGCGGCGCGAGCGTGCTGCCGCGGTGGCCGCCGACCTGACCGAGGTCAACGAGCGGCTGTCGGCAACCGTGCTGTGGCTGCGGCGCCGCACCCACGTCCAGGAAGTGCTCTCCGATGCCGCCGCGTACGGCGGCGGCGAACAAGGCATCGCGGACGCGCTGGGACAGCTGACCGGATTGCCGGTCGCCGTCGAGGACCCGTTCGGCAATCTGCGGGCGTGGTCGGGACCGGGCAGACCGGATCCGTACCCCAAAGCGCCGCCGCGGCAGCGGGAGCAACTGCTGCGCCGTCTCGCCGCCCACAACGGCCCGCTGCGCGTCCGCGACCGCGTGATCATCCTGGTGAAACCGCGTACGGAGATACTCGGCACGCTCGCGTTGATCGATCCGGACGATACGGCGGTCGACGCGGAGATCTTCGCGCTCGCCTACAGCAGCACGATGCTCGGGCTGGAGTTGGCGCATCAGCGCAACCTCGCCGAGATCGAGCTGCGGTTGCGCCGCGAGCTGGTCGACGACCTACTGTCCGGCGCCGACGGCGACAGCGCCTTCGCCCGCGCCGAGGCCCTGGGCTACGACCTGCACGGCGAGCACTACGTGGTGCTCGTGCACGGCGTCGACAGCGCGTCGGCGGAGGCGGTCGCCCGGGCCGCCACGGCGCTGGAACTGCCCTTCCTGCACGGCCGCCGTTCGGGCATGGTCGTGCTGATCACCGATCGCAGGCCCGACCCGGCCGCACTGCATCGCACCGTCCGCGCGCACCTCGACACCGCCCCGGTGGCCATCGGCATCAGCGGCCGCTGCGCGCGACCGGCCGATTTCGTCCGGGCGTTCGACGATGCGCGCCACGCGATCGATATCCGCCTGCGATCGCCCACGCCCGACGGCGCGACCGCGTACGACGAGCTGGGCTTCTACCGCCTGATCGACGCCGCCCGCACGGACGGCCGAGTCGAGCGGTTCATCCGGGAATGGCTCGGCCTCCTGCTCGATTACGACCGGGACCGCAACGCCGACCTGGTGTACACGCTGAGCCAATACCTCGAATGCGGTGGCAATTACGACGATTCCGCCGCTGCCCTGCACATCCATCGCAGCACCCTGCGCTACCGGCTCGGCCGCATCCGGCAGCTCACCGGATTCGATCTGCGCGACGTCGACACCCGCTTCACGTTGCAAGCGGCCACACGCGCCTGGCGATTCCTGTCCTCGACCGCGCCGCCGGACCGGCCCTCCCGTGCCACCGACCGAACGACTCCGGACTGAATACCGACCTGCTCGCGACCGGATCACAACCATGGTGTGCGCTCCGGGCGGGACACGCACACCATCGTCGAGGACGAGTCCGCCCGGTCAGCTCCTGGGGCGCTCGGCGTCCGGCAACTCTTCGGCCAAGGGATCGTCGTCCGGCATGCCGTCCGGTCGCTGCATCCCGAGATCGGCCGTATCGACGGCGTAGGGGTCGATCATCTGTTCCCGCCCCATGCGCGACCGATCGCCGCTGCGCGGCATCCGGAGCGTCTCCTCTTCACTGCCCGGATGGCGGCGCCTCCGTGCCGCGGCGACGTCGCCCGGTTCGCCGGCGCGCTCCTCCGGCGGGCGGGTCATCTCGGGGCGGGCTCGTCGCGGCTGCGGCACCGGCTGCCTGCCGTAGACGTCCCAGGCGGCCTGCTCCGGGTCGATCTGATAGTGATCGAACAGTTCCTGCTCGGCCTGCGGGCTGATCTGCCCGTTGTGGTCCAGCTGAGGCGAGGTCTTCACCGCCTCCTTGCCGACTCGCACCCGCAACGTCGCCGCCTCGGGACGATGCTCGGCCCCGGCCAGCGGGACCAAGGCGTCGGTGCTGAACAGGCCGGTGGACACCGCGATCCAGGTGGGGGATCCGGAGTTGTTGTCGACGTAGACCCGTTTGACCTTGCCGATCTTCTCGCCTTCGGGGCCGTACACCGAGCTGCCGATGAGCGTTTCCAGCATTTCAGTCATGGGTTCCTCCGCGGTTCGTCCCTGCGACGCGCAGCCCGGCAGAACGCGGCTGGGCACCGCGCGTGCTGAGAAAGGGTTCAATCGCTTGCGGGTCGATCGGTGGCCTCGGATCCGTCGGCGACGCGCCGCGTCCTGCGCGACACCCGCACCGGGTCCTCGGCGGTGTCACACGCGAAGTACCGGCTGACATCCAGCCGCTGCGTGTCCTGGTCGAGCAGCGATAGACGGTAGGAAACATCGAGCATGACGTGCTCCTGCCCTGTAGTGCATGTTCCCGCCCTCAGTCGAGGCCGGAAGTAATCAGCTACACCGTGGCAACTACCCCGCTCTGCCGCAGCCAAACACTGCGATTACCGATTCGACGACTCGCCGAATCGTCTCCAAGATCATAGTTATTGGACAGCTATCTTCAGTGCTCGCTCCGTGGCCCGCGGTGCGCCGCACCGGCCTCGCGATCTCCGCTTCTGATCAGCGTCAGCGCCGACGGCCCGCTGGCGAACCGGAAGTTCTTGCCGCGATGATCGACCTCTCCGTCGGTGGCCAACGAGACCGGCTGCCCGGCCACCCGCACGGTCACGCGGGAGACCCGGCGGTGCCGATAGGTGGGCGAATACGCGAGCGTGCCGGTGAACGTCGCGAAGACCAGCCGCAGCCGGGAGAACGGGACGTCGGCGCGCAGGTAACGGACATCGAGGGTGCCGCCGTGCAATTCCGGACGCGACATGGGGATCTGGTCGGCGGGATGGTAGGCGCCGTTGCCGACGAACAGCATCCACAGCGCGGTGCGGGTGTCATCGATGGTGACGTGCAGCGGCTGGGCGCGGAACAGTACGCGCACCATGGCGAGTCCCGCAGCGGGCCACTTGCCGATCCGGCGCTCCCAGCGCTCCCGGACCCGCACGAAGTCGGGATAACCGCCGAGGCTGGCGGTGTTGACGAAGACGCGCTGCTCTGCGTCGTCGAAGCACACCTCGGCCACGTCGACGCGCACCGCTTCGCCCGCTTGCAACGCGGCGAGGGTGACATCGGAGTCCTCCACCCCGGCATCCCTGGCGAAGTGGTTCAGCGTGCCGCCCGCGAAGACCGCCAACGGCACCCGGTGGCGCACCGCGTACTCCGCGACGGCCGACACCGTTCCGTCTCCGCCGACCACGCCGAGAGCGACGATGTCGTCGCGTCGCAGCAGTTCGCCGACCCGCGCCTCGACGTCGTCGTCGCCGAGTTCGAGCACCTCGGCGGCGGGCAGCCGGTCGCGCAGGGTGGCCAGCGCGTTGTCGCCGTCGCCCGATCCCGCGTGCGGATTGCCGATCAGCAGCAATCCGGCGCCGTCCGGCAGCGGGTCGATGTGTTCGACCGGGCCCAGGGCGGCGGGCTCGTCGTCGCGCACCGCCCACCACCGCCGGGTGACCAGCGCGACCGCGCCACCGAACAACGCGCCCGCGACCACGTCGGACGGCCAATGCACGCCGATATGGACGCGGGAGTACGCGACCGCGGCGGCGACGGGGGCGACGGCGGCAGCCGCCACGGGAGACTCCAGCGCCAGGCCCGTCGCGAAGGCGGCGGCGGAAGCCGAGTGCCCGGACGGGAACGACGACGAGACCGGCGGCGCGACCAGCCTGCGCACGAACGGAACGGACTCGTCCGGCGGACGGCGGCGCGGAAACAGCGGTTTGGCCACGCCGTTGGCCACGCTGCTGGCAATGCTCAGTGCGAGCAGCCCGCGCACCGCGCCGCGCCGGGTCGAGCGATCTCCGGCGACGAACAGGACCGCCCCCAGGGCGATCCACAGACGGTTCTTGTCGGCGGCGGTGCTCAACGCCTTCAGCGCCCGGTCCGCCGGGGTCGCTCGAACCCGCGCACTGCGGTCGACCAGCCACCGATCCAGGCTGCTCGTCATGCCGACCATCACACCGTCACGCCCGCGAGCCGAGAGAAACCGCATCGCCGCAGCCTACCGGCCACGCACGCGCCGGATCCGCGCCCATCACGCACGAACGCCCGGCTGACGCGCTCGCCGGATGCCGCTTGCGCCGGCACGACCGGATCGTAGGCCCGTTCAGTGCACGGATGTACTCTGATCTTCGACGCACAGTGACGTTGCGCGACAAGAGGGAAGGGATGATCGAATGACGGAGACACACCGGTCAGCACACAGTCATGCACTGAGCCTCATCTAACGGCCGGGACCCGATGGAACAGACGAACGAGCTGGCACAAGAACTCGCGGCCGCCGCGCGGCGGCACGGCTCGGCGATCGCCGGGATCGTCGGATCCGCCGCCCGGAAGGCGTCCTGGGAGGTGCTCGACCTCATGGCCGAGAGCCGCGAACTGGTCGGCGCGGCGTTCCGCGCCAGGGCCGAGGAACTCCGCCGCAAGGACCGGTCGAGCTGAACCGGCCGGCGTCAGATCGGTGGCCGCGGCGACGCGGGCACCGATTTGTCGGCCACCTCGATGAGGGCCTGGGCCCACCCGTCCAGCCGATCGGAAGCATGGCGCAGATCCGCCACGATGGTGTCGAAGTTGTGCCGAACCACGGTGTTCTCCGGAACCGCGAGGATCCGGGCTGCCGCGGCTACGACCTGCTCGTACTCCCCGACGCCCGCATCGAGCCTGGCCAGAATCAGCCGGAGGTTCTCGGTGAGCGCCACCGCCGCGGGGGAATCAGCGCTCCCCATCGCACCGAGGCCCTGTTCCATCGCCGTGATGTCGGCGGCCAGCGCGTGCAGCGCCGCCGCGCCCGAAGCGGCCGTTTCCAGCAGGTCGGCCAGTTCGTCCTGCGGCAGCCGGTGCGAGCGAGCGATCTGGACGCCCATCCCGTGCAATGCCTTCTCCGCCCGCACCAGACGCGCGATCGCCGGGCGCGCGTTGGACCACAACGGCGGCTGCTTGCGCGGGATGAACGCCGCGTGCGGCAGGGGAGCGCCGCGCAGCCGCAGATAACGGCGAGTGCTCAGCGCCGCGCCCGTCACCAGCGCGACCGCGCCGCCGCCGACCATGACCACGGCCCAGACCGGCGCCGAAAGGACAACGAGGCCAACGGTTCCCGCCGTGGTGAGGCCGGATACGGTGCCCAGCTGGAAGCTTCGGCGACGGGCCCTGCGGCGGCGGCGCAGCTCACGCTCCCGCGGATCGGCCCAGCGCCGCACGGCCACAAGCGCGTTCTCCCCCGCTTCGCGAAGGCTGTCCGGCAGGCTGCCCGGCTGTGGCGCGAGCGCGGCTTGTGCCCGGATCAGCGCCGTCCCGCGCAGGCGCCGCGCGTCGAGCTGCCGCTCACCGAATACCCTG
The DNA here is from genome assembly GCF_040632645.1 of Nocardia sp. NPDC019219. NCBI lineage: Bacteria > Bacillati > Actinomycetota > Actinomycetes > Mycobacteriales > Nocardiaceae > Nocardia > Nocardia sp. NPDC019219. The sequence goes on along the minus strand of NZ_JBEYCG010000002.1, from coordinate 285,609 downwards.
CCGCTCATACCTTCTCTCCCACCGGTTGCACACTTCGGACAGACCGAGACCCGACTCGGCCGACGGCCGGCCGGTCGGGTCCCCACGCCTTGTCTTCCAGTGAACCAGCCCCCACCGACACATGTCGCCGAACGCCCGTCGTCGGCTACTGCTGCGCGGCCTGCCCCTTGTTCATCTGCGGCTGCGCCTGCCCCGGATTGATGGCGGGCTGGGCGCCACCGGCGGGCAGCTGATCCCCGCGCATGGACGCGCGGATCTGCTCCAGCTTGCTGTGCCCGGCCATCTGGATGCTGGCCTGCTGCACCTCGAGCATGCGACCCTGCACCGAGTTCTGCGCGAGTTCGGCGGCGCCCAGCGCGTTGGCGTAGCGGCGTTCGATCTTCTCGCGCACCGCGTCCAGACTCGGGGTGCTGCCCGGCGCGGACAGCGTCGAATCCATCTGCTGCAGCGAGGCGGAGACCTGTTCCTGCATCTTGGCCTGCTCCAGCTGGCTGAGCAGCTTGGTGCGCTCGGCGACCTTCTGCTGCAACAGCATCGCGTTCTGCTCCACGGCCTTCTTGGCCTGGGCGGCCGCCTGCAGCGACTGGTCGTGCAGGACCTTCAGGTCCTCGACGGACTGCTCGGCGGTGACCAGTTGCGCCGCGAACGCCTCGGCGGCGTTGGTGTACTGGATCGCCTTCTCGGTGTCGCTCGCGGCGGTGGCCTGGTCGGCCAGCAGAACGGCCTGGCGCGCGTTGGCGTTGAGCTTCTCGACTTCGTCCAGCTGCCGGTTCAGCTTCATCTCCAGCTGGCGCTGGTTGCCGATGACCGACGCGGCCTGCTGCGAAAGGGCCTGGTGCTGCCGCTGGGCTTCCTCGATAGCCTGCTGAATCTGGACCTTCGGATCCGCGTGCTCCTCGATCTTCGCATCGAAGAGGGCCATCAGGTATTTCCAGGCCTTGACGAACGGATTAGCCATCGATTGATCCCGCCTCCATCTGACATGCCGCGCTCGGGCGCGACTCCAGTGCGCGACCGTCACGCACTCGATATGTGCCTATCCTCCACCATGTGGCACCCGAGCCGGGCGAACCCGGCTCAACCGACGCCTAAGGGAGAATCTATCCGCTTTCCGCACCGGCCCGCAGCGTTGCCGCCGTGGCCACGTCTCGTCGCGCGTCACGCGCCCTTGACCAGGACCAACATGTCCGAACGCGGCGCGGGGATGACGATCCGGGTGTCCTCCGCCAGCGGCAGCGGCCGCGCCGCGTCGGCCACCGACATGGTCGCCGCCGCGGGTTCGTCCTGCGCCGCGGGTTCGGCGGCGGTCTGCTCCGACGCCGCGGTCGCGGCCGGGGCGTCGCTCGCGGTCGCGTCGGCGGTCGGCCCGTCGGCGCCGGCCATGATCGTGCTCACATCCCACAGCACCCGGGACAGCGGCACGTCCAGCGCTTCGCAGATGGCGGCCAGCAATTCACTGGAAGCCTCCTTACGACCGCGCTCGACTTCGGAGAGATAGCCCAGGCTCACCCGCGCGGAGGTCGACACCTCGCGCAAGGTCCGGTTCTGGGCGAGACGCGCACGCCGCAGACTGTCCCCGATCGCCTCTCGCAGCAGCGTCATCTCGTTCTCCTTCGCTCCCGGTCGCCGGGCCGAGGCGATTCTCGACCCCACGCATGCCGTTCTTTCTGGCACAACGTCCGAGCCGGGGCGGTTGGTTCCCGCCCGGGGCACCTCAGCCGCTCCGCCCGACGCGGTCGGCCGGGCCCGGGCCCGCCTCCCGCACACACCGCAGCAATTCCGACACCGCCGTGCGCGTCGCACCGATTCTGATCGTCCACCGGTCGCCGGGGAGTTTCAACCGCATCACCTCGGTATGCCCCGGACCGGCCAGTCCGAGGAAGACCGTGCCGACCGGGTGCCCGTCCTGTGAATCGGGGCCCGCCACGCCGGTCAGGCCCACGCCCCAGTCCGCGCCGCATCGGGTGCGCGCGCCCACGGCCAGCTGTTCGGCGGTGCTCGCCGCCACCGGGCCTTCGGCCGCGAGCACTTCCGCGTCCACACCCGCGAGGCTGTGCTTGAGATCGGTGGCGTACACCACCAAGCCGCCGCGCAGCACGGCACTGGCGCCGGGGACCCCGGCGATGGTCGCCGCGAGCAGGCCCGCGGTCAGGGATTCGGCGGTGGCCACGGTTTGCCGCACAGTCACCAGCGCACGAACCAGATCGATGGCCTGCACGCCTTCCACCAGCGGATCGCTCATACGCCGCGCGTCCGCCCCGGTCCGCCCGCGAACCACACCCGGGCCGCCTGACCGACGTAGTCCAGCCCGGTGGCCACCGTCAGCGCGACCGCCAGGTACATCAGCAGCATGCCGATGCCGGCGACCCAGCCTGACAGCGGCAGCAGCAACATGGCGATGGCCAGCGACTGGACCAGGGTTTTGAGCTTGCCGCCGCGCCCGGCGGGAATGACGCCGCGCCGCACGACGAGCAGGCGCAGCAGTGTGACGCCGATCTCGCGACCGCAGATCACCAGGGTGATCCACCAGGCCAGATCGCCGAGCAGGGACAGCCCTATCACCGCCGACCCGATCAGCGCCTTGTCCGCGATGGGATCGGCCAGCTTGCCGAAGTCGGTCACCAGGCCGTATTTGCGAGCCAGTTGCCCATCGAACCGGTCGGTGATCGCGGCGAGGCCGAACAGCGCCGCCGCGGCGATCCGCCAGCCGGTGTCGTGGCCATCTCCGACGAACAGCGCCACGACGAACAGCGGCACGATCGCGATGCGCAGCATGGTCAGCACATTCGCGATGTTCAGCAGGGGCGGCCCGCTCTCGGCCTGCGCGGGCGCGAAGCCGGGCCGGGTTGGTGCGGGCGCCACCCAGGGGCGGTCCGCCTCGTCGGGTTGCACGCTCATGCTCTGCCCCTTCCGGCACGAGCGGGGCCCCGCGTGGTCACGCTCCGCTGCCGCCTCCGGGCCTGACCGCTCACGCCGTCGCCTCGCCGGCGATCGGCTCGGTCACGGCCGCCTCGGCACCGCGTCGCGCTGCCCGGCGCGATGCGGTGAGCTGAACGAGTGGATCTGCGGCACACGTTCAGACTATCGGTAGCCGGGCCGACTACTGTGCACCCCATGACCTCTCGGGGACCACTAGGTGGTTCGACCAGCGACGCGTATCCGGGCGCGGCTTCGGCCGCGCGGAGTTCCGTTCCGGTCGTCCGACGCGCGCGAACCTCCGATGTGCCCGAGATCAAGCGCCTCGTCGACGTCTACGCCGGCCGGATCCTGCTGGAGAAGAACCTGGTCAACCTCTACGAGGCGGTGCAGGAGTTCTGGGTCGCCGAGTTGGACGGCCGGGTCGTCGGCTGCGGCGCGCTGCACGTGCTGTGGGCCGACCTCGGGGAGGTGCGCACGGTCGCGGTACACCCCGACGTCAAGGGCTCCGGTGTGGGCAAGCTCATTGTGCAGCGGTTGATCGAGGTTGCTCGCGAACTCGAGCTGGAGCGGGTGTTCGTGCTGACCTTCGAAGTGGAGTTCTTCGGCAGGCACGGTTTCGTCGAGATCGACGGCACGCCGGTCACCGCCGAGGTGTATGCCGAGATGTGCCGGTCCTACGACACCGGTGTGGCCGAGTTCCTCGATCTGAGCTATGTAAAGCCCAACACCCTCGGCAATACTCGAATGCTGCTGACGCTCTGAGTCCGTTCCCACAGGAAGCGATACCGTGCCGATCTTCGCCGTCCACTACGTCTACTCCCAGGCCACTGCCGCGGACCGGGACGTCCACCGCCCCGAGCACCGCGCCTGGCTGGCCGGCCTGCTCGAGTCCGGCGCCCTGCTCAGCAGCGGCCCGTACCCGGACGGGTCCGGAGCGCTGCTGATCTTCCGCTCGGAGGACGCCGGGCAGTTGAAGGACCTGCTCGCCCAGGACCCGTTCGCCCGGGAGAACCTGATCGACGACGTGCGCGCCGTGGAGTGGGCGCCGGTCTTCGGCGCATTCGCGTCCTGACCGGCTAGCGGTCCGCTCGCACGCGGGTGCGGAGCAGGCTGGCGACCGTCGCGACGACCAGGATGCCCAAGATCACGCCCAGCGAGACGGGCGTGGAGATCTCCGGCACCGCGACGTGCTCGCCGCCGTTGACGAACGGCAGCGTGTTCTCGTGCAGGGCGTGCAGTACCAGCTTCACGCCGATGAACGCGAGGATCGCGGCCAGCCCGTAGGACAGGTACACCAGCCGGTCGAGCAGACCGCCGATCAGGAAGTACAGCTGTCGCAAGCCCATGAGCGCGAACGCGTTGGCGGTGAAGACGAGGTACGGCTGCTCGGTCAGGCCGTAGATGGCCGGAATGGAGTCCAGCGCGAAGAGCAGGTCGGCGAATCCGATGGCCAGCAGCGCGAGCAACAGCGGGGTGACCGCCCGGCGGCCGTCGACCCTGGTCACCAGCTTGTCGCCGTCGTATTGGTCCGTGGTGGGCAGCACCCGTTTGGCCAACGCGACGATCCGGCTGTCTCTCTTCTCCTCGACCTCGACCTCGTGGCCGCTCTCGCGCAGCAACTTGACGGCGGTGTAGACGAGGAAGAGACCGAACAGGTAGAACACCCAGCTGAACGCGCTGATCGCGGCCGCGCCGACGGCGATGAACGCACCGCGCATGACCAGGGCGAGCACGATGCCGATCAGCAGCACCTTCTGCTGGTAGATCCGCGGCACCGCGAAGGTGGACATGATGATCAGGAAGACGAACAGGTTGTCCACCGAGAGCGCCTTCTCGGTGACGAAGCCCGCGTAGTACTCCCCGGCGTAGGTCGAACCCCACTGCCAGGCGACCACACCGCCGAACAGCAGCGCCAGCCCGATGTACACCGCGGACCAGAACCCGGATTCCCGGAACGTCGGTTCGTGCGGGGTGCGGACGTGGGCGAAGAAGTCGAAGATGAACAGTCCGAGGATCACCACGACGGTGATCACCCATTCGAGTGCGGTTACGTGCATGCGGCGTGCCGATCGAGAGCGAAGATCATGATGTCCATAATGCCCGATTTGTCCGTTGTTGTTCGATAGCGGGGTGATTGCCGCCCATAATTCCACATGCGTTCACCCGCCCGCTCATGCCACAGTCGTCGTTCGTGGCGACGATCACCGTCACGTTCGACCGCGCCAATGCGCTGCCCGGCCTCACGACGGCGGGACGGGACGGCGAGTGGCGACCGACCCGGTACTCGTTGCCGCTGCCGTCGAGCTATACCCTTCAGGCACGGAAGAACCGGACCGGGTAGGGTCGTCGGCGAGGGAAAAACGGTTCCCGGCACCGTATCCGGTGCTACCTTCGAGCCGACGAAGATCAGATCGCAGGAAGGCGAGACGATGACCGGAACGCTACGGCAAGAGTTGCCGAGCGATGCCCGGCGTTCGCGCGCCCACGCCGTGCTATCGCTCTCGTTCATCTCGTGGTGGATGAGCGCGCGGAGCCGCCCCTGATCTCGTCTTTCCCAGACCTGTATCGAAGGGGTCACTCCGCGGCGAATCGCCGGGAGTGACCCCTTTTTCGTGCGGTCGAAACCCGACCCGATCCCTCGTAGCCCAATCGGTAGAGGCGCCGGACCTAGATTCCGGGAGATGCGAGTTCGAATCTCGCCGAGGGAACCAGCCGGATCACTCCGGCGGCTCGGAGCCGCCGTCCTCCCCGCCACCGCGGATCGACCACAGGAGCCCGTCCAGCTCATCGGGTTTCACGAGCACGTCGCGCGCCTTGGAGCCCTCGCTGGGACCGACCACGCCGCGGGTCTCCATGAGGTCCATCAGCCGTCCTGCCTTGGCGAAGCCGACGCGCAGCTTGCGCTGCAGCATGGACGTCGAGCCGAACTGCGAGGTGACCACGAGTTCCACCGCCTGCAGGAAGACGTCGAGATCGTCGCCGATGTCGGGATCGACGTCCTTCTTCTCGCCCGGCTTCGCCGCGGTCACGCCCTCTTGATACTCCGGCTCGGCCTGGTTCTTGGTGAAGTCGACGACGGCGTGGATCTCCTCGTCGCTGATGAACGCGCCCTGCAACCGGGTCGGCTTGCCCGCCCCCATCGGCAGGAACAAGCCGTCGCCCATGCCGATCAGCTTCTCCGCGCCGGGCTGGTCGAGGATGACGCGGGAGTCGGTCAGCGATGAGGTCGCGAAGGCCAGGCGGGAGGGCACGTTGGTCTTGATCAGACCGGTCACCACGTCCACCGACGGCCGCTGCGTGGCCAGCACGAGATGGATCCCGGCCGCACGGGCCTTCTGGGTGATGCGGACGATGGCGTCTTCCACGTCGCGCGGAGCGGTCATCATCAGATCGGCCAGCTCGTCGACGATGGCCAGGATGTACGGGTAGGGCCGGTACACCCGTTCGCTGCCCAGCGGCGCGGTGATCGCGCCCGACTTCACCTTCTTGTTGAAGTCGTCGATGTGGCGCACCTTGTTGGCCTGCATGTCCTGATAGCGCTGCTCCATCTCCTCGACGAGCCAGGCCAGCGCGGCCGCGGCCTTCTTCGGCTGGGTGATGATGGGCGTGATCAGGTGCGGGATGCCCTCGTACGGAGTGAGTTCCACCATCTTCGGGTCGATGAGGATCATCCGGACTTCGTCCGGCGTGGCTCGCTGCAGCAAGGACACCAGCATCGAGTTCACGAAGCTGGACTTACCCGAACCGGTGGACCCCGCGACGAGCAGGTGCGGCATCTTGGCCAGATTCGCCGAGACGAACTCGCCCTCGATGTTCTTGCCCAGGCCGATCACCAGCGGGTGGTGGTCGGTGCGGGTACTGGGCGCCTTGAGCACGTCGGCCAGCCGGACCAGCTCGCGGTCGGCGTTGGGCACCTCGATGCCGACGGCGGACTTGCCGGGGATCGGCGCGAGCAGCCGGACGTTCTCCGTCGCGACGGCGTAGGCGATGTTGCGGGCCAGCGCGGTGATCTTCTCGACCTTCACGCCGGGCCCGAGTTCGACCTCGTAGCGGGTGACCGTCGGGCCCCGCACGAAGCCGGTCACCGCGGCGTCGATCTTGAACTGCACCAGCACCTCGGTGATCGCCTCGATCATCGATTCGTTGGCGGCGCTGCGTTTCTTCGGCGGATCCCCGTCGGTGAGCAGCGACAACGGCGGCAGGGTGTAGTCGCCTTCGACCTCGCGATCGGCGACGAACTCCAGCTGCTGCGGCGGCGGTGGCGGTGGCGTCTGATCCTCCACCACCGCGGCGGGACGCTGCTTCTTCGGCCTCGGTTTCGGCGCGGGTTCTTCGACCGCGATCTGCTTGGCGTCGCGCAGCGGCGGTTCACCGAGCGCTTCGGTGACCGCGTCGGGGTCGCCGAACTCGTCGGGCGGGTAGTTCTCCGCCGGCGTGCGACCGCGCCGCTTGGTGGTGGCGCGGTGCACCGGGAAACCGTCGGCGTCGTAGTTGGCCGGATCGTAGTCCCGGTAATCGCCGTCGAATTCGCCGTAGTCGTCGCCACCGGTCTCGGTGCCGAGGTAACGCCGCAGCTTGGCGGGCACCTCGCGCACCGTGGTCCCGGTCACCAGCAGCGCGCCGAAGACGATGGCCAGCAGCAGGATCGGGACCGAGAGCCAGGCGGTGAGGCCGTTGGTCAGCGGCCCGCCGGTCACGAAGCCGACGAAACCGGCCGCGCGGGAACGTCCGTGCGCGTCGGTGGGAGCGCCCGCGGCGATGTGCCACAGTCCGAGGATCGGCAAGCCGATCAGCAGGCCGCCGAGCACCAGCCGCGGCCGGATCTCGGGGCGCGGTTCGGTCCGCATCAGGACGACGGCGATCCCGGAGGCGACGAACGGCAGTCCCGCGGACGCCGATCCGGAGATCGCGCGGATCACGTCCTCGACCCAGTGGCCGACCGGCCCGCCTGCCGACAACCAGACCGCCGCCGCGATCACGGCGCTCAGGGCGATCAGCGCCAGCGCGATGCCGTCGCGCCGATGCCCGTGCTCGATCTCGCCCGCGCGGCTCAACGTCCGGGTGGTCGCGCCGAGTCCGCGGGCCAGCATGGTCCAGCCGCTGCCGATACCTCGTGTGATGACCGCGAGCGGAGCCGTGTTCGACGGACGGCGCGCCGGGCGCCGGGCCGGGGCGCGCCTGCGGGGGGTGGCGGTCGCTCTGGGCGCCGCGGCACGGGGCGTGGCCGCGCGAGACCGCGCCGTGGTGGTCCTCCCCCGCGCCGATCCCGCCCGCGCCCGAGTCGTCGTGGTGCTGCGGGACTTACCTGCCATGGCCCCAGGCTAGCCGCAATCGCCCCATCCGGACCATCCGCAACACTGGCACCGTCGCGCCTCTGGCGGCTTTTCGCCGCCCGTCGGCCTCTGCGGCCCGAGGCGACGGGCGATTATCAGACCGAACGGTCCGCTTCGAACACCGCCCGGACGGCCTCCGGGGATCCGGCGGTCTCCAGCCGGACTTCGTCCCGGCCGAAGGCGTGCAGCACCAGTTCCGACGGCTTTCCGGTCAGCGTGACCACCTCGTCGGACGCCGACCGCACCACCGTGCGCCTGCCGTCCGGCGTCGCGATTTCGACGGTGACCGGCGCCTTGCGGTAGGCCATCTTGGCCATCTTCCGCAGGACCGACCACAGCTGGTCCTCGTCGGCGGCGGTCAGTTCGCGTGGCTGCCAACCGGGTTCGGCGCGGCGCACGTCCTCGTGATGGACGAACATCTCGGACAGATTGACGACCGCGTCCACCGGCCGCAGCGGCGACCACCACGGCGGACCGGTCCGCACCTGTTCCAGCAGTTCGGGGAAGGGCTTACGCGCCGCCTTCGCTTGCACCCGCGCGAGATACCCGGCGAACGGCTTCAGCAGGATGCCCGGCGCGGCATCGGGCCGCCGTTCGCGAACCACCAGATGAGCGGCCAGATCTCGCACCGTCCACGCACCGCAGAGCGTGCGCGCGTCCGGACCCGCCGCCTCCATCGCTTCCACGAGTCCCCGGCGTTCCCGCTGTGCCATAGTCACTCCCCGAACATACCGACCGCCATGCGTCGACGCCGTGCGGCACGACGCCCTGCGGTCACCGCGACCGCGGCGCCGCCCCGGCGGTCCACGCGGGGATTTCTCCGGCGACGCCAGGCGGGCCACGAGAACCGAGGACGTGCCACACTCGGCTTCGTGCCGACCGGCACGCAATGACGTTGTGCTTAATCGAGATTCGCCGCTGACACGGGCGACGGAAACCCCTGCGCCCCGGTTGCGGGAGGCGGGGCCGTTGGCCACACTTGGCTCTATACCGGCAACGCGCGCCCCTAGCACGGTGTTCGCGTCTCCCTCTGCCGGGAAATCTCCGGCTAGCGTAATGAAGGTCGGCTCTGTACCTTGTCACTCGGTCCATCGGGTCGTGGGCCTTATGACAAGAAGGGGCAAATCCTCGTGAAGAAGTTTGCTACCGGTGTGGCCGCGCTCGCGGCGGCAGGTGCCGCGCTGGCTGTCAGCGCGCCCGCCGCGAACGCTTACACCAACAACTACGGCGCGATCGCGCTGTCCACCTCCACCGGTTTGATCGGGTACTCCTACGACTACCCGAACTCGTCTGCCGCACAGCAGCGCGCCATCAGCTCCTGCGGCGCGGCGGACTGCCAGTCGGTGGTCTGGTTCCGCAACGGCTGCGGCGCCGTGGCGTACTCCAGCGGCACCGGTACCTGGAGCTGGGGGTACGCCTCGTCGCGGCGCAGCGCGCAAGGCCAGGCGCTGGCGCACAACGATTCCGATGCCTACATCGTGCACTGGAACTGCACGTCCAACCACGGCTGATGCCCGGACTTCGAGTCGAAGGAAACAACGTGAAGCACCGCACTTTCCGGACCACCGTGGCCGTCGTCCTCACCGCACTGGCCTGCTCGCTGAGCGCCTGCGCCTCCAACGACGACTCCTCGTCTCCGAGCACCAGCGCCAATCCCAGCCACGCGGCGGGTGAGCTGGAGGGCGGCTCGGACAAGGGCGACAAGGAGGCCGGCTCGGCGCCGACCACACCGTCCTCGCCCGCCCTGGCCAAGCCCTCCGTGCAGCAGCTGAACGAACGGCTGCAGAAGGCGTTCGATCCGAACGTGCCGAACGCGGAGAAGATCAGCTGGATCCAGGCCGCCGAGCAGGATCCCTACCTGGTCGCCAACCTCGTCGACGCCGCGAAGAAGCAGAAGGTCACCGTCGAGGTCACCAACGTGGGCGACCCGAAGGACGGCAAACTCAAGGCCGACGCCAAGGTCACCATCGACGGCACCCCGGTGGACGACGCGTTCATCCAGTTCGTGTCCGAGGGCGGCCAGTGGAAAGTCGACCACACCTTCGCCTGCAACATCGTCAAGAGCGCGAAGATCGAGTCCGCGGCCTGCCAGGAGTAATCCACTACCGCGTGGAAAGCGCCGGGCAGCTGAGCTGCCCGGCGCTTTTCGTTGCGGGGATGGTCAGACGCCGATGACGGTCGGCACGATCATCGGACGACGCCGATAGGTGTCGGCCACCCATCGACCCACCACGCGGCGCACACCCTGCGCGATCCGGTGGGTGTCGGTGACGCCTTCGCCCGCAAGGCGCAACAGTTCGGCTTCCACCAATTCCGCCGCGTCGAGCAGTGCGGTGGGATCGTCGGAGAAGCCGCGGCCGCTCAGTTCCGGGGTACTCACCGCCTTGCCGGTGGTCTCATCGATGGCGACGGTGATCGCGATGAAACCGCCCTCGCCGAGCACCAGCCGGTCCGACAGCGTCGACTCCCCGACATCACCGACCGACAGCCCGTCGACGTATACGTGGCCCACCGGCACCCGTCCGACGATCGAGGCGATGCCGTCGACCAAGTCGACCACCACGCCGTCCTCGGCGAGCACCACCCGCTCCTGCGGCACGCCGGTCGCCACCGCCAGCGCCGCGTTGGCGCGCAGATGGCGCCACTCGCCGTGCACCGGCATCGCATTGGTCGGCCGCACCGCGTTGTACAGGTAGAGCAGCTCTCCCGCCGAGGCGTGCCCGGAGACGTGCACCTTGGCGTTCTGCTGGGTGATCACCGTGGCCCCGAGCCGGGCCAGGCCGTTGACCACCGCGAACACCGAGTTCTCGTTGCCGGGGATCAGCGAGGAGGCCAGCACCACGAGGTCGTCGGGGCGGATGTTGATCTGCCGGTGGTCGCCGCGCGCCATCCGCGACAGCGCTGACAGCGGCTCGCCCTGCGAACCCGTGGAGATCAGCACCAGGCGGTGGCTGGGCAGCGTGGCGGCGACGTCGAGGTCGACGACGACGCCCTCCGGCACGGTGAGATAGCCCAGGTCCTGGGCGATCTGCATATTGCGGACCATCGAGCGGCCGACGAAACACACGCGCCGCCCGTACTTCTGGGCCACGTCGACGACCTGCTGGATGCGGTGCACATGACTGGCGAAGGACGCGACGATGACCCGGCCGTTCGCCTTGCCGATGACCGTGTCCAGCACGCCGCCGATCTCGCGTTCCGGCGTGACGAAGCCAGGGACCTCGGCGTTGGTGGAGTCCACCAGGAACAGATCGACGCCCTCGTCACCGAGCCGGGAGAATCCGGCCAGGTCGGTGAGCCGCCCGTCCAGCGGGAGCTGGTCGAGCTTGATGTCACCGGTGTGCAACGCGACGCCCGCCGGCGTGCGGATGGCGACGGCGAGCGCGTCGGGAATGGAATGGTTGACCGCGAAGTACTCGCAGCCGAACGGGCCGTGGGTGGTGTGCTGCCCCTCGGTCACTTCGACGAGTTTCGGGTGCAGGCGGTGTTCCCGGCACTTCGCGGAGACCAGCGCGAGGGTGAACTTCGAGCCGACGACCGGGATATCGGGCCGCAGCCGCAGCAGGAACGGCACCGCGCCGATGTGGTCCTCGTGGCCGTGGGTGAGCACGACGGCCACGACATCGTCGATCCGGTCCTCGATGGGGCGGAAGTCCGGCAGGATCAGGTCGACGCCGGGCTGCTGGTCCTCCGGGAACAGCACGCCGCAGTCGACGATCAGCAGTTTGCCGCCGTACTCGAAAACGGTCATGTTCCGGCCGATTTCGCCGATACCGCCCAGCGCGAACACGCGCAGGCCGTTCTGCGGCAGGGGCGGCGGGGCGCCGAGCCGATCGTGCGCGGCCACCGGGGCCGCCTGTGCCGGAGGCTCTTCGACCCGGCGGGCGCCGGACTGCCCGCGTCCCCGGCCCCCTCGCCGGGACGCCGCGTTCTGACCCTTGCCTTCCCGGCGCGCCTGCACGGGCGCGGGCTTCTCGGCGGTGACCGCGGGAGGGGCTTCAGCCGTCGTCTCGTCCAGAGCCGGCTCGGGCCGTGCGACGGTCTCCGCTGACGCGGGGGACGGCGTCACCTGCTCCGCCGGGGTGGTGGGGGCCGGCGCTCCCGCGGGGCGGGACGCGCTGCGCCGGCGCCGGGATAGATGTTCGCTCACGAAAGCACTCCGACCGCTCGCAGGTCCGCGGCGAGCACTTCCAGTTGCTCGCCGGTCGGCATCAGTTGCGGAAGCCGCGGTTCGCCGACCTCCACGCCCAGCAGCCGCAGGCCCCCCTTGCTCATCGCGACGCCGCCGAGCCGGGCCATCGCGGCGTGCAGCGGCAGCAGCGTGGTGTTGATTTCGCGGGCGCGCACCACCTGCCCCGCCGTGTATGCCTCCAGCAACGCACACAGTCGTTCGGGTACGAGATGCCCGATGACGCTGATGAATCCGGCCGCGCCGACCGACAACCAGGGCAGGTTGAGCGCGTCGTCGCCGGAGTAGAAGGTCAGGCCGGTGCTCGCGATGAGTTCGGCGCCCATGTTCAGATCGCCTTTGGCGTCCTTGACCGCGACGATGCGCGGGTGCTCGGCGAGCTTGCGGATGGTGTCACTGGCGATCGGCACCACCGAACGCCCGGGAATGTCGTACAGGGTGACCGGCAGGTCGGTGGCGTCCGCGACGGCGGTGAAATGCGCGATCAGCCCCTCCTGGGAGGGCCGGGAGTAGTACGGCGTCACCACGAGCAAACCGTGTGCACCCGCCCGCTGCGCGTTGCGCGCGAGCACGATCGAATGCGCGGTGTCGTAGGTGCCCGCGCCCGCGATCACGGTCGCGCGCTTACCGACGGCATCGACGACGGCGCGCAGCAGATCGGCCTTCTCCGACTCGGTGGTGGTCGGCGATTCACCGGTGGTTCCCGAGATCGCGAGCAGGTCGACGCCGCGGTCGACCAGGCGGGCCGCGAGCGCGACCCCGGCATCGACGTCGAGCTTGCCGTCGGCGCTGAAGGGGGTCACCATCGCGACACCTACCGTGCCGGACGCACGCAGCTCCGTTGGCGTCGATTCACCGTTCTTCATGGTCAGAAAGGCTACCCGGTCCAAGACACGCCCTCGACACCGTCGTCGGCGATCAGGCCGCAACAAAGACGCGAATCCATATCGACGACAGCTGGGTGATGCCATCTTGCCGCTTGCCTGACATCAATTATGGCGTCACACTGGCGTCATGGATTTGACCAAGTACACCAGCCGGCTGCGCGAGAACCTGATCGCCGCCGCGGCGCTCGGCGACGAGAAGACGCAGGCCACGGCGACGGCCCTGGCCGCTGCGACGGAGGGGCCTGCCCGCCTGGTGCTGCTCGCCGCGCTGTCGGACCTCGCCGCCGAGGTCAGCGCCGCACTCGGCGACCGAACGGTGCACGTGTCGGTCGACGGCACCGACGCGTCCATCGATGTGCGCAAGAGCACGGTGGGTGACGAGCCGCCCACCTTCGAGGAGATGACCGGAGACATCAGCAGGGTCACGCTGCGACTGGTGGAGCAGATGAAGGCGCGTGCGGAAGAGGCTGCGGCACAGAGCGGTCAGTCCCTGAACTCGTGGCTGTCCAGCGCCGTCCACGGGGCTTTGCGCGACCAGATGCGCGGGTACGGGCCCAAACGCGACAGCTGACCCAGTCGCGCCTACAGCAACGCGGCGAGATTGCCGCGATCGCCGATGACGACCTCGTCCAGTTCGAGCCAATCGGCCATCTCGCGCAGCGCGCCTGCGAGAGCGTGCGCGGTGGCCGGAGTGTCGTATCCGGGTTCGGCGAACGCGGCGGGGACCCACAACCGGCCGTTCGCACGCTCCGCGCGTAGGTCGACGCGACCGACGAGTTCACCGTCGAGCAGGAACGGGAAGACGTAATAGCCGTGCACCCGTTTGTGTTCAGGGGTGTAGATCTCGATGCGGTAGTGGAAGTCGAAGATGCGCTCCGTGCGGGCGCGGAAGAAGATGAGCGGGTCGAACGGGCACAGCAGCGCGGCCCCTTCGACGCGGCGCGGTGTCGGGGCGCCAGCCCGCAGATAGGCCGGTTTCTCCCAGCCCGCCACCTCCACCGGGATCAGCTCTCCCGCGTCCACCAGATCGGCGATGGCCGGTTCGGTCTGGGCGCGCTGCAGCCGGTAGTAGTCCCGCAGGTCCGCTTCGGTGCCGATGCCGTGCGCGGTGGCGGCACGCAGCACCAGCTCACGGACGGCGTCCGCTTCGGCGACGTCGCGGGACAGCACCTCCGCGGGCAGCACCCGCTCGGTCAAGTCGTAGTGCCTGGTGAATCCCACACGGGTGGCCACCGACAGCGCGCCCGCCGCGAAGAGCTGCTCGCAGATCATCTTCGTATCGCTGAGATTCCACCAGGAGCCCTTCGGTCGCGGCTTGTCCAGCTCCAAATGACGCTCCACTTCGCCGGCGGTGGCCGCACCCACCGACGTGATCACGTCCAGGATGTCCTTGCCCAGGGTCGGATTGCGCTCGACCACCTTGCGCATGCCCGACCAGCGCCCGTGCTCGTACCGCCGCATCCGCCAGCGCAGCAGCGGCCAGTCCTCCACCGGGATGAGCGCGGCCTCGTGTGCCCAGTACTCGACGAGTGCCCGCGGGCGCCGAGCGCCGTTGCTCCACGCCGCCTGATCCAGCAGCGTGCGATCGTAGGACCCGATGCGGCTGAACACCGGCGCGTAATGCGCTCGCACCACCGCCGACACCGAATCCAGTTGCAGCAGCTGGGTCCGGTCCAGCACACCGAGCACCGTCCGCCGCGTCGCGCGGCCGGGCCTGCGCATCCCGAAACCCTGCGCCGCCAAAGCCGTTCGCCGTGCCGCCGCGGCACCCATCTTCCGCATAGCAGGCAACGATGCCACGACCCACCGACAGGTCAGGTCGAGACGGTGACCGCGCCGGTGGTGTCGATCTCGGTGCGGCGGTCTCGGTCGGACGCGGTGGCCAGGACGGTGGCCAGGATGCGCCGGCCCGCGGGGAGGATGCGGACGGTGACCGAGCCGTCGTTCGCGGCGTCCAGTTCGCGGGTGGCGGCGTCGATCACTTGCCTGCGCACGTGATGCGGCACGCCCGCGAAGCCGCCGTCGTCGAGCAGGATCACCTCGACGCCGCGGGAGCGAGCGCCCCGAGCGGCGCTGCTGAGTTGATCGGTGGCCAGCTGCGGAGCCCGGAGGCCGTCGCGCAGTTCGGCTTCCAGGAGCCTGCATTGCTCCCGCTCCGCCGCGGTGAGTTCCGCGCCGTCGGCGATGCGTTCCAGGATCGGGCGCGCCACCGCGTCCAGCCGGGCCAGCTGACGGGTGCGTTCGGAGTTCTCCGCCGCCATCGCGGCCTCGGCGGCGGCGCGCATGGCCGCCTCCTCGCGCAGCAACCGCAGCGAACGTTGGGTCGGCCGCATGATCGCCGCGAACAGGGAGACCCCCGCCACCGTGGCGACCGGCACGATCGAACCGACGACGACGCCGATCCGCAGCCCGGCCACCACGCCGACCACGGCGATCACCACGCCGATGCCGGCGACACCGAGCCAGGCGGCGGCCAAGCGTCCGCGCAGCACCAGCACGGCGAGCACATACGACGCGGCGAACGCCGTCCACACCTGCTTGGACCAGCCGTGTTCGACGTCGAACGAGGTCAAGGTCGTGGCCAGCGGCCCGGACGCGGCGACGAACACGGTCGCGGCCCAGGGCAGCGGATCGGTAGGTACCACCAGTACGACGACACCGGCCAGCGCCAGCACGACCAGCGCCGCGACGGCGGCGGCCACCGGCGATTCCGAGAAGTTCCGGATCATGTACAGCACGATGGTGGCTTCGAGCACGACCAGGAACAGCCAAGCCGCGCGGTCGCGCAGCCCGAGCAGATCGCGCAGCCCGAATTCGGTTTCCGGCTCAGCCATTCCCGCCCCACACCAGCGTCACGGTTGTTCCCTCACCAGGTTCGGATTCCACGAACCCCGCGCCACCGGCGAGCTGACGCATGCGGCCGAGGATGCTCACCGAGATGCCGAGCCGATCGACGGGCACCGCGCTCAGGTCGAAACCCGCCCCGTCGTCCCGGAATACCACCCGGATTCCCCCGGCGCTGATCGTCACTGTGACGGTGCGGCGCACCTCCCGCCCGGCGACGGTGGCGTGCCGCAGACTGTTGCGCACGGCCTCGGCCAGCGCGGCCGCGATCGTGCTGGCTGCGTCCACCGGCAGGTGCAGATCGTCGAACCCGGCCCAGCGCCGTGTGGTGAACCTGATGCCGGGATTCACCTCGTGGACGGCCGAGCGGAGGAACCCGATCGCGGATTGCGCGTCCAAGCGGTCGGGTTCGGTCTCGGCCACCCGGCACTCGTCGAGTTGTTCGAGGGTGCGTTCGGCCTGGCGGCGCAGCACCGGCGATTCGGTCCCGGCTCGCGAGGCGTCCAGCAGGGTGGACAGCACCGCGTCGTGGATCAGCGCGGCGAACCTCGCGCGTTCCCGCTCCCGGGCCGCCGCGCCCGCGACCGCCGCCGCGCGGCTGCTCTCGATCGCCGACTCGCGATCCACGCGCGCGGCCGCCGCTCTGGCATAGACCACGCACCACAGGAACAGCGCGCTCAACCCGGCCGCTCTGGCGAAATCGCCGAGCAACGCGAGCGCGGTGGTCTCCCGCAGCACGACCAGATTCGCCAGGGCGCTGAACGCCGCGCCCACCACCAGATACGTCACGGCGAACGGCGGCCGCCAAGCGAGCACAGCCGCGAGCACACCCAGCGCCAGCACCCGGTACAGCCAGACCGAAGCCGCCCCTTCGGAATCCGGCACAGCGTATGCCACGGGGACCACCGCCATCGCGCCGAGGAAACTCATCGCGGCCGCACCGGCCACCCGTTGGATCACGCGCCGGCTCATGCCGACCGAGACGACCGCGAGCACCGGGAACAGCCCGAACGCCAGCACCACCTCCACCACCGTCCAGCGGACGGGCACGAAGCGGCTCTGATCGGCGATCTCGGGCAACTCGACGATCGCGGCGATCACCCCCGCGATGCCGATGGCGAGCCCGAACCGCCGCAGGATGCGATCGGCGGCTCCTTCGGAGGCTTTCTCCCTGGACAGCGCCACGACTCCGCGGCGCCAACGGCTCGCGCGCGGCCGGTCGAGCGGGAGCGAGCGAGAGTGCGACGGGGTGTCCAGCATGCTGGACGCGATCATCCGCGCGGCTGCCGCTCGGGGACCGGCAGCCAGCCGTCTTCCACCGCCCGCTTGTACAGGTCGGTCTTGGTCGGCGCCGGACGGCCGGCGTCGGCGTACTTCTGGCGGATCCGGCCGAGATAATCGTTGACCGTCTGCTCGGACAGACCTGTCAACCGCGCGACCCGGGATGCCTTCTCCCCGGACGCGTAGAGCGTCAGCACTTCCTCCTGACGCGGGCTCAGGCCCACGTCGGACAGTTGCGGATCACCGTCGATGGCGGCCGCCCAGTCGGTGGTGACGACCTGCTCTCCGCTGGCCGCGCGGCGTACGGCGGCGACGACGGTCGGCACGTCCTCGGATTTGCGCACCACACCCAAGACACCCGCACGCGCGGCGGCGCGCACCAGGAAGGCGTTGTCCGCACCCGTGAAGACCAGTACCTCCATGCCGCGGCCACGCAGGGCGCGCACGTTGTCCTCGGGTGAGGATCCGTCGGCCAGCCGCAGATCCAGCACCACCAGATCCAGCGGCGGCGCGCCGTCGGCCGCGGCCAGCAGTTCCGGCACGGTGCCCGCGGTCAGCACCAGATCGAGATCCGGCTCCGGCGCCAGCATCGCGGCGAGACCGATCGCGACCGATTCGTGGTCCTCGACCAGTCCGATTCGGCGCGGGGCGTTCTCGTTCCCTTCGGCCCAGGTCACCTGGCTCTCCCATCCCGAGCTACTCGTCCACATCCCCACCGCGACAACAACCGCAGACAGTATGCCGGGCAATGGTGCGCGAGGGTCAGACACCAGAATTCGGGGGCCTCAGGTCATGAGCCCGGCCGCGAGCGTGGCCCCGAGTTCCCAGCATCGCTGCAGGTCGTCCTTGCCGGGCGAGCCGGAGATCACGACCGCGGCGGCGGCCTGCTCCCAGCCGAGCCCGGTGGTGATGCGCACCACGCCGCGCTCGGCGCCCTCGGTGCCTTCGTTGCCGTGCAGGTACAGGCCGTACGGCCGACCGCGTGTGGAATCCAGACACGGGTAGTAGATCGTGTCGAACGCGTGTATTTACGTCCTAAACTACCCTACTATGACGCCCCCGCTCAGAGCCCTGATCTATGTCCGTGTGAGCAGCGACAACGCCGGTGGCCGCTCCGTCGAGGAGCAGGAGGCCGAATGCCGCGCGGTGTGCGAGCGCAATGGCTGGCCAGTGGAGGCGGTGTTCTCCGACAACGACCGCTCCGCCTCCCGCTACGCCACGAAGGACCGGCCGGAGTACGCCCGGCTCAAGAAGACCCTCACGCCCGGCGACGTGCTCGTGACCTGGGAGGCGTCACGGGCTCAGCGTGAACTCGGCCGGTATGTGGAGCTGCGGGACCTGTGCGCCGAGCTGGGGGTGTTCTGGTCCTACAACGGCAAGTTGTTCGACCTCACCAAGGGCGACGACCGGTTCGCGACCGGGCTGGATGCTCTTCTCTCCGAGAAGGAAGCCGACCAGATCCGGGACCGGATCATGCGTGCCCACCGCGCCAACCTCGCCGCCGGACGGCCCCACGGCCGCGTCCCCTATGGCTACCGGGTCGCCACCGAGACCGACGCGAACGGCCGGGTCCTGCGGAAGTGGTGGGAGCCGGAGCCCATCCAGTCCGCCCTCATCGCAGAGGCAGCCCGCCGCGTGCTCGACGGCCAGTCGTTCGGCTCTACGGTGCGCTGGATGGAGACCAAGGACCCGCGCGGGTGGGACTCCGCGAAACTCCGTCGCCTACTGGTGAATCCGACGCTGGCCGGTTTCCGCACCCACAGCGAGGTCGTCAACGGCAAGCGCGGCCGGGGCGTCATCCACGGCAAGGGGACGTGGGAGGCAATCCTCACCGAGGACCAGCACAACGACCTCGTGGCGCTGTTCGCCGCCCGCAAGTCCGGGCCGCGTGGGGTGCCGGTGAAGTATCTCGCCTCCGGCATCGCGACCTGCTCTGTCTGCAAGGAACCCGTCTGGCGGCGCTGGGGCGGGAAGTCGAAGGTAGACGGCCGGAAGTGGCCGGTGTACGGCTGCAAGAAGATGTGCGTCGCCCGCACACAGGACATCGTGGACGACGCCGTACACGCCGTGGTGGAGGGCATCCTGACCACCCCGGAGGCTCTGGAGGCTCTGGCCGAGGCTCCCGCGACCGACCCCACCGCCGGAGTCCGGCTGGCCGAACTGCGCCGCCAGCTGGAGGAAGTGGAGACGGAGATAGCCGAGGGACGAATGCCCGCCGCGACGGGTGCCCGTGTAGCGACCCGGCTCGAAGCCCAGATCACCGAGGCCGAAGCCGCCGCCGCGCCGACGTTCATCGACCCCGCCGTCAAAGCCCTGGCTACGGCACCCGATCCGGTCAAGATGTGGCGGGGGCTGGACCTGGTCGCGCAGCGCGAATTCATCAAGGCGGTGTTGGTGATCGAGATCGAGCGCATTGGCAAGGGCCGCTGGGCCGACAAGCGCAAGGGCATCAACATCACGCCCCGCTCACGCCCCGCTGCCTGATTCACCACCGACCAACGGCCCGGCCGGGAGCTATCCGGCCGGGCCGTGGCGTGCTCGGGCCGCACACCCCAACCTCCTAGACTGGAGGCGTCGGATCGGTTCGAACTCCTATCGCGATCGGCAGAGCGTCCCCAGCCCGAAGCAGTGGGCGCTCACACCTCGGCCCCCGCCGCCCAGAGCTGCGGGGGCCGTTGCTGTGTCGGGGTCCGTGCACGGCCAGCGCCTACCGTCTGCCCCAGGGCGCGGCGCTCTGCTGCGGTAGTCGGTCACGCCGCGCCCCGAGCAGACGCCCGGCCGGAGAGCTTGGGAATGGCCTTGTGATAGACCCGGCCGGGTGTCCGCGCTCCCCTGGTCCTGCGCGGCCCGCTCGTAGCGTCGGCGGCAACCCGATCAGGAGGACAAGGCCATGACCACCGTGACCACTGCCGCGAACCCGCTGCCCGTCGTCTACGAAGCGCCGCCGCTGCCCACTCAGGGATACGGCCTCTACGCCGCCGCGACGCTGTTCGACACCACAGGACCGACCAGGGAGCTGCTGGCGGGTATCGACCTGTACCCGTACAACTGCGACAGCGGAATCGGCACCTACTCCACCGAACTCTGCGACGACGACCCGGCGGTCAAGGCGGCGGGCGAGCGCGGCGCACCGCTGCAATTCGATCCCATGGTGGTCTGGGCGGCGTCGGAGTGCCGGACCGACCAGACGGAGGCGGAGGTGATGGCGCGGGCCGCGCACACGCGCCGCCTCCACGAGCCGATGCTGGTGGAATCCGCCTTCGGCGCGCGGCTGCTGTCCGATGCCGGAGCGCCGACCGTCGTGCCGGACCTGGCTACCGCGATCGGCACCCTGGAGGACTTCCTGGGCGAGCAGGGATACGCCGGGTACATCCACGCCTCCCGGCGCTGGGCGGTCCAGGCGGGCAACCTCAAGGCGACCAACGGCTCCCCGCAGCTGCGGACGAACATGGGCAACACGTGGGTTTTCGGCGGCGGCTACGCCTCCGCGCTGGGGAACACCCTGGTGGCTACCGGCTCGCTGTTCGTCTGGCGCGCCCCGGTCTTCGAGCAGGTGGTTACCACCGGCTCCCACAGCGTCCCGGCGTACAACAACACGGTCTACGCGCTCAGTGAGCGGGTGGTGACCGTGGGATACGAGTGCGCGCTGATGGCTGTGACGATCGACCCGACTCCCTGACGGAGCGGGACCTACTGCCCTGGGTCGGTCACGGTCACGGAGACCGTCATCGTCTCGCTCAGCAGGGTGCGCGGGTCGTCTATCCCCAGGAGATCGGCCAGCCGCTCTACGGCTCGCAAGGTGAGATTCCGCTGTCCGCGCTCCAGCGTGCCCATGTAGGTCCGGTGCACGCCCAGGGCGTCGGCGAACGCCTCCTGACTCAGGCCACGCGCTATCCGGATGGCGCGCACGTTGCGCCCTACTGTCCGCTGAAGATCACCTTCCATGATGCTGGACAGAGTGCCTGGCCGAATCCTCCGAGGTCTACATACGTTTCAGTCTCCATACCTATATGAGACGGAAGCCGTGCGTAATCGTGTCCTCTGAAGGAGACTTATAGGTGTTCATAAGATAACCGGAGGACACCATGACCCAGGACATAGCGAACCAGCCCAGAGCGCTCGGATGGATAGACGTCGACCTCTCACCCAGCGTCGAGTGGGACCGGGCGGGGGTGGAGCGGCTGGCGCGGAGGCTCGGCTACCGGCTGATCTGGCCCGATGAGATATCGGTACTGCCGGTCTCGGCACAGGTCCGGAACATCGGGGCCGACGCCGTGCTCATGCCCTCCCCGGACCACCTGGACGAGGCGGAGCTGCACAGGGTCCAGGAGATCGCCCACGTGGAGACCGTGAACCCCCGGGAGAGCTTTCCCCGGCGGTCGGTGTTTGCCGAGGATGTCCTGTGATCGCGCTCGGGTGGGCGGCGGTGATCGCGCTGCCCCTCGGGGTGCTGGCCTGGGCGATGTGGTGGCCGGAGCGCATACCGCCGGAGCGCAGCGTGGAGGGCATCCGCGCGAGGGTGGAGCGGGAGCGCCAGGCCGCCGCTGCCGACACGGTGAGGCTGCGGCCGGTGAGGGGCGGGCGACCGGACCGAAGACCAGGGAGTAGACACAGCGCCGCCTGATCGAACCCGCACACAGACGAACGCCCCGGCCGGGAGCTATCCGGCCGGGGCGTTCGCGTTGATCAGGGTATCGCGTGCCTCAGCCCTCGGCGTGGTTCACCGCTGCCCCGCTCCGGCACGGCTACCGTCCGGGCCATGACGACGTAGGTCACAGCCCTTCAGTCGTGGGGCGCGGTCAACTCGACAAACTTCGGAAGTGGTAGGCAGCGCACATCCGGGGGCGATGCCTGGCACGCCGTCGCGTGGCCCGACCCCCAGGGGCGAAGCTGGAATGAGGTGGAGACGGTGTGTGGCAAGTCCACACGGGAGTACGCAATGAGCCAGGCTGACGCGGAGCCCACCGCCAGTTGGCCCCCTGGCGAGAACCCACACGGCACGATCTGCTCCACGTGCAGGAAGGCGGTTGCGAAATTCTGACCGGCTCGCTGCCCGCCGCCTAATCCTTGGCGGTCGTGGTGGTTTCACGGTCGAGAATCCGGCGGACGGTGTTCGCTTGCCACCGTCCGCCCCGCTTGGTGGGGATGCCCTCCGCCGTCAGCCGGTCGCATATCTGCCGGAGCGATCGACCCTCGGCGTGCAGCTCCCGCATCAGCTCCACCGCACGCCGCTCGGTCTCCTCGGCGGCGAGCGCGCCATGAGGGTTGCGCGGGTTGTCGGGGTCGGTGCGCCAACCGAAGGGGATGCTGCCCTCGGCGTGCCCACCCCTGGCGGCCTTGGCCTTGCGGCCGTCGCGCATCCGCTTGGCGATCATGCGCCGCTCCAGCCCGGAGAACACGGCCATCATCTCCCGCATCGCGGTCCGCATCGGGTCGTCCGGATCGTCCTTCGGGACCTCGCCGGTCGCGGTGTACATGACGCCGTTCCACCGCCACACCTCGGCGAGGATTGCTTCCTGGACCGTCACCGCGCGGGCGAGCCGATCCAGGTCGCGGACGATGATCCCTTCGGCGTCACCGGAGCGCACCACGCTCAGCGCGCAGTCGATCCCGGGCCGCTTCTCGGCGGGCAGCGCACCCGACAGGCCGTCATCCTCACACCAGCGGACGATCCGGTGCCCGTGTTTGGCAGCGGCGCGGCGCACCTGGGCCTTCTGATCGGCGAGCCGGTTGCCGTCGTTCTTCTCGGCGTTGCTGAGCCGCACGTAGCCGACAAGCCGCATGGCGTGGTCTCCTTGCAGGTGAATGGAACGCATCTACCTGCAATGTTACCAAACTGTCAGAATTAGTAACGGATGGGTGGGCCGGAGGCAGGCGGCGCACATCACCTGCCCCCGGCAGCGCGCCGCGTCACCCCAGGACGTCACTCCACGTCAAGCGCCGCCCATCCACGCTCGCGTCCCACCGCGTGCCCCGAGATGGGGTGGCCGGAGCACGGACGGGCGTCTGGTCCGGCAGGGGCGCTGCCGGATTGGGCTGCCCGGTCTGGTTGTCGGCGGCGGGCAGAGGAGGCCGTGCGCCCGGGAGCAGGTCCCCCGTGTTCGCCCAGGGCTCCCCGTCGTCCTCGATCAACTCCGGTTCGCTCAACGGCCTTCCCGTCTCGGGGCGAAGGCCCAGCAGCCGCATGTCTTCGTCCACGGTCGTGGTGAACGCTTCGTGATCCAGACCGACCGATTGCACCTGAAGCTTCTCCGGCATGGCGAGGCCGTGGAGCTTCACCCGGCGGTCGTGGATGCGCAGCCACAGTTCGATCGCCTTGAGGTCCCCGGCGACGACTCCCGGCGCGACCTTCCGCAGGGCGAGGTCCAGCCGGGAGTCCTCCAACTCCCTGTATTCGGCAGCGGCAGTGGACTCCCGGCGCTTCAGCACCGCATCCACCGCCCGGAAGGCACCTGTCCGGTCGGCGTACTTCAGCGTCTTCGCGATCTGGTCATAGGTCGCGCCTGCGATCCGCAGCTCCAGCGCCTTCGTCTGGCGCTCCCGCTCGTCCGGGGTGGCCTTGTCTGGTCCGTGACTCATCGCTGAGCCCTCCTTGTCTCGGTCACGCCGCCGGAGTGACGGCGAACGGGTCGATGCGGTTGCGGTACGCCCAGCGCACCATGTCGATATCCATCCCGGGCCGGACTCCCAGCGCGGCGTGAATCTCGGTGCGGGTCGCGAACCCCTGGGCGTGGATGCGCGAGGCCACGCGGCGAATCGCTGGCATGGTGAACCGGATATCGGCCTCGGCCTCGCGAGGGCGGCCGGAGGTCATCCCCTCCCGGTCCTGCGGCGTCGCCGAGGCGAATGCCTCCCTGACGGCGCTCTCCGGCGGGTGGTCACCGTGGATGAACAGCAGTTCGGCGAACGACCCAGCCCAGGCGATACCGGCGGTGCGCGCGGGGTCGTGGCCGTAGAAATCCACGCTGCCGTGCCCGGCCGACGCTACGCAGGCGGCGATCCGGCCACCCGCCAGCGCCGCCATCACGGCATGTCCCGCCTCGTGGACGGCCAGCAGCACGCGGCCGTATTCGTCGTCAGTCAGGTCGGCCAAGGTCAGGCGTGCCATGGGTTGCTCCCTTCGCGGTGGGTCTGGGTCTCCAGCCTGCGGATTGGTGATGCAGGGGCGCTCACTTCGCCGCCCTCTCCGCCTGAGCGGCCACGCGCGCGGCCTTCACTTCGGCAGAGGCCGTGGCCCATTCGGCGGCCTGGCGCGCCCGCAGCTCCTGCTGTTCGCGGGAGTGCCTGGCACGCAATGCGTTCATTGGGTCGGCCGCTGCCACGGCGGCCTGAGTCGGGGCCGGAGGCTTGGAACCCTCCCCCGCCTGGATCTGTCCGACGTGGGCACCCAGCGAGCGCCCGGCGTTGTCGATCGTGCGCAGCCGCTCCACGATGAACTCCGAGGTGTTCGCCGCTCCGGGCGCGCTGGGCGCGAGCGCAGCGCTCACGGGGTCGTCCAGCCCCCGGGCGGCCTCGGTCAGCATCCGCGCCCATTCCCCATCCACCACCGCCCCGGCGGACAGGGTGGCGGGCCAGTGCGGGACGGGCGCACGCACAGCCCGCGCGATCTCGGTCAGGGCCGCCGAGATCTCCGCGAAGGCGTCGCCGGTCGGCGCGGTCCAGCGGCCCGGCCGACGGTCGGAGGCAATGGCGGCCGACGCGCCACTCACCGCCTCCACCACCTCCGCCGACAGGCGCAGACGCTCGTCATAGACCACATTCAGGCGCTTACGCCGCCGCTCGCGCTGGACCTCCAGGGAATCGGCACGGTGATCGCGGGGACGCTGGTCGTACCGGCGCGGCCTCGGGAGATGGTTGTACCGGCGGTCGCTCATCCACTGAGGCTGGCGGGGCTGGTCTTCGTCCACGCGGGCGCTGAAGTCGGTCATGGTTCGTTCTCCTGTGTGTCTCGAAATGCCCTGGTGGACAGAGCTTTTAGTTACTCGGTTGACGATTTGTATGTGACTTAGGCCGCATTCCGCGGTGCCTATTTCCCCAGTTCAGGACGTTTCGGAGTCATCCTCCGCAGGCTCCAGGACAAGGGCGGTCGGCCAGCGGACCGTCCAGCGGGAGCCGCAGCACCCGCAGGCGTGCGCCGTGGTCACCGTCGCGCCGCCGCGCCAGGTGAAGGTGTGCGGCTCGGTCAGGCTGTCCGGCCGCCAGGCGGCGGTATGGACGCAGCGCGGGCAGTGCGCCGACAGCCAGTAGAACCAGGGGTCAACGACGGGCGGCGGAACGTAGGCCCCGCGCTCCGGCGCGGCCTCGATCTCGGTCATCATGGGGTCGCATTCCTTTCACGGCCCCCGATTGCTTGCCTGAGCGATCGGGGGCGCACTGCTTATGTCTCGGGGTTCCAGGCGCGCTCGGCCTGCGTCCGGGGCTCTACGTCGGCGGGCGGGTCGCTGCGGATCAGGGAGGCGAACGGGTGGCGCTGCCGGTCGATCTCGGCCAGATCTGGGGCCTTGAGCCGCCGTTGCCCCGGAGGCAGCGGGGCGCTCATGACGCAGCCCGCCGGTACGCCGCCACGGCCTCCAGCCGGACCGCGAATTCCGGGCCTACGGGGCACGGCCGCAGCTCCAGCACGCGCCGCGCAGCCTCCGCGAGGGCATGACGCTGCGCGATCGGGCAGGGACCGGGAGGCGGTGGGATGGGGCCGGGGGGCGAACGTCAGCGAGGGACGCAACGAGGTGGTCACTGGGTCACCTCCGCTGCCAGCTGAGCCAGCGCCCACGCCTTGCCCTCCGGGTCACGCCGCCGTATGGGTCGAAGTCCCGCGCCGCCCAGCAGTTCCGGTTGTCGGACCCGTCCGCGTGGACGAACAGGTCCGCGTTCGGCGCGTACCAGGTCGGCCGACCGCACACCTCACATGGTGTGAAGGGCTCGGCGGTGGGGGTCTCGATCTTCGTCATTCCACAGCTCCAATCGGGTGGGGCGTTGAGGGGTCAGGGTTGATGTGCGCGGCTCACCACGGCTCCCCGATTTCGGGCACGAATGGATATGTCTTCCAACGGATTCCGTGCCTTGTGCACCACTCTCGGGAGACCCCCTATTGCGGTCCGGGAACCGTGGTCCGTCCGTCCGGCCCCCTATAGGGGCCGGGCCGCACGGCCGGAACCACTCGCAGCGGAGCGGTGGAAAAATGGCCGGAACGGGCCGGAACTTCGCGAAAACATGGGTTGAGCTGTGCATATGTTCCGGCCACGGAGTTGCGGCCGGAACCGGCCGGAACGGCCAGAACTCATAACGCACGGACCACCCGAAAATCGGACTTCCACCGTCTGACCTGCGGCTATGTTTCGGCCGAAAATCCCGGCCGAAACTCTTCCCGGAGCGGCCCCCGGAAACGGTCCAAATCAGCATCGGATCACCCCTCCAGAACCCGGCGGCGGGCCGTCTCCCCGACCGTCGCGAAGCTGTCCAGAGGGTCGGGCTGCGGCACAGCTCGCCACGCCTGACGGGTCTTCGCGGTGCCCTCGTCCCGCACCAGCCCGATTTCCTCCAGGTGCTTGGTGGCCGTGCGCGCCCGCTTGTCCGGCAGTCCGGTCACGTCCACGATCACGGAGGCGGCGCATCCGGGGTTGTCCCGGATCGCCTTGAGGACCAAGTCCGCGTCGGCGCTCAATGCGGTCCGCCGCTGCTCGGCCTTGACCTCGGCCACGGTCTCCAGGCTGAGGCGGTGGTCACTGCCCAGGATCAACCGCGCGGGCTCGATGCTGACGCCATAGCGTCCGAAGGCAGAGAACAGACGCGGGGTGTCTGCGGCGGGCATCCCGTCCATCTCGATCCGGCACAGCACGTCCGGGGAGTCCTCCAGTGAGCTGTGCCCCCGTGCGCCGCGCTCGGAGTCCTTGCCCAAGTGGTGAATGATCAGCAGCCCGGCTGCACCGCACTCCAGCGCCAGAGAGCGCAGCCCGGACATCACGTCCTTGACCGTGTCGTCGTTCTCCGAGATGCCCAAGGAACCGAACAGGGCATACAGGCAATCGACCACGATCACCGAGCCCGGCGCGATCTGCGCGGCCCAGCGCGCCCGGACCTGCGGCACCCGCACGTCGAAGGTCCGCTCCACGCCCCGAATGGAGCGGAGGTTGATCCGGCCCAGGTTGGCCATCCCCATGTACTCCATGTGAAGCAGGTCCGGCGGCATCTCCGTGTCGATCAGCACCACTTCGGCCGCCGGGTCCAGGTGCGTGCTGTACCGGCCGAAGGATGACCGGCCGTCCAGCAGCGAATCCGCCAGTTCGCGGACCACTGTGGACTTGCCCGCCTTGCGCTGCGCGAACAGACCCAGCACCCCGCCGACCGGCCACAGTCCCTCCACCAGCCACGTGACGGGGCTGGGCGTGTAGGTCGTCAGGTCGATCCGCTCCGGCACCGCCAGGCTCTCCGCTGCCCGCTCGGCGGCAATGAGCAGTGACTGTGCCCGGACCTCTCGCGTATCGGCGTCGGCAAGCGAGCGGCTGCGCAGGGTGAGCGCGCGGACCGCCTCCGGGGTGAGGTAGCGCAGCGCCCTCAACTCGGCCTCGGTCGCGCCTGCCTTCATCGCCTGTTCTCCCGTAAAGAACAGCAGCGGCAAGGAATTGGGCTTGATCGGGAGCATGTTGTTGCGCGTGATTGCGGTGGACAGCACGCGCTCCCATTCCGACCGCCGGGGGTCCAGCGTGTCAGCGGCGTAATAGGTCCCGCTCCACTCCACCACCCGGCCCACCCGCGCTACCTTTTCGCGGGCGGCTGCTGCCTCCAGAGAGGGCGTGACCTCCGCCCCGGTAGCGCGGAGGGCGGCGTGCGGCAGCCAGTCGAGTTCGGTCAGCGCCGTTGCTTCCAGGTCCGCCGGGGTGGTCCCTACCTCCGCGTAGTCCTTGCACAACACCGCCCACCCCTCCGGCCCCAGGATTTCGGCCAGCGGCGCGTCCGGATTGCCGCCGACGGCAGTGATTCCGTCGGCGGCATCCTCTCCGGACACATAGCCCGGCGCGGTAGACTCGATCTCGGAATTCATGGGGTTGATCCCTTCTCTGGCCGGTCTCCGAGGTGAAGCGGAGACCGGCCGTTTCATGTGCCGAGGACGCTCTGATTCGCCAGGCGTCCAACGGATTACGTGCTTTGTGGACAGGCGAAGGTCAGGCAGCCGACGTTGCCCGAGCGTTGTGCTCGTTCCAGGCCGACCGCATGACGCGGTAGATCTGCGCGATGTGGCTCGGGGTCAGGACGTGCGCCGCCAGCGCGACTTCCGACAGCAGCACCGCCGCCACCTCGCTCACGCCGACAACCTGAGCCCGGCCGGAAGCGGCGCTGGCCGACGAACGGGCCTCGCCCCGGGGACGGGTTGGGGCGGCCACCGTGATGCCCGGGAGCGCGTCCAGGTCCACCCGGATAGCTCCGCCGGGCGTCAGCCGCATATGCGGGAGGCTCCCGTCATGGACACGCCGCCGGATGGTGGCGACTGAGCAATTCAGCAGCGCCGCTGCCTCCTTCAGGCTCCCCGTACGTGGGCTGGAGGTGTTCATACCTGCACTCTGGCGAACAGGGGTGCAGACCTCTGGAGTGCTCATTGCGGCAGCCGGGATGGTCGTGCTCGTCATGATCACACCGCCGTCCGGCCGTCCAGAGTGCCCGCGAGGGACAACAGGACTTCGCCCGCCCGGCGGAGGTCGGCCGGGGTGAACTGGGCCAGCTGGGCGGCGACCCAATCGGGGTCGGCGGAGCGCGCCGGAGCGGCAGGGGCAGTGGGCATCCCGGAGGCGGAGGTGGTCCGGGCGCGAACCCAGGCGTCCACCTCGTCGGGGAGGAACCTCAAGCGGCGGGCGAGCCGATGCGCCGGAAGACCCTCTTCGGCGACGTAGCGGTACACGGTGTCCACCGTGACTTCGAACCGCTTGGCGATATCGGTGGTGGAGAGATAGGGGCTGGTGCCGGACATTGTGCGGAACTCCCAGGGTGAGTGGGTGATTCCGCACGCTCCCCTGAGCCGACCAGCCTCCGCGCCTGGTCTCTGGGTCTACGTGCGAGGAAGACGCTCAGCGTCTCCCTGCGCGGCTTGCGGCATCTCCACTCCGCCTGCCGGGTCCCTGTCTGTAGGTCCCGGTGGTTCGTTCCGTGGAGTCGCCCCAAACTCCTTGCGGGGGTTAATCATCGCTTGGGACGTGGTCCCTACGATAGCCCCTGAACCGGCGTTGACCTAACTCTGAGACCCCTCTGATCAGGGATTTTGCAAAAGGGTTTACACAGCGCCAGGGCGACTTCGTACACACACCACGGCCGGGCCGTTGGTCGGTGGTGAACCGGGCAGCGGCGGTGGGTGTCTTCCACTCCAGCCGCCGCTATGTCGACTGGGGTTCCGCTTCAGCGTCGATCTCGGCCACGCTATCGGGCTCAAGAACGGGATTGCCGACGCTGTCGTCACCGCCATGGAATGCCTTGTGCGCGTCGAACGCAGCCATGCCGAATATACCCTCGCTCCGGTGTTCCTTCAGATATTCCTCAATGTCCTTACTCGTTGCACCCTCACGCAAACTTTTCGATATCTCGCGATGAAGAAGAAGAGGCAATCCACCAACATACTCGGCGTAGCTCGACTGCCAAAGCGACCGGTAAACCCGCATTTCCGGAGTCACAACGTAATCAGTGAACCAGGACTCGTCGCCGCGATTAAACTTCCATGCGAAGCGGCGCGGTGAGAGTGTCGGTCGGCGACCGGCGGCGGTAGCAGTACCACGAATAGTGAGTGTCCGACCGTGCTTCAGCTTCTGCGCCTGTGCACGTGCCCCAGGCCACAAATGGAACACCTGAGATACGGTCGCTCCGGCTTCGAGTCGTACGGAAGGCTGCGTGACGGCAGCCTCGCGATCGTCGTCCTTTGCGTGGAACAGCCAGGGTACGAAGGTCTTTCTACCCCTACGCCACCATTTCGTTTGCCCTACGTCCAGAGCGATGTTCTCAACCGAGACAGCCGCCCTGCCGATGTTCGTGACCCGCACACGAACGCACTCGATCCCGAAGTGATTCGCGACTGGAATATTCGAGTCGCGCATTACGCTTCCCCACGGCCTCCGCTGACGGCCAGATATCGCGCGAATCGTGCCCCACTCGTCATGGAACTCGAAAACAAGCTGAACTCGCAGCCTCGCGCCCGAGAGCCGATAAAGCGCTAACTGCCAGACCAAAGAGAAAAGCGAAACTGCCGCACTCGCAGTCGAGACAATAATTGCAATTGTTGCCTTATCCAAGTGGTGTCTCCATTAGTTGAGCGGCGATCGTCGCGCCGAGTTCCCAGCACGCCTCGATATCGGCCTTGGACGGAGGTCCCGAAACCGTCACGTACTCTGCCGCTTTCACCCAGCCCAGGCCGGTTGTGATCGAGGTGACGCCCTTTTCCGCGCCCTCGGTCCCTTCGTTGCCGTGGACGTACAGCCCGAACGGCCGTCCGCGCGTGGAGTCCAGGCAGGGGTAATAGATCGCATCGAAGGCGACCTTCAGCCCGCCGCTCATGTACCCGAGGTTCGCCGGGGTGCCGAGCACGTACCCGTCCGCCTCCAGAACATCGGTCGGCGTCACCGCCAGCGCGGCGCGGCGCACCACCTCCACGCCGGTAATCTCCGGGTCGGTCGCGCCGGAGATCACGGCCTCGAACATCGCCTGGCAGTGCGGCGAGGGAGTGTGGTGGATGATCAGGAGGCGGGTCACGCGGCGTTCTCCCTGGTCAAGCCGCCCTTTGATCTAGTACCCCGGTAAACGTGCAAATTATGCTTGAGCGCACCGCTCATGTAACCCAGGTTCGCCGGGCTGCCCAGCAGATATCCGTCGGCGGCCAGAACGTCGGGGGCGGTGACGGCCAGTGCGGCGCGGCGCACGACTTCCACACCTTCGATCTCGGGGTCGGTGGCCCCGGAGACGACGGCCTCGAACATCGCCTGCATATGCGGGGACGGCGTGTGATGGATGATCAGCAACCGGGCCACCCTGCGATGGTATCGGCCCGCGCGGCCGTCAGGCGGTGTCGCGCTCGTGCCGTTCCAGCGCGACCGCGCGGCGCATGGTCTCGCGGGCTCGGGTGCGGTCACCCGCGTAGTCGTAGGCGCGCGCGAGGCGGTAGGAGACGCGCCAGTTGTCCGGATCGGCCTCCCACTCGGCCTTGACCGTCGCGAACAACTCGTCAGCGGCCGCGCGCTGGATACGGCCGGACGGCAGCCGCGGTAATGCGGAGGTGTCGAGCTCGAGGCCCTCGTCGTGGATCCGCCGCGCCAGGTGCTGATGCGCCAGGGCCGCGCGCACGGTGGCCACGACGATCCAGACGCCCAGCAGCGGCAGGATGAGGACGCCGACGCCGATCACGATCGCCGCCACCTCGCCGGAACCGATCAGGCCGAGCGCGATCCGGCCCAGCAGCAGGAAATAGAAGCCGAGCACCAGGATCAGGGCCGCGATGAACGCGACCACCTTGACGACTTCTCCGCCGCCCTTGTGATCGTCCCGCTCCGAGCCGCTCACGGTCGCGCTCCATCGCGGCGCGGCTGCCGACGCTCGATCACAGATCCAGGAACGGGTCGAGCCCGACGGTGAGACCGGGCCGGTTCGCGATCTCCCGCACTCCGAGCAGCACCCCGGGGGCGAACGAGGAGCGATCGATCGAGTCGTGCCGGATGGTGAGCGTCTCGCCCTGCGTGCCGAACAGCACCTCCTGGTGGGCGACCAAACCGGCCAGGCGCACCGAGTGCACCCGCACCCCGTCCACGTCGGCGCCGCGGGCACCCTCCAGTTCGGTCGTCGTCGCGTCGGGACTGCGGTCGAGGCCCGCTTTGTCCCGGGCGGCGGCGATCAGTCCCGCGGTGCGGTAGGCGGTGCCGGACGGCGCGTCGGCCTTGTTCGGGTGGTGCAACTCGATGACCTCCACCGACTCGAAGAATCGGGCGGCCTGCTCGGCGAATCGCATGGACAGCACCGCGCCGATGGCGAAGTTCGGCGCGATCAGCACGCCGACCTCGGGACGCTCGGCCAACCAGCCGCGCACCTCCGTCAGCCGGGCCTCGTCGAACCCGGTGGTGCCCACCACCGCGTGAATGCCGTGCTCCACCAGGAACCGGAGATTCCCCATCACCACGTCCGGGTGCGTGAAATCGACGACCACCTGCGTATTCGCCGCGGTGAACGACTCGAGCGAATCATCCTTGTCGACGGCGGCGACCAGCTCCAGATCGCCTGCCGCGGTCACCGCCGCGCAGATCGCCTGTCCGACTTTGCCACGCGCTCCGAGCACTCCGACCCGAATGGTCACCGCACCTCCTCGTTCCGCTTCGGTCGGGATCAGCCTAATGGGCCGCGATCCCGCCGCCCGATCGTGCCCGGCGAAGAGGAGGCAACCACAGGATCGACGCGTTCGAACGCAGGCCGTGCGCCACCCGTCCTCGAACCCGCGGGCAGCCCGAGGGCGGCACGACGATGAGCGAAAGTGCCTATCGCGCCGGCTGTGGTTCACCGGCCTCCGGACTCGTAGCGCCACCGAGGTTGGCGACCATCCGTCGGAGTATCCGCACGGTCTCGGCGAATTGCTCGTCGGTGATGCCCTCCGCCAATTGCCTTCTGCGTTCGCCGATCCGGACGAAGGCCTCGTCGTGGGCGACTCGGCCCTCGTCGGTCAGCGACAGCATGCCCGCGTCGTCGGCGACCAGCCCGTCGGCGAGGAGTCCGGCCAGTTCGGTGGGCCATTCGGAGTCGTCGGTCCAGAAGGTGTCGAGCGCGTCACGGATGTCGTCGGCGCGCTGCGGTCCGTCGGCCAGCGAGTGCGTCACCTGCCAGCGCCTGCGATTGAACCCGCCCGAGGCGAGATCTTCGTCGAAGCGCTCGTTGATCAATCGATCGAGCTCCACGAGCCAATATCCGATGCCGCGACGGATGGCCATAACCACTCTCCTGAATATGCCTATGAACAAGTACATGTATTCTTGCATATGAATTTCGGGCATGACAGAGTGAACGAATGGACGAGCACGACGCGATCACCGTCGCCGTGGAAGCGGCGATGGTCCGGATCCGGCGCAGGCAGACGCGGGGTGCGCTGAGCGACGGCGCTATTCCCGTCGCCGTGTTCCGCGCGCTCGACGCCGTGGCCGACGGCGCGGCCGACACGGTCGGCGCGCTCGCTCCCGCCCTCGGCGTCGATCAGCCGAGGGCCAGTCGCCTGGTGGCCCAGGCGGTGTCCTCCGGCCTGCTGGAACGGGTCGCCGATCAGCGCGACGGACGGCGTTCGGTCCTACGCCTGACCGCAGCGGGACATCGGGCGGTGGCCGAGGCCAGGGCGGGCAGGCGCGCCGCCATGGCCGAGGCGATGGCGGACTGGACTCCCGCCGAGCGCGCCGAGTTCGCCCGTCTCCTCGCCCGTTTCGTCGACGGGCTGGACCGCCCCACCGGATGAGCGACGTGACGCGCCGGCGAACCGAGGATTCGGCGGCCGGGGTCAGTCGAAGACGATGACCTGGCGCAAGGCGTGGCCTGCGGCGAGTTCGTCCATGGCACGGTTGATCTCGTCGAGCCCCACATGCGCCGAGACGAGCCGCTCCACCGGCAGCCGTCCCGACCGCCACATGCGGACGTACTCGGGAATGTCCCGGGACGGCACCGCGGAGCCGAGGTAGCTGCCGACGATCGAACGTCCCTGCGCGACCAAGGCCAGCGGCGAGATAGCCGCCCGGGCATCGGGCGCGGGCAGTCCGACGGTGACGGTCGTGCCCCCGGGCGCGGTCGCGGCGACGGCGGTCTCGAACGCGCGGACGTTGCCCGCCGCCTCGACCACCACCTCGGCTTGCACCCCGAGCTCGGCGACCTCGGCCGGGGTGTAGGCGGCGTGCGCGCCTAGCTCCCGGGCGAGAGCGAGTTTGTCCGCCACGGTGTCGACCGCGATCACCTCGTGCCCCTCGGCGGCGAGCGACACCGCCACCAGCACTGCCGCCATACCCACACCGCCCAGGCCGACGACCATGATCCGGTCCCCGGTGCCCGGACGCGCCGAATTGAGCAGGGCACCGCCGCCGGTCAGCACCGCGCAGCCGAGCACCGCGGCCACCTCGGGCGGCACGTCGTCGTCGACCGGCACCACCGACCTGCGGTCCACCACCGCGTGCGTGGCGAAAGCGGAGACGCCCAAGTGGTGGTGCACCTCGGCGCCGTCACGGAACAGCCGCCGCCCACCGTTGAGCAACTCACCGGCGTTGTTGGCGGCACTGCCGGGCACGCACGGGGTGCGCCCGTCGGTCGCGCACCCCGCGCACTCGCCGCACCGCGGCAGGAAGGTCATGACCACGCGCTGCCCGACCGCGATATCGCCGTCGCCGGGGCCGAGCGCCTCCACCCTCCCCGCCGCCTCGTGGCCGAGCAGCATGGGCACCGGGCGGACCCGGTTGCCGTCCACCACGGACAGGTCCGAGTGGCACAGGCCCGCCGCCTCGATCCGGACCAGCAGCTCACCGGGCCCCGGCTCGCGCAGCTCCAGATCGCACACGGTGATCGGCGCCGACTCGGCGAACGGCGCCGGCGCCGCGATCCGCTCCAGGACCGCTCCACGAATCTTCATTCCGCCGACGCTACCGCCCGGGGGCGTCCGCACCCACCGCAGTGGCCGCACCGGTCTGGCTATCGCACTGTTCGCAACGGCCGCCATCGGTCCGCGTCACGCCGCGGTGTGCAGCGGTCACGCCACGCCGCGCGTGGGCCTGCGTACGATGCCGCGCGTGGGTGTGAATGTGGTCGATGCGGTCGAGCGCTTGCACGCCGACCTGGGGACGTGGCTCGGGTCGGAGGCGCCGGTCGAGGTGTTCGAGCGGTTCGCGGCGGCGCAACACGAGCGGTTCAGCATGGTGACGACCGACGGCGAAGTGCTCGGGCGCAGCTCCTTGCTCGCGGGCGTCCGTGGTGCGCGAAACGCCGTGCCCGGCTTGACCATCGAGGTGTCCGAAATCGAAGAACTCTCCAGGTCCGGCGATATCGCGGTAGTGCGATTCCTGGAGACGCACCGGGCCGCGGGAAACGTCACTCGTCGTCGGGTCACGGCCGTGCTGACGACCGAGGATCCAGGTGCGGTTCGCTGGCTGACGGTGCACGAAACCGATACGGCACCGGCCTGACCATTCCCAGCATGGGAAACGCGCACGCGGCGCCGGCGCCAGGTCTGCCGGACAATTCCTGCCTTGTTCTCGGACGCTGCCACACGGCGACGCACCGGGGGATGACGTGGACTCGAGGAGGTCGGTGCCGGTGGATCGGTGGGAACGCGACGGTCTGCGCTCCGCCAACAGCGGAATCCGCAATCAGGTGGACTACATCCTGGACGCGCTCGCCGAGCAGCGCACCCACCTGGCGCAGGTGCGCGACGAGCTGGCCGCGGTGCGGTGCACCGCCGAGTCGGCGGACAAGCTGGTGGCGGTGACCGTGGACGCGGCGGGCGTCCTCGTCGACGTGCGATTCGCGCCGGCCGCCTTGCGCGGCACACCGGAACAGCTGGGCCGCGCGGTGACCGAAGCGGGCAGGCAGGCGGCGCGGCTGGCCCGCGACCAGCACGCGGCGATCATCGCCCCGCTCGTCGCCGACGCCGAAGCGGTGCCCGACCTGCCCGATCTCGTCCCGGGCGCACCCAGCCTGCGTGCGGTGTGGGAGCCGACGGACAACTCGGCCGGCTAGCGCGCTCGGCATGAGCCGTGCCTCCTCGCCGGACGGGACGGCCCGGGGCGATCCGGACCGACTCGACCGGCGAGGAAAGCACGTACACCCCGAATTCTCCTGCGCTGCTGGATGTTTCGGAGTGGACGAGGTGGGTGGTTCTCGAGTGTCGGCACATGGCAGCTACCTCCGTTCGGGTGGGCAGCCCTCGGCTGCCGGAAGGATGGACGAGGGGGTCAGTACAGCTTCGCGAGGAACGCCGAAAGGTTCTCGCGCACCCGCTCGACCTTCTCTTCGGGCGTGAGATCCTCGCGGTACCGGCTTCCGAGCGCCGGCCGCTTCTTGTTCCGCGCGTACAGCGAGCAGGCGAGGTCAGTGCACATGTAGGTACCGACCGAGTTGCCCCGGCGCCCGGACTCGCCGGCTTTGTGCGCGGTCATCAGCGAGACTCCGCCGCCGGTGTGGGTGGTCAGGCAAATCGTGCACATCTGCGCCCGGCCGGTGCCGCCGGTGGCGTACCGCAACGCGACGCCGACCAGGCGGTCGTCCTGCGGGACGACCAGATAGCCGCGTCCCGGCAGCGACGGATCGCTCCAGCCGAGGAAGTCCAGATCCGCCCAGGGCCGCTCGTCCAGGTCCCTGGGCACGGGTAGCCGCTTGGCGTCTCCTTTCGAACAGTTGACGAACGACGATCTGATGTCGCGTTCGGTGACAGGTTCCATGAGGGAGATCTCCTTCGGTCGATCGGTGTACAAACCGAAGCGACGTTACGGTCCCGCCGTGCCGGGAACAACGGAATTTCCCGTGCTCTCAGCACTGCGCGCGGCCCGCTCGTCGGCACCGAATGCTCCTGGCGTGGAGTGGGTTTCGGGACCGGCACGGCGGGTATTCGCCGCCAGCGGGAGGTGTGAGTGTGGCGCAAAACTTGCAGAAGAGGTTCGCGGCACGACGCCGGCTGCGCAGCCCGGCCGATCTGCCGGGACGGTCGTGGTGGGGTGTGGTCACCCGATCGGTCGGCGAGTTCCAGCGCGACAATCTCACCGACTGGGCCGCGGCATTGACGTATTACAGCGTGCTGTCGCTGTTTCCGGGCTTGATCGTGTTGACCGCCGGACTGGGCATGCTGGGACGCGACGACACCCGGGCGCTGGTGGACACCCTTCGCGAGATCGGGCCGGGCGGCGGGACAGATCTACTCGTGGACGCGGTGAACGGCATCGAGGAGGCGCAGACCCCGGCCGGACCGCTGGCGTTGGTCGGGTTGGCGTCGGCGCTGTGGACCGCGTCCGCGTACATCGGGGCGTTCATGCGCGCGACCAACGCGATCTACGACATCCAGGAGGGACGGCCGATCTGGAAGACCGTGCCGGTGCGGGTGGCCCTGACCGCCGCGGTGGTGGTCCTGCTGGGCGTCTGCACGGTCGGCGTGGTCGTCAGCGGTTCGCTCGCCGACCAGGTCGGCCGCTGGCTCGGGCTCGGGCAGGCGACGATCACGGTGTGGGGCATCGTCAAGTGGCCGGTGATGATGGCGCTGATCAGCCTCGTCTTCGCCCTGCTGTATTGGGCGGCGCCCAACGTGCGACAGCCGGGATTCCGGTGGCTGACCCCGGGCAGCGCGCTGGCCGTGGTGCTCTGGGCAGGCGCGTCCTGGGGATTCGCCTTCTATGTCGGTCACTTCGGCTCCTACAACCGGGTCTACGGTTCCCTGGGTGGCGTCGTCGTCTTCCTCGTCTGGCTGTGGATCTCGAATATCGCGGTCCTGTTGGGCGCGGAACTGGACGCCGAGCTGGCTCGAGCGCGCAACATCGCCCACGGCCATCCGGAAGATGCCGAACCCTATCTGCCGCCGCGCGACGATCCCGACGAATGATCAACGGCCGCAACAGATTCGCACCGCGATCGCGCCGGTGGCGCAGCCTCCTGCCGACCATCCATAGCGTTTGAGCGGGACCGGGAGCGGTAACCCGAAGCCCGTCTGGATCGGTATTCGGAGAGGACTCCCATGGCTGAGCACGCTGAACACACCGTCCCCGAACCCGCGACCATGCCCTCGGATGTCAGTGGGAAGTTGTCGGTATTCGACCGATTCGCGACAGCGGCCAGCGCACTGGCCTCCAAGGCGGGATTCTTCGTCTTCTGTGTGCTTCTGGTCCTGGTCTGGGCGCCGACGATCTTCTTGCTACCGAGCGTGGACACCTGGCAGTTGGTCATCAACACCGCGACGACGATCATCACGTTCCTGCTCGTCGCGCTACTGCAGAACACGCAGAGCCGCTCCGACGCCGCGGTCCAGCAGAAGCTCAACGCCGTCGCCGACGGATTGGCCGACCTGATGAGCGAGCTGAGCGCCGAACACCCGGAACTGCGGCGTCACCGCCAGGAACTCACCGAAGCCGTGGGGCTGGAGAATCGGGAGAGCGCCGGATGATCGGCGCGGAGGCCGGTGGCGCCGCATGCGGCCGGCCTCCGCGTGTACCGATGCGTCATGGTTGCCCGGGCTCGGCGCTCTTGCCCGCCTCCCGGACCGCTTCCGCGAGCTCCCGGCGCAAACGCTCGGCGTTCGCTTCGTCGCCCGCGTCCTCCGCGGTGGTGATGTCCTGGCGCAACTGCGCGATCGTGTCCCGCGAAACCATAGGACCTCCTCGTCTCTGGGGACGGTTTCGTATGAGAGGGCGACCTGGCCCCCGTGGTCAGGGTGGCCGCTGAGGCGAGGACGAAACACTCACGAGCCCCCGGCGGATCGGGACGCGCTGTTCGACTCGGCTCGCCGCTCTTGTCGCGGGGATAGATTGGAAAGGTTCTCGGCGATTGGGTCCCGGCGCAGTGGGTACTCTCCGCTGCGGTGTGACCGGGATTCGAATCGCCGGCACATCCCCTACCTGGCCGAACGACAGCGGTTGTGGCCAGTCCGTACGCCGAGCAGCGTGGCTCGGACAACCTCGACGACGTGCCGGGTGGGATGCC
Organism: Nocardia sp. NPDC019219; assembly: GCF_040632645.1. Lineage (NCBI taxonomy): Bacteria > Bacillati > Actinomycetota > Actinomycetes > Mycobacteriales > Nocardiaceae > Nocardia > Nocardia sp. NPDC019219. Next base: position 246,508 of record NZ_JBEYCG010000002.1, on the reverse strand, counting down.
GTATCCGACAGAGCAGGAGTGTCGCCGCGATGGAGTCATTGGCCTTCCACAGCGACAGTTTGGGTGATACCGAGCGGTTCCTCAATCGCAACTACACCAGGATGCGGATCGGCAACAGCACCGGTGTCCCCGTCCGGACGGACATCACCCGGACGATGCTCGGTCCGGTCAGCCTGGACGACCTCGAACTGAGCTTCGACATGCGGTACGACGCCCAGCCGCTGGGCAAGATATGCCTGTGCCAGGTCGACGCGGGGACGATCGAAGAGAACTACGCCGACGGCACGACCGACTTCTTCCAGCCCGGTGAACTCGGGCTGCTCACTCCGCCGGATCTGCCGTATTCCGGGGTGGTCCACCACGCTCGCTACAGCATCACGATGTTCGATCCCGCGCTGCTGACCCAAGTCGCGGCCTCGGCCCCGGACCATGACCTGGAACCGGTCCGGCTGACGGGTCATCGGCCGGTGTCACCGGCCGCCGCGCGCCACCTCTCCGGCGTCCTGGAGCACATGCGCGGTCTCGCCGCCGACCGCACGGTACGCGAGCAGCCGCTGATCACCTCCACGGCCGCGCAGTACCTGGCCGCCACCGTGCTGCATGCTTTCCCGAGCACCGCGCACACCGATCCGACGGCGCACGACCGCAACGACGCCCACCCCGACACGGTGCGACGCGCGCTGGCCTACCTCGAGTCGCACCTCACCGAGGACATCACCGTCGCCGACATCGCCGCGGCCTCCTATGTCACCGTCCGCGCACTGCAACTGGCGTTCCGTCGCCATCTCGACACCACACCCATGGCGTATCTGCGGCGGCTTCGCCTGCGCGCCGCGCACGAACAGCTGCGCGACTGCTCGTCCGACGACGGCCACACCGTGACCTCGATCGCCGCGGCGTGGGGCTTCGCTCATCCCGGACGGTTCGCCAGCGCGTACCGCGAGGCGTACGGCAGATCTCCCCATACGACTCTCATCGCGTAGCCCGCCGCGCCTCGAGCTCACGAGGGCGCCCGAGGGCTGCACGAGACAGCGACGATCAGTCGCGCAGGGCACGCTCCCGAAGGTCGGTGAGGGTCCGCGACAAGACGCGGGAGATATGCATCTGGGAGACGCCCAGCACGGCGGCGATCTGCGCCTGCGTACGCCCCTCGAAGAAGCGCATGCGCAGCACGAGCCGCTCCCGCTCGGGCAGCTCGGCGAGCAATGGAGCGACCGCGAGGGCCTCGTCGGTCAGGTCGTAGGAGGGATCCTCCTCGCCGAACGTCTCCGCGACGCGCACCGAGGCGCCGCCGCTGTCGTCGTCTTCGATGACCGCGTCGATCGAGTTCGTGGAGTAGGCGTTGCCTGCCAGCAACGCTTGGGTGACCTCGGTCAGGTCGATGTCGAGTTCGACCGCGATCTCCAGCGCGGTGGGCATCCGTTCCAATCGCTGGGAGAGCCGCTCCACCGCCGGGCCGATGGTCAACTGGATCTCCTTGATCCGGCGCGGCACCCGCACCGCCCAGCTGTGGTCGCGGAAATGGCGGCGTACCTCGCCCATGATGGTGGGTACCGCGAACGACAGGAAGGACGGTCCCCGCGCCGGGTCGAAGCGGTCGACCGCGAGCACCAGCCCCACGGCGGCGATCTGGTACAGATCGTCGTAGTTCTCCCCGCGGCCGACGAAGCGTCGGGCGATGTGCTCGGCCAGCGGCAGGCACCGGCGCATGATCGCTTCCCGCAGTCGCGGCCGTTCGGGATCGTTCTCGTCCATCGCGGCCAATTTCTCGAGCAATGGTTCGATGCCGTCGTAGCTGTCCGTTCCGCGCCGCGTCCGGCGCGGCGTGGCGGTCCTGCGGTTGGCGGTCGCGAGTGACATGAGCTTCCTCATTCCCCTTTGCAGCGGTCGCCGCGCTCGCCCGAGGGAGGGCGGCGACGATCGCCGTATACCGCCCGACGGCCGCGTCAAGCGTTCGTGGGCGGTCTTGTTCGTATTTTGGACGGGCGCCGGTGCCCGGATGCGTTCTCGGGATCGCCCGCCTGCCCGGAATGCCACCGAGACCGCGTCGCGCCACCGGAGACGTGCGGGCGGTGCACAGCGTCCGGGGAGATCCCCCGACGTGCTCCCGGACCGCCGCCGGTCCGCCCCGCCACATAACCCGTGACGACAGCGCCGGAGAACCGGCACTCACGCGGCGGATGGTCGGCTTCGTGCAGCCCGGGCGCCGGGCACGCGACCACCGGCACGCTGCTCCGCACTGACGGCACATCCACGATTCGCCGCACGGGTCCGTCGTCCGGCACGGTCACTCCGACCGGGACACCCGCTCGGGCGCACTCGTCGGCGGTCGCCGCGTCCAGCTCACCGTGCGCGACGAGGAGCAGACCGTCATCGGTCGGGATGCCTTCCATGCCGTTCTGACAGAACATGCGCACCTCCGGCGGCCGGGTATCGGCACGAGACCGCACAGTCGAGCCTGGCAGTCGATACCGGCCGTGTCAGCGCGACAGACGAAGTCCCCCGGGGCATCGGTCCGAAAAGCGAAACGCCGTGACCTCCCGCACGATCACTCTCTGGGGATGCGGTGGTGGACGGTCAGCAGGATGTGGTCGAACGCGGCGACCAGGTCCGGCGGTGGCGGCGGCACCTGAGGGAGTTCCGCGATCAGCTGCTGTGCGAGCGCCCGCAACTTGGTGTTGGTTTCCTGCGATCGCCAGCGCAGGACCTGGAACGCTTGCTCGGCACTGATCTGGTAGACGCGCATGAGCACTCCCTTGGCCTGCTCGATCACCGCGCGATTCTCATACAGCCCGGGCAGAGTCGCGGCGAGCATGGCCTGGTGCGCCTCGGCCAGGGTGTCGGACAGGTCGACGTAGAAGCCCGCGGTGCCGACCGCGGTGCCTCGGTCGTCGAGAATCCGATCGGCGACGACGAGCACGGTGTGTTCCTGGCCGGACAGGTCGATGAACCGGTGCCTGCTCGAAAAAGCCTCGCCGTGATCAATGGCACGCGTGATGGTCTCGGCGACGTGCGTGCGGTCGTCTGGGTGCTTGTGCGCGAGCAGCAGCTGTGTGGTCGGTTCGATCTCACCGGGCTGGTAGCCGTGCATGCGGTAGACCTCGGCAGACCACTCCCAACGGCGGGTGGCGAACCAGAACCGGAAGCTTCCGACAGTAGGTTGCTCGGATGGTGCTGAATCGGCAGCGGTCATGGTGGACGTGCAGGGCTGCATACGGTGGATCATGGATGCAAGGCCTCTCCGAGGGACAAGGGGCGCACGGCCCAACGCGACCCGCGGGCCGTCTTCCCTCGGCGGGGTCACGCGGGCGCGGGCGCGTTCGGCCGACAATCCGCTGTTGACTCAACGGCCGGCGCACGCGCACATCAGTGGCGACTGCCGGTGACCTACGACCCAGTATGTCATCCGCGCCGGGTCCAGGCGTGACGAGGCTCGGCGGCTATCCGAAAAACGAAGCGCGGGCCGGTTTCCATGCGCGCGCGGTGATCTTCTGGCAAGCGACCGTTTCGTGGCGGACGACCGTGGCGCGTGACCGGTGCGGCCGTCCCTCCGAATCATCTCGGGCACAGTCCGACTCACGTCCCGCGCCACCGCTCGCCGTCGCGAGACGCGGTGACACGGAGGGTTTCGCTGAGGCGAGCTCGAGCGCCGGCGCTGATTACGTCCACGCACTGGGCTCCGCGGTGGTCGCTCCCGGAATCATGGCCGGTGCCGATTCCGTGAACGCGGCGGCGGCGCCGGAGGCGACGAACTCGGCCGCCGCCAGCACCGCACGGCGCACCGCCCGCTCCGGTCCGCTACCCGAGCCCACCTGGGCTGTCGCGGCGACGGCGAAGCTGTCGCCCGCTCCGCAGGCGTCACTGCCGCCGGGCGCCTTGGCCGCGGCCGGAAGCGGGATGCGCAAACGTTTGCCGGACGCCCGCAGGCAGACCAGGGCGCCCTCCGGGCCGAGGGTCACCGCGATGGCGTCGACCGCCCACCCTTTGACGAGTTTCCACAGGTCAGGTCCGTCGTCGAGCCGACCGGACAACAGGGCGAGCGCTTCCGCGCGATTCGGCGTGACCAGTGCCGCGCCGGGGATCGGCACGGGTCCGCGCGGGTGGGGATCCCAGACGACCGGAACGTGGCGGGCCTGGGTACGCAGCAGCGCACGGATCTGCGGGTGAGCCGCGATACCGTGACCGTAGTCCGACACCAGCACCGCCTGCGCCGACGCCAGCACGGCGTGCGCCTCCTCCGGCAGCGGGTCGGCGCCTGCTCGTCCGGTGCCGGAATCGATTCTGGTGATCAGAATGGGCCGCCGCGGTTCCTTGGCGCGGGTGTGCCCGTTCGAGCGGGCCCAGGGGCCGATCGCGCGCACTCGCTGCTTGCAGATCGTCGAACCATGAAGGGGCAGCGCGATGACCCGCACGTGTCCGTCCAGCAACCCGCGCAGCCGGGCACCCGCTTCATCGGCGGCGAAGCCTGCGATCAGGACGACTTCCCGGTCACCGGCCGCCGCCAGCCGGGCCGCCAGTCCCGCGCCACCTGGTCGGAACGCCCGGTGCGCGACGTCGACGACCGGGGCCGCCGCCTCCGCACTGCATCGGTCGGCGCGACCGTCGACGTCGATGTCGAGCAGCGCGTCCCCGATCACGACGAGCGGACCGCCCGCGGCCATCACTCCCGCTCCAGCGCGGCTTCCAACGCCGTGCACAGCCCGTGCACCAGCACCAGGTGCGTCTCCTGCACCGTCGCGACGGTATCGGCCTCGATGCTGAGAGCGTCGTCGCCCGGCAACGCCAGCGGGTTCGGCGGCTTCGACATGACCCCGGGCACCTCGGCGGCGTGGGCGTCGGCCGACGGGCCGGCGTGCTCGGATACCGTGGGGACCTTCACCGCAGGCTCCGTTCGCCGAGGACGACTGGATCACACGCGCAGTACCGATCCGGGCCGCACACCGAAGCCCGCACGTGCTGACATGCCCCACTCGACCGCGCCGAAACATCCGTGCTCCGATGCCCGCACCGTTTGTGCGCCCCGACCCCGGGTAGAACGACGACATTCGTTCCGGCTCATCGGATACGCAGGAGGTCGCATGGGACACGCCGGCGGCGCGATCACTCGCACGGGACTCGTCCCGTCGCGTCCGGCGCTCGGGCCGCTCGGCGAGGTCTTCCCCGGGGTGCGGCGCATCGCGGTGCTGCGCGGCGGCGGTCTCGGCGATCTGCTGTTCGCCTTCCCCGCGATCCACGCGCTGGCGGCGACGTATCCCGCCGCTCGGATCGTTCTGCTCGGTACGGCCGAACACGCCGAACTGCTCGGCGATCGGGCGGGCCCCATCGACCGTGTGGTGGTCGTCGATGAACAAGGCGATGTCGACGGGGAAGTCCGCGCCGAGCTGGGGCCGATCGATCTGGGTGTGCAGCTACACGGCGGTGGCGCATGGTCGAACCCGTTCCTGACCAGCCTGCGCCCGCGCTGGACAGTGGGTTCGCGTGCCGCGGGCGCGCCCGCCCTGACCCGTACACTGCCGTTCCGCTACTACCAGCACGAGACCTTGCGAGCCCTCGAAGTCGTCGGCCTGGCCGGTGCGGCGCCCGTGATGCTCGAAGCGCACCTCGAGCCGACGCCGGCGGATCGGTCCGCCGCCGGGCCCGTCCTCCGCGATCTGCGCGGCCCGATCGCGGCCATCCATCCCGGCGCCCGGGACCCCCGCCGACGCTGGCCCACCGAACGCTTCGCCGACGTCGCCACGCACTGTCTCGACCGGGGCGTCGCGGTTGTTCTCTTGGGCTCGGAGTCCGATCGCGAACTCGTCGATGGCCTCCGTTCGCGTATCGGCGCACACCCGCTCGACCACCGGATCCGTACGCTGATCGGCGCGCCGCTGCCCGCGCTGTGCGGTGTTCTGGCCCGCATCGGCGTCTTCGTCGGGAACGACAGCGGTCCGCGGCATCTGGCCAGGGCGTTCGGCATCCCGACCGTGGGAATCTTCTGGATCGGCAACGTGATCAACGCCGGGCCCCTGGGTCGCGCCCGTGACCGAGTGCTGATGTCGTGGACCACGACCTGCCCGGTTTGCCACCACGACTGCACCGACGAGGAACTTCCCCGCTGCCCGCACGACGTCTCGTTCGTCGCCGACGTACGGACCGATGACGTCTGCCGCGATATCGATGAGCTGCTCGAACACACTTGACGCATGCGCACGCGGTCGCGCGGCCACCGCAGTTCAGTTCGACCTCGCGCAGTCGCGAATCCGCGTCCGGGTGCCGTGCCCTCGTTCGGCCGACGTCCCGATCATCACCGAGCGGATCAGCACCGGCCGGGTGCGTACGGGCGCCGCGTGTACGGACGCACGCTCGCCGCTTCGGGCCCCCGGTCGGTGATGGTGGTGGTGAAGACGACGGTCTGGCCGGGAATGAGTGTCTTGTATCCGCGTGTGTCGATGGCACGGAAGTCGACGAACACGGCGCTCGTGCGGTCGTCGGGTTCGAGATAGCCGAACCCTTTCTCGGTGTTGAACCAAGCGACGGTGCCATGGCGCCATTCGGTGGAGGTGGCGGGGACGAGGGTGTCGCGACGCGGGCGGTGCGGCCGGAACCGGCTGGGGGCATGCGTTGTAGTCGTCATGAGAAGGCGTGGCAGCGAGATCGGGTCAGTAGGCGAGCGGGTATTCGTCGTCGGGCAGCGGCGTGACGAAGGCTTGTTCGAGCCGGTCGACTTCGTCGGCGTGGTCGAAGGCGTCCCGGATGCGTTCGGCCAGCGGGTTCAGTGCCGTCGTATCGATTCCGGCGTGCTCGTGCCGGTCGGCAGGCGCTTGCTGTTCGAGGTGGTCGGCGGGGCTACCGGTGGGAAATGTCGGGGTGTGCACGGTGGTCCTTCCTCCTGGCTTCGGGCCTGTCGCGGATACGGGAGCCGCGGGCCCGGACACCGCGTGCCGGGCCCGCGTCGGAAGAGAGTGACGTGACGATTTCGGTAGGTTCTCGCATCACCTGCCTTTCTTCTCACGTGCCTTTCGGGGATAAATCTGCCGAAAAGCCCTCATCCGCGCGGAGGTCCGCGCTCGCGCGGATGCGGCCGGTGCGCCGGTATGCGGCCGCGTAAGGTGGCCACCTCTGCCGACGGCCGCCGCCCCCTCGCCCCGTCGGGGGCCAGCGCCAGGCGCGGCAGCGCCGGTGGGCACCGGGCGACAGCCATTGCCGCGCAGAGGATCTCGTCCACCTCGGCGAACAGCCCGTCGAGGTCGGCGTCCAACAGCGGCAAGCCGGCGACGTCACAGCTGTCGAGGGTGCGCATAGCCCTTCACCTCCTGCCGGAACGTGCTGGGTCCTGTCGGAATCAGGCGTCGATCACCTGGTGGCCGTCGGCGCGGGCGACCTCGATCTTGCGCGGTTTGGCCCGCTCCGCGACGGGGATCCGCAACCGCAGCACCCCATCGGCGTAGTCGGCGCTGATGCGATCGCTGTCGAGCCCCTCGCCGAGGAATATCTGGCGGCTGAACACGCCACGGGTCCGCTCCGCGGCCACCATCTCGCGCCCCGATTCCAACTCCGGGCGCTGCGCGCGCACCGTGAGCACGTTGCGTTCGAGATCCAGATCCAGCGAGCCGGTATCGATGCCGGGCAGGTCGAGCTCGACCAAGAATTCCTCGCCGTCCCGCCAGGCGTCGATCGGCATGACGGCCGGGTGCGCTGCCGTGCCGAGCACCTGGTGCGTGAACCGCTCCAGATCGTGGAACGGGTCGGTCCGCATCAACATGGTCGCCACCTCCAACTCACTCCATCTTCGGGGCTCTACCAAGATAACCTGTGTCGATTCAGACAGATTTTTTGTAGCACTATCCAGACATCTGCGCAAGAGTCCGAGAGGAACAATTCGGAGACGGGCGCAGTGGGCGGCTACGACCAGCCGCGCGCACGCTGGATTCCCGCCGCGAGACAACCGGGTGCCGGAACCCTCTGTCCGTACCGCTCTCATCGGCACCAGACGAGTCCGAGACGTTTCACCCTCGCACACACCACGAGCGTGACGGGAGGGATGGAGATCGACCAGAAAGGCACCGGCGGTGCCGAAAACCTTGCGCGGCAGACGAACCGGCCACGGCCTGGATGATTTCGTGGAGCGGATGACGGGATTCGAACCCGCGACCCTCACCTTGGCAAGGTGATGCGCTACCAGCTGCGCTACATCCGCATGCGCATCGCGGAGTCCGTGATGCGACACAGAACATTAGCGGACACGCGTGGCAAAAAGCCAATCGCCGCTCATGCCCGCCGCTCCGCCCCGCGGTCGCGACGCAGGCCGAGACCGGCCGCGATCAGGCAGGCGAGGGCGACGACACCGACGAACCACGGGAACACCGTGCTCAACCCCCACGTGGTGGCCGCCCAACCGGCCAGGATGGTGGGCAGGGCCATCGCCGAATAGGCGAGCAGGTAGTACGCCGACATGGTCTCGCCGCGCTTGTGCTGCGGAACGACCTCCGACAGGTGTCGCAGCGAACCGCCGAATCCGAGGCCGAAGGTCGCGCCGAGCGCGACGCCCGCGGCGAGCACCGCCATCCAGTTGTGCGTGGCCAGCGCGGGCACCGTCAGCAGCAGTGCCAGTGCCATGCCGGTGTCGCCGAGGATCGCGGCCCATCGAGCGGGCACGCCGGTCGCGAACAATTGCGCGGTGGCGCCGGAGAGCGCGGTCGAGGCGACGACGGCGCCGCCGAAGACCAAGTTGTGGATACCGGTCTGCTGCGTGGCCAGCGACGGGTACAGCGACAACAGCACGCCCAGCACCGACCACGCGGCCATCACGCCGATGGCCGAGAACCAGAAGTCACCTCGAATTTCCTGCGGCACCGCGGGTTTCGCGATCCGGATGCGTCCCGCGCCCCGGGCCGAGTGCGGTTCGCGCAACGCGAGCACGCCGACGCCGATCGCCAGGCAGACCACGGTGATCACGACATAAGGCGTGCGCAGCGGATACGGCGCGTACTGCGCCAGCAGCGCCGAGCCCAGGATCGCCACCGCCATGCCCACGTTGAACGCGACGCCGCTGAGCTGCCCGGACCGCGCACCGCGATGCGGACGCAGATCCAGCAGCGCGGCGGCGCCCGCGACCACGGTCGAGCCCACCGCGACGCCGTGCAACGCACGCGCCAGCAGCAGCATGGGCACACTGTCGGCGAGCACGAATACCAGCAATCCGGCGACCATCGTGGCGAACGCGCCGAGCAGCACCGGCTTCCGGCCGACCACGTCGGAGATCCGCCCGGACACCAGCACCGCGCCCAAGGCGGCCACCGCGTAGACCGCGAACACGATCGTCGTGGTGAGCGGGGAGAGATGCCACTGCTTCTGATAGATGCCGTAGAGCGGTGCGGGAACGCCCGAAACTCCCAGTGCCACGCCACTGGCCGACAGAATCAGGGCGTAGGCCCAGCGCTGCGTGGTCTGCTCCTCGACGGCCACCGCCATCGTCGCTGCCATCGAAACTCCGATCAGGTAGGTTTGATAATGATCGAACCGCAATCGACCATACATCCGGTACGACGGTCATCAAACCTGAGAGTGAGCCAGATCATGCCCGATGCCCGAGGCGCGGAGCAACAGCCGCCGGTGGCCGCGCTGCCCGTGGTGCTCAGCGCGCTGCAGGACCCGGTGCGCCTGGAGATGGTGCGCCGGCTCGGCAACGCGGGAACGGCGGTCCGCTGCGGCGCGCTCTACGAGGTGATCAACAAATCGACCGCCACCCACCATTTCAAGATCCTGCGCGACGCGGGCGTGATCGAGCGGCTGATCATCGACGGCCACACCTGCCAGCGCCTGCGCATCGACGACCTCGAGTCCGCCCTGCCCGGGCTGGTGCCGACGATCATCGCGGCAGCCAACCGCGCCCACCAGGCGTGACCCGGCCGGGCGGGCGCGTTCAGCAGTTGTCGAAGCGCCACTGCCCGTCGACGAACGTCCACGTCTTCGGCTTGGTGTCGTCCTCGGCCGCACGGGCGTCGAAATTCTTGACCGTGACCGTACCCGTCGACCCGGACGTGGTGACCGTGATCTCCGCCGGCTTGGATTTCAGGTCCCGGCCGTCATAGAGCTGCGCCATGGACGCGGCGTAGTCGTCCTCGTTGAGGGTCAGCCTGCATCGCGCGGAGCGGAATCGGTACGCGGCGGCGTAGTCGTGGCTCGCCAGCGCCTCGGTCATCTTCGTGGCTTCCGCGCGCAGCGCGGCCGCCGTCGGCTCCCCCGGCTTGCCCGCATCCGCGTCCGTTCCGCCGCACCCGGCCAGCACAAGGACAGGCATCGACACCGCGCCCAGCACGGACAGGGCACGACTCGTTCGGTTCATCTCGACTCCTTGCCAGAGATCGCCGGATCCGACGCCCGGACAATCGAGTTCAGCGCCCTCCGGCGGGGAATCGACGGCCGGGCGGCCGAAACAGTATCGCGGCAACGGATCCTCCGCCAAGCCGCGGTCCCTCGCTCACGCCGAGCTCAGCTCGGCACCAGCCGCCGGACAGCGGCGGGCAGATCCCGGGTGCGCCTGTACGGTCCGGCGACCGAGGCGGCGAACGGCCGCGCCAGCAGCGTGCGCGCGACGGCGGACACTTCGTCCGTGGTGACGGCGTCGATGCGCGTCAACGTCTCCGACACGCTGCGATGGTTGCCGTAACTGAGTTCGCTGCGCCCCAGGCGGTTCATGCGCGAGGCGGAGTCCTCCAGACCGAGCACCAGCCCACCGCGCAACGACCCCTTGGCGCGGGCACATTCGGCGTCGGTGATGCCGTCGGCGGCCACTTCCTCCAAGACGCCGCGCGCCAGTGCCGCCACCTGGCCGAGGTTCTCCGGCTGACATCCGATGTAGACCGAGAACGCCCCGGTGTCGGCGAAGGTGTCGACGCTGGAGTACACCGAGTAGGCCAGCCCGCGCTCCTCCCGGATGCGCTGGAACAGACGCGAACTCAGCCCACCGCCGACCACGGTGTTCAGCACCGACAGCGGCCAGCGCCGCTCCCCTTCGTGCCGCCCGAAGGCGCGCACACCGAAAACCAGATGCGCCTGCTCGCTGTCGCGATGGCTCCAGTGCAGCTGCGGAGTGCCGTGTGGCCGGAACCGGCCCTCGCGCCTGCGCGCGGGCGTCGCCGCGGGATCGAGCCGGTTCTCGAACGCGCGGTGCACCAATTCCACGGTGTGGTCGTGCTCCACGTTGCCCGCGACCGCCACCACCATCCGGTCCGGCCGGTAGCGCCGCAGATGGAACGACCGCAGCTGCGCGGCCCGCATGCCCTCGATGGATTCGACGGATCCGATCACCGGGCGCCCGATGGGATGGTCACCGAACAGCGCGGTCAGGAAGGAGTCGCCGACCAGGTCCTCGGGGTCGTCGTCGCGCATGGCGATCTCCTCGAGCACCACCTGCCGCTCCACGTCCACGTCCGAGGCCCGGCACAGGCCGTTGAGCACCACGTCGGAGACCATGTCGACGGCCAGGGGCAGGTCGTCGTCCAGGACGTGCGCGTAGTAGCAGGTCTGCTCCTTCGCGGTGAACGCGTTGAGTTCGCCGCCGACCGCGTCCATCGCCTCGGCGATGTCCAGGGCCGAGCGCGTCGGCGTCGCCTTGAACAGCAGGTGCTCCAGGAAGTGCGCGGCGCCCGCGACGGTCGGGCCTTCGTCGCGCGACCCGACCCCCACCCAGACGCCGATGGACGCCGAGCGCACCCCGGGCAGATGCTCGGTGACCACACGCAATCCGCCGGGTAGCACGGTGCGGCGCACTCCGCTGTCCGTGTCCATCCGCAGCTCGAGTGACGAACCCCCCTGCCCGGTGCTGAGCAGAGGGGTTGTCGTCTTCTTCTTCGTCACAGGGACAAGTACTACTCGGTCCCGGCCGAGCCCGCATCGGCCGTGTCGTCGCCGGGCTCCTCGGCGTTCTCCTCGACCGGCACGAGCGAGATCTTGCCGCGGTTGTCGATGTCGGCGATCTCCACCCGCAGCTTGTCGCCGACGTTCACCACGTCCTCGACCTTGGCCACGCGCTTGCCGTTACCCAGCTTGGAGATGTGCACCAGACCGTCGCGGCCCGGCAGCAGCGAGACGAACGCGCCGAAGGCGGTGGTCTTGACGACCGTGCCCAGGAAGCGCTCGCCGACCTTCGGCAGCTGCGGGTTGGCGATGGCGTTGATCGCGTCGATCGCGGCCTGCGCCGACGGGCCGTCGGTCGCCCCGACGAACACGGTGCCGTCGTCCTCGATGGAGATGTTGGCGCCGGTGTCCTCGGTGATCTGGTTGATCACCTTGCCCTTGGGGCCGATCACCTCGCCGATCTTGTCGACCGGGATCTTGATCGCGGTGACGCGCGGCGCGTACGGGCTCATCTCGTCCGGGGTGGCGATGGCCTCGGCCATCACGTCCAGGATCGTGGTGCGCGCGTCGTGGGCCTGGCTCAGCGCACCGGCCAGCACCTGCGAGGGGATGCCGTCCAGCTTGGTGTCCAGCTGCAACGCGGTGACGAACTCGCGGGTGCCCGCGACCTTGAAGTCCATGTCGCCGAAGGCGTCCTCGGCGCCGAGGATGTCGGTCAGCGCGACGTAGCGGACCTCGTCCTCACCCTGGTCGTTGGTGATGGTGTCCGAGACCAGGCCCATCGCGATACCGGCCACCGGCGCCTTCAGCGGCACACCCGCGTTCAGCAGCGACAGGGTGGAGGCGCACACCGAGCCCATCGAAGTGGAGCCGTTGGAACCCAGCGCCTCCGAGACCTGACGGATGGCGTAGGGGAACTCCTCCTGGCTGGGCAGCACCGGGATCAGCGCCCGCTCGGCCAGCGCGCCGTGGCCGATCTCGCGGCGCTTCGGCGAGCCCACCCGGCCGGTCTCGCCGGTGGAGAACGGCGGGAAGTTGTAGTGGTGCATGTAGCGCTTGCTGGTCTCCGGGCCGAGCGAGTCGACCTGCTGGGCCATCTTCACCATGTCCAGGGTGGTGACGCCGAGGATCTGGGTCTCGCCGCGCTCGAACAGCGCCGAGCCGTGCGCCCGGGGCACCACGGCGACCTCGGCGGACAGCGCGCGGATGTCGGCTAGGCCGCGGCCGTCGATGCGGAAGCCGTCGGACAGGATGCGCTGACGCACCAGCTTCTTGGTCACCGAGCGGAACGCCGCGCCCAGTTCCTTCTCGCGTCCGGTGAAGTCGTCGGCCAGCCGCTCCAGCACGGCGAGCTTGATCTCGTCGATCTTCTCCTCGCGCTCCTGCTTGCCGGAGATGCTCAGCGCCTCGCCCAGTTCGCGCTTGGCGGTGCCCTCGACGGCCTCGTACACGTCCTGGCCGTAGGGCGGGAAGAGCGGGAACTCCTCGGTGGGCTTGGCGGCCAGTTCGGCCAGGTCCTGCTGCGCGCGGCACAGGCGGGCGATGAACGGCTTGGCGGCCTCGAGCCCCTCGGCGACGACGGCCTCGGTCGGCGCCTGCGCACCACCGTCGATCAGGCTGATGACGTTCTCCGTGGCCTCCGCCTCGACCATCATGATCGCGACGTCGCCGGAGTCGACCACGCGGCCCGCGACGACCATGTCGAAGACGGCGCCCTCGAGCTGCTCGGTGGTCGGGAAGGCGACCCACTGGCCATCGATCAGCGCGACGCGCACGCCGCCGACCGGGCCGGAGAACGGCAGGCCCGCGAACTGGGTGGACGCGGACGCGGCGTTGATCGCCACCACGTCGTAGAGGTCCTTCGGGTCCAGGCTCAGCACGGTGACCACGACCTGGATCTCGTTGCGCAGGCCGTCGACGAAGGACGGGCGCAGCGGCCGGTCGATCAGGCGGCAGGTCAGGATCGCGTCGGTGGAGGGGCGGCCCTCCCGGCGGAAGAACGATCCGGGGATGCGGCCCGCGGCGTACATCCGCTCCTCGACGTCGACCGTGAGCGGGAAGAAGTCGAACTGGTCCTTGGGCTGCTTGCCCGCCGTGGTGGCCGACAGCAGCATGGTCTCGTCGTCCAGGTAGGCGACGACCGAACCGGCGGCCTGCCGGGCGAGGCGTCCGGTCTCGAACCGGATGGTGCGGGTGCCGTAGCTGCCGTTGTCGATCAGCGCGACGGATTCGAACACACCCGGCTCGACCTCGACGGCCGTGCTCTTGCGTTCAGTTGTCTCGGTCATTCTTCTCTCTCAACCTCTCGTCTTCGCCGGCTCGAGCGCTCGCTGGCGCGATCCGGCTGTCGTCAGCCGTACCGGGTACGGACGCGCGGCAACCCTCCTGGCTGCGGCGCGCACACCCGGCCGAATCCCCTTGGACACGGCGACGCGGAGGCGGTCATCGATCGAAGCCCGACGGCGCCAACTCGCTGCCGATAGGCCACTACCGAAGACCGACGCCACGCGGGCGGGTGCATACGGCTGTGCAATGTTGTCGTGCGACGGGGGCGCGATCCACCCCTATACACATATGCCAACGGTGCGATTGTACGTCGCACCCTCAGCTGAACCAGCGACCGCCCGGAACACCCCCGTGTCGGACCGCCGCCTACCACTCCCACCGCACCGCGGCGGGTCTGCGAATACCCGCATCGACGTCGATACAAGCCCCGGCCCGCCGCCCATCGAGGCTGCTACGGCAAGGCTCACAAGATCAACTCGCGGGTGTCGACGACCGGGCACAGTGTAGGAGAACTCGTTCTCGCGCCGCGCGGAACCACCGATCCCGCAGCTCCCCCGGATGGCACGCGACAGACCACGCGGTCACATCCCCACGGGCCAACTCGCGTTTCAGCGAAGCGAGACCGAGCAGTGCCGGTGGCGCGCCCGGCTCGCGTCCGAGCGGTCACTCGGACGCGAGCCGTCGATGGCCGCGAACACGCGGCCCCACAAATTACCGCCGCAGCCCGAGCCGCTCGATCAGCGCACGGTAGCGGTTGATGTCCTTGTCCTGCAGGTACTTCGACAGCCGCTTGCGACGACCGATCAGCGCCATCAGGCCGTGGCGGGTGTGGTGGTCGTGCTTGTGCTTCTTCAGGTGCTCGGTGATGTCGGCGATGCGCTTGGACAGCAGCGCGATCTGCGCCTCCGGCGAACCGGTGTCCTTCTCGTGCAGGCCGTACTCGGCGAGAATCGCCGACTTCTGCTCGGTGGTCAGCGCCATGGGGCATCCACTCCTGTTTCTCAGTTCCGCGCTCGAATGTCCGGTCACCCGGGTGCGGGCGCCACCGCGGACCGCAGCAAACCCGATCGACCACCCTACCGGACCGGCAGCTTCCCGCCGAAATCGCGGGGCGGCCGACCTGGGATCCGGCTCCGGTCGCACCACCCGGTGCGGCAGGGTCATTACCTCCCGAGTAATCGACTCGCCGCGCTCCGGCTGCGAATCTTCTTCTCGTACCGCCGAATACGAGGAGACGACGATGCCCTACCTGGAGACGACCGACGGCACCCGCCTGGCCTACGAGGACTACGGAACCGGCGCACCGATCGTGTTCCTGGCCGGGTGGGCGCTCAACGCGGAGATGTGGGAGTACCAAGTCCCCTTCTTCGTCGAGCGGGGTTACCGCTGCGTGCTGCTGGACCGGCGCGGGCACGGCCGCTCGGACCGGGCGTCGACCGGATACGACTTGGATACCCGCGCCGACGACGTGGCCGAGTTGATCGAACGACTGGATCTGCGCGACCTCACCCTGGTCGCCCACTCCGCGGGCGGCGCGGAGGTCGCCCGCTACCTGGCCAGGCACGGCACCACACGGGTCGCGCGCATCGCGCTGTTCGCCACGACACTGCCTTTCCTGCGGCAGACCGAGGACAACCCCGAGGGCCTCCCGGAAGAACTGAGCCTGGCGTCGATCGCGCAATGGCGCACCGACCGGCCCAAGTGGTTCGCCGATCGCGCGCAGGGATATTTCGCCACGCATCTGGGCAACGACGTCTCCCCCGCGCTGATCGAGCACGAGATGCGTCGTTGCCTGTCCGCTTCGCCGTGGGCCACCATCGCGGTCTGGGAATCCACCTTCCCGTCCGACCACCGCGAGGTGCTGCGGACTCTGCCCATTCCCGCCTTGGTCGTGCACGGCGTGCCGGATCAGTCCATCCCGATCGACGCCAGCAGCAGGCGGACGGCGAAGCTCGTTCCGGACTGCGTCTACAAGGAGTACCCGACCGCCGGGCACGGCTTGTACGTCACGCATGCCGAGCAGCTCAACAACGACCTGCTCGAGTTCATGAAGTCCTGACGCTTACCCGGCGTCGACGGCGGTGAGGATCTTGCGGGCGGTCTCCACGTCGCGGCCCATGGACTCGACGAGCTCGTCCACCGACTCGAATTTGCGCTGGCCCCGGATGTGCTCGACGAAGTCCACCGCGACGTGCTGCCCGTAGAGGTCGGCCTCGCCGTCGAGCACGTACGCCTCGACGGTGCGGGCGCGACCGGAGAAGGTGGGGTTGGTGCCCACCGAGATGGCGGCCATGGCCCGCTCGCCCGGAGTGACGGTGCCGATGGTGGGACCGGGGCCGAGCACGGTGAACCATCCGGCATACACGCCGTCGGCCGGAATCGCGGCGTGCATCGGCGGCGCCACGTTCGCGGTCGGGAAACCGAGTTGCTTGCCGCGCCCGTCACCGTGCACGACGACGCCTTCCACCCGGTGCGGGCGCCCCAGCGCCTCGGCCGCGGCCGCCATGTCCCCCGCGTCGACGCACGAGCGGATGTAGGTCGAGGAGAAGGTCACGGCGTGTTCGCCGAGCAGCGTCACGCCGTCGACCTCGAAGCCGAAGCGCTTGCCGAGTTCGCGCATCGTCTCGACCGTGCCCGTGGCCTTCTTGCCGAAGGTGAAGTTGTCGCCGACCACCACCTCGACCACGTGCAACCGCTCTACCAGCAGGTCGTGGACATAGCTCGCGGGAGTCAGCTTCATGAACTCGTGGGTGAACGGCATCACGCAGAACACGTCCACGCCCAGTTCCTCGGCCAGTTCGGCCCGGCGGGTGAGGGTGGTCAATTGCGCGGGGTGGGAGCCGGGGCGGACCACCTCCATCGGGTGCGGATCGAACGTCATCAGCACCGCGGGCACGCCGCGCGCGGCGGCCGACTTCACGGCCCGGCTGATCAGCTGCGCGTGGCCGCGGTGCACACCGTCGAACACACCGATCGTGAGGACACAGCGCCCCCAGTCCGCGGGCACCTCGTCGAGACTTCGCCATCTCTGCACAGTGCGCAGCCTACGCAAATCAGGTAGCGAACAGTATTCGGGCGTGCTGATCTCACACAACACTTCCGGGTGCCGTGCGCCGGTGACAGGGCTTCGAGCCGTGCCGAGGCCCGCGGGGCCGGTAGGCCACACGCCACCAGGCCGGATCCGACGCGGACGCCGTCCGCCCGCTCGAGCCGCGCGGAGCGGCCGGGCGTGATCCGCGCCCGAGCCGCATGCCGCCGCAGGTGGTGCTCCCCCGGCATAGCCGGGAGGTGGCCCGGCTCGCCGCACGCTTGCGTGCCACGGTGCCGCGACGTCGGGTTCGCCGACATCTCCGGGAAACTTCGACCGCCGGAAACTAATCGGACGTATTCGCGAAAGAGCCGGTACATCCCCGGTTTTCCGTGGGCTCCCGGACTCGTCTCGCCATCAGCGGGAATGGTCTAGCGTCCAATTCGTCGGCGACAGAGTGCCCCGGAGTAGCCATGAAAAGTGCAGTCAAGCACGTGCGTGTGATCAAGCCGTCCGATGCGGCCGAAACAATCGGGCGGCAACGACAACGCCTCATCCCCTGCGTCACCACCGAAACGTGTGGCGCTACCGGCATCTCGGCGGGCATGGTCAACATGACCCCCGGCGCCATGTCCAAAGCGCATTATCACGCGCACAGCGAGATCGTCGTCGTCTGCCTGCGCGGGCGGGCGGCGACCCTGATCGGCCCGGAACTGACTCCGTATTTCCACGGCCCGGGCGAGTTCATCTACATCCCCGACGGCGTCGTGCACGTGGCGGTGAACCTGGACGAAACCGAGGACCTGGTCGCGGTGGAAATGCGGACCGATCCCCTGTTCAACGACGACGTGGTGCTGACGCCGGAATACGACGCCCTGGTGCCCGAAGTCGTCGCCCGCCTCCGGCGCCGCGATCCGGTCGGTTCCTGACGTGGTGCGCCTCCAGCACAGCCGCCGCGCGGCCGAGGTCGGCAGCGGCCCCATCGATGACATGTTCGCGACGCTGGCACGCCGCCCTGAGGTCGTCTCGTTCGCCGTCGGAGCGCCCGACCCCGCCCTGCTCCCTGGCGAGCTCGTCGCGACGCTCTCGCGGAACGCCATCGAGAGATACGGCAGCGCCGTCCTCCAGTACGGCATGACCCAGGGATTCGCCCCACTGCTGGACGAAGCGCGAAATCTCCTGCGCCGCCGTGATATTCAATGCACGCATGATCGCTTGCATATCTCCACCGGCGGATCCGGCGCTTTGCACAACGTGTGTTTGGCGGTGCTCGACCCGCGGGACGTGGTGCTCGTCGAAACACCGACCTACGGCCCGGCCGTCAAAGAATTCCGCAGCCACGGAGCGACCGTCGTCGCGGTGCCGTCCGACGAATTCGGCATCGTGCCGGAAGCGCTGGAGGAGGCTCTGTCCGGATACGACGCGGCATTCGTCTACCTGCTGCCCACATTCCAGAATCCGACCGGGCGGACGATGCCCGCCGAGCGGCGTGCACGAATAGCGGAGATCGCCGTCCGCCACGACACGCTGATCGTCGAGGACGACGTCTACACCGACTTGCGCTATCGCGGCGTCGCACCGCCCGCGTTGTGGTCTTTCGCGCCGGACAACTCCGTCTACATCACGTCCTTGTCGAAAACTCTCGCCCCGGCGATTCGTGTCGGAATCACCGTCATGCCCGCGGATCTGCTGAAAACCGTGCTCGCGTTGAAGCAGGGCATCGATATGCAGACATCGACCTACTGCCAGGCGATTGCCGCCGAATTCCTGGGCAGCTCGGCAGGCGCCGCGCACCTCGCCCACGTCGTCGAGTCCTACTCGGCCAAGTTGGACGCCTTGACCGCCGCGGCCGAGCGGCACCTCCCGGCCGGGTTCCGGTGGACCGAACCCGACGGCGGGATGTTCCTGTGGGTCGAGGGCCCGGCCGGTTTCGATGCCGACGCGGCACTGACGGAAGCGCTGCGACAGGGGGTCGCGTTCCTGCCCGGAAGCGCCTTCTACGCCGACGACGTCGCCGGCCACCGCAACGCGATGCGGCTGAGCTTCGCGAACGTGCCGCGCGACGACATCGACCGGGGCGTCGCGCTGCTGGGTGCCGTCTTGCGGGAGCGCCCCACGCACGCGACGACAGGCACGGCATGAGTGGTCGGGGGCCCGGAGGCGGCAGCGCAGCGTCACCACGCAGGGCCCCACTCATGCCGAAATCGGACACGGCATGAGCGGCCAGGCCCGGAGGAGGCAGCACAGCGTCACCACGCAGGGCCCCACTCATGCCGAAATCGGACACGGCATGAGCGGCCAGGCCCGGAGGAGGCAGCACAGCGTCACCACGCAGCGCCCCACTCATGCCGGAAAGGACACAGCATGAGTGAGCGGCATCCGGTGCTCGGCACGTGGGAAGTGGTCGCCGACGGCGCTCCGTTCGGCTACCACGTGATGCAGTTCCACCCGGGCGGCACGATGCTGCAGTCGAACCCCGATCACGGCAATCGCGCCACCAGTGACAGCAACGGCATGGGCAGCTGGCGAGCCGACGGCTCGCGGGTCACCGGCGCGTTCCTGGAATTCACCGTGGATCGGGCCGACCCCGACGTCGTGCGCAAGGGAATCGTCGCCTTCGAACTCGACGTGGCCGGCGACCGGTTCTCCGGATCCGCCACGGCGACGTTCTACCACCTTTCCGGTGCGCCGGTCGGCGCACCGGCCACCGCACGGCTGACCGGCGTGCGATTCGACGGCGTGGCCGCGTATCGCAGCGCGCTGGATCCTTCGGGAACCGGGTGACCCACCCGCCGCGCCCGGGCGCACACCCGGGAGTGAACGGCGAATCGCGTTTCGTTCGCGATCGGGCGACGACGGGGTCGACGATGTGTGGATCGGCACGCCAGTGCCTAAGCTCGGGGTGTGCCAGGTAAACGAGATATCGCCACTCGACGCGAGTTGGCCGACGCCCCGGCGCCGGGCGATGCGCAGGGCGGTACCGCGACGATCGCGCCGGTGCTCTCGTCGGTCGCCCAGGACTACCTCAAGGTCATCTGGACCGCGCAGGAGTGGTCGCAGGAGAAGGTGACCACCAAATTACTCGCCGAGCGGATCGGGGTGTCGGCCTCCACCGTGTCCGAAGCGGTCCGCAAACTCGCCGACCAGGGACTGGTCGAGCACGCCCGCTACGGTGCGATAGCCCTCACCCACGAGGGGCGCCGCGCCGCCGTCGCTATGGTGCGCAGGCACCGGCTCCTCGAGACGTTCCTTGTCAACGAGCTCGGTTACGGCTGGGACGAGGTGCACGACGAGGCCGAGGTGCTCGAGCACGCGGTCTCCGAGCTGCTGATGGCCCGGATCGACGCCAAACTCGGATACCCCGATCGCGATCCGCACGGCGATCCGATCCCCTCGGTGGACGGCGCGGTTCCCACTCCGCCCGCGCGCCAGCTCAGCGACTTCCACGCGGGCGAGTCCGGCCGGGTCGCGCGGATCTCCGACGCGGATCCGGACATGCTGCGCTATTTCGACTCCGTCGGCATCGCGCTGGACACCACCATCGCGGTGGTGGAACGTCGCGACTTCGCAGGCACCATCGCCATCCGCATCGGCGCGACCGAGTCCGCCACCGACCTCGGGCGCCCCGCGGCCGAGGCCATCTGGCTCACCTCCTGACGGGTCACCCCTGCCGCGCGTCGCCGCAACAAGGCCCATTCCCACGTGGGGAGACTGTGCCGCCCGGGGCGCGCATCGCGGAAGG
The DNA here is from genome assembly GCF_040632645.1 of Nocardia sp. NPDC019219. Taxonomy (NCBI): domain Bacteria; kingdom Bacillati; phylum Actinomycetota; class Actinomycetes; order Mycobacteriales; family Nocardiaceae; genus Nocardia; species Nocardia sp. NPDC019219. The sequence continues at coordinate 225,611 of NZ_JBEYCG010000002.1, read as the reverse complement.
TCGACCAGGGCCGATGTCATCGATCAGCGCGAAGCCGGGCGGCGTCGGCGGCGGTCCGGTGTGCATTTGCGCCGTCTCATCCCAACCGGCCCTGCCGGTCGTTCCGCCGCCGGCCTCCCAGTTCACCAGCCGAGCGAGCCGAAAGGCAGCATCCCGCGTGCGCGCACGGCCGGTCGAGGATGTGGACGCCGGAACCGGCGAGCGACGCCGACGATTACTTCCGGCACGACCGCGGGTAAGTGATCAGTGTGGACCGAAGCCGACGGCCGGCCCGGCGAGTGAATCGGGTCAGGCGATGTCGGCCGTGGTGGCGTTGCCGGCCAGCTCGGCCGCGCGGATGGCGATGGCGTCGCCGAGATCGGCGGTGGACTCGGTTCCGCCGAGATCCGGGGTGCGGACCTTTCCGGTGGCGAGGACGTCGCAGACCGCTCGATCGATCGCGGCGGCCGCGGCGGATTCACCGAGATGATCGAGCAACATCGCGCCCGCGAGGATCTGCGCGACCGGGTTGGCGATGCCCTGGCCCGCGATGTCGGGGGCGCTGCCGTGCACGGCCTCGAACATGGAGGGGCCGGTGCGCTCGGGATTGATGTTGCCCGAAGGCGCCAGGCCGAGCCCGCCGGTCACGGCGGCGGCCAGATCGGAGAGGATGTCGCCGAACAGGTTCGAGCCCACGATCACGTCCAGCCGGTCGGGGTGCAGCACGAGTTCGGCGGCCAGCGCGTCGACGTGCATCTGCCGCGTCCGCACCTGCGGGTATTCGGCCGCGATACGTTCGAAGACGCTGTCCCAGTACGGCATCGAATGGATGATCCCGTTCGACTTCGTCGCCGAGCACAACCGTCCGGACCGTTCGGCTGCCCGCTCGAACGCGTAGCGGATGATCCGCTCGCACCCGGTGCGAGTGAACACCGACTCCTGCAGCACGAATTCGTCGGGACGGCCCTCGTTGTGGATGCCGCCGATCCGCGAGTACTCGCCCTCGGAGTTCTCCCGCACGATGAGGATGTCCAGGTCGGCGGCGGTCCGGTCGCGCAGCGCCGACTCCGTGCCGGGCAGCAGGCGCACCGGGCGCAGGTTGACGTACTGACCGAAGGCGCGGCGCAGCGGGATCAGCAGCCCCCACAGCGAGACGTGGTCGGGCACACCGGGAAAGCCGACGGCACCGAGCAGGATGGCGTCGAAGCCGGCCAGCCGCTGCGGACCGTCGGGCGGCATCATCGCCCCCGTACGCAGATAGTTCTCGCAGGACCAGTCGAATTCGGTCCATTCCAGTCCGGGCAGCACGGCGTCGAGCACGCGCACCGCCGCCGCGGTGACGTCGACTCCGATTCCGTCACCCGGGATGGTGGCGATACGGTACCCGCTCACTGACGCTCCTTCACAGTCGCACTCCGATGTACTTGGTCTCCAGGAATTCATCGATCCCGGTCAGCCCGCCCTCGCGGCCGAGGCCGGACTCCTTGACACCGCCGAACGGCGCCGCCGGGTTCGACACCACGCCCTGGTTGAGCCCCACCATGCCGGTTTCCAGCGCCTCGCACACCCGCAGGCCGCGCCGCAGGTTCTCGGTGAATACGTAGCTCACCAGTCCGTAGGGCGTGTCGTTGGCCCTGGTCACCGCTTCGTCCTCGGTGTCGAAGACGCCGATCGCGGCGACCGGTCCGAAGATCTCGGTGTGGCACAGCTCGGCGTCGTCGGGGACGTCGATCAGGACGGTCGCGGGATAGAAGGTGCCCGGTCCGGGCAGCGCTGTTCCGCCGGTGAGCACCGTGGCGCCGCGAGCGCGAGCGTCGTCGACCAAGCGCTGCACCTTGTCGACGGCCTCGGCGTCGATGAGCGGGCCGACCACGACGTCCGGCTCGGTGCCCCGCCCCCTCGGCAGGGCCGCCATCCGGTCGGCGAGCTTATGTGCGAAGACGTCGGCGATTCCGCGCTGCACGAGGATTCGGTTGGCCGCGGTGCACGCCTGGCCGATGTTGCGCATCTTCGCCGCGAGCGCGCCCTCGACCGCCTCGTCCAGGTCGGCGTCGTCGAACACCAGTAGCGGCGCGTTGCCGCCGAGTTCCATCGAGGTGCGCATCACCGTCCGCGCGCACTGCGCGAGCAACTGCTTGCCGACCGCCGTCGAGCCGGTGAACGACAGCTTGCGCGAGCGGGCGTCCAGGATCAGCGGCGTCATCACCGCGGCCGGGTCGGCCGTCGTCACGACGTTCACCACCCCGGCGGGCAGCCCTGCCTCGGCCAGCACCTGGGCCAGCGCCAGCATCGAAAGGGGCGTCTGCTCAGCGGGTTTCACCACGCACGTGCAGCCTGCGGCGAGCGCGGGCGCGATCTTGCGGGCGCCCATGGCCACCGGGAAGTTCCACGGCGTGATGAGCAAACTGGGCCCGACCGGCTGCCGGGTCACGAGGAAACGCGAACCGCCGGTCGGCGCGGGCATGTACCCGCCGTCCAGTCGCACGGCCTCCTCGGCGAACCAGCGGAAGAACTCGGCGGCGTAGGCGATCTCGCCGCGCGCCTCGGCCAGCGGTTTGCCCATCTCCAGCGTCGCGATCAGCCCGAGCCGGTCGGTCTCCGCCAGCAACGCGCGATGCACGCGCATCAACAGATCGCTGCGCTCGCGCGGTGGCGTGGCCGCCCACTCCCGCTGCGCCGCGCACGCCGCGTCCAGTGCGGCGAGACCGTCGGCCGGATCCGCGTCGGCCACCGCGCACAGCACCTCGCCGGTCGCCGGATCGAAGACCGGCAGCGTCCTTGCCGTCGCCCGCCACCGCCCCTGGATGAACAAGCCGCGTGGCACCGTGTCGATCGCCGCCCGTTCGGCTGCGCTCAGTGCGCTTTCGGTGAGCATGGTCGGTGGCTCCTTTCGGCACCGCGCAGCGTCCGGCCATTGCTGCGACCCGTGCGGCCATGTTATGCATATTGTCGACAATCCGACAATAGACAAGCCTTTCCCTTCCACCCCGCTCCGGGAGGCGAATCACCATGACCGAGCTCTCGCCCATCCTGAAACAGGCCACTCCGGTGACCGTCGACCATGGCGCGGGGTGCTATCTCTACGGCACCGACGGACGCCGCTACCTCGACTTCACCGCGGGTATCGGCGTGACCAGCACCGGTCACTGCCACCCGAAGGTGGTCGCCGCCGCACAGGCGCAGGTGGCTTCGCTGATCCACGGCCAGTACACGACCGTGCTGCATCGTCCGCTGCTGGAGCTGACCGAGCGGCTCGGCGCGGTGCTGCCCGAAGGGTTGGACGCGCTGTTCTTCGCCAACTCCGGCAGCGAGGCGGTCGAGGCCGCGCTGCGGCTGGTGCGCCAGGCCACCGGACGGCCGAACGTCGTCGTCTTCCACGGCGGCTTCCACGGCCGAACCGTGGCCGCCGCGACCATGACGACCTCCGGCACCCGTTTCTCGGCCGGGTTCAGCCCGCTCATGGCAGGGGTGCACGTCGCGCCGTTCCCCACCGCCTATCGCTATGGGTGGAGCGAGCGGGAAGCCACCGCCTTCGCGCTGCGGGAACTGGACTATCTGTTCGCCACGCTCACCTCGCCGGCCGAGACCGCCGCGTTCATCGTGGAGCCGGTGCTCGGTGAAGGCGGGTACGTTCCGGGTAACACCGAGTTCTTCCGTGGGCTGCGCGAACGCGCGGACCGGCACGGCATCCTGCTGGTCTTCGACGAGATCCAGACCGGCTTCGGCCGCACCGGCAAGTTCTTCGGCCACCAGCACTTCGACGTCCGGCCCGACGTGATCACCATCGCGAAGGGACTGGCCAGTGGGTTCCCGCTGTCCGGCATCGCGGCCTCGCGCGAGCTGATGGCGCGGGCGTGGCCGGGCTCGCAGGGCGGCACCTACGGCGGCAACGCGGTGGCGTGCGCGGCGGCGATCGCCACGCTCGAGGTCATCGAGTCCGAAGGGCTGGTGGCCAACGCGGCCGCGCGCGGGGCACAACTGCTGGGCGGTCTGCGCGACAGCGCCACCAAGGCGATCGGTGACGTGCGCGGCCTCGGATTGCTCGCGGGCGCCGAGTTCACCACGGCCACGGGCGAACCCGACACCGCCACCGCCGCGGCCGCCCAGCGCGCCGCGGTGGACAAGGGGCTGCTGCTGCTGACCTGCGGCGCGCACATGAACGTGGTGCGGATGATCCCGCCGCTGATCGTGACCGAAACGCAGATCGAGGACGCTCTGGCGATCTGGTCCGAAGTGCTCGCCGAGCTGTAGTTCGCGACCATCACCCGTCCGCTGTGCCCGTCCGGCGGGCACCGACCAGGAAGCAGCACCGCATGGCCCGCTACATCACCATCACGCTCACCAAAGCCGCGGTCACCTGCCGCGCTCGTCTGCTCGACGAGGAAGCGCCGCAGACCTGCGCGGCGGTGTGGAACGCCCTGCCGCTGGAAGGCGACGCCTTCCACGCCAAGTACGCCCGCAACGAGGTGTACACGTTGCTCCCTCGGATCGGCGCGGCCCCGCATCGGGAGAATCCGACGGTCACGCCGATCCCGGGCGACGTGTGCCTGTTCGATTTCGAGCCGTGGGAGATCGGGAATCCGGCCTACGGCTACGAGCCCGGCTCCGCGGCCGAGCACGAGCGCGGCGCCACCGATCTCGCGCTGTTCTACGGCCGCAACAATCTGCTGATCAACGGCGACCTCGGGTGGGTGCCGGGCAATGTCTTCGCCACCATCGAGGAGGGGCTCGCCGAGATCGCCGCGGCGTGCAACACGCTGTGGTTGCACGGCGTCCAAGGCGAAACGCTCGCCTTCGCCCGCGCCTGAATGCCACTCGGACCGCTCCCCTGTCCCGACGTCACGGCCCGGTGGCAGCACGCCACCGGGCCGCGCGCAGTCAGGAGGCCAGCACGAATTCGGCGTAGCGGGCCACCGCGAGCACCAGATCGTCCGAGTGGCGCGGACCGACGATCTGCAGCCCGACCGGCAGACCCGCGCTCGTGGTACCCGCCGGGATGCTGATCGCGGGCTGCTGGGTGAGATTGAACGGGTAGGTGAAGGGCGTCCATTCGGGCCAGCTGCGCAGCCCGCTGCCCGGTGGCACGTCGTGTCCCGCTTCGAAGGCGGGGATCGGCACCGTCGGGGTGATCAGGACGTCGTAGTCGGTGTGGAACCGGCCCATCGTGATGCCGATCTGCGCCGCTACGTTGCGTGCGGCGAGATAGTCGACGGCGGTCACGGTTTCGCCGCGCTCCCAAACCGCGCGTAGCCCCGGGTCCACCCGGTCGCGGGTGCCTTCCGGGAAGCCGGACAGCATGGTCGCCGCGCCGGCGGCCCAGAGCAGTTCGAAAGCCTCGCGCGGATCCTCGAAGCCCGGATCGGCGGCGGCGACCCGGAGTTCGGCGTCGGCCAGGCGTGCCACCGCCGCGTCCACGATCGTGGCGACCTCGGCGTCGAGCGTGGCATAGCCGAGCGTCGGCGAGTACGCCACCCGCAATCCCCGCACGTCACGCTGCATTTCGGCGCGGAACACGGTGAGCGTGGGAGCCAGCGCGGTCGGATCGCGCGGATCGGGGAGCGACAGGATGTCCATCAGCAGCGCCGCGTCCTCGACGGTGCGCGTCATCGGGCCCGCGTGCGCCAGCGGACCGAACGGGCTGGCCGGGAACAACGGAATCCGGCCGTAGGTGGGCTTGAATCCGACGATGCCGCAGAAGGCGGCCGGGATGCGCACGCTGCCACCGCCGTCGGTGCCCACCGAGACCGGGCCGAGGCCCGCCGCGACGGCCGCGGCGCTACCGCCGGAGGAGCCGCCCGCGGTGGTGGACGGGTCGGCCGGATTGCGGGTGACACCGGCCAGCGGGCTGTCGGTGACCGCCTTCCACGCGATCTCCGGGGTGGTGGTCTTGCCGAGGAAGACCATGCCGTCCTCGCGCAGCCGCGCCGCCACCGGGCTGTCCACCGGCCACGGCCCGGCCGGGTCGATCGACGTGGATCCGCGCCGGGTGGGCCAGCCCTCGGTCAGGAAGACGTCCTTGATCGAGACGGGTACGCCGTCGAGCAAGCCCCTGGCATGGCCGGACTGCCAGCGCGCCTCGGAATCCTTCGCCTGCACCAAGGCGCGATCGTGGTCGACGAGACAGAAGGCGTTGAGCGCGGGGTCCCGGTCGGCGATCGCGCGCAGGATCGCCTCGGTCGCCTCGACGGGCGACAGCGCGCCCGCGGCGTAGGCCGAGACCAGCTCGACCGCGGTCATGGCGGTCGGGTCGGTGGGATGGTTCTTGTCGGGGTAGCTCATGGATGGGCTCCTTCAGCCGGGCACGTACCCCAGCCTTTTGTCGACCACGTTGTCCAGCGGACGTCCGGCGATCCAGTTGTCGAAGTTCTCGGCGAACACGTCGACGATCTCGGTGCGCCATCCGATGAAGTCACCGGAGTTGTGCGGGGTGATCCGGACGTTCGGCAGTTCCCACAGGGGATGATCGGCGGGGAGCGGCTCGGGGTCCACCACATCGAGCGCCGCCGCGGCGATCGATCCGGTGCGCAGCGCGGCGACGAGATCGTCGGTCACAACGAGTTCCCCGCGGCCGACGTTGACAAACCTCGCGTGCGGTTTCATCGCGGCGAAGGCGGCGGCGTCGAACATGTTCCTGGTCTGGTCGGTGAGGGGGGCGATCGCGACGACGTAGTCGGCGCGGGCCAGCTCGGCGTGCAGGTCGGTGGCGATCTCACCGAAATCCGGATCCGACGCGCGCGCTCGTCTGCCCACGGCGCGCACGGACATCCCGGCCGCGCGCAGCAACCGGGCGATGTGGCGTCCGATCGAGCCGGTGCCGACGATCAGCGCCGTCGCTCCCGCGACCCGTTCGTTTTCCCGGTGCCGCCACTCGTGCCGCTGCTGCAGCAGCAGCGAGCCGGACAGGTCCTTGGCGAAACCGAGGATCTGTCCGAGCACGTATTCGGCGATCGCCGCGTCGAAGACGCCTCGGGTGTTCGTCACCACCACGTCACTGGCCCGCAGCTCGGGAAACATCGCCGGATCGACGCCGGTCGACCCCATGTGCACCCAGCGCAGACGGTCGGCGGCATGCCAGGCGCCGGGCAGCGCCCGCGTCCGGAAGTCGTAGACGAACAAGACCTCCGCTCCGGGCAGGGCGTCCGCCAACCCGGGTGCCTCGGTGTACCGGAGGGTGGCGCGACCTGCTACGCGGTCCATTCGTTCGGCGTCGGGCACACTGTCACTGTGCAGGACGACGACAATCGGGCCCTGTTCCACATTGACACACTAAGAGGGCATCGTATGATTGTCAACAATCCGATCGTGTTCGGAGGTCGTCCCGGCTGAGCGCGAGAGGGGCCGTAGTGGATCTGAGCTTTCCCGACCTCGAGGGGCCCGTTGCACAACGGGGTATCGGGATCATCGCACCGTTCGACCTCGCCCTCGAACGAGAGCTCTGGCGCTGGGCGCCTCTGGAGGTGAGCCTGCACCTGGCCCGCACCCCCTACGAGCCGGTCCCGGTGTCGCTGGAGATGGCCGAACTGGTGTCCGACGCGGCGCATCTCACCGCGGCGACCCGGAACGTCATACATGTGGAGCCCGAAGTCGTCGCCTATCTGTGCACGTCGGGCAGCTTTATCAAGGGCCTCGCCTATGAGAAGTCGTTGCGCGACACCATCTGCCGGGCCGGGGCGCAGGACGCGGTCACCACCTCCGGCGCGTTGCTGGAAGCGATTCGCCATCTGGACCTCACCCGGATCTCGGTGCTCACCCCCTACGACGAGATCCTGACCCACCGGCTGCACGAATTCCTCGCCGAAGCCGGATGCTCGGTAGTGCGCTCCGACCACCTCGGGCTCGGCGGCGGCATCTGGAAGGTCAGCTACCGCACGATCGCCGAACGCATCGTCGCCGCCGACGATTCCGCCGCGCAGGCCGTCTTCGTCAGCTGTACCAACCTGCCGACCTACGACGTGATCGAGCCGCTGGAGCAGGCCCTCGGCAAACCCGTGCTCACCGCCAACCAACTGACCATGTGGGCATGCCTCGGCCGGATGAAACTCCCGATGATGGGCCCAGGCAAGTGGCTGCTCAACGTTTTCTGAAGGAAGAACATCGCATGCACGCACCCACCGTCGGTTTCATCTACCCCGACCACGCGGCCGAGGACGACTACCCGCTCGCGGCGGCGGCGCTCGGCGCGCACCTCCCCGTAGCCCACATCTACGGCACCGATCTGCACGCCATCCCCGAACTGCTGGAGCTGGGCAGTCCGGAGAAATTGCGCCTCGGCGCCGCGCTGCTCGCCCCGCACCGCCCCGCCGCGATCGTCTGGGCCTGCACGTCCGGCAGTTTCGTCTACGGTCCCGCGGGCGCCCGCGACCAGGCGCGTGCGCTGGCCGAGGTCGCGGGCGTGCCCGCGACCAGCACCAGCATCGCGTTCGCCGACGCCGTGCACGCCCTCGGACTGCGCACCGTCGCCGTCGCCGCCAGCTATCCCGACGAGGTCGCGCGGCTGTTCGTGGAGTTCCTCGCCGACGCGGACATCGACGTCGTCTCGATGTCCAGCGCCGGAATCGACACCGCGGCCGAAGTCGGCACCCTCACACCGGCCCAGGTCCTGCGGCTGGCGGCGGACAACGACCATCCCGGCGCGGAGGCGCTGCTCATCCCGGACACCGCGATGCACACCCTCGCGGTGCTGCCGGACCTGGAGGCTACGCTGGGCAAACCGGTGCTGACGGCCAATCAGGTCACGATCTGGGCGGGCCTGCGGCTGGCCGGCGCCGAGCCGGTCGTCGCCGGACTCGGCACCTTGTTCGCGGAAAGGCAGATCGATGTCCGTCGTTGATTTCGAGCCGGTGAACCGGCAGTCGACCGCGGAGATGATCGCCGATCGGCTCCGCGAGGCGATCATGCGCGGCAGTCTCGCGCCCGGGTCGCAGCTCGGGGAAGCCGACCTCGCCGCGCGGTTCGCGGTCTCGCGGGGACCGGTGCGCGAGGCGATGCAGCGCTTGGTGTCCGAAGGCTTGCTGCACAGCATCCGGCACCGCGGCATCTTCGTCATCGAACTGAGCCTCGACGACGTCGTCGACATCTACCGCGCCAGGACCGCGCTGGAAGGCGGCGCGCTGGAACTGATCCTGGACGGCCGCCGCCCGATCGCCTACGAGGCGCTCGGTCCCAGCGTCGAGGAGATGGTCACGTGCGCCGAACGCGGTGACGCGGTGGGAGTGTCGGAGGCCGACCAGGCCTTCCACGAGGCGCTGGTGGAGAGCGCGGCCAGCCCGCGGCTGGTGCGCGCGGCCCGCACCCTGCTGATCGAGACGCGGATGTGCCTGGGCGCCTTGCAGACCACCTACCCGGACCTGCGGGACCAAGCCCAAGAGCACGTCGGTCTGCGCGAAGCGATCGCCACCGCCGAGCCCGCCCGCGCCCGCGCGCTGCTCGTCGAGCACATGGACGACGCCGTGCAGCGCCTGCGCCACCAGATCGGCGGCTGAGCCCAAGCCCTCCACCTTCACTCGGTCCGGCGCGGACCAGCGCGACGGCCTGAGCCCGGCCGCGCCGCTCGTGCCGCTACCGGGACAGGAAATCCAGCAGCGCGCGGAATTCCGGCAGCGAGAGAAAGCCGTCGCCATCGGTGTCGGCCGCGGCCGGCAACGCGTCGGCCGGTTCATCGATACGGTCCGCGCCGACGTGGCGGATGAGCGATTCCAGCTCCTCGACGGAAATGCGGCCGTCGCCGTTGACGTCGAACACCTTGAACGCGGCGTCGGCGTCGGTCACCTCGATACGCCCGGCCACCAGGGCGGCGTCGAATTCGGTTCGCGAGACCAGGAAGTCGCCATTGGTGTCGGCGGCCGCGACCAGCCGTTCCACCACCGCCTCGTCGACCTCCAGACCGAGCGCCCGAATGCCCGCGGTGATGTCCTGCACCGCCACGAGCCCGCCCCCGTCACGGTCCCACAGCTCGAACGTGTCCACCGGCGCGTCACTCAAGCTCGCCACTTTCGCTACCACTACCCGACTGCGGCCGCCGCGCGACCATCCCACACTGTACGGATTCCGCTGCCCGGGTGCGATTCTCGAGCAGATCCCGGAAGATGCCTCGCGCCGTTCCGATCGGCTACGGCACGACACTTGCCGCCCATGAGCCTCCACGCCGCGTCCCCCATTCACTCGACCGACAGTCTCCGCATTGAGCTGCGTGAGCGGCTCCGGCGTTGGACAATGGGTCGATACGCTGGCCTGACCGGATATCGCACAAGTGGATCGGCACATCTCATGGGCGTCGAACGGGAAAAGCGCGTCGGGTCATGGATAGTCGTGGTGTTCGTGGCGATCGCCGCCGTCCTCGCCGTCCTCGCCGGCTGCGGTGACGGTGACGGTGACGGTGACACGCCACCTGCCGAGGGAAAGCCGGGCATACCCGAGGCCGCGGCGACGGAGGGCGCCTCCGGTAACCCCGGCGGCTCCGACAACAGCGGTCGTGGCGCGAAGGGCATTCCGGTCGACCTCGCCCAATTCAATTTCAGCCAAGGTGATCCGGCCGACGCGGTCGTGACCGACATACGGGCCCAAATGGCCAGGAACTGCGACGAGAAGAAATTGCCTGTCGACTGCGTGACCGTCACGAAGAAGGCGAAGAATTCGGCACCGACGCCGACCTGCTCGCTTGCAGAGGACGGGACGCCGGTGGCCAAGGGTTACGAGTCCTTCGTGGGAGTCGACCCGCCATTGCCCTCGGCCGGAATACCACCCGACGCCACCATCGAGTCCGGCGGAGTGATCACCGTCTACACGAAGACCTGCGTGCCGGAGGACACCTCGGGAAGCGGTACCGGACAACCGACCACGACGACCACCACGACGAAGCCCCCGGCCACCACTGCGCCACCGACGACTTCGAGGCGCAATGGCGGCTGATCCGCCGCGCCCTGACCGGCCTCGCGAAGGTTCGTCCACCTTCGCCGACCTCTCCCAGATGGCGCAGGTTCTCGGCCAGTTCGTCGCTCCGGCTACGCTGCTGGCGGGTTTGCTGTTCTACTGGGGGTTCTTCCACGCTCGCGGATTCTGCGGATATTTCGGAATCGACTCTCAAGTGCTGGGATTCAGCACGACCGATTACGTCATGCGCAGCGCCGATGGGTTGTTCATCCCGTTGGCGGTGTGCGCGGTCGTCACACTGGCCTTCACGTGGGGCAGGGTGGCGATCCCGCCCGTGGTTCTGCACGGAGCCCTGCCCAAATGGGTCTTGATCGCCGGGGTGATCGCCGGTGCGCTGCTGTTGCTCAACGGACTATCGCAACTTTGGTTCGACAACCCGCTGAACTGGACGATCGGAGTGGCGCCGTCCTGCTCGATCATCGGCTTGCTGCTCCTGTGGGGCGTCGTGCGCACCCGCCGCCGCCAACTCGCCGCCGGATCGATGACGGCACCGTCGACGACCACACCGCTGGAATGGGGGCTGGTCTTCCTGCTCGTCGCGGGCAGCTTCTTCTGGGGCGCGACCGACTACTCCCTGGCCGTGGGGATCGGCCGCGCGCAGCGATTCGAAACGGAGACTTTGCGTACAGCCCCCGGACTGACCATCTACGCCGAGAAAGCTCTGGATCTGCGCGCTCCCGGCGTCACGGCGACGGCCTGCACTACTCCCGATTCCGTCTACCGCTACCGCTACGACGGGTTGGTCCTGGTGATGATGGCCGGGGACAATCTCGTCACGGTCCCCCGGACCTGGTCTCGCGCACAAGGCTCCGCGATGGTGCTGTCGCGCAGTGCATCGGGTGCCATGCGACTGGAGTTCACCAGGCCGGCCACCGCGAAACCGCCGGCGATGTGCTGAGCAGCGCACCCGTCGTCCCGCGGGCGCGGTGACGCACAGGATCGAACTCCTCACATGTTCGCCGGGCGCACCACCAGCACCGATGCCGCCCGCTTACCCTCTCCTTTCCGGCGGAACGCCAACGCTGAGCGCGTTACGGATCACCCGGGGACACGAATCTTGTTGCCGCCGTGGCCGCCACCGCCGCAGCCGGTGAAATCACCGGCATTGACCTCAATCCGCGGCGAGCACACGGGGCGCCGAGCCGAGCCGCTTCTCGTCGGCGTCGGCGAGCCAGAAGTAGACCGGGGGAAGCACGAGTTCGATGACGGTCAAAACGATCTGGAACCAGTGCGGCCAGCCGTACACGGCGACCGAGACGAAGCGGGCCACCCCGCCGAGCAGGAAGATCCCGGCCAGCAGGCGCATCGCCGCCGCGGGTATCGGCGACTGCCGCGCGGCCCAGATCCACGCGAGGCCGTATCCGGCGAAGATCGCGCCGAAGAACCGGCTCTGGCTGTCGGCGGTCACACCGGCCGAACCCATGTCGGGCACCGAGTCGACACCGAGTGCTATGTGCAGAATCCCGATCGCCACGCAGGCGACGCCCATCACCATGGACAGCCATTTGAGTGCGCTGGACATACATGCCTCCCGGATGCACGCGAAGTATTCGGCGGGTGCGCGGTGAAACCGCCCTTTACAGACCACCGCTTAGTAGACGTTCGTCTACTAAGACCCTACGGCGTGTAGTAGACACGCGTCAACTAAGCTCGCGAGGTGACCCGCCGCCGACTGTCCCCCGACGAGCGCCGCCGCGTGCTCGTCGACGCAGGCGCGAAACTGTTCGCCGACCGGCCCTACGACGCGGTGCTCATGGAGGACGTCGCTGCCGAGGCGGGCGTCTCCCGGGCTCTGCTCTACCGCCACTTCCCGGGCAAACGCGACTTGTTCGCGGCCGTCTACCAGCTCGCCTCCGAGCAACTGCTGGTCGCGACCACATTCGACGCCGAAGCACCCTTGGTCGACCAGCTCGCCGCCGGCCTGGACACGCACTTCGACTACTTCGAGGCCAACGCCAACAGCGTGCTCGCGGCCAACCGCGTCCTGGCCGCGGACCCCACCATTCAGGCGATCATCGCAGGGGAACTCGGCGAACTACGCGAGCGCGTGCTCGACGCGCTACGGCTGGAGGGGCCGCCACGCGCCACCGTCTCGGCGATTTTGACGAGCTGGCTCACCTTCGTTCGGGTGCTCACCGTCGACTGGCTGGAGCACGGCACACCGGCCCGTGCCCAGATGCGGGAGATCTCACTCGGCGCGCTGCTCGGCGCCTTGCGCCCGGTCATCGACATCACCGGCGCCGACAGCTCGGGGAAACCTCCGGGCTGATCGTGCGGCGACGCAACGGCATCGCGGCGACGGCCGTTCGGGAGCACTCGCCGCGGTGGCGCAGGCCGAGACGGGCTCGGACCTCGAAGGATCCTCAAAGGTTGGACGGGCGTACCACCATGACGGATGCGGCTCGCTTTCCGCTTTCCCGCAGCAGCGCGATCGAACGGCCTTCCGGGTCGATGGCGGCATACACACCGGCTATCCCGGCGGGTTCGAGCCAGCGGCCGTTGCGCAGGTCGTCGGCTTGCTTTTCGTCGATGTCCCGGAGCGGGAACGCGGTTCGGACCGCGGCGTCCATGTCGAGACTCAGCGGCGGCACGCCCGACTCCGCGGCGGCGGCCAACTCGTCCAGGGTGCGGGCGTGTTCGAGCGTGAACGGACCGACCCTGGTCCGGCGCAACGCGGTCAAGTGGCCGCCGACGCCGAGCGCGGCGCCCAGGTCCCTGGCCAGCGCCCGCACATAGGTGCCCGAGGAGCACTCGACCACCACGTCCAGGTCGACGAAATCGCCGACGTCGCGCCGGGTGAGCACGTCGAACCGCGACACCGTGACCGGACGCGGGGCCAACTGCACCTCTTCGCCCGCACGGTGGCGGGCGTAAGCGCGCTCGCCGTTCACCTTGATCGCGCTCACGGTGGCAGGCACTTGGTCGATGTCGCCGGTCAATTCCGCGGTACGCGCGGCGATGTCGTCGTCGACGAGGTGACCGGACGGGATCGTCGTGAGCACCTCGCCTTCGGCGTCGTCGGTGCTGGTGGCCTGTCCGAGCCGGATGGTCGCGGTGTACGCCTTGGTCGTCAAGGTGAGCAGGCCGAGCAGTTTGGTCGCGCGTTCCACACCGAGCACCAGCACGCCGGTCGCCATCGGGTCGAGGGTTCCGGCATGGCCGATCTTCTTGGTATGCAGCAGCCTTCGGCATTTCGCGACGACGTCGTGGCTGGTCCAGCCGCCGGCCTTGTCGATGACGAGCAGCCCGCCGAGTCCGTCCATCAGACGTGCGCGATCGCGGTCAGGATGTACCCGTCGGTGATCAGCCAACGGCCCTCGAACGACAGCAGCGGCGTCCCGCCGTCGGTGGTCTGCCCGGGCACCAGCAGTTCGGTATGGAAGCTGCCGTGCCCGGAATCCGCGGTGCTGTCCTCGATCTCGAACGTGATGTGCGCGTCCTCGAAGCCCAGCCAGCGCACCGTGAGCGGGAACCACGCCTTATAGGTGGCCTCTTTGGCGCAGAACAGCAACCGGTCGAGGTGCAGCTGGGAATCGGTGGTCTTCAACCACTCCCGCTCCGGCGGCAGGCTGACCGAGTCCAGTACGCCGTCGGGCAGGGTCGCGTGCGGCTCGGCATCGATGCCGATGGAGCGAAACCGCAGCTTGTGGCCCAGTGCGGCGGCCTGATAGCCGTCGCAGTGGGTCAGGCTGCCGACCACCCCGCGCGGCCACACCGGAGCGCCGCGCTCCCCCTTGCCGATGGCCACCGGCGGCTCGCCGAGCTGAGTCAGCGCCAGCCGGGCGCAGTGCCGCGCGCCGATGAAGTCGCGGCGCCGCTTCTCCACCGACTTGGCGATGAGATGCTCCTCGGCGGGATGCGGCCGCAGATCCTCGGGGTACGCCAGCAGCTCGGCCGAGGCCACACCCGCGGGCAGAATGTTCTCGATCATCACCGACGAGCGTAGTCGAGCCACACGAGGGGTGATCGCAGCGCCGGGTATCCGCCCGAGGCCGCGGCAACGCCTTTGTCGCAACGATGGACGCGTGCAGTGGAAGGCCGGTGCCGATCGACTGCGCTCTCCGTGAGCGGACTATGCCAGCCCACGCCGCTGCTGCGCTTTGCTGCGCATCTCCGCGGCCGCGGCTTCCATTTCCGGCGTCACCTGGAAGTGCCCGCCCCACTTGTTCAGCGTGCCCGGCGGGTACTGCGGGGTCGGCAGAATCTGCCGCAGCAGTCGGTCGGGAAGGCCGCGGCGCTGCCATTCCCGCGGGTAGCCGAGCGAGACCTCTTCGAACCGGACGCCGTCGTAATGCGAAGTGCGCGGGATGTGCAGGTGACCGTAGACCGAGCAGACCACGTTGTAGCGGGTGTGCCAGTCGGCGGTCAGCTCGGTGCCGCACCACAGCGCGAACTCCGGGTAGAACAACACATCGGTCGGCTGCCGCACCAGCGGGAAGTGGTTGATCAGCACGAGCGGGGTGCCGGGCGCGAGCGCGTCGAGCTTGCGCTTGGTCACCTGCACCCGCGCATGGCACCACGCGTCCCTGGTCAGGTACGGCTCCGGCGAGAGCAGGAACTCGTCGGTGGCCACCACGTTGCGCTCACGCGCGATCGCCAGGCCCTCCGCCTTGGTGGTGGCTCCCTCCGGCAGGAACGAGTAGTCGTACAGCAGGAACATCGGCGCCAGCGTCACCGCGCCGCCGTGCTCCTCCGCACCGGCGCCCTGCCACACCGGAAAGGGGTCCTCCGGCGTCAGCACGTCCAGATCACGGCAGATCGACACCAGGTAGTCGTAGCGGGCCACCCCGGCCATCTGCACGGGGTCCTTCGCCGTCGTCCACAACTCGTGGTTGCCCGGCACCCAGATCACCTTGGCGAACCGGCCGCGCAGCAGCTCCAGCGCCCACCGGATGTCGTCGGTCTTCTCCCCCACGTCGCCGGCCACGATGAGCCAGTCCTCCGGCGAGTCCGCCGTGATCTGCTCGACGACCGGCCGATTCCCCTGGTGCCCGACGTGAATGTCGCTCACCGCCATCAACTTGGGTATCACCACACCTACCTTGGCACATCCGCACGGATTCGCACGCACCGGCCGAGCCGGGTGTCGCTCACCCCGGCATCTCGGCGCCGACCAGTGCCCACCGGCCCGACAGCGCCCGCCACGCGACGGCGATCAGCCGCAACAGCATGAACGCGGCGAGGCCGGACCAGATTCCGGCCACGCCCCAGTCGAAGGCCAGCGACAACCAGATGGCGGGCAGGAAGCCGAGCAACGCGGCGCCGAGCGTGGTGGTGCGCAGATACGCCGCGTCGCCCGCGCCGAGCAGCACGCCGTCGAGGGCGAAGACGATGCCTGCCACCGGAATGAGCGCGACGAAGAACCACCACACCACGTGCGCGCGCTCCAGCACATCGGGATCGGCGGTGAACAGCGCCGGGATCGCCACCACCCCCGCCGCGAAGCAGGCGGCGAGCCCGAGGCTGAAGATCTCCGACCAGCGGGTCACGCGCCGCGCGATCCCGCGGGCGCCGGTGACGTCGCCCGCGCCCAGAGCGGCGCCGGTGAGCGTCTGGGCGGCGATGGCCAGCGCGTCCAGGGCCAGCGCCAGGAAGTTCCACAGTTGCAGCACGAGCTGGTGGGCCGCCACCGACGCGGCGCCGAACCGCGCGGCGACCGCCGCCGCCGAGACGAAGCACGCCTGGAAGGCGAAGCTGCGGACGATCAGGTCGCGACCGAGCACGAGCTGCGCCCGCATGACCGACCAATGTGGGGCCAGGGAAACGCCCTCGCGGATCAGCGCGTTCAGGAACAGGACCGCGGTGACGATCTGACCCGCCACATTGGCCACCGCAGAGCCGGGCAGGCCCAGGTGCGGCGCGCCGAGGAGCCCGTGCACCAGCACCGGGCACAGGATGCCCGATACCGCCAGCCCCGCGACCACGTAGACCAGCGGCCTGCGCGTCTCCTGGATGCCGCGCATCCACCCGTTGCCCGCCATGGAGATCAGGATCAGCGGCACGCCGAACAGCGCGATCCGCACCCAGCCCAGCGCTTCCCGCGCGATGTCCCCGCCGCCCGCGATGGCGCTGGTCACCGGCACCGCGAGCGCTTGTACGAGGAGCAGGATCACGGCGCCGACGGCGAGCGCGATCCAGGTGGCCTGCACGCCTTCGGCGACGGCCCCCCGGTGATCGCCCGCGCCGTGACGGCGGGCGGATCGCGCGGTGGTGCCATAGGACAGGAAGGTCAGCTGCGAACTCGTCTGCGCCAGGATCAACCCGCCGACGGCGAGCCCGGCCAGCGCGAGCGCGCCGAGCCTGCCGACCACGGCCAAGTCGAACAGCAGGTAGATCGGTTCGGCGACCAGTACGCCGAGGGTCGGCAACGCGAGCCCGAGGATGCGCTTCGGCCCGGCGCCTGCGGCTCGGTCGACGCCGACCGGGCGCGCGACCGGACCGCTGACCTCCTCGCCACGGGGACTCTCAGCCTTCACCGGTACCTCCGCTGCTCGGCCCGCGCGCCCGCCGTCGTCCCACGTTCGCACGACTCACCGACGAACTGCGCGGCGTAGGCGCGAGCCGTACCGTCACCGGCCGCGCCGACAACGCTACGACAGCTCCCGAACAGCGCGCGGCGACCTGAGCATCCAGGCGCGGAGAGCGGATCGCCGGTACGGGCGGGGCGGCAGGCCCCGGCGCTGCTCGTCGCAGTGTCCGGCGGTCGAGCGCGCCGGCGTCGGCACAGCCGTGCCCGGATGCCACCCAAGCCGAGCTATCCGTGGACCGCTCCGGCCATGCGACGATCCGGCGATCGGACCATGCTCCGGCCGTGCGGAATTCGAGGCCCACGGTCACCCGAGCGCGGCCAGCAGCGCACCGACCAGATCGTCGGGCGAGCCGTAGGCGGTGTATCCGGCGGCGAAACGGTGGCCGCCGCCGCCCAACCCGGTCGCCACCTCCGCGACGTCGACCCCGTCACCCGCGCGCGATCCGCTGTCGCGCGAGCGCAGCGACACCGTCCACCGATCCGGTACGACCCGAGATTGCTTGAATACCGCGGCGATTCCGGCCTCCGCGGTCGTGCGCACGATATCGATCACGCTCTCGATCTCCTCCGACCGCACGTCATCGATGTCGTCGCGACGCACGAACGCGTACACCAACCCCACACCGCCGCGGACCTCGGGAACGAGTTGGGCCGTCCCGAGCACCCGAGACAGCATGGGCAGCCACCCGAACGGGTGGGTGTCCATCAGCGTGCGCGCGATCTCCGCGCCATCGATTCCGGTGGCCAGCAGTCGCTCCGCCAATTCGTGGGTACCCGGCCGCACCCACCGGAACGAACCGGTGTCGGTGACCAGACCGGCATACAGGCAGTGCGCCACCTCCGCATCGATCGCCACCCCCCACGCGTCGAGCAACCGCGCGATCACGCTCGTGGTGGATTCCGCGCCGGGGTCGACCAGGTTGATCGCGCCGAAGCGCGTGTTCGACCGATGGTGATCGATCACCATTGTCGTTGCGGCGCCGGGCAATCGGTCGGCGAGCGCGCCGAGCCTGCCCGCGCTGCCGCAGTCGACCGTGACCAGCAGGTCGACCTCGGCACGCACGTCGGCGGGCGCCACCAGATGCCGCACACCGGGCAGCGACCGCATCGATGCGGGCAACTCCGCCGGCTCGGCGAACGACACCTGCACCGGGATCCCGCGCCGGTGCAGGACCAACGCCAGCGCGAGACCACTTCCGATGGTGTCCGCATCGGGCTGCACATGGCAGATGATGGTCACCGAGCCCGCGGCGTCCAGCGCCGCCACGGCCGCGTCCAAACCGGCCGTTTCCCGCATCGTCGTCATCGACTACCGCATGTCACTCGTCGGCGTCGCGTTCGACCTTGTAGGGGTCGGCGTCGCCCGCGTGCCTGGCGGTGGCGGCCGCCTTGGCGACCGCGTCGTCCGCGGCCCGCGCCCTGGCGAGCAGTTCCTCCATCTGCCGTGCCGCGTCGGGCACGGTGTCCAGTACGAATGCCAGCGTCGGAGTGAACTTCACCCCGGTTCCCGCGCCCACCTTGGAACGCAGGACGCCCTTGGCCTTCTCCAGTCCGGCCGCCGCACCGTCGTAATCCGGTTCGGCGTCGAGGGTTTCGCCCATCACGGTGTAGTACACCGTCGCCTCCCGGAGATCGCCGGTGACCTTGGCGTCGGTGACGGTCACGAAACGCAGCCGCGGGTCCTTCACCTCGTATTCGATCGCGGTCGCGACGATCGAGGAGATCCGCTTGGCGAGTCGGCGTGCCCTGGCTTGGTCCACCATGGCCGTTTCCTCCTCACTATCAACTCTGTTCGGTGGCGGTCGTCGCGTGGCTCGGTGCCGCCACCCGAGCTCCGTCGCTGCGCCGCGGTCAGTCCTCGGGGCCGAAGATTCGGCGGCGCACCGCCAGCAACTGTAACTCCGGGCGGGCCGCGACGTGCCGTTCACATCTGTCCAGCACCTCGGTCAGGTGATCCATGCCCGCACTGACCATGGCCACGCCCAGCAGCGAACGACGGTATAGATCGTGTTCCCCACCTTCGGCGGCACTCACACCGAAACGCTGCAATTCGGCCAGAATCGGCCGGATCACCGAGCGCTTCTGTTTCAGCGAATGCACGTCGCCGAGCAGCAGGTCGAACTCCAGTGCACCCAGGTACACCCTTACCCTCCCCAGTTCAGGAAGACCGGCCGGACGCCGCGCTCTTCGCGCGGCGTCCGGTGTCGTCTCGGTCTATCAGTCGCGCGGCTTCTCGCGCAGCTCGTAGGCCTCGATGATGTCGCCTTCCTTGATGTCGGCGTAGGTGACCGTCATACCGCATTCGAAGCCCTCGCGGACTTCGGTGACGTCGTCCTTCTCCCGGCGCAGCGACGAGATCGTCATCGTCTCGGCGATCACCACGTTGTCGCGGAGCAGGCGCGCCTTGGCGTTGCGCTTGACCGATCCCGACGTGACCATGCAACCGGCGATGTTGCCGATCTTCGACGAACGGAAGATCGCCCTGATCTCGGCGCGACCCAGCTCGACCTCTTCGTAGATCGGCTTGAGCATGCCCTTGAGGGCCTTCTCGATCTCGTCGATGGCCTGGTAGATCACCGAGTAGTACCGGATGTCGACGCCCTCGCGGTTGGCCAGCTCGGTGGCCTTGCCCTCGGCACGGACGTTGAACCCGATGATGATCGCGTTCGACGCCGAAGCCAGGTTGACGTTGGTCTCGGTGACGCCACCGACGCCGCGGTCGATCACCCGCAGCCGCACCTCGTCGCCCACCTGGATGCCGAGCAGCGCCTCTTCGAGGGCCTCGACCGTACCCGAGTTGTCGCCCTTGAGGATCAGGTTCAGCTCGCTGGTTTCCTTCAGCGCGGCATCCAGATCTTCCAGGCTGATCCGCTTGCGGCTGCGTGCGGCCAGCGCGTTGCGCTTGCGCGCGTTGCGCCGGTCGGCGATCTGCCGCGCGATCCGGTCTTCGTCGACGACCAGCAGGTTGTCACCGGCGCCCGGCACCGACGTGAAGCCGATGACCTGGACCGGCCGCGACGGCAATGCCGCCTCGACGTCCTCGCCGTGCTCGTCCACCATCCGGCGCACCCGGCCGTAGGCGTCTCCCGCCACGATCGAGTCGCCGACCCGCAGGGTGCCGCGCTGGATGAGCACGGTGGCCACCGGGCCGCGGCCGCGGTCGAGGTGCGCCTCGATGGCCACACCCTGCGCGTCCATGTCCGGGTTCGCCCGCAGGTCCAGCGCCGCGTCCGCGGTCAGCAGGACCGCCTCGAGCAGCGCGTCGATGTTGATGTTCTGCCTGGCGGAGATGTCGACGAACATGGTCTCGCCGCCGTATTCCTCGGCGACCAGGCCGTACTCGGTGAGCTGCTGACGAACCTTCTGCGGGTTCGCGCCTTCCTTGTCGATCTTGTTGACCGCCACGACGATCGGCACGTCGGCCGCCTGCGCGTGGTTGATCGCCTCCACCGTCTGCGGCATGACGCCGTCGTCGGCGGCGACCACCAGGATCGCGATGTCGGTGGCCTTCGCACCACGGGCACGCATGGCGGTGAACGCCTCGTGACCGGGGGTGTCGATGAAAGTGATCAGCCGGTCCTCGTCGCCGAGGTGGGTGAGCACCTGGTAGGCGCCGATGTGCTGGGTGATGCCACCGGCCTCGCCCTCGCGGACGTTGGCCTTGCGGATGGTGTCCAGCAGGCGGGTCTTACCGTGGTCGACGTGGCCCATGACGGTGACCACCGGCGGACGCTGTTCGAGGTCTTCCTCGCCGCCCTCGTCCTCGCCGTAGGTGAGATCGAACGACTCCAGCAGCTCGCGGTCCTCGTCCTCGGGGCTGACCACGTGGACGACGTAGTTCATCTCGCTGCCGAGCAACTCGAGGGTCTCGTCGTTCACCGACTGGGTCGCGGTGACCATCTCACCGAGGTTGAACAGGGCCTGTACCAGCGCGGCCGGGTTCGCGTCGATCTTCTCCGCGAAGTCCGACAGCGACGCGCCGCGGGCGAGCCGGATGATCTCGCCGTTGCCGCGCGGCAGCCGCACGCCGCCGACGGCGGGCGCCTGCATCGAGTCGTACTCTTGCCGCTTCTGCCGCTTCGACTTGCGGCCCCGCCGGGGCGCGCCACCGGGACGGCCGAACGCACCGGCCGCGCCACCGCGGCCACCGGGACCACCCGGACGACCGCCGCCACCGCCGCCGCCACCAGGACGACCGCGGAAGCCACCGGCCGCGCCACCACCGGCACCGGGCGCACCGGCACCCGCACCGGGGGCGCCGCCGCCGCCGCGGTAGCCACCGCCGCCGCCACCACCGGGACGACCCGCACCGGCGCCACCGGGGCGGCCGGGACGACCGGCGCCGGGGCCTCCGGCGCCACCGGGACGCGCCGCACGCGACGGCATCGCGCCGGGGTTCGGACGAGGCGGCATCGAGCCGGGGCTCGGCCGCGGGCCGCCGGGACGCGGACCACCCGGACCGGGCGTCGGCCGCGGGCCACCCTGGGCCGGACCGGGACGCGGGGCGCCCTGAGCCGGACCGGGACGCGGACCACCCTGGGACGGGCCGGGACGCGGACCACCCTGAGCCGGACCGGGACGCGGACCACCCTGACCGGGGGCCGGACGCGGCGCGGGCCGCTCGGGAGCGGACGAGTAAGGGTTGTTACCGACGCGCGGGGTCTTCGGCCCCGGGCGCGGGCCGGAACCAGCACCACCCGGGCGCTGGCCACCGGGGGCGGGGGCGCCGGGTCGCTGCTGCTGGCCGGGGCGCGGGCCACCCGGCGTCGGCCGCGGACCGGCCGGCGCGGGCGCGGAGCTCGCGGTCGCGCCCGAGGCCGCCGCGGCTTGCGGGTTGACCGATTCCCGGGCGGGGGGCTTGGGCGCCGGGGACGGTCCCGGACGCGCGGCGGGGCCCGGCTTCACGGCCGGGGATTCGCCGGTGCGCGCGGCGGGGGCGGCGGTCTCCTGCGCGGTGGGCGCCGGAGTGGGCGCCGACGGACGGGGACCGGGACGCGGGCCGCCGCCCGTGGGCTTGGGGGCCGGACGGCCGGACGATCCGGGGCGTGCACCCGGCTTGTTGCCGTTGGACGGGGCGGATTTCGCCGCGAACGACTCACGCAGCCGGCGCGCGACGGGAGCTTCCACCGTCGAGGACGCCGACTTCACGAACTCGCCCTGCTCCTTGAGCGTTGCGAGTAGTTCCTTGCTCGTGACACCGAGTTCTTTGGCCAACTCGTGCACGCGGGCCTTGCCTGCCACTGCTCTCCTCACTGAGAGGTCGAGCAGCCCCACCGTTCTGGGGACGGCGGCCCGCACGACCTCGGGTTATCTCCGATGGACGTTCATCGTTGGTACTTCACGGTGTGCTCATGAGTGCTCGTGCCTGTTCTCGAGGTAATGCTCCAGGGCTGAGATATCCAGATGTCCGGACACTCGTAGTGCTCTGCCGATCGCTCGGCGCCGCTCTGCCGCGAGCAGACAAGCCGAAAGGGGGTGCAGCCAGGCACCCCGTCCGGGAAGTCTGCGCCGCGGATCGGGAACGATCTCGAGGACGTGGGAGCCGTCTCCGGTCTCACGGTCCCGAGCCACGATCCGCAACAGATCGACGGCCAGTTCGCGCTTCCGGCACCCGATACACGTCCGCACGGGAGCGGCTCGGCGCTGGCGCGCCGGGTGCTGCTCGGTGGTGCGATCGGGCATCGAAGCCGAAGGCTCGGACTGAACCTTGGACCACTCTACCGCTGCCACGCTCGGAACGCCGAACCCCTCCCCCGCGGAAGTTACGAACCTGTCATCCCGAGCACTCCGCGGGCGGGCTCCGGTCAACTCCGATGCGCCTCCGTCCGGACGGATCCGCCCATGTCACCGGGAGCGGCGTCGCTGCGGATATCGATGCGCCAGCCGGTCAGGCGCGCGGCCAGGCGGGCGTTCTGCCCCTCCTTGCCGATGGCCAGGGAGAGCTGGAAATCGGGCACCACGACGCGGGCCGCCCTGGCCTCGGCGTCGACGATGGTGACCGATACCACTTTCGACGGCGAGAGGGCATTGCCGACGAACGCCGCCGGATCCTCGGCGTAGTCGATGATGTCGATCTTCTCGCCGGCCAGTTCGCTCATCACGTTGCGCACGCGCTGCCCCATGGGCCCGATACAGGCGCCCTTGGCGTTGACCCCGGGCACCGTGGTGCGCACCGCGATCTTGGATCGGTGCCCCGCCTCGCGGGCCACGGCGACGATCTCCACCGAGCCGTCCGCGATTTCCGGCACCTCCAGCGCGAACAGCCGCCGCACCAGGTTCGGGTGGGTGCGCGAGAGCGTGATCTGCGGGCCGCGCGGACCCCGGGAGACGCCGACGACGTAACACTTGATCCGGTCGCCGTGCTCGTAGGTCTCGCCCGGCACCTGCTCGGCGGGCGGGATCAATCCCTCCGTGCCGTGCAGCTCGCTGCCGATGCGCACCACGACGGTGCCGCGGGCGTTGGCGCGCGCGTCACGCTGCACCACGCCGCCGACGATGTCGCCCTCGTGGGTGGAGAACTCGCCGAAGGACTTCTCGTTCTCCGCGTCGCGCAGCCGCTGCAGCACGACCTGCCTGGCGGTGGTCGCCGCGATCCGGCCGAATCCCTCCGGGGTGTCGTCCCATTCGGAGATCACGTTGCCGTCGGCGTCCACCTCGCGCGCCATCACCCGGACCACGCCGGTCTTCTGGTTGATGTCGATGCGCGCGTTCGGCTGGTGGCCCTCGGTGTGGCGGTACGCGGTGAGCAGCGCCGACTCGATCGCGGAGATCACGGTCTCGATCGAGATCCCCTTGTCGGCGACGATCGCGCGCAGGGCTTCGATTTCGATGTTCATTCCACGATCCCTTCGGTCGGCGAATCGGACGCTGTTACGGATTCGGATGGTGCATTCGGTGTTCCTCGAAGCTGCGCGGCGTCGTCGACCGCCACCGCGTCTTCCTGGCCCGGAGCGGGCCGCCCCGGAACGACTCCGCCCGCGAGTTCCAGTTCCCGCGCGCCCGGAGGCGAGAACTCGACCTGGACGACGGCCGTGGCGATGTCGGCCAGCGGAACTGTCACCCGGTGCGGGTCGCGTTTGCCGCCGAGCACCAGCGCCACGGAATCCCCCGTGAGCGCGCCGACCCTGGCCTCGAAGGTCGCCGATCCTTCCGGCGGTTGCGCATCCGCACGCAGCCGGACGCGTACCTTCCGCCCCTGCGCCCGCCGCCAGTGCCGGGCGGCGGTCAACGGGCGGTCGATCCCGGGGGTCGTGACCTCCAGCAGGTAGGGCGTCTCGCCGAACTCCCCGGCGTCGTCCAGCAGCGCCGACAACTCGGTGCTCAGACTCGCCAGGGAATCCAGATCGGAGGTGTCGCGGTCCACGGTCACCTGCACCCGAGCCTGCGCGTCCACGCGCGTGCCCGCCGTCGAGATCTCGACGCCCTCGAGGTCGAATCCTCGGCGTTCGACGAGACCAGCTACGAGCTGGCTCACCCTTTCCTCGGTCGGCATCGGCATATGGGGCGGCTCCTGGTTCAGTTGTGACGCGGCGGGAGAATTCTCTACCGAAGGTCTAGCGTAACGCGCCACGAGAGTGTAAAGGACCAGTGGTCGAGGACTGCGCACGCCACGACCGACGCTGGTCCGGCGCAGCCTCGCGAGTCTGGCACGATAGTGCCGTGCCCATCCGCCTTCCCGCCCCGCCGTGTGCCGGGCGCACCACCGGCATGCCATCCGACCGGCACGAGCCCCACCGCACCGCCATGGATCGCCGCACCGCGTTGCGTCTCGCGGGCGGCGGAACGGCCGGGGTGCTCGCTCTCGGCGCGCTGGCCGGTTGCACCGGTGACGACGTGGTTCACGAGCCGGATCCGCTTGCCGCACAGGAGATCGCCGCGCGCGCCGACGCCGCGGCCGCGACCGCGGCCATCGCCATCGCACCCGACCGGCACGCCGCGTTGTCGGCGATCGCGGCCGAGCGCACCGCCCACGCCGACGCCTTGCGCACCGAGATCGACCGCGCGATCGGCGTTTACGCCGACGGCACCAAACCGGCGCACCGCACGCGCGCCAGTGCATCCGGCCCGTCGGCCGTGGCTTCGGGCAGCGCCGTGCCGCCCACCACGCCGCCGAGCGTGGATTCGCTACGTACGCAGCTCACCGCCGCCCAGAAATCGTCGGCCGAGCTCGCTCGCGCTCTGACCGGCTACCGAGCCGGTCTGCTCGCGTCGATCAGCGCGGCCTGCGCGGTGCAGGCGGGGGTGTTGCTGGCATGACCGAGGAGGAACGCCGAGCGCTCATCGACGCGCTGAACGCCGAATACGGCGCGGTGTACGCCTACGGGGTGATCGCCGCCTACGCCTCGCCCGAGCGCACCAGGGTGGTCGCCGAGCACACCGCCGCTCACCGGGCTCGCCGCGACGCCACCGTGGACACCCTCGCACTGGGCGGCGCGACGGTGCCACCGCCGGACGCGGCCTACACGGTGCCGTTCGCCGTGACCGATCCGATCTCGGCCGCCCGGCTGGCCGTGACGGTCGAGTCCGACACCGCGGTCGCCTGGCGGTCGGTGGTCGAGCGCGCCGACTCCATGGCCATCCGGCGCACCGGTGTCGAAGCGCTCACCGAGGCCGCCGTCCGGCTGGCCGCGTGGCAGTCGATCCTCGGCGCGAATCCGCCCACGGTCGCGTTTCCGGGCAAGGTCTGACCCGGCCGGGCACGAGATCTGCTGCCCCGCAGAGGAACGACGCGAACGGCGGACGGCGGACAGCTCGGGCCGCCGTTCGCTCGACACGCGACTGCTACGGCCGCATCTCGTAGGCGCCGTCGTAGGACGCCACCTCGGCCCACACCCGGTCGAAGCGCGGGCGATCGGCGACCGGTGGCCGCAGCGCGGACGCGGCCCAGCCCTGCTGGTCGGGGGTTGCCGAGGGCTTGCCGTACAGGGCGGTGGCGTAGGCGTTGAAATCGCGGATCTGGAAGTCGAAGATCTGGTCGATCAGGTCCCGGTCCAGGCCGGTGATCGCGGCCTGCTCCAGGATCAACTGGCCGTAGACCACCAGGGAGAACAGGTGACCGATGGTCAGCATGAAGTCCAGGTCCTTCTGCTGGTCCGCGTCCGGCGCCGCCGTGGTCAGCAGCGTGCGCAGCGCCTGCGCCTGCTGGTAGAACCGGCCCACGTTGGGGATGTCGGCGTGCTTGTCGTAGACGGGGGTCCAGTCGGCGAAGCGCACCTTGCCCGCCCCGCGCGCGGGGCCCTGGCGCCAGAAGAACGCATCGTCGGCCGCGTCCTGCCGGGTGCCGATCTCCGGGTAGTCCTGCGGGTCGAACAGGTAGTTGGGCATGAACTTCAGGATCTGCCCGACGTTCACGTGTACCGTGCCCTCCAGCCGGGGCAGCGTGCTGATCAGCCGTTGGACCTCGGCGAAGTAGGTGTTCTTCTCGAATCCCTTGGCGGCCAGCACATCCAGCAGCAACGTCATGACGGTCTCGCCCTCGGAGGTCACCTTGGACTTCGTCATCGGGTTGAACAGCAGGTACCGGCGGTCCTCCAGGCTCGCACTGCGGAAGTAGTCGATCGCGCGGTCGCTGAACAGCTTCATCGCGACGATGCGCGCGTAGGCGTCGACGAAATTCGACCGCACGTGCGGGAAGTCGGTGACCGGATTGCCGTAGAGGATCCGGTTGTTCGCGTGGGTGATCGCCTCGTAGAAGGAGTGCTCGACCATGCCGATTCCGCCGTGGCAGAGGTTGAACTTGCCCACGTTCACGGTGTTCAGCGCGGCGGAGAAGGCCTCGGGCCCGGTGTGCAGGATGTCCTCGGCGCGCACCGGGTAGTTCTCCAGCCGGAAGGTGCTCACGTACATCTGCTGATGCACGACGTTGCCGAGCAGACGGTAGTTCTCGTGGCGGGAGTCGGCGGCGAACCAGACATAGGCGTCGGCGCCTTCGAGGTCGGCGCGGCGGGAGAACACCGACACCATGCTGGCCACGTTGCCGTTGCCGATGTAGTACTTCTCCCCGTCGGCGCGGAAGAGGATGCCCGCCTCGGCGTCCGCGCTGCCCGGCTCGGTCGGGGTGAGCACCAGGTCGGTGTTGTAGATGTCGGCGCCGTGGGTCTGCTCGGACAGGCCGAACGCCATCACCTCGCCGTCGGCCAGATCGGCGGCCGCGCGCTTCTTGGCCGTCTCGTTGTCGCTCTGCCAGATCGGGCCGAGGCCGAGGATGGTCACCTGCTCGGCGTACCAATACGCCAGACCGTAGAAGCCGAAGATCTCCGACAGCGCGGCGTTGCGCGCGGCGTCCCAGCGGCGGTTCGGATCGCCGTCGGCGTACGCGGCGGGCGTCAGGAAGGTGGCGAACAGCTTCTCCTTCTTCACGAAGTCGAGGAAGTCGGCCGTCCACACCGCGTTCGCGTCGTCGGCGAGCAGACGCTGCTTACCCCGGCCCTCGAACCACTCGATCGTGGCGCGCAACAGGCGCCGCGTCTCGGCGTCGAACTGCTGCGGGTCATAGGTGGCGGGGTTGAACAACCGCACGTCGGTGTTTGTCATGCCGGTTAACTTACCAGCGGGTAACAGCAGCGTGGACGAGGTCAGCGGATCCGTGACCAGCGAATACAGGTTACGGTGGCGTAGGTAGCCGCGCTACGCTCCCTGCGGTTCGGCGCGAAGGCGAACGGCCCCCGGCGCATCACGCCGGGGGCCGCTTCGGCATCGGATCAGCCCCGGACCCTGGCCACGACCGCGTCCACCGCGGACGCGGCGGGGAGTTCCTCGGTCTCGCCGGTGAAGCGATCGCGCAGCTCCACCTTGCCCTCGGCCCAGCCGCGGCCGATCACCAGCACCAGCGGCATGCCGAGCAGCTCGGCGTCCTTGAACTTCACGCCCGGCGAGGCGGTGCGGTCGTCGAATAGCACGTCCAGGCCCTGGGCGTGCAGGCCGGACACCACCTCTTCGGCTCCGGCGCGGGCCGCGTCGTCCTTGTTCGCGATGACGACATGCACGTCGTACGGCGCGACCGCCGCGGGCCAGCGCAACCCCTTGTCGTCGTGCTGCTGCTCGGCGATCACCGCGACCATCCGCGAGACGCCGATGCCGTAGGAGCCCATGGTCAGCCGCACCGGCTTGCCGTTCTCGCCGAGCACGTCCACCTCGAACGCGTCGGTGTACTTGTTGCCGAGCTGGAAGATGTGACCGATCTCGATGCCGCGCGCCGCCACCAGCGTGCCCCGGCCGTCGGGCGAGGGGTCGCCGTCGCGGACCTCGGCGGCCTCGATGGTCCCGTCCGGAGTGAAGTCGCGGCCCGCGACCAGGCCGACGACGTGCTTGCCCGGTTCGTCGGCGCCGGTGATCCAGCTGGTGCCGGTGCCGACGCGGGGATCGACCAGGTAGCGAACACCGTTGGCCTGCAGGGCCTTCGGGCCGATGTACCCCTTGACGAGGAACGGATTCTCGGCGAAGTCGGCTTCGGTGAGCAGTTCCACCTCGGCCGGTTCGACGGAAGCGCCGAGGCGCTTGTCGTCGACCTCGCGGTCACCGGGGACGCCGATGCCGACGATCTCGCTCTTCCCGTCCGGGTGGCGCAGCTTGACCATGACGTTCTTCAAGGTGTCGGCCGCGGTGACCGGGCGGCCGTAGCGCTCGGCGATACCGGCGTTGTTGGCCCAGTCCACCAGCGTCGCGATGGTCGGGGTGTCCGGGGTGTCGTGCACGACAGCCTCGGGCTGCCCTTCGATCGGCAGCGGTTCGGGCGCGGGCGTGACCACCGCCTCCACATTGGCCGCGTAGCCGGATTCCGGGCAGCGCACGTAGGTGTCCTCGCCCACCGGGCTGTCGGCGAGGAACTCCTCCGACGCGCTTCCGCCCATCGCGCCGGAGGTGGCGGCGACGATGACGTACTTGACCCGCAGCCGGTCGAAGATGCGCTGGTAGGCCTGGCGATGCGCGTGGTAGCTGGCTTTCAGGCCGTCCTCGTCCAGGTCGAAGGAGTAGGAGTCCTTCATGACGAACTCGCGCCCGCGCAGGATGCCCGCGCGGGGCCGCTCCTCGTCGCGGTACTTGGTCTGGATCTGGTACAGCGTGACGGGCAGGTCCTTGTAGGAGCTGTACTCGCCCTTCACGGTGAGCGCGAAGAGCTCCTCGTGGGTGGGGCCGAGCAGGTAGTCCGCGCCCTTGCGGTCGCGCAGCCGGAACAGGCCGTCGCCGTACTCGGTCCACCGGTTGGTGGTCTCGTACGGTTCGCGCGGCAGTAGCGCGGGTAGTGAGATCTCCTGTGCGCCGATCGCGTCCATCTCCGCGCGCACCACGTCCTCGACCTTGCGCAGCACGCGCAGGCCCAGCGGCAGCCACGAGTAGACACCCGGGGCGACGCGGCGCACGTAGCCGGCACGGACCAAGAGCTTGTGGCTGGGCACCTCGGCGTCGGCGGGGTCGTCGCGGAGGGTTCGCAGGAACAGGCGGGAGAGGCGGGTGATCACGGAAGCACAGGGTAGTCGCTGGCCGGACGCCGCTCCCAGCGCATTACCGTATTCGTTCGTGCTGGTGCTGCTGCCTCCTTCCGAAACCAAGTCCGATGGCGGCGCCGGGGCGCCGCTCGCGCTGGACTCCCTGGCGATGCCGCAGCTCACCGCGGTGCGCGCCCGGCTGATCGAGGAAGTGGTGCGGTTGGCGGCCGACCCGGAAGGCTCCAGAGCCGCGCTGGGTCTCGGCAAGGGGGCCGACGGCGAGATCGCGCGCAACGCGGCGCTGCGCACCTCGCCGACCCGTCCCGCGCTCGAGCGCTACACCGGCGTCCTCTACGACGCGCTCGACGCGCGCTCGTTCACCAAGGCGCAGCGAGCCAAGGCATACGCGCGGCTCGGCATCGGCTCCGCCCTGTTCGGCGCGGTCCGCGCCGGTGACCCGATTCCCGCCTATCGCCTGTCCGGCGGCTCGAAACTGCCGGGATTGCCAACCCTTTCGGCGGTGTGGCGCGACGAGCTGGCCACCGCCCTGCGCGCCGAGGCAGGCGATGAACTCGTGGTCGACCTGCGCTCGGGCACCTATCAGCAGCTGGGGCGGGTCCCCGGCGCGATCACCGCCAACGTGCTCACCGAGCATCCGGACGGCTCCCGCACGGTGGTGAGTCATTTCAACAAGCACCACAAGGGCCTGCTGGCGCGGGCCCTCGTGCTCACCAGAGCGGAACCGGCCGACGTGCGGGGCGTCGCGCGAGTGGCGGCCAAGGCCGGGCTGCGAACCGAGATCGCGTCGCCGACCGAACTCTTGATCATCACCTGAGCGCGGTACTCACCGGAGATCCCGTACGGATCGTCGGCGCAGGGTGAAGGGTGTATGCCGGACAGTGGTAGTCGAGCCGCGTTCGCGCCCCGGCCGGAGCGGCGGCACCGCCGATGCCCACCGAGCGAATCGAGGAGACATGCAGACCATCGCGCACTGGCTCGACGGCAAGGCCTTCGCAGGCACCGGCGGGACGACCGCCCCGGTGACCAATCCGGCGACCGGCGTGGTGACCGGGGAGGTCACGCTGGCGAACGTCGCCGACACCCGCGCGGCGATCGATTCCGCCGCGAAGGCTTTCCCGGCGTGGCGGGACACCTCGCTGACCCGGCGCACCCAGATCCTGTTCCGCTTCCGTGAGCTGCTGAACGAGCGCAAGGAGGAGCTGGCCCGGCTGATCACCGCCGAACACGGCAAGGTGCTCGCGGACGCGATCGGCGAGGTGAGCCGCGGCCTGGAAGTCGTCGAGTTCGCCTGCGGCATTCCGCATCTGCTCCAGGGCGGCTACACCGAGAACGCCTCGACCAAGGTCGACATCTTCTCCATCCGCCAGCCGCTCGGCCCGGTCGCGATCATCTCGCCGTTCAACTTCCCCGCGATGGTGCCGATGTGGTTCTTCCCGATCGCCATCGCCGCGGGCAACACGGTGGTCCTCAAACCGAGCGAGAAGGACCCGTCCCCGTCGCTGTGGCTGGCGCGGCTGTGGGCCGAAGCCGAATTGCCCGCAGGCGTGTTCACCGTGGTTCAGGGCGACCAGGTCGCGGTCGACGAACTCCTGGACAATCCGGTCGTCAAGGCCGTCTCGTTCGTCGGCTCGACGCCGATCGCCCGGTACGTCTATCAGCGCGGCACCGCCGCGGGCAAGCGGGTGCAGGCGCTCGGCGGCGCGAAGAACCACATGGTGGTGCTGCCGGACGCGGACCTGGACCTGGCCGCCGACGCCGCGGTGAACGCCGGATTCGGCTCGGCGGGCGAGCGGTGCATGGCGATCAGCGTGGTGGTCGCGGTGGGCGGGGCAGCCGACGAGCTGGTCGGCAAGATCGCCGAACGGGCCGCCACCATCAAAACCGGCGACGGCACCCGCGGCGCGGACATGGGTCCGCTGGTCACCCGCGCGCACCGCGACCGCGTCGCGGACTACATCGCGGCGGGCGAATCCGCCGGAGCCACCGTGATTCTCGACGGCCGGGGCGTCGAAGCCGACGGCGCGACCGACGGGTTCTGGCTCGGGCCGACGATTCTCGACAACGTCGCCACGGACATGAGCGTCTACACCGACGAGATCTTCGGCCCCGTGCTGTCGGTGGTGCGCGTCGACACCTATGACGACGCGCTGGCGCTGATCAACGCCAACCCCTACGGCAACGGCACCGCCCTGTTCACCAACGACGGCGGCGCCGCTCGCCGCTTCCACAACGAGGTGGAAGTGGGGATGGTCGGCATCAACGTGCCGATCCCGGTTCCGATGTCCTATTACAGCTTCGGCGGCTGGAAGAACTCGCTGTTCGGTGACGCGCACGCGCACGGCGCCGACGGCGTGCGGTTCTTCACCCGCACCAAAGCGGTCACCACCCGCTGGCTCGATCCCAGCCACGGCGGACTGAACCTCGGCTTCCCGCAGAACCGATAGGAGCCGACAGCGCTCCGGTCGGAAACGCCGGGACCGCCCCGGAATGGCAGGCAACCGGCGTGCGAGAGCTACCGCACGGACCCCGAGCACCCAGGCGGCCCTCCACCGGGGTACCCGCGAGCGCCTGCGGGTACGGCGGCGTCCCACCGATGACCGAGGGAGCAATCCTCGACCACACGTCGCAGATCAGCGCCTGGTCCGGTCCACCGTGCTTTCGGCGGCCCGTATGCGCCGAGCCGACGGGAATTCCTTGCGGCGCGCCGTTGTTCGCTGAGAACGTGACCAGCACCGCAGAACTTTCCGAGGGCCTCAAGAAGTACCTGGACGAAGAGAAGGTCTTCGCCACCGCAGCCACGATCGGACCCAACGGGCAACCGCATCTGACCGTGATCTGGCTGAAGCGCGACGGCGACGACCTGCTCTTCTCCACCACGACCGATCGTCAGCAAGGCAAGAACCTCGCGCGTGACCCGCGCATCACCCTGCTGATCAACCCGCCGGACAACCCGTATGTCTACGCGGAGATCCGGGGCAGCGCGACCATCACGCCCGACCCGGAGAAGACCCTGCCCAACGAACTGTCCATGAAGTACACCGGACAGAAGTACGCGGACTTCAACCCCGCCTCCGTCAACGACGGTCCGCGCATCATCGTGCGCGTCACACCCCGCCGGGTGGCGGGGCGGTTCTGATTTCAGCGCCTTCGGCGCTGGTGTCCGCGGCCCCCTTATGGCTCGCGTGTGCGCGAGCTGGGCCGCGAACGGCGGATGCTCGGTCTCGCTTCGCTCGAAAGACGTGGTCGAGGTGAGCCGGGCACCTCGAGGGAAAACGGCGATTTAAGGCATACGCCGCCGTAGGACTGATTCAGCCACTCACACTTGCTGTGCTTCTTCCTGGGCGTGCTGGGCCATGGCCAGTTGTTGCGGAGTGAAGCGCAGCGTCAAGGCGACCAGTCCGGCCGCGAACGCGATGAGGGCGCAGACGAACAGCACCAGGGTGTAGCCGTCGCCCAGCGCGGCGATCTCCGCGGATGTCATCCCGGCCACCTTCTCGGTGCGGCCGCCGAGCGACAGGGTGCGAGAAGCGGCGATCGGGGTGAGCAGGCCGATCGCCACCGGCGTGGCCAGGTTCATGAACATCTGCCCGACCGCGGCCAGCGGGCCGATATTGGCCGGCGGCACGCCGACCAGCACACACAGCGGCGAGAGCACCATCGCGACGCCGACGCCGAAACCGATCACCACCAGCAGCGGCAGCAGCGTCGCGAAGTACAGCACCTCGCCGTCGAGGGTTGAACCGAACAGCAATCCCCCGCCGAGCACCACGGCCGCGCCCGCGAGCAGCCAGCGCGGCGCGACGTACAGCGCGGCCTTGGAGGCCACCGCGCCGCCGATGCCGATGCCGACGGTGAACGGGATCGCCGCGACGCCCGCCTTGAGCGGACCGTATCCGATGACGTTCTGCATGAACTGGGCGACGAAGAAGGTCATCGCGCCCAGCACACCGCCGGCCAGGAAGATCAGCAGGAAGGTGGCGACGCGGTCGCGGCTGTCGAACAGCGACCACGGCAGCAGCGGGTCGTCCACCCGCCGTTCCAGCGCCACGAAGACGATCAGCAGCACGACGCCCGCGATCAGCGAGCCGATGATCGCCGGATGCCCCCACCCGAGTTCCGGGCCCTCGGTGGCGCCGAACACGATCGACGCGCAGGCGATGGTGCCGAGCACGGCGCCCGGGATGTCGAGCGCCGAGCGGTGATGTTCGGTGTCGGCGAGTTTGTAGGCCGCGCCGAGGATGATCAGCGCGCCGATCGGGACGTTGATCAGGAAGATCCATCGCCACGACAGCTGGGTCAGCGCGCCGCCGACCACGAGCCCGCCGACGGACCCGATGCCGACCATCGAGCCGACGATCGCGATCGCCTGGTTGCGCGCCTTGCCCGGCGCGAAGGTCGTCGCCACCAGAGCGAACGCGGTGGGCGCCGCCACCGCCGCGCCCGCGCCCTGGAAGGCCCGCGCCGCCAGCAGCATGGCTTGGTTCTGCGCGAGCCCGCACAACAGCGAGGCCAGCGTGAACACCGCGACGCCGACGACCAGCATGCGCTTGCGGCCGAAGGCGTCGCCGAGCCTGCCGCCGAGCAGCATCAGGCCCGCGAAGGTCAGCCCGTAGGAGGTCACCGTCCACGCGCTGCCCGCGCTGGACAACCCCATCTCCTCTTGCAGCCGCGGCAGCGCGAAGATCACGACCGTGCCGTCGAGCACGACCATGAGCTGCAATCCGCTCAGCACTAGGATCGCGAGCCCGAAGGCCCGCTGCGTCACTGGATACTGCATCGTCGCAGCGGGGTTCCGAAGCACAGTGAGTCACTGTAATTGATGCCGCTGCCGCATTTGTCCACCCACCGATCCGGCCGGACGCGCGACGGGGAGCGGTCCCGGGGATCCGGCCGGTCACCGTCGGCGCGGACCACCAGCTGTCTCGAGTCCACGCGATAAGGCATAGTCCCAGGTCCTTCCGGCTCATGACGACGAGCGGTCCCAGTGAACCAGCCGGTCGACATCCCGGCTGAACCACCCGTGCCCGCCCCTGCTCCCCTGGGCGGCCGCGAACGCTATCCTGCCGCCGAGTCGGCGTGCGGGACGACCGCGTCGGCGGAGAAACCGGCCGTCGGGCCGATCACCACGATCGCGGGCGGGCGGATGCCTTCGGCGCGCACCCGGGCGGCCACCGTGCCGAGATCGGCGCGCAGCACACGCTGGGTGCGCAGCGTGCCCTCCTGGATGACGGTGGCGGGTGTGCCCGCCGGGCGTCCGCCGTTCAGCAGCGCGGTGGCGAACTGCTCGATCCGCTCGACCGCCATCATCAGCACCAGGGTGCCGCGCAGGCGGGCCAGCGCGGGCCAGTCCACCAGCGAATCCGGATGGTCGGGCGCGACGTGCCCGCTCACCACCACGAACTCGTGGGTGACGCCGCGGTGGGTCACCGGGATACCCGCGGCGGCGGGCACCGAGATCGGACTGGTGACGCCGGGCACCACCGTGACCGGGACCCCGGCGGCCACACAGGCCTCGAGTTCTTCGTAGCCGCGCCCGAACACGTACGGGTCGCCGCCCTTGAGCCGCACCACGAATTTGCCCGCCTTCGCGCCTTCGATCAGGGCGTTGTTGATCGCCTCCTGCGCCATCGCCCGCCCGTACGGGATCTTGGCGGCGTCGACCACCTCGACCTCCGGGCCGAGTTCGGCCAGCAGCTCCGGCGGCGCGAGCCGGTCGGCGACCACCAGATCCGCCCTGGCCAGCAGCCGCCGCCCCCGCACGGTGATCAGATCGGGGTCGCCCGGCCCACCGCCGACCAGGGCGACGCCGGGCGCGACGGGCGTCGAGTCGTCGCTCACCACACCGGATTGCAGGGCTTCCAGCAACGCGTTGCGCACGGCCGCCGAGCGCCGGTGCTGCCCACTCGCCAGCACGCCGAGCGTCAGCCCGTCGTAGCGCGCGGTGGCCGGGGTGACCGCGGTGCCCAGCCGCGCCGTGTCGGCACGCACGCAGAAGATCCGCCGCCGGGTCGCCTCGGCGACCACCGCCGCGTTGGTCTCGGGCTCGTCGGTGCACGCGATCGCGTACCAGGCGCCGTCGAGGTCGCCGTCGGCGTAAGCGCGCAGCGTGACGGTGATCTGCCCGGAGGTCGCCATCCCCTCGACCGCGGGCGTGACCGCGCGGCTCACCACGTGGACGTCCGCGCCGGAGGCGATCAGCAGTCCCAGTCGGCGCTGGGCGACCGACCCACCGCCGACCACGACGACGCGCCGTCCGTGCAGATCGAGCCCGACCAGGTAGTTCGGGTCGCCGGTCGGCGGGTCTTGCGTTGCGTCTGACGTGTTCGGCACAAGTTTCGAGCCTACGGCGTGACCGTCCGGCACCGGCAATCGACCGGCATGCCCGCAGCTCGAGCAGCCGCGGCGAGCGAAGCCGCGGGTAGCCGGAGCCGGTTCGCAGCGCTGACCGGGCGCGGCCGCGGACGGCCGAGGCGTGGACCACCGACCCGACCGACAACTGTGACCAGCGGTAACGAGCGAACCGGCCGCCCGCGGCGGTAGGTTGCGGTGGAGTCGCTCGGAAAGGCGGACGATGAAGCAGCTCACACCGGAACGACTGCTCGACGTGGCCTACGACGAGGCGCTGCGCGGACTCGCCGAAGGCGGGATCCCGATCGGCGCCGCCCTCTTCGACACGGGCGGCACGCTGCTCGGGCGCGGGCGTAACCGCCGGGTCCAGTCGGGCGACCCCAGCATGCACGCCGAGACCGACGCCTTCCGCGCGGCGGGACGGCGGCGCGACTACCGCGGCACCATCATGGTCACCACGCTCTCGCCGTGCTGGTACTGCAGCGGCCTGGTCCGCCAGTTCGGCATCGGCGCGGTGGTGGTCGGAGAGTCGCAGACCTTCTCCGGCGGGCACAAATGGCTCGCCGGGCACGGCGTCGCGGTCACCGTCCTGGAGGACCGGCGCTGCATCGATCTGATGAGCCGGTTCATCGCCGAGCATCCCGCGCTGTGGCACGAGGACATCGGGTCCGCCGACGATCTGGAGGCCTGAGCCACCGGCTCAGCGGAAGTACGGATATTCCTGCACCCAGTGGAATCCGCGGCTGCGCAGCGGGAAGTCGTCGAGCGCGACCGAGGTCAGCGCCATCGAGACCGGCTGTCCGGCCAGCGTGCCCGTCAACGTCAGCCGCTGGGGTCCGGGCCGGTCGAATCCGAAACTCGCCAAGGGTTGTGGTCGGTCGCCGACGGCCGCCGGTGGCGCGACCATGACCAGCGTGCGCGCACCGGGATCGACTTGGGCGAGCACCGGAACCAACTGCCCGTCCATCCGCTGCACGGAGGCCCCGTCGCGGTCGAAGACGATGCGCTGCCAACGCAATTGGTCGGTGGTCAGCGGTGGCAGCGCTTTGCCGTCCACGCTGAACTCGGTGACCGCCCAGATGCCGTACAACGGAGGTTCCGGTCGTCCTGCGCCCTGTTCGGTCCATCTTTCCCAGCCGGTGTGCGCGTTCGAGAACACCAACCACACCCCGAGTGCGATCTGCACCGCGGCCGCGATCCGATTCGCCCGCGGCGTGCGCAGTAGCGGCGGCGTGGTGGACGGTCCGGTCGGCCGGTCCAGCACGAGCACGTGCACCAGACGCCCGGCCTCCGGGGCCAGCAGCACCAGGCACAGCAGCATCAGGTGGAACGACAGGATCTTCGCGGGCACGTCGTAGGTCATGTCGAGCACGAACACCTGTGTCGTGCAGACCAGGCTCAGCATCGCGCCCACCAGTGCGGTGCGCGGCACGAACAGCAGCACGCCGCCGAGCAATTCCGCGCAGCCGAGCAGGATTTCGTAGTGCGGCGACACCCCGATGTGATTCCAGAGCACCGCCATCGGACTGAAATTCCCGTAGGGCTCGAGCAACCGGCTCAGCGGCGTCGGCGGCATCTGAGTGGGGATGGCCTTCGCCATGCCGTAGGCGACCAGCTGCCCGGCCAGGCACAACCGCACGAACAGCAGGAACCACGGCTGCACGGCCCGGTAGTGCGGCCGGTCCCGATCCAGCGCGCTCCAGATCAGCGTTGCGAGCACCGCGACCACGAGCAGGACGAACACCAGCACCCAGAAGTAGGCCTGGTCGCCACTGATCGACGCCGTGTTCGCCGTGACGGATGTGCCGAACACCCGGGTACCGGTCCACTCGACCACCGGGCGCAGCGCGCGGGCGGCGCCGGAGTTCACCCAGTCCGGCAGCCATTCGCGCGTCAGTCCGAGGAACTCCGGAGCGATCGACGGGTACACCAGGCAGAACAGCCCGAAGTACAGGAAACCGAAGCGGAACGCCACCCGTGTCGTCGCGCGCCACGGGCGGATACCGGAACGCTCCGCGTCCGCGGCTTCCGTCCGGTCGAGGATCGCTTCGGTCACGGCGGCCCCTCCAGTCCGAGTCGGTGCAGACCGAAGGTATCGAAAAGTGCGGTGGCCGTAGCGCGTTTCGGCGGGATCGCGAGCCGCCGCCGGACTCGGGTCAGCGGAAGTACGGGTATTCCTGCACGAAATGGAAGCCCCGGCTGCGCAGCGTGAAGGAGTTCAGATCTATCCGGTCGAGCGACAACGTCACGGGTGTCCCGTTCAGCTCACCGGTGAGGCGCAACGTGTCCGTGGCGGGCTGGGTGAAGGTGAAGGCGCCCCAACGCGCGGGCTCGGCGTCCGGCGACTTCGCTTCCGACAGGACGAGGGTGTGCGCGGCTTCGTCGATCACGGCCACGACGGGCAGGAACGAGTCGTCCATCTTCTGCACCGTTGTGTGCTCGCGATCGAAGATCAACCGGCGCCAGCGGGCCTCGTCGGTGATCAGCGGCGGCGTGGGATGCCCGTCCCTGGTGAACTCGCCGACGGTCCAGATGCCGTACAACGGAGGCTTCGGCGCGCCGTCGCCCGACTCGCGCCAGGCTTGCCAGCCGATGTGCGCACCACTGACCAGCACCCACAACCCCAGCGCCACTTGCACCGTCGCCGCGATCCGGTTGGCGCGGCGGGAACCGAACAGCCGCGGCTGGGTGGCCGGTTCGGACGGGCGTTCCAGCACGAGCAGATTCGCCAGCCGCCCGGCCTGCGGCGCCAGCACGAGCAGCGCGAGCAGCAGCAGGTGGAACGAGAGGATCTTCACCGGCACGTCGTAGGTCATGTTCAGCACGAAGACCTGCGCCATGCTCACCAGGCTGAGCAACGCGCCCGCCGTCGCGGTGCGGGGCAGGAACAGCAGCAGACCGCCGAGCACTTCGGCCGTCCCGAGCAGGATTTCGTACGCGGGCGCGGCGCCGACTTGGTTCCAGAGCACCGATGCCGGGCTCATCGTCCCGTACGGTTGCAGGAGCGCGGTGAGCGACGGCGCGGGCATCTGCGCCGGAATCGCCTTGGCGAGACCGTAGAAGAGCATCTGGCCGCCCAGGCACAGCCGGACGAACATCACGAACCAGTTGCGCAGTGTCGTGTACTCCCGGCGGCGCCGATCGAGGATCGACCAGACCAGGGTGATCAGCACCGCCGCGACGAATTCGCAGAAGATCAGCAGCCAGATGGCGGCTTGGTCGCCGCTGCCGGAGTCCTCGCGCAAGACGGCATCCACGCCGAAGACGTGGTCGCCGACCCAGCTCACCAGCGGGTTCGTCACGCGCATCTGCCACTGGATCGCGTTTTCCGGCAGCCACCTGCTCAGGATGCCGGTGAACACGAAGAGGATCTGCGCGAACAGCACACAGAACAGCCCGAAGTAGGCGAAGACGAAGCGGAACGCGATCCGGGCGGGCAGGCTCCAGGGCCGCTCGGCACCGGTCGCGGTCTCGCCGATACCGGGCGACACCACCTCCGTCTCGACGGTACGCACATCGCCCTCCTCGTCGGCCGACACTTTCGCGAGCCGAAGGTATCCGACCAGGTCATGGGATGACCTCCGGGAAAACCCTGGATTTCCGGGTCCTTCTTTCGGCCTACGTGCCCGCCCCACCGTGCCGGCCGGAATTCGTTCGCGGTTCCGGCCCACCGATAACTAGAACGCGTTACAGTCGCGTATCCCGGCGCACCCGAGCGGTGCACCCCGGGCAGCACGTGTCAGGAGGACAAGATGGCAGACGATCCGGACCCGGCACAGCGACAGCAGCTGACCGTCAGCGAACGCGACCTCGAGACGCTCGCCGGGGACCTGGCGCGCTGGCTACGGACGAAAGTCGAGTCGGACGACCTGCCGCGGATCTCCGATCTGTCGCGTCCGCAGTCCGGGGGCATGTCCAGCACGTCGCTCCTGTTCGACGCCGAGTGGACCGCCGCGGGGCACACGGAGCGCGGGTCGTTCGTCGCGCGGATGGCGCCCGAAGCCGGGTCCTTCCCGGTCTTCGAGACCTACGACCTGGCCACCCAATACCAGGTGATGGCGGGCGTGGCCGCGGCCACCGACGTGCCCGTGCCGGGCTTGTGCTGGCTGGAGAACGACGAGAAGCCGCTGGGCGCACCGTTCTTCGTGATGCGCCGCGTCGAGGGGCGGATACCGACCGACAACCCGCCGTACGTGTTCGTCGGCTGGCTGTTCGACGCCACCCCCGCCGAACGTCTGCGGCTCACGCACAACACCGTCGAGGTGATCGCCAGAATCCACGGCATCCCCGACCCCGCGGCGCTGTTCCCGATGCTGAACGGACCCGGCGATTCGCTGCGCAGGCACGTCGAGGCGCAGCGCTCGTGGTACCGCTGGGCGCTCGCCGACGACGGCTTCGAGATCCCTTTGATCGAACGAAGTTTCGCCTGGCTGGACGAGCACTGGCCCGCCGACCCGGGTCCGGACGTGCTGAGCTGGGGTGACGCCCGCCCAGGCAACATCATCTACCGCGACTTCGACCCGGTGGCGGTGCTGGATTGGGAGATGGCCGCGCTCGCGCCGCGCGAGCTCGACCTGGGCTGGGTGATCTTCATCCACCGGTTCTTCCAGGATCTGGCCACCCGCTTCGGTCAGCCCGGGCTCCCGGACTTCCTGCGCCGCGACGACGTGGTGTCGAAATACGAAGCGCTGACCGGTCATGCGGTGCGCGATCTCGACTTCTACATCGTCTACGCCGCGTTGCGGCACGCGATCGTGATGGCACGGATCAAGCGCAGGATGATCCACTTCGGCGAGGACACCGACACGCCGGATCGCGACGACTACGTCATGCACCGGGCAAGCCTGGAAGCGCTGCTCGACGGAACCTACGAATGGGACTGACCATGCCTGTGCCTTTGGACGAGTACCCCATCCATCAGACCCCGCTGTCGCTGGCCCGCGTGGCTTCCAGCGACCGCAACTTCTACGATCGCAGCTACTTCAACGCCCACGACCGCGACGGCGGCACCTTCCTCATCACCGGTCTCGGCGTGTACCCGAACCTCGGGGTGACCGACGCCTACGCCGCCGTGCGCCGCGGCGACACGGTGCGCGCGGTGCGCTTCTCCGACGCGCTCGGCGACCGGAGCCTCGACCAGCGCGTCGGCGGCTACCGGGTCGAGGTGCTGGAGCCGCTGCGGCGCATCCGGGTGGTCTGCGATCACGACGACCTCGGTTTCGACCTCACCTGGACCGGCGCCTTCCCCGCCGTACAGGAGCAACCGCATCTCATCCTCGCGGGCAACCGGCCGATCATCGACGCGTCCCGCTTCGCGCAGGTCGGCTCGTGGGCGGGGACGTTGCACGTCGACGGCGACGACATCGCGGTCCACCCGGCGGTGTGGACCGGCACCAGGGACCGCTCGTGGGGCATCCGCCCGGTCGGCGAGACCGAGCCGCCCGGCCGCGCGGCCGCCGAGCCATCGGGCGGGTTCTGGTGGCTGTACGCGCCGCTGCGCTTCGAGGATTTCGCCGTCGTGGTCATCGTGCAGGAGGAGCCGGACGGCACGCGCACACTCAACGACGCGACCCGGATCTGGCCCGACGGACGCACCGAGCAACTCGGCTGGCCCCGGATCTCGATCGACTACCGATCCGGCACACGGCTCCCCGTCGGTGCGCGACTGGAATCGACCACGCCCGACGGCAAGCCCCTGGAGATCGAGATCACGCCGGGCATCGGCGTCCCGCTGCACGTCGGCTGCGGCTACGGCGGCGATCCCGACTGGCAGCACGGCCAGTGGAAGGGCCGCGACTGGTCGTCCTCCAGCCGCTACGACCTCACCGACCCGGCCATCGTCGCCCGCACCCCGTACGGCGTGATCGACCACGTCGCCCGGGCCCGCTGCGGCGACGCCGAGGGCTGGGGCCTGTTCGAACACGCCAGCATCGGCCGCCACGACCCCACCGGATTCGCCGACTGGGGCTCGGTCGCACCCTGAGGCAGCCGCCCGTACCGCGGCGCGCCTCGTACGCCCCGGCGCTACCGCCGGTACAGCGCGGCCGCGAGCACCACGCCGTGCACGACGCGCTTGGGCAGCACCAGCGGCCCGCCTCCGGTGGCAAGCAGCGCCGCGGCCTCCGCGACGCTCGCCGTGCCGACGGCCGTTCGGGTCCGGTCTCCGGGGTTGGGCACCGCGACGACCGACAGTTCCTCGGCGGAGAAAGACCGCAGCGGGACCTGAAGGTCCGCGGCGACAGCGAGCAGTCCGGGTTCGGCCCGGCGCCGCGCGATGGTGGCCAGGCCCGCGATTCGGTGATCTGCGACGCCCTCGCGCAGTGCGGCGCGGATCGTGTCGGCCGAAGTGCCCCGTCGCAGGCCGATGCCGACGACGACCTC
The DNA here is from genome assembly GCF_040632645.1 of Nocardia sp. NPDC019219. NCBI lineage: Bacteria > Bacillati > Actinomycetota > Actinomycetes > Mycobacteriales > Nocardiaceae > Nocardia > Nocardia sp. NPDC019219. The sequence goes on along the minus strand of NZ_JBEYCG010000002.1, from coordinate 182,999 downwards.
AGCTGGGGGCACGAGAGCTCGCGAACCGCGCTGCCGCCGTGACGAATCGCAGCACCGCCTCGGGATTCCCCGCCGGATGGGTGTGCAGGTACGAGGCGTGCACGTTGCCGTTCAGCGTGCCCTCACGCACGCGCTCTCCCGCGCTGCCGAGCCAGCCCCACGCCGGACTTCGTGGCGGCGCGGACACCAGGCACGTGCGGTGGAATTCGTGGCCACGGACCCGCTCCCCGGCCCGCCACAACGGCGAGTCGGCCAGCGCGACGGCGTCCCGGTATCCGAGGGTCAGGCGCGGTCCGAACGCGGCGTCGGCCTCCACCACCCCGGCCATCGGATGCCCGTCCAGCGAACGGGTCAGATACAACAGCCCGGCGCATTCGGCGTGCACCGGCATCCCGTGCCGCGCGGCTGCGGCCACTGCCCGCAACAGGCCGGAATTGGCGGCCAGCTCCGCGGCGTGTTCTTCGGGGAAACCACCCGGCAGCACCAATCCCGCAGTCCCGGTCGGCAATTCGTCGTGCAGCGGATCGAACACCACCACCTGTGCCCCCGCGGCCACCAACAGCTCACGATGCTCGGCATAGCCGAACGTGAACGCCGGGCCACCGGCGACGGCGATCAGCGGCCCCTCCCGATCCGCGGTGAGCGCGCTGTCGGCGGCGCGCTCGATGGAGACGCGGGAGTCCCCACCCCCGCCGACGAACGTCGACGCCTCATCGTCACCGGCTCCCCCTAGCAACGTCGATGTCTCCTGGTGAACGGCGTCATCCGGAGATGCCGACGCCATCGGGACGGACGCCGCGGTGGATACCCCTCCGGTTCCTTCGAGACCACGCACGGCGGCGGCCGGATCCCACGCCGGTCCGGTGACCGACGAGCGCGCGAGTGCGGCGACCGCGTGCAAGTCCACGTGCGCGGCGACGAGATCGGTCATCGCCGCCACCGCGGCCGTCGCGGCCGCACCGTGTTCCACGGCGGGGATCAGGCCGAGATGCCGGGACGGCACCTCGAGGTCCGCCATCCGCGGCAACGATCCGAGCACGGGCAGGCCGACACGATCGCAGGCGGCGCGCAGCACCTGATCGTGCCGTTCGCTGCCGACCCGGTTCAGGATCACACCCCCGAGCCGGACGCCGCTGTCGAAGGTGGCGAATCCGTGCAGCAGCGCCGCAAGGCTCTGGCTGTGCCCCCGCGCGTCCACCACCAGCACCACCGGCGCCCCCAACAGGGCCGCCACCTGCGCCGTCGACCCCTCCGCCACCGGACCGGAGTGGTTCTCATCGATCCGGCCGTCGAACAGCCCCATCACGCCCTCGACCACAGCGAGGTCGCACCCCCGCGCACCGTGCCGGAACAACGGCACCACCCGCTGCGTCCCCACCAGCACCGGATCCAGATTTCTCCCCGGCCGCCCCGCTGCCAGCCCGTGATACCCCGGATCGATGTAATCCGGCCCAACCTTGAACGGCGCCACTCGATGCCCCACCCGCCGCAACGCCCCCACCAGCCCCGTGGCCACCGTCGTCTTCCCACTCCCCGACGCCGGCGCCGCCACCACCACGGCCCTCATCCCCGCGACCGCCGCACGAGTGGCACACCATCGTGCGGGCCTCTCGCGATTCGCCGCAACGATGTGCCACTCGCGGGAATCACCATTCGATGCCTCGTTGGCCTTTGCGGCCCGCGTCCATGGGGTGTTTGAGTTTCGTCATTTCGGTGACGAGGTCGGCGGCGTCCAGGAGTTCCGGCGGCGCGTCGCGGCCGGTGATGACGACGTGTTGGTTGCCGGGGCGGTCACGGAGGGTGTCGACGACTTCCGCGACGTCCACCCAGCCCCATTTGAGGGGGTAGGTGAATTCGTCGAGGACGTAGAAGCGGTGCTGTTCGCCCCGCAGGCGGCGGGCGATCTCCTGCCAGCCGGCCAGCGCGGCCGCGGCGTGGTCCTGCTCGGTGCCCTGCTTACGGGTCCACGACCAGCCCTCGCCCATCTTGTGCCATTCGACCGGGCCGCCCGCGCCGGTCTGCTCGTGCAGCGCGCCGAGGGCGCGGAAGGCGGCTTCCTCCCCGACCTTCCACTTGGCGCTCTTCACGAATTGGAAGACCGCCACGTCGAAACCTTGGTTCCAGGCCCGCAGCGCCATCCCGAACGCGGCCGTCGACTTACCCTTGCCCGGCCCGGTGTGCACCGCGAGCACCGGCTGATTGCGCCGCTGCCGCGTGGTCAGCCCGTCGTCGGGAACAGTTTCCGGAACACCCTTGGGCATCGAATCTCCTTAACCCCTGGAAGGTCACGCCGCCCGCACCGACGTGCCGCGCGGACCTGCGGAACTCGCGCGAACGACGCCGGCCACCGAATCGCCGGTCAACTCGGCCAAGCGCAGGTATCCCCCGCGCAGGTCGCGGGCCAGATCCGCGGCGAGCCCGAGCCGGATCATGCCGCGTTCGCAGTCGACCACGATCGAGGTGACGGCGTCTCCGGCGAGCAGACGGGCCGCGGCGCGGGCGCGGGGCACCGGGTCGACGCCGCCGGTGGCGCGACCGTCGGTGAGCAGCACCAGCATCGGCCTGCGGCGCGGATCGCGCACGCGTTCCCGCAGCACGAGCTCACGCGCCTTCAGCAGGCCCGCGGCCAGCGGCGTCTTCCCGCCCGTGCGCATCCCGGACAACCGGCGCACCGCGATGTCGACCGACGAGGTGGGCGGCAGCACGAGTTCGGCTTCCGCGCCGCGCACGGTGACCACGGCGACCTTGTCGCGGCGCTGATAGGCGTCGCGCAGCAGCGTGACCACCGCTCCGGTGACGGCGGACAACCGGTCGCGGGCAGCCATCGAGCCGGACGCGTCGACGACGAAGACGACCAAATTGCCCTCGCGCCCTTCGCGATACGCGCCACGGAGATCGTCGGCGGACAGCAGCAACGGCCCGTCGCCGCGTCCGCGGGAACGCTGATGCGGCGCGGCCGCGAAAACTGTGCCGAGCAGGTGCAGGCCCGAGGAGGTGTCGGTGCTGGAACGCACCACGCGACCGTGCCGGGATTCCGCGCGAGAGCGGCGTCCCGGAGCGCCTTCGCCGACGCCGGGCACTTCCCAGCGCGGTGTCCGCGCACCGGCGGAAACCGATGCGCCACTGCGTCCTTCCGGTGCGTGCCCGCCGCCCGGACCGTCGGGCGGCGACGGGTCGTCGGGGCCGTCCGGGTCGTCGCCGGAAGCATTGTCCACGTCCGCTGGCGTACCGTCCGGCTCGGAGGCATCGCTCGGCGTGGATGCCTCCTCCTCGCGTCGCGCCTGGTCGGCGGCGTCGCGCATGGCGTCGTCGAGCTGTTGTTCGCTGATGCCGGGCTCGTCGAACGGATCGCGCCTGCGCCGGTGCGGCAGCGCCAGCTCGGCGGCCACCCGCACGTCGGCCTCGGTCACCGCGTCGCCGCCGCGCCAGGCGGCATGGGCGGTCGCGGTGCGCGCCACGACCAGGTCCGCGCGCATCCCGTCGACGTCGAACGAGGCGCACAGCGCGGCGATCCGGCGCAATTCCACGTCGTCGAGCGTCACCCGGCCCAGCCGATCGCGGGCGGCGAGGATCTTCTCGGCCACCTCGTGGTCCGCCGCGGCGTACCGCGCGGCGAACCCGGCCGGGTCGGCCTCGTAGTCCAGCCTGCGGCGCACCACCGCCATGCGGACGTCCACGTCCCGGGAGGCCGCCACGTCCACGGTCAGCCCGAACCGGTCCAGCAGCTGCGGACGGAGTTCGCCCTCTTCCGGATTCATCGTGCCCACCAGCACGAAACGCGCCGGGTGCGAGTGCGACACACCATCGCGCTCGATGTGCACCCGCCCCATCGCCGCGGCGTCCAGCAGCACGTCCACCAGATGGTCGTGCAACAGGTTGACCTCGTCGACGTACAGCACGCCGTGATGGGCGGCGGCCAGCAAGCCGGGGCGGAACGCCTGCTCCCCGTCCCGCAGCACGCGCTCCAAGTCCAGCGAGCCGACGACGCGGTCCTCGGTGGCGCCCACCGGCAGCTCCACCAAGCGGGCGGGCCGCGCGCCGGTCTCGTCCACCACCGGCGGCAGCAGTTGCGCCAGCGCGCGCACCACGGTCGACTTCGCGGTGCCCTTCTCACCGCGCACCAGCACGCCGCCGATGCCGGGATGCACCGCGCAGAGGATCAGCGCCAGTTGCAGCCGTTCCTGCCCGACCACCGCCGAGAAGGGGAATCCCGCCTCACCATCCGAACCGGAAAGCGTTCGGCTGTGCTGGTCGGACGTCGGCATGGTTTCGGCATGGGACACGGACACGCCCCAACTCTAAGCGCGCGGCCGCGTCGGCCCGACAGTGCCCTTCGATTCAGAACCGATGCGCACTCACCTGAACCGGCACAGCGGTCGGGGTTGCGCCGGTCCCACTCATCGCACCGTTCGAAGCGGTGCGTTTACGGACCCAACGCGCTCGGCTCACCTCGCTCACCTCTTTCGAGCGAAGCGAGACCGAGCGTCCACCGTTCCCAGCGCCGCAGGCGCTGAGAATCAACCCCTGCGCATCGGCACGTGCGCGATGCCGTCCTCGTCGAATTCCTCGCCGTCGACCTTGAAGCCGTGCTTGGTGTACAGGTCGATCAGGTAGCTCTGGGCGCTCAACCGCACCGTCGCCGAGCCGACCTCGGCCAGCGCCGCCTGCAGCAGTCGCGTGGTGTAGCCGTGCCCGCGGGCGGGCGCCGCGGTACAGAGCCTGCCGATGCGGAAACTCTTCACGCCGTCGTGGTGCTCCTCGCACAGCCGCAGCGTGGCGATGACCTCGCCCTCGTCATCGAGCCAGAAGTGCCGCGTCTCGGGAAGCAGGTCCTTCCCGTCCAGTTCGGGGTACGCGCACTTCTGCTCGACGACGAAGACTTCGACGCGAAGTTTCAACAGCTGGTAGAGCGTCGCGGTATCGAGATCCTGCGCCCATGAACGTTTGAGAACGACCGTTGACATCATCGCGCCTTGCTATCACAACCTAGGCGTTCGCCGCGACCCCGGCGTGTTTCGGCGTGTTGTCGCCGCCGTCGACGAGGTTCAGCGCCTTGGAGGTCCAATCCCACACTTCGTGGAACAGCGCCGGGTCTTCGGAGAGCTTCACGCCCAGCGAGGGCACCATCTCCTTGAGCTTCGGCGTCCATTCCGCGTACTCCTGCGGGAAGCACCGCTGGAGAACATCCAGCATGGCGGTGACACAGGTGGACGCGCCCGGGGAGGCGCCGAGCAGACCGGCGATCGTGCCGTCCTGGGCGGCGATCACGGCCGTGCCGAACTCGAGCACGCCGCCCACGCCCTTGCGCCGGATGACCTGCACGCGCTGACCCGCGGTGATCAGCTCCCAATCCCTGGCCTCGGCGCGCGGAATGAACTCCGACAGCGTGACCACCTTGCCCGCCTCGGACTTCAGCAGCTCGCTGACCAGGTACTTGGTCAGACCGAGTTCGGTGACCCCGACGCCGAGCAGCGAGAAGATGTTGTTCGGCCGTACCGACTTGAACAGGTCGGTGTTCTTGCCGTCCTTGAGGAACTTCGGCGTCCAGCCCGCGTACGGGCCGAACAGCAGGCCCGGCTTGCCCTTGATCACGCGGGTGTCCAGGTGCGGAACCGACATCGGCGGGGCGCCGACCGCGGCCTTGCCGTACACCTTGGCCTCGTGCTGCTGGATCAGCGCCGGGTTGACGCAGCGGAAGAACTGTCCGCTGACCGGGAACCCGCCGAATCCCTTCGCCTCCTTGATGCCGGCCTTCTGCAGCAGCGGCAGCGCGCCGCCGCCCGCGCCGACGAAGACGAACTTGCTGATCAGCCTGCGCGTCTCGCGGGTGCGTACGTTGCGCACGGTGACCAGCCAGGAGCCGTCGGACTGCTTGGACAGATCGCGCACCTCGTGCCCGAAGGCCAGGTCCGCGCCGGAGGCGCCGAGGTAGGCCAGCAGCTCCTGGGTGAGGGAGCCGAAATCGATGTCGGTGCCGCCGTCGGTCCAGTTCAGCGCGATCGGGTCGGCGAAGTCCCGCCCGCGCGCCATCAGCGGCAACCGCCGGGTGAACTCGTCGGGGCTGTCGATGAACTGCATGCCCTCGAACAGCGGGTGCGGCGCCAGCGCTTCGTACCGCTTGCGCAGGTACTCCACGTTGTCGGCGCCGTGCACGAAGCTGACGTGCGGAATCGGGTTGATGAAGGCGGACGGATCGCGGAGGATGCCGTTCTCCACGCCGTAGGACCAGAACTGACGGGAGACCTGGAACCGCTCGTTGATGTCGACGGCCTTGGTGATGTCCACCGAGCCGTCCGGTAGCTGCGGGCTGTAGTTCAGCTCGCAGAGCGCGGAGTGCCCGGTGCCCGCGTTGTTCCACGGATCGCTGCTCTCCGCGGCCGCGGCGTCGAGCCGCTCGAACAGGGAGATCGACCACTCCGGCTGCAGCTGCCGCAGCAGCGCGCCGAGAGTGGCACTCATGATGCCGGCACCGATGAGTACTACATCGGTCTTTTCAGTCATGGCAGCGTTCGGCACGGGTAGATCGACTTCCTTGTCCTTCTGCGCGGGCCCACCGGGCGGGTGGACCTGCCTGGGCACGGTGTGGTTGTGGCTCGGTTCCGGCGTCCGCCGACCCCGAACGGCATGGCGGGAGTTAGGTTACCCGCCGTTCACCTAAGCCCAATTGTGCACCTCACCACGCCGCCACCCCGCAGCGAACCTGCTGAATGTGCGGAATGTGACAGAGATCGTCATCACTTCGGCGGCGGGTGGACGGCCGTGGTCTGTCGGCGCATGACACTGTCCAATACATTGGTCGCGTGACGAACGAACAGTCGCTTGCCGAACCGGTCAGCACTTCGCCGGATGGCGAAGGCTGGCGCCCCGACGTCCTCGGTCCGCACTACCAGCAGCGCACGCTGCCTCTCGGCCCCGATCCCGACGGTGAGGGCGAGGTGGTCGCCACGCTGGTGCGCTACGTCCCCTCCGGCGCCGTCGAACAGACCGCGGGCGCGGTGCTCTATGTCCACGGATTCACCGACTATTTCTTCCAGGAGCACCTCGCCGAGCACTTCGCCGCGCGCGGGTTCCAGTTCTATGCGCTCGACCTGCGCAAATGCGGCCGGTCGCTGCGCGACGGGCAGACCCCGCACTATGTGACGGATCTCGCTTTCTACGACCGGGAGCTGGCGGAGGCGCTGCGGATCGTGCGGGCCGAGACCGGTGCCGCGGTGGTGCTCAACGCCCACTCCACCGGAGGTCTGGTCGTGTCGCTGTGGCTGGATCGGCTCAACCGCGCCGAGGGCACGGCCGCGGCGGGCATCACCGGCGTGGTGCTCAACAGCCCGTGGTTCGACCTGCAGGGTCCGGCGTACTACCGCAGCATCGGGACGCCGATCATCAAGGCCGTGGGCCGTTTCCGCAAGATGGTGCAGCTGCCCGGCGGCAAGATCAGTACCTACGGTGACAGCCTGCACCACTCGGTGTCCGGCGAATGGAACTACAACCTGGACTGGAAACCGTTGCACGGCTTCCCGGTCCGGCTCGGCTGGCTGCGGGCGATCCGCAACGGCCACGCGCGGCTGCACCAGGGCCTCGACATCGGCGTCCCCTCGCTGATCCTGCGTTCCCGGATGACCAAGTTCGCCAAGGAGTACGGCCCCGCCGTGGACGTGGCCGACGCGGTGCTCGACGTCAAGCAGATCCAGCGCTGGTCCGGCTGCCTCGGCGATCGCACGAACATGGTGCCGATCGACGGCGCCAAGCACGACGTGTTCCTCTCCGGCCCTGAACCGTTGGCCCAGGCGTTCCGCGAACTCGACAACTGGCTCGACTGGCTGGCCGGTTACCAGGCCGCGGCGGGCGCCGACTCACCAGAGGCTGGTGCGTAGCACGATCTCGGTGGCCAGCTCGTGGTCGGCTTCGGTGGCCACATCGGTGACGTCGACCTCCACCACCCGGAACTCGCCGTAGACGAACCGCCCGGAGGTGTCGGCCACCGAGCGCGGCAGATTCTTGGTGACCAGCAGCGTGGTCGGCACCTCCACCGGGCCGGTCGACGCGTCCGCCACCGCTCCATCGGCGCCGGGCGTGGCCGGGTGACCGCGATCGGCCACGACCAGGCTCTGGAAACGGCCGAAGCCGCGCGCACACGCCTGCCAGGCCAGCACGGCGCCCGCTCCGCACCCGGCGACGTTCACCCACGGCAGCCCCAGGGCGTCGAGGATCGCGGTGACGGCGGCCGGGTCGAGACCTTCGATCGACTCCACCGCGAAGGTGCGCAGATCCGAATTGTGCAGCCGGGCGCACACCTGATCGAAGACGTCCGCCGGGTCGCCCGCGTCGGGCAGCAGCAGCACGCTGTGCCGGGATTCCGGCCCGTCGATCCGCACGGTCCACGCCCGGTCACCCACCGTGATCTGCCGAGATTCCATGCCGAATCACGCTACACGGATCACGGCACCGCGGCGGTGGGTCGGGGTGCCGGATTCACGCGAGCAGGCGCATCCCGGCCCGCTCACCTGCGTTGTGATCGAAGGTGACGGTCAGCTCACACCCGGCCTCCTGACCGAGCTGCTGGATCAGCGCGTCGGCGAAGTCCGCGCCGTCGGCGGCCCGGCGCAACGCCTGGCGCACGGTGTCGGCGCGCTCGACCACGATCTCGCTCGAATCGAGCAGTCCGAGCAGCACGTCGGTGACGGCCTCGGGGTCCTGTTTGTAGCCGCGACGCAGCACCCAGTGGATCTCCGCGAGCACGATCATCGTGACGTAGCCCGGTTTGCTCTCGGTGAGCCCGTCGATCACCTGATTGGCACGGGCGGACTGCTCCGGGTCGTCCTGGGTGAGGTAGCGGATCAGCACATTCGCGTCGAGACCGATCATCACCGCTTGCCTTCCACGACGTTGCCCGCGATCGCCTCGTTCATCTCGGCGAGGCCGATCGGGGATCCGGACCAGCCCACGATGCCTTTCAGCGCCTTGATCGTTCGCGTTTCGGGCACCAGCTCGTAGGTGCCCGTGGGCGTCGGCACGAACGCGACGCGCACGCCGGTGCGCAAGCCCATCGCGACGCGCACATCGATCGGGATCGTGATCTGCCCTTTGCTCGTGACCGTCGCCGACACCACATTCGCCCCTCGGCTGCTGGGCCTCTTCTCCGCCGCCATCATCCTCACCCGACCGTGCCGATCGGCCCCTAGCCTTACCTGGAGCCGAATTCCTTACTGCAAGGTAAGGCGCTGGGTGGTTCGCGTCAACCGATGCGGCCGCTCGGGAGCACGATGTCGGTGGCCAGGGAGGGCAGATCGGCGGGCGCGCCGTCGGTCAGCAGGCGCTCGAACGCGGCGAGGTCGAGGTGGTCTTCGATCAGATCGGCCAGCAGATCGAGCTGGGCGGCACGCACCGTCGCGACCGAGACGTCGTCGGCCGCGACGAAACCCGCGCGCCCCGCCGCCTCGGCCACCGTGCGGAGCCACCCGCGCCGGAACTCGTCGGACTCCAGTAACCCGTGCAGGTGGGTACCCCACACCGCGCCGCGGACGCTGCCCTCCGGCTCGCCGTCGACGGTGAGCCACGCCGGATCCGCACGGTGCGTGACGCGGCCGTGATGGATCTCGTAGCCGTGCACGGCGACTCCCGCGGCGTGTCCCGAGCTGCGGCGCAACACCTTCGGCTCGGCGAATTCGACGGTGAGATCGAGCAGTCCGAGCCCGTCGACCTCGCCCGCACCGGACTCGACGCGGTCCAGGATGCGGGTGCCGAGCATCTGATATCCGCCGCAGACGCCCAGGATCGGCTTGCCCGTGCCGGCGCGGGCCCGCAATGCGTCGGCGATGCCGGTACGCCGCAACCACCGCAGATCCGAAACCGTCGCCTTGCTGCCGGGCAGGACCACCAGATCGGCGTCCGCCAACCGGGACGGTTCGGCCACCCAGCGCACCGCGACGCCGGGTTCGCAGGCCAGCGCCTCGACATCGGTGGAATTGGAGATGCGCGGCAGCCGGATCGCGGCGACGGTCAGCCACTCGGTGCCCATCGGTGGCCGCGGACGGCCGACCGGCGCGTCGGCGAGGGTGCTCAGCGAGTCCTCCGCATCGATCCACAGATCCTCGGCATACGGCAGCACGCCGAGGGTGGGGCGGCCGGTGAGCTCGGTGAGACGCTCCAGCCCGGGCCGCAGCAGATCGACCGCGCCGCGGAACTTGTTGACGACGAACCCGCAGATCAATCGCTGGTCTTCGGGCTCGAGGATGGCGACGGTGCCGAACAGATGGGCGAGCACGCCACCGCGATCGATGTCCCCGACGAGCAGCACCGGCAGCTCCGCGGCGCGCGCCAGACCCATGTTCGCCAGATCCGTCGCGCGCAGGTTGATCTCGGCGGGCGACCCGGCGCCCTCGCAGACGACCACGTCGAATTCCGCGCGCAAGGCGGCCAGTTCGGCGGCCACCACCTCGCGCAGCTCCCGGCGATGCCGGAAGTAGTCCTCCGCGCCGACGGTGCCGACCGCCTTGCCGCGCACCACCAGCTGGGAGCGGCGATCACTGCCCGGCTTGAGCAGGACGGGATTGAACCGCACGCTCGGCTCCAGTCCGCACGCCTGGGCCTGCAATGCCTGCGCCCGGCCGATTTCCCCGCCGTCGAGCGTGACCACGGAGTTGTTGGACATGTTCTGGGCCTTGAAGGGGGCGACGCGCACGCCGCGCCGCGCCAGCATCCGGCAGATCCCGGCCACGACGACACTCTTGCCCGCGTCCGAGGTCGTGCCCGCGACCAGCAGCGCGCCCTTCATCGCGGCCCGGTCATGCGGGATGCGGCCACCCGGACCGCCGGTCCGCGACCGGCCAGGCCGCCGGTCACGGGAGGGTCAGGATCTCGGCCCCCGACTCGGTGACGACCAAGGTGTGCTCGAACTGCGCGGTCCACTTGCGATCCTTGGTGACGACGGTCCAGCCGTCGTCCCAGATCTCGTAGTCGATGCCGCCGAGGTTGATCATCGGCTCGATGGTGAACGTCATGCCCGGTTCGATGATGGTCTCCACCGCGGGCTGGTCGTAGTGCAGCACGACCAGTCCGCTGTGGAAGGTCGGGCCGACGCCGTGGCCGGTGAAGTCGCGCACCACGCCGTAGCCGAACCGGTTGGCGTAGGACTCGATGACGCGGCCGATCACGTTCAGCGCCCGGCCGGGCCGGACCGCTTTGATCGCCCGCATCGTGGCCTCCTCGGTCCGCTCGACCAGCAGGCGCACCTCCTCGTCGACGTCACCGGCGAGGAATGTCTTGTTGGTGTCACCGTGCACGCCGTCGATGTAGGCGGTGACGTCGATGTTGACGATGTCGCCGTCCTCGATCACAGTCGAGTCCGGGATGCCGTGGCAGATGACCTCGTTCAGCGAGGTGCAGCACGACTTCGGAAAGCCCTTGTAACCCAGGGTGGAGGGGTACGCGCCGTGGTCGCACATGTATTCGTGCGCGATGCGGTCCAGTTCGTCGGTGGTCACGCCGGGCGCGACCGCCTTGCCTGCCTCCTCCAGCGCCTGCGCGGCGATCTTGCCCGCGATGCGCATCTTCTCGATCGTCTCGGCGGTCTGCACCCAGGGCTCGCGCCCCTCGTTGGCGGTCTTCTTCCACGCGTATTCCGGCCGCTCGATGGCGCGCGGCACTTCACGGGTAGGCGACAGCGTTCCGGGGACGAGGGGCTTGCGAGTGCGGACAGACATAGCGAACAGCGTAATCGGACCACCGCGCCGATGCCGAGGGCCAGCGGAAACAGCGCCGGACCACGGTCCGGTTCTGCCGGGCAGCCGGAGCCCATCGGTCGCCGAATCGGCGGCACGGACCGTGGCCATCCGGGAGAGGTCGTCCCACCGCGGTCTTGACGGACGCACGGCATCCCATTCGCCCGGGCACCGACGAATACGCAGACCGATGTGGCGTGACGATCGTGGGCTCATATCGGACCGAGTCCGTACCCCGCGAGTCGGCGTAGGCGACACCGGATCGAGTAATTCAGCCGACGGTGTCCGCTGGCGCGTGAAATGATCCGCACACCGGAAACCCTCCGTCGGGTGGGAGTAGAAATGGCTACTGAACCAGCTTCTCAACCGCACCGGGACAAAACCGCAGCGCCTTCATCGCTCGACCTTCCCGCGGAGCAGCCAACGGGGAATGCCCGGACCGAGTCGGCGGCAGGCGAGGACGAGCACACGCGCGAGACGGACACGACCACCCGAAGTGGACGGTACGCGCTCACAGCGGCGCTGTGCGCTGCGCTGATCTCCAGCATCGTGTCGGCCTCCGCCGCCGTGTACGTCACTGTCAACAAAGCGGATCGCGACGAGCGACTCGCGTTGGTGCAGGTGGCACTGAAGAACCGAAAAGACGCTTACCACGACTTCCTCGCCAGTGCGTACGGCTTCGTAGCGCAGGTAGGAGCCATGGCCGGATACCTCCGCGTAACCGATCTCGATGGCTTTCGTACCGGAATGACGGTATTCGCTGATCGCTTGGTCGCCTTCATGGCCGCCGCCGATCTGGCGAGCATGGCTTCCAGCGAGGACATGTACGCGTTGCTTCAGAAATTCCCGCAGTTGACAAAAGAATTCATCGATCGGCGCTACGAGCCTTTCGTCATGAAGCACATGGCGACAACCGGAATCGCTTCCGACGATGACGAACGGAAGCGTGACAGCGCAGCTCTCGACACCGCGCTCATGGACCTCGGAAACGGACTCAGTGAGTTGCTGGGCCAATTCACGGTGCAGGGCCGCAAGGAACTCACATAGCCGTCCTGCTGTGGGAGCTCGGAACACCGCTTCGACGCGGCCCGGGCAGCAGGGGCCACGCTGCCGACGCCTGTCGCCCCATCCCCATACCATGGGCTCGTGTCCGTTCTACCGCTGATCTTCACAGCAGGCTGGGCCAGTGGCGTGAACGCCTACGCCGTGGTCCTGCTGCTCGGCCTCTTCGGCCGGTTCGGCTTCGCCGATTCGGTGCCGGAAGCCTTGCAGCGCACCGATGTCCTGATCGCGGCGGCAGTGCTGTTCCTGATCGAGGCCGTGGCCGACAAGATCCCGTATCTCGACTCGTTCTGGGACGCGGTGCACACCGTGGTACGGCCGATCGCGGGAGCGGTGGTCGCGGCCCTGCTGGCCGGACAGGACGGCTCGCTGCCGGAACTCGCCGCGGGCGCGGTCGGCGGAACGGCCGCCCTGGTCAGCCATCTGGTGAAGGCCGGAACCCGGATGGCGGTCAACACCTCCCCCGAGCCCGCCAGCAACATCGTGGTGAGCACCGTCGAGGATGTGACCGTGGCCGGTGTGGTCACCCTCGCCGTTTTCCACCCACTGGCCGCGTCGGTGATCGCGGCGGTTCTGCTCGTCGCCGGTGTGACCCTGGTGTACTTCTGCGCCAGCCGGATCCGTCGCTATCTCCGGCGACGCCGCGTCCGTCGGGCAGCGCGCACGGGCGGCCGCGCGCTAGTCGCGGAATGATTGCCAGGCAAGAGAATCCGTCACGGGCGTGCCGCGCCAGTCGACCACGCGGCACGCCGGGCGGGGCGCCCCGTTGCGCCCGCCGTCACTGTGCCGGCGACAGGACCACCCGGAGAAAGCCACTGGTCGGGCGGCTCGGCACCGGGACGTCGCCATTCGGACGAGTGACGCTGCGGGGCAGTGTCACTACCGCGGACGAGACCACCGTCGCGTCGAACTCATTGTTCGGGCAAACGGCGGCGGCCACCGGCCACGTCGGTTACCAGATCAGTGTACCCGTCGACGAGTTCGGCCAGTTGATACCAATGTTTATGGGTATTGTCGCTGCGCGCGCCCTCGGTGTGAATGACCTGATTGGCGTCCACCCAGCTACGTGCCATCCGGTCCACCACGGCGCCGAGGCTCTCGGTGTGCAGCGAGGCCCCGTTGCGGTGCTGTGGGATCTCCTGCGCGACCCAGTCGTTGATGTCGTCGACGAGCTCGCGACGGCGGCAGTCTATTTCGGCGATGAGTGCGGCGTCCACCGCCTGCACGCGGTGCTGGTGCAGCTCGGCGAGTGCGTGTGCGGACCGCAGCAGCTCCCGGTCTTGGAAACGCCGTCCCTGGAAAGCACACAACAATTGCGGTGCGGTCGGTAAGACGCCGACTGTCGGCGCGCTCATCGCCGTACTCCGAGTTCGCCCGACACCAACGCTCTTTGTACCAACATAATTGGCTCTCGATTCGGTTATCCCGGCCATCGGATCGGTTGTCACAACTAGGCTAGCTGGATCATGCACGTACAGATGCAAGAACGCAAGATTGCGTCTGCATTTCTGCGGTCAAGGCCTCCTGACGGTGCGTCAGCGCCGAGAGCACACTCGCCGCAACCCTTTTCGGCACCAGAGGCCGAACGATCCCCGCCCCGTTCGGCGATACGGGAGACGTCCTTCGTTCCCGACTTCCGGTCACTGTTCAGACCCCGCGCCCGTCCACGAGTACGGAAGCGACCACCGCTGTGAACCTTTAGTTGCCACCAGTGTGCGGATGGCGTTCGCCGGGACCGGTGACAGGAACACGATCCCGAAGCGCCACACCGGCCTTCAGCGGCTTGCCCACGACCTGGACACGTTCAGAGCCGAGTAGCGGCGGCGAGCAGCGTCAGCGCGGGCAGCGCGCCCTGCACCACCGCACCTCTGGCGAACCGGCGGTCGTGCGCCACCAGGACCACCGCCGCGGCCAGCATCGACCCGCATCCGGCGAGCAGCAGCGCCCATCCCGCCTCCGGTGCCGACCGCAGGATCGCCACGCCCACGAGTGTCACCACCGCCAGAAACAGGTTGTAGAAGCCCTGATTGAACGCCCATGGCCGCGCCGCCTGCAATTCGGCTTCGGAGAGCCGGAAGATCCCCTGGTACACCTTGGGGTCGCCGAACCGCACGGACTCCATGACGAAGATGCCGACATGGAGCACAGCGGCCGCGGCGGCGAACACCTGTACCGCCCAGAGCATTCGACCTCCTCGGATGCGTGCCGACCGGGGGCGCCGGCACCCGATCCGCCGGCGATCCGCGCGACGGCCCGGTCGACACCGGCGCGCCGAGGCATCCTATGACCGAAGCGGGGAAAGCGCGGGCAACGGCCTGCCGACACGCCGCCGCGCGAAATCGGTCAACCGGCCAGTCCGAAAACGCGCCGCGCGTTGCCGTCCAAGTACAGCTCGCGGGTCTCGTCGTCGAGCCCGAGGGCCGCGAAACCGTCGAGCGCGTGCTGCGGGAAGATCATCGGATAGTTCGTGCCGAATAGCACCTTCCTGCGCCCGCTCCGGGACTTCAGATAGGAGACCAGTTCTGCGGGAAGGCGTTTGGTCGTGTACGCGGAGGTGTCGATGACGACGTTCTCGTGCTTGCGCGCGACCGCGATCATCTCCTCGGTCCACGGATAACCGATGTGCCCGCAGACGATCGTCAGCTCCGGGAAGTCGAGGGCGACCTGATCGATGTACGGAATGGGGCGGCCGGTCTCCGACGGCCGCAACGGACCCGTGTGCCCCACCTGCGTACAGAACGGGATGCCCAGATCGACGCAGGCCGCGAACAGCGGATAGAAGCGCCGATCGGTCGGCGGCAGCTCCCACAGCCACGGGAGCACCCGCAGCCCTTTGAATCCTTGGTCCACGCGGCGGCGCAACTCCCGTACCGCCTCCATCGGACTGCGCAGGTCCACCGACGCGATGGGGAGCAGGCGCTCGGGCGCCTCGGCCACCCAGGCCGCGACCTCGTCGTTGGAGATGAGGACGCCTTCCGGCGCGTGCCACGCCGAGATGAGCGCTCGATCGACGCCCGCGGCGTCCATCGCGTCGAGGGTGACCGACAGGGGGATCTCGTCGGTCGGTATCACCGCTCCGGTCCACCGCCGCAGTGAGGCGAACATGTCGTGAGCGAGGAAGCGCCGGGTCGGGTGTTGCGCCCAGACGTCGATGGTCATGCGCGGATTCTGACATATGTCATAGCGCCCGGCGCCGCTCCGACGACGTCCGCTGGAGCATCCTGCTCGGCAGCCCGGCTCCCATGTTTGCTGCGTTCCGGCAGCCGCCCCTGGACAACGACGACACAGCGCCGCAAGGCCCACCTGTACCTCGTCTTCTATCTCAAACGTAATAACCGAGCGCCGGGTTCGCTGGGCATAAACTGGGTATCTACCCGCAGGACCACAGACATCCGACGCAGAGCAGGGCCATGGCCGGTTCGGACCCGTTCGCCACACAGCACGATCGGCCTCCAGGGATCGAGCGGGAACTGGAGGGCGCGGGTCTCGACGACCCCGAAGTGATCGGCAAGGGCGGTTTCGGCGTCGTCTACCGCTGCAGGCAGCGGGCGTTGAATCGCAGCGTCGCGGTCAAGGTGCTCACCGCGCGACCGGATCTCGAACCGGAGAACGTCGAACGATTCCTGCGCGAACAGCAGGCCATGGGCGCGCTGTCCGGGCATCCCAACATCGTGCCGATCCTGCAAGTGGGGACCACCCGCAGCGGACGACCCTACCTGGTGATGCCGTATCACTCGCGCGGTTCGCTGGAAGACCGCATCCGCCGGGAGGGTCTGCTGCCGTTGCCGGAGGCGATCGGGATCACCGTGAAGCTGGCGGGCGCCTTGGAGACCGCACATCGGGCAGGCATTCTGCATCGCGACATCAAACCGGGAAATGTCCTGATCACCGACTACGGCGAGCCACAACTCACGGATTTCGGGATCGCCCGTATCGAAGGCGGTTTCGAGACCACCACGGGTGTGGTCACCGGTTCGCCCGCGTTCACCGCGCCGGAGGTGCTGCGTTCCGGCGTGCCGTCGGTCGCCTCGGACGTCTACGGGCTCGGCGCGACGCTGTTCGCCATGATCACCGGTCACGCGGCATACGAGCGTCGTTCCGGCGAGCAGGTCGTCGCGCAGTTCCTGCGTATCGCCGCCGACCCGCTGCCGGATCTGCGGCTCGACGGCATCCCCGACGAGGTGGCCGCCGCCATCGAGGCCAGCATGGCGCACAATCCCGCCGACCGTCCGCCCTCGGCCGCCGCGTTCGGCGAGCGGCTGCGCGATATCCAGCGCGGCAACGACATGCAGGTCGAGCACATGACTCTGCCCGCGGGCGATCGGCCCGCGCCCGAAGACCTCAGCACGCGGCCGTTGACGGCCACCGCGCGGTTCCCCACCCCGCACCCGAAGACCCCGCCGACGCCGGAGACCAAGTTCCGCCCGGCGTTGCCTACTCGGCCGCTGGTCCAGCGCGAGCGCCTGATCGACGCGTTGCAGACCGTGCCGCCGCCGCGCCTGGCCGTCATCCACGCCCCAGCCGGGTTCGGCAAGAGCACCCTCGCGGCCCAGTGGGCCAAGCGTCTCGCCGAGACCGAGAAGGTGGCGGTGGCCTGGCTGAACGTCGACCGGGACGACAACAACGTCGTCTGGCTGCTGACGCATCTGATCGAGGCCTTCAATCGCGTCAGTCCGGCGCTGGCGCCCGACCTGACGCCGGTGCTCGAGGAGGGCGACGCCGCCGCCGCACGCTATGTGCTCACCACGCTGATCGACGCCATCCACGCACGCGACGAGCGGTTCGCCCTGGTGATCGACGACTGGGATCGGATCACCGATCCCGCCGCCGTCGAGGCCCTGCACTACCTGATCGAGGAGGGCCCGCAGCACCTGCAGATCATCTTGACCAGCCGCTCGCTGGAAGGTCTGCCGCTCGGCACCATGCGCGTTCGCCACCAGCTCGTCGAAATCGACGCCGCCGCATTGCGTTTCGACCCCGACGAGGCGCGCACGTTCCTCGCCGAACAGACCGGTCTCACGCTGGCCGACGCCGAGAACGCCGAACTGCACGACTACACCGAAGGCTGGGCGGCGGCCTTGCAACTGGCGTCGCTGTCGCTGCGCGAGCACCCCGATCCGGCCTCGCTGATCGCCCACCTGTCCGGCCGCAACCATGCCATCGCCGAGTACCTGGCCGAGAACGTGCTCGACACCGTCGAGCCCGAGTTGCTCGACGTTCTGCTGAAAACCGCGCTTCCGGACCGGGTTTCCGGCAGTTTGGCCACCGCCCTGACCGGAAGGCCGCACGGGCAGGACCTGCTGGAGAATCTCGAACGCCGCAATCTGTTCCTGCGCCGGGTCGACGACAGCGGCGACTGGTTCCGCTACCACCATCTGTTCGCGAAATTCCTGCGCAGGCGACTCGAGCGTGATTTCCCCGACGAGGTCGCCGCACTCCACCGCACGGCGGCGACATGGTTCGGCGACCACGGGATGCTCAGCGACGCCATCGACCACGCGCTGGCCGGCGACGGCGGCGAGATGGCGGTCGACATCGTCGAGGCCAAAGCCCGCGATCTGGTGCAAGACGCGCAGCTGGCGACGTTCCTCGGCCTGGTCGCCAAACTTCCGCCTGCGGTGGCCGCCGCGCGCCCGCGGCTGCAGATCGCGATCGCCTGGACCCACGTGGTGCTGCGACAGCCCACGGAGTTGCACGCCGCGTTACGGCTGGTGCGCGCGTCGCTGGAGAAGGCCACGGTCGACGACCCGGATCTGGCGATCGAAGCCGACCTCATCGAGTGCGTGGAACGCGCGTTCGGCGACCATCCCGAAGGCGTGGACGCCGTAGTCGGCAAATGCCTGGGCCGGGCCGACACGCTGGGGCCGTGGGTGCTGTGCGAAGCCGCGAATCTCGCCGCGTTCTCCGCGTTCAGCCGGTTCGATTACGACCGGGCGCGCGAATGGCACGACTGGGCCACACCGTTCTACCGGCAGACCCGCAGCACATTCATCCTGATGTACAGCCACAGCCTGGTCGGCGTCGCGGCACGCGAACAGCTCGATATCGCCACGGCCGAACACAGCTTCCGCACCGCGCTCGAGATCGCCATCAGCTCCACGGGCCCGCGGTCCTACGCCGCCCGTCTGGCGGGCGCCCTGCTCGGCGAGTTGCTCTACGAACGCGACCAGCTCCCCGGGGCCGAGCGCTTGCTGGACGAAGCGGGCCGGCTCGGCACCGAGGGCGGCCCGGTCGACTTCCTGATGGCGAACTACGCCACCGGCGCCCGGATCAAGGCCCTGCGCGGCGACCTGGCGTCCGCCGCACGACGGCTGGAAGAAGGCGCCGAGGTGGCGCAGGCCCTGAAACTGCCCCGGCTGGCCACCCGCATCGCCAATGAGCAGGTCCGGCTCGGCCTGACGGCCACCTATGTCACCGAACCGCCGGCCGGGGAAAGCGGCATAGCCACGATGGCCGCGGAGATGCGCGAGGATTCCGCGATCCGCATGCTGCTGCGTTCCGGCGCCGCCAAGAGGGTTGCCGCCGCGTCCGCGCGTGCCCGGCAGCTGCGGGATTCCATCGACGCCGATCGACGCCCCCGGGCCGCGGCACAGGCCTCGCTGCTGCTCGCTTCCTGCCTCGCGGCGGCCGGCCGGATCGAAGCCGCGAAGGACGAGTTGGTCCCGGTGGTGGTCCGGTACGCCGAGGCCGGGCTCATCCGGCCGTTGCTCGACGAGGGGCACCTGGTCATGTCGCTGTTGCACAGCTTGGACTACGACTTGCGCGAGGGACGTTGGCCCGAGGAACGGCCGATGGTCTCGCCGAGGTTCCTGCACAGGTTGCTCGCCCGCTGAACCCTCGCGCGAACCGCCGCTCACAACACCGGTTGCGGACCGCGTGAGGTGTCGGTGTCCAGAATGTGCAGCACCCATCGGCCTTTGCCGTCGGCTTTCGCCCGGTAGAGGCCGGTATCGGCCGCGTCGAGCAGCGATTCGGCGTCCGCGCCCGCCACCGCCGTGACGACCGCGCCGATGCTGATCGACATGCGTAGCCGCCGGTCACCGGCGGTGATCGGGTCGACCAGCGCCTCGAGCAGGCTGTTCGCCACGGTGGCCACCCGGTGGTCGCTGGCAGGCGGCGGGACCAGCGCGACGAACTCGTCGCCGCCGATGCGGGCGACCAGGCACCCCGATCCGCGCACACTGTCCTGCAGGCGCTCCGCGACCGCGGTCAGAATCTGGTCGCCGGTGCCGTGACCGTAGCGATCGTTGATGTGTTTGAAGCGGTCGATGTCGACGAAACACAACCCCGCGCGGTCCCCGTTGCGGGCGTCGGCGATCATCGCGTCGATCCGTTCGATGAGATGCCGCCGGTTCGGCAGTCCGGTGAGCGGGTCGTGCCGGGCCTGCCGATGCAGCTCCTCGCGCATCCGGTGCTGCTCGGTGACGTCCTCACCGACCGCGAGCAGATAGTCGCTCTGACCGTCCACGCCCTTGACGAAGGTGATGGCGAACGACGCCCACCCGTAGCTGTCGTCGGCGCGCCGGATCCGCTGCTCCAGTTTCACCGTGCCCGCCCCGGCCGGCACGAGTTTCTCGTACACCAGCGTGCGGATGCCCTCGCGGTCGTTGGGGTGCGCGAAGTCGTAGACCGACACCCCGCGCAGGGTCTCCGCCGGGACTCCGATCATCTCGGCCAAGCCCCGGTTGACGTCCAGCAGCGTGCCGTCGGTGTCACCGATGGCGATCGCGATCGCCGCGTTGTCGAACACCACGCGGAACCGTTCGTCATACAAGCGGCGCGCGTGGCTGGCGGCCTCCCGCGACTGCGCTTCGTAGCCCTGACCGACAGCCGCGAGCAGCGCCGCGAGCCGCCGCCCGGCATCCGGAGCCGTCTCGTGTCCGGCCAGCCCATAGAGGACCTGGGCGGACGTACTGGGCACCGCCGGGCCGACCAGTCCGGCGGAGGCCAGCCCCGCGCCCACGCGGAGCCCGACGCTCGCGTCGAAAGGTTCGGCTTCGAGGCCGGAAACCAGCTCCTCGACCATCCCGAGCAGCACGGCCTCGGGGTCCGGTACGGACACCGACCAATCGGCGACGGCCTGCAGAGCGCGCCACCACGAGTTCGCCATCCTGGCGAGTTCGATCTGTTCCACCGCAACCCCCTCACCATTCAGGCCGGAGATAGCCCCCGACGCATCGTATCCACACTTGTTCGAGACCGTCGAGTACTGCCGCCCGGAAGCATTCCCAGGCATGGCGAGAAGGGCGGCCCTACGGCAACCCGTTCTCCCGGAAGATCGACGCGCCTTTGTACCGCATCGTCTTGACCTGCCAGACCCAGGTCGCCTGCACACACGCGACCAGATCGGCGAGATGGGTCGAGACGGTGGCCGCCAGCTCGGCGTCCTCCGCGGCCAAGTGGTCGCATCGCTCGGCCACGACCGCGCCCACCTTCCGGAACTCGGCCAGCCGTGCGCGCACGATCTCGGTGGCGCCCCGCACGGCGTCCTCGAGCGACCATCCGGGGTGGTTCAGCAGTACCGCCGGGATCAAGTTGAAGTCCGCGAGATCGACGATGCACTCCTTCTCGAAGGAGAACACGTCGTTCATCAGCGCGCCGATCTCGACGGTCAGCATCCGCAGGCGGTGCAGATCGCCGTCCAGCCCGGTGTGGCGGATCCGTTCCCACGGCAGATAGTCGTCGCGGCCGAACTCGCACAGCGCGATCGCCGGATACATGCCCGACACCTGGGAGCGCAGGTCGATGTACTCCTCGACGCTGAGCAACCCACCGCGTGCCCGGGCGTTCTGGTCCTGGATCGCTGGCCGCAGGTGCTCGATGGTCGATTCGATGAACCGGTCGAGCCAGGCCGGGTCCGCGAGGGCGGACAGCATCGTGAGGAACGCCGTTGCCGACGTCTCCAACGGAGTGGCGTCCCGCGGCGCCGAGCGCGTGCGCAGGAGGACGCACAGCCGGTCGATCGCTACGCGCGCTTCGCGCTGTTCGTCGTCCCCGAGGTGACCGAACTTCTCCCGCCCAACGGTGTCATTGAGCCAGAACAGGATCGCGTTGTACAGGCCGATGATCGTCATCCGCTCGGCGCTGACGGCGCCAGGATGCAGGTAGGGCGTCATGCTGTTGTAGTGCGGGCCCGCGGGCTCGAGCCAGATGCCGTGCTCGCGGCAGAAGCGCTCCACCTCCGCGCACGCTCGGTCGCCGAACCGGTTGGGCCGGAAGTCGCGGCAGTAATCGACGATGTCCCAGTCGGGTGTACCGAACATCGCGCGCAACGACCACTGCCGCCCGGTTCGCAGCAACGCCTCGTGTTGCCCGCGCATGGTGACGATTTCCCGCTCGAGTGCCGATGTGTACTCACTGACCACAACGACTTCCTCCCACTATGGTGACTTCTAATGAATTGTCTCCGACTTATCGGGAGTGGGGTCGGTCGAAGGGCGAAGATCACGCAACCCCGTGTCCTCGATGACGTTGGCGCGCTGATGATTCGACGGCGACACAGCCGCAAACGGCGAGTTCGCCGTACCGGGCGGCGTCGCGGCGCGCGGGTCGCCATGGCGCAACTAGGCAAGCGACCAATTCCGGACGCGGCCGGGGAACGCGGCACCCCCGGGGCCGCGCGCGTCGCCTCCGGTCCCGGCGCCTACTTCGACGCCAGCAGGTCGTGCATGGTCAGCAGCAGGTGGTCGAAGCGGGCCCGTTGCGCGGCCGGGCCGCCGCCCATCGCGGGAACCTCGCCGACCAGTTGCCGCGCCAGCGTCCGCAACTTGATGTTGGTTTCCTGTGAGCGCCACTGCAACACCCGGAACGCCTGTTCGGCGTTGATGCCGTAGACGACCATGAGCACGCCCTTGGCCTGCTCGATCACCGCCCGCGACTCGACCAGTTCGGGCAGGGTGTCGTCGAGGATCTCCTGCCGGTTCTCCTCGAGGATGTCGGAGACGTCGATGAAATAGCCCGCGGTGCCGACCACGGCGCCCCGGTCGTCGCGCATCCGATCGGCGACGACGATGACGTGCCGGGTGCGCCCGGCGGCATCGATGACGCGGTGGCGGCCGCAGAACGGCTCACCGCTGCGCACCGCGGTGGCGATGGACTCGGCGGCGGGCGCCCGGTCGTCAGGGTGCTTGTGCGCCAGCAGCAACTCCGTGCTGGGTCGCGCGCTCCCGCCGGCGTAGCCGTATATCGCGGCCGCTTGGTCCGACCATTCCCATCGCTGATCCTCGAACCAGAAGCGGAAGGTACCCACGCTCTGCGGCGTGCCCGCGATGACGCTCTCTATCGCGGAGGCGCTTCTCAGCGCGAGGTGATCCATCCTCGTCACGCGGCCATTATCTATCGGCGCTCGCGGCAGAAGGCCGGGAACACGAGATGAAATCAAATTGTGGCAAACTCTCCGCATCCTTCAAAAATGTGTGTTCTACCTGGCGATCAACATTATTTTGGATGGGTATGAATTTAATAGCAATCTGACTGCAATATGCGCCGTGACGCGGCGGGCGCGCCGGTCGCGACATCGGTGGCCGGCGCCGGAAGCGCCGCCGAACCACACCCGGCCGGACCACGAGCGTGGGATGGCATCCCACGGTCGCATTCCGGCCGCGCGGCGTTCCGATCGTCCGCGCGACAATGCCGGGCTGGTCGGCGAGTATCCGGACGCCGCCTCGACCGAGCGCCCGGTCGGGTTTGCCCCGCAGAGTCGGCCGCCGAACGCAGACTCCCACGAAAACACCGACCATAACGTGCATCACGGGAGGTAGTCTCTGTTGCTGTGCCCACACTCGGCACAGATCCGCTGCACGCAGGCCGCATTCGAGGGCGCACGTGATAACGCGTTCCAGCAAGGGCGCAGACCGAAGGGGTAGTACTGATGGCAGGCAAGCGCACCGTCCTGACCGTCCGGTTGCGGCGGCTGGCGGCGATGCTGCACGAGATGCGCGAGAACGCCCAGCTCAGTAAGGAAGAGGTGAGCGCGAAGACCGGGATCAACGTCACCACGCTGTACCGGATCGAGACCGCGCAGGCGCGTCCGCAGCGGCGCACCCTCATGGCGATGCTCGATCTCTACCGGATCGGCGAGGAACAGCGCGAAGACGCCCTGGAGCTGCTGTCCGACGCGCTGAAGCCGGGCATGTCGCGCGCGTACGAGGGCAGCGTGTCCGAGGTCTACGCCGCCTACATCAACTTCGAGTCCGAGGCATTGTCCGCCCGGCACTATCAAACCTCCTTCATTCCAGGGCTTTTGCAGACCTACGAGTACGCGACGGCCGTGATCGACACCTCGATGCCGAAGCTCGAGGCGTCGGTCATGGAGAGCAGGGCGAAGGCCAGGATGGACCGCGCGGTCAACCTGACCAAGGAGGACCCGCTCGAACTGTGGGTGGTCCTGGACGAGGCCGCCATCCGTCGCACCGTGGGCGGGCCCGCGGTGATGCGGGGGCAACTCGACCGGTTGCTGCAGGAGATCAAGCGCAAGAACGTGATCCTCCAGATCCTGCCGTTCGACGCGGGCGCGCACCCCGGCATGGCGGGCTCGTTCACTTTGCTCGATTTCCCCGATCCCGCCGACCCCGAATTGGTCTACGTCGAGGGCATGGCGGGTGACGAGCTGATCGAGGGCCACACCGAGATCCGCCGATTCGGCGTGATCTTCGATCAGCTGCGCGCCATGGCGCTGAGTCCGCGCGACTCCGCGGCCATGATCGTGGAGGCCGCGCGCCGAATGGACCGGGAGGACTAGAGCCACCGGCATCCGGCGCGGATGAACGACTATTCCGCGCCGGAATGGGTACCCTCGCGCTTACTGCCGAGGGGAGGACCTATGTCCGAAGTCACCGAGAATCCACCAGCCGAATCCGGGCCCGAGCTCAAACGGGTGATGGGGCCGGGGCTGCTTCTGCTGTTCGTCGTCGGCGACATCCTCGGCACCGGCATCTACGCGCTCACCGGCAAGGTGGCCAACGAGGTCGGCGGCGCGGTGTGGGTGCCGTTCCTGGTGGCGTTCCTGGTCGCGCTGATCACCGGTTTCAGCTATCTGGAGCTGGTCACCAAGTATCCGCACGCCGCGGGCGCCGCGCTCTACACGCACAAGGCGTTCGGCATCCATTTCCTCACGTTCATGGTCGCCTTCGCGGTGATGAGTTCCGGCATCACCTCCGCCTCCACGGCGTCGCGGGCCTTCGCGGCCAACTTCGCCGAAGCCTTCGACCTGGATCTGGGCAGCGGCACCGCGGTGACGGTGATCGCGCTGGTGTTCATGGCGGTGGTCGCGGCGATCAACCTGCGCGGCGTGAGCGAGGGCGTCAAGCTGAACGTGGTGCTCACCTGCGTGGAGCTGACCGGCCTGCTGATCGTGATCGGGATCGGCTGCTGGGCGCTGGGCTTCGGCGACGGCGACTTCTCGCGCATCGTCGAATTCGATACCGGCGAGCGCAACGCGGTAGGCGGCGTCATCGTGGCCACCACGCTCGCGTTCTACGCGATGGTCGGTTTCGAGGACTCGGTGAACATGGCCGAGGAGTGCAAGGAGCCCACCCGCATCTTCCCGAAGGTGCTGCTCGCCGGGCTGATCATCACCGGGCTGATCTACGTGCTGGTGTCGATCAGCGCGGTCGCCCTCGTCCCCGCCGATCAACTCGGCGAGGGCGACACCCCACTGCTGAAGGTCGTCGAAGTGGGCGCGCCGAGCTTCCCGACGCACATCTTCGCGTACATCACCATGTTCGCCGTCGCCAATTCGGCGTTGATCAACATGTTGATGGCCAGCCGCCTGATCTACGGCATGGCTCGGCAAGGAGTATTGCCCCGGCCGTTCGGCCGGGTTCACGAGCGGCGCCGCACGCCCTTCAACGCGATCATCTTCACCACGCTGCTCGCACTCGGGCTGATCCTGTTCGTCGGCGAGGTGCCCGAACTCGGCGGCACCACGGCGCTGCTGCTGCTCGCGGTGTTCACCGTGGTCAACGTCGCCGTGCTGGTGCTGCGGCGAGACCCGGTGCCGCACAAGCACTTCAAGACGCCGACGCCGCTGCCCGTGCTCGGCGCGCTCACCTGCGGCTTTCTCGTCACGCCGTTCACCGATCGCAATCCGGCCCAATATGCCATCGCGGGCGTGCTGCTGGCCATCGGAATCGCGCTGTGGGGCCTGAACTACCTGGCCATCCGTGCCATCCGGGCCCAGCCGTTGGACAGCAGGCCGCCCACCGAGTGACCGATCGGCTTGTCGCCCTGCGGATCACCGCCGCCGGTATGCCCGGATTCCGCAGATGACTAGTCGCCGCCCGGTAGGTAAGGTGGGCGCCGATGACCAGCATGGAAGCCCGTTTCGGGGATGCCACCCGGACCGTGCCCCTCCCCAACCCGTGGAATCTGACCGCTTATCTGGCCGCGGTGGCCGCCCATCGCGGACGCTCGATCAGCCTGCACCCGGTGCCCAAGGCGATGTTGGCCGACACGGGCTGTGGCGGGGGCGGCCTGTGGGTGGCACGCAAGCACGACGACATCATCGTGTACGACGCCGCGGCGACCGGCCGCAACGCCGATCACGTCATCCTGCACGAGGTCGGCCACATGCTGCTGGGCCACCACAAGGACCACGAGCGCGGCGATCCGTTGCCGCCCTCGTTGTCCGTCATCCTGCCCTCGATTTCGCCGCAGTCGATCGAACACGTGCTCGGCCGTGCCGAATTCGGCGCCGATCGCGAACGGGAAGCGGAGGTCTTCGCGGACATGACCATGGTGTACGCGACCCTGCCGCGCCGTCGCAGGCGGTCGTTCCGGCTGTTCGGGCGGGGCAGGTAGCTACCAGCGGTCGTAGCGCCCCTCGGGTAGTCGTCGCGCGCCGGTGCGCAGGTCGTCGACGAGATCCTGGTAGCCGTCGGCCAATTCGTCGATCCTGATCCACGCGTCGTAGAAGACCGAATCGGGCGCGTGCGTCAGCGGCGCGAACGCCTGGGCGGCCAGCATGGCCAGCCGGTCCACCATGCGGCCGACGGTCTCGCTGTGCTCGGGCGCGGCGGGCGGCGGGATCGGCGTCGCGAGCGTGACCCAGCGGTCGATGCCGCGCACCAGTTGCGCTCGGCGCCGGTCGAGTTTGTCGCATCGGCTCGCGGGAGTGCGTTCGCGCGTCTGGTGCAACTGCGCCAGTTCGCCCGCCGCCTCCAGCATCGGATGATCCATGTGCGGCAAGCCTCGGAAGGCGGCCAGCAGGAGTTCTTTGCCCGGGATCACCCGGGCCTCGGATAACTGATCCACTTCACGGACCCCCATTCCGACCAGGGTGGACGCGTCTCGGTCGCGTCCTCGATGCCTTGCCTCGCCGGTGTTCCGGCACTGCCCGAACATCCACATGTGCCCAGCGTGACCGAGAACGGCAGCAGGCGCGTCGGATTCGCTCACTTCCGCCGCCGCGACACGCCCATCGGCCCGATTCTCGGCGCCGCCCCGATGCCACGCCAACGGCAAACATCCAGTGATCGCAGGTTTTTCGACGATAGATCCGTCTCCACTGCGGTTATTGCCAACCAGTGCGACACGCCAGCCAATCTCTGGAGAGCCGAGCAAACGCCGACTGATGATCACGCAAATACGGCGAACGCGGCGGTCCGGGCCTCCGGCAGGCCGCGGCCCAATATCCGGCCAGCGCGCACACGAAGGCATCGATGGCCGCGGAGTCGATGTCACGGGTCACCGGGTGGGCGGCGACGATCGGATCCGGATCCACACCGGCGGCCGCGATGGACGGAGCGAGGGCGACGAGGTCGATCCACGCCGCGCCTCGGCAAGCCCACGCCCAATCGACCGCCAGCACCGTACCGTCGGCGCGCCGCAGCATGTTGTCCGGCCGGAGGTCGGTGTGCAGCAGCATGTTCCCGGCCGCGGCCGTCAGCCAGGTCGCTTCCAATTCGGCCAATTCCGTCAGGTGGCGAACGGACCACTGGTCCAGGTCGGCGGGCGGGCCCTCGGTCACGAACGTCCGCCAACCGATCAGCTCCGTCCCGTGGGCTTCCGCGACCGTCGGCACGTCCACCAGCGGGCTCGGCGTCAACTCCGTGGCCAACCGCGTGGCGAGATCGAGGCAGTCCTGCAACTCCCCCGGCTCGTCGAGCCGCGGAAACGTTCCCTCGACATCCTCGAACGCGGCCACGAACCATCCCGCGATCTCGCTGGTGAAACGGCATTTCGGCGCGGGCGCCGTGGCGGGCAGACGCGACGCGATCCGCGCCTCCTGCCGATAGACCGACGCGAGCCCGTCGCCCACCTCGATCGCCTTCACGAAAGCGGCGCCACCCCCGCTCGTCCGCAGCCGCACCGCCACCCCGTGACTGAACCCGCCGCGCTGATCGACCGCCGCACAAATGTCATCCCCGAGCAGCCGCGCCACTTCCGCACGCACCGGCAGCGGGACCGCGGCCCACTCAGTCCGCGACGCAGTGCTCAGATAGTCGACCATCCGCCCATGATCCGGGTCCCGGCCTCGACGCTCCACCGAAATTGCCGATTCCTTGCGTGCCCACGCGTGCGCGATATCAAGGCGCGCTGATGAACGGCGAGAGGGTGGGCGACCTGCCCGACCGCGCGCAGCTCACAGATGCCGACCGACGGACGGCGCTCAGGAGACGGCTCCGCATACCCCGACTACCAGCGCCCGCAGACCCGGCCACGCCTGGCGAAGTCACATGCTCGATCGGCACCCGAGATCGTCTCGCGGGCCTCGACTGCCAACCGTCGCGGACCGACCGCCCGCGACCACCACGACGATCAGCGTTCAGGAGACGGTTTCGCGCACGTCGAGGTAGTCCTGACCGCCGATGTAGGTGGTGTGGCCCGGGTCGGCGGGGGCGGTGGTTGCCGCGGCGACGGCGGTGGCGAACTCCGCGACGGTGGGCAAGTCGCCCTGCGCGCGGCGCGCGGCGACGGCGTCGGGGTTCCGGCGCTCCAGCAGCTGGACGATGATCGTGCCGTCGATCATGTCGCCGGAGACCACGTGCAGGGCGATACCTCTGGCTGCGAGTTCGGGGATCATGGCACGGAGCGCGTCCTCCCCCGCGCGCTTGCTGGCCGCGATGGGCTCGTAGTCGGCGGGAACCGGCTTGCGGCCGTGGAAATGCGCCTGATGACTGGTCACGAACACGATCCGCGCGCCGGACGGCATGTGCGGCACGGCGAGCCGCGCCAGCCGTTCCTGCGCGTCGCGGTTGAGGGCCATCGCGTAACCGGGCGCGGCATCGCGCTCCAGCCCACCGGAAGCGTTGAGCACCAGCACGTCCAGCCGCCCGAACTCCTCGACGATCGCGGCGAGCAGCGCACGGACCGAGTCCGCGTCGGCGATGTCGGCGCCCACGGTGGAGGCGCTGCCGCCCGCCTGCCGGATCGACTCGGCCAGCGCGTCGGCCCGCTTGGCTTTCTCCCGGTAGTTGATCACCACGTGGTCGCCCCGCGCTGCCAGCACCCGAGCGGTCTCCGCGCCGATACCGCGGGAGGCGCCCGTGATCAGAACGATTCGCCGTCCGGTCGTGTCGTCCACCGTCACCCTCTCGGTCCGCCCGGCGACCCGGGCCGATGCTTCTGATTCAGAACTACTATGCTGGTTCTAAATGAGAAGCGCAAACGAACCGAAGCCGCCGCGTGGCCGGGAGGACCCGGCGAACGCGCCGCTGCTGGCCACGATGGACCTGCTCGGCCAGCGCTGGATTCTGCGCATCCTGTGGGAACTGGAACCCGCCCGCCTCGGCTTCCTGGAACTGCGTAGGCGCATGGGCAACTGCTCTTCCAGCATGCTGTCGGTGCGCTTGCAGCACCTGCAGTCCGCGGGCTTGATCGCGAAGAACCCGGACAAGTCCTACGAACTGACCACCGCGGGCGTCGAACTCGGCACAGCACTGGAATCGGTCTGGGACTGGTCGCGCCGCTGGCGCGTAACTCCCACCGACCCCGGCGTTTGACCTTCGAGTTGGTTGAGGCTCCATGATGGCCGCGTGGTGAGTGCGGAGTCGACAGGGTTGATCACGATCGGTGTGCTCGCGCGGGCCAGCGGGCTCACGGCGAGCGCGCTGCGGTTCTACGACGACTGCGGCCTGCTCGTTCCGGCCCGCGTCGACGCACTGACCGGATACCGCTACTACACCGAGGCGCAGCGGGAGCGAGCGACGCTCATCCGGCAGTTGCGCGCGATAGATCTGCCGCTGGAGGCGATCGCGGACATTCTCACCGGCGACGCCGAGCACGCGGGCCTACTGCTCGACCGTCACGTGGCGGAACTGGCGCGGCGAGCGCACGAGGCCGCTCGCGTCGCCGCCGTGGTCAAGCGGTCACTCGGCGCGCACGTGGCGATTGATGCGGCGGCGCTGGCCGAGGCGCTCGAGCAGGTCCGGGCCGCCGCGGCTCGTACCCGCGAGATCCCGGTACTGGCGGGCGTTCTCCTGGAAGCCGGCGCGAACGCCGTGACTCTCACGGCCACCGACCGATACCGCCTGTCCACCCGCACCGTCGTGGCGAACCGGCAGCACGGCGGCGATTGGTCCGTGGTGCTCGATCCGGGCGGGCTCGCGTCGATCGCCGAGACGCTGCGCGGCATGGACGAGGTCGTCGCCACACCGGCCGACGGCGGGCTGATTCTCGCCGGAGACGGCGGAGAACACCGGTCCGCCGTCATCGACGGCGACTTCCCCGACCATCGCGCCCTACTGGCTGGGCTGGGACCGGTCCGCACCAGGGTGCTCGTCGCCCGGCATGCCATGCTGCGCCTTCTCGAAAAGATCACCGCGACAGTGCGGTTCGAGATCCAGCCATCCGAGCTCGTGGCGGTCGCACCCGGCGCGGCGCATCACGTGCCCGCTCAGGTCACCGGCTCCGCCGTCACGCTGTCCTTCGATCCCGCGACACTGCTGCCCGCCGTCCACACCGCGCTCGGCCCCGATCTCATGCTCGACATCATCGCCGCCGATCATCCGGTGATCCTGCGCTCCGCCACCGACGGAGATCTCACCACCCTGGCCATGCCGGTGCGGCCGCTCGACGAGAACGCTTCGGCATAGTCACCCCGCCGCCGACGGCCGGTATCTGCTGCGCCGCCCGTTCGTCGTGTCTGCACCGTGACCGATCGCGCGTCCCGCCCGCACACCGCCTGCCTCCAGATACATCCGGTGTCGGCCCGACACCGGCCACCCGAACTCGCACACGACACGCGACCTCATCCCACCGAAGGAGACCTGGATGAACCCGACCCACGATCCCACCATGGACGCCATCACCAGCGCCGTCACTCTCGGCCACGACGGCCGCCCGGACGACGCGCGCGACGCCCTGCTCGCCGTATGGGCCTCGCTCGGACCACAGGGCGACCCGCTGCACCGGTGCGCACTCGCCCACTATCTGGCCGATTTGTACGACGACGCCGCCGAGGCGCTCACCTGGAACATCCGGGCACTGGACGCCGCCGACAGCCTCTCCGACGCCCGCGCCCAGAACTATGACGGAGCGCTGCGGGTGGCCGCGTTCTACCCGTCGCTACATCTCAACCTCGCCGACGACTACCGCAGGCTCGGTTCCTTCGACGCCGCACAGCGCGAAATCGACGCCGCTCGCACACGATTGCACACCCTCGCCGACGATGGCTACGGGGCGATGATCCGGACGGCGGTCGATGAAGTCGAGTCGGCCATCCGCGAACGGCGCACCGAACCCCGGGCCTCGGCGCCGACGGGTGGACGATAAGCACGAGCGGCCCGCATCGGATCGGTGCGGGCCGCTCGGGGAAGGGTCCTACTTCAACCGAAGCTTGCCGAACAGGCCGTCCTTCTCGTCGTCGGGTCCGGCGGTGAAGTAGAGCGAGTCGGCGTCACCGAGGCTCTCGCCGTTGCCGAACATCAGCGCCCACAGTCCTTCGATCGCGACCGGCTTGCCGTCGGCATCACGCAGGTAGTCGGCGAATTTGCCGGTGGTGTCGTCGTAGGCGAGCACGTGTCCGGCGCCGCCGAAGTTGCCGACCAGCAGTTTGCCGCTGAGCGGACCGAACCCGTCCGGCGCGATCGTCACCGCCCAGGGCGCGTTCAGGCGCTTGCCGTCATCGATGATGCGCACCAGTTTGCCGTTGGCGTCGAACTCGGCGAGCTTGCCCTTGTCGGGTTTGCCGCCCGCTTCCCGCTCTTCGTCCTTGTCCAGCGAATCCTCCTCGCCGGCATCGAACTGCGTGGCGTCCTTCTCGTCCGGCTGCGTGGTGGCGTAGGCGACGAACACCCGGTTGCCGATGGTCGAGACGTTGAACGGCGCGGGATCGCCGGGCTTGGCCTTCTTGCCTTTCTCCGGCGCGGCCGGGTCGATCGCGTCGCCGGTGGCGAACGGGTTGGCGAAGCCGACGGTCGGTATCGGCTGCCAGTTCTTGTCGAAGGTCCGCACCTGCGGGTCGGCGCCGAAGTCGGCGGCCAGCAGCTTGTCACCGGAAGGGGCGAGCGCGATCCCGAAGAACTGCATCCCTTGCGCCTGGCCGTCGAAGACCAGGTTGGCGGGTCCGTCGTGGCGCACGATCCGGCCCTCGAAGCCCAGTTCGGTCCAGGCGGAGATCTTGCCGGAGTCGGTGGCGAAGATGAACCGCGCCGAACCGTTGAGCGGGCCGCCTTCCGCCTCGACCGGCTGGTCGCGCACGACGAACAGGTCCGAGGTGATCGGCGCCGGGTTGAACACCACGCCGGTGGTCTTGCCCGCGCTCTTGTCCGAGGTGTCGGCGTCGGCGCCGGGGATGGTGACGATCTTCAGATCGTCCTGGAAGAGTTTGTGCAGCTTCTCGTCCGAGGACTTGGTCAGGTCGCCGACGAATTGGAACGACTTACCGCCCGCGCCGACCCAGAAGTGCCCGCCCGCGCCCTTGGGGCGGTTGGCCAGCCCCCAGGCGTTCACCAGGTCGGGGAAAACGAACTGCGCCTTGTACTCCGCGTTGTTGGCCGCGAGATTGGTCTGGACGTATTTGTTGCCGTCGAGCGCGGGCGCCTCGTCCGACTTCGAGTCCGTGCAGCCCGCCGCCACGATCAGCGCGACACCAAGCGCCGACGCGCGCAGCAGACCACTTCGGGTCCGCGACCGAGGCGTACCGCCACGACGCGACTCATTCCAGCGTCCGTTCAACTTACTGTTTCCTTTCCGACCACACCACATTGGTGATAAGGCGAAGCTAACCTTAGCGTGCGGCAATTCGGGAGTACCCGAACGGTTGGACGGGCACGGGTTTAGGCTGTTCGCCGTGGTCGAACCCCAGCCTGCGATTGCCCTGCACCCCGATATCGCTCCGCTCGCTCCACTGCTCGGCACGTGGCGCGGTAATGGGCAGGGTGAATACCCGACCATTCAGCCGTTCGGCTACATCGAGGAAATCCGGTTCGGCCATCTCGGCCGACCGTTCCTCACCTACCGGCAGAAGACCCGCGCCACCGACGACGGCCGGCCGCTGCACGCCGAGACCGGCTATCTGCGACGCCCGCGCCCCGACCGCGTCGAATTGATCCTCGCCCATCCCACCGGCATCACCGAAATCTGCGAGGGCTCGCTCACGATCGAGGACGGCACGCTGCGCATGGAATTGGACTCCACCGCCATCGGGCGCAGCAGCACCGCGAAACTCGTCACCGCTGTCGGCCGGTCGCTGCACGTGTCCGGCGACACGATCGACTACACGCTCCGGATGGCGGCGGTCGGCGAACCACTGCGGCACCACCTCGCCGCCACCCTGCTGCGGAACTGACTCGCGCTAGAAAGCGCTCGGCAACCGGCGGCGTCCGCTGCGCAGCTCGCCGACCAGATCCTCATAGGCCACGGCCAGTTCGGCCAGTCGCTCCCAGGCGAACCACAGGTCCCAGCCCTGGTCGGCGGCCATCGCCGCGTACGCGCCCGCGCTGAGCCGGGCGACGCGGTCGACCACCGAGCCGACCGATTCGGTGTGCAGATAGGCTCCGCCACGCGCTGCGGGCAATCGTGTCTCGACCCAGCGGTCGACGTCACGAACCAACCGGGCCCGGCGCTCATCGTTGTCGCACGCGCAGCCCTGGCCCGCCTGGATCCGGCGCGTATGCAGCTCCGCGAGAGCGCACGCCCCCAGCAGCACCGGATGGTCCGGCGGCGGTGCGCCCTCCCGGCAGGCTCCCAGCAGCTGACTTCGCGTCGGCAGGCCCTCGCTCACGGCGCGCCTTTCCCGCCCGCGCGAGCCAGCACGCAATCCACGATCACCATCCCGGACGGACGGAACGTGTCTCGCGGCGCGATCACCCATCGGCGAAACGCGCCGGGTGCATCGGCAGGTGACGGCAGCGCGATTTCACTGCCGAACGGCACGACCGAGACGTCGAGCCGGAACAAGGCCGCGAACAGCCGCATGTCGTCGGGTAGATCGGGACGGCACAGAAAAGTCCATCGGCGGGAACGGATATGCGCGACCACCGGGCCGAGTGGCCTACCACGGAAAAGCATGTCGTCACGCACGCACTGCCCCAGCCTGTCGGGCATCGTGATCCCGCCCACCACACCCGCCTTCACGACGATCCGGCCGATCTCCGGATGGATCCCGGCGGGCAGCCCACAGGTGCGGCGGTAGAACGCGCAGCGGGACGCGGGAGTGTCCGCGAATGCCGCATGATTCATTCGCCTGCCTCGATTCACATAGTTCGGTACGCGAAAATCCCGGTCGCTGGACCTGGAACCGTTGTGGCGGTTAAGGTTTCAGCACTTCTTCGAATGGGTCCGGGCGAGGTTCAGTAGAGCACCGGATATTGCTGGGCGGGAATGTTCTCAGTGGTGGAACCGGGCGGAAATCGCCCAGGTTCCAAGGTCCCCCGCCATTCGGTTCCAGTTAGGTACCCGGCCAATACTTAGGCTACGAAAGGGATTTCGTCGTGACTTCAACCGGTTCCACCCTTCCCCGCCGGATGCTGGGGCGGCAGCTGCGTGAGCTGCGGATCAAGTCGGGCGTCAGCGCGGAGTACGCGCGGGACGCGATCGATGTGGGCAAACAGACCCTCTGGCGGATGGAGACCGGACAACCGGTCCGGCTGCATCCGCTGTTCATCGAGCGGTTGTGCCAGGTCTACGGCGCGTCGGAAGAACGCACCGCGATCCTGCTCAACCTGGTCGAGGAGACCAAGCGGTCCGGATGGTGGCATACCTTCGATGACACTATCCTCAAAGACTTCAACCTCTTCGTGGAGTTGGAGGCGACAGCCAGACGAATCATCTCCTACCAAACGACCTTGCTTCCTGGCCTCTTGCAAACCGACGAGTATCGGCGTGCCTTGATCTGGGTCAGGTTCCCAACGATGAATGGAGCGGAGGTCGAGCGATGGATCGAAGCGTTCAGGCGGCGAAAGGCACGCTTGGATAACGACTCTGACCCGCTGCGCCTTGAGGCCGTCATCGATGAATCTGCACTACACCGGGCGATTGGAGGGCCCTCGGTCATGGAAGGCCAGCTCAGGCACCTGCTGCGAGTGGGTGAGCAGTCGAATATTTCCGTGCGGGTAGTCCCCCTTGCAGCGGAGGCATACGCCGGGCTCAACATCGGCTCGTTCGTGATGCTCGACTTCCCTGTGCACCCCACCGCCGCTCTCACCGAACCACCGGTCGTTTACATGCAGGGGTTTACCGGCAACCTGTATCTTGAGAAGCCTGACGAGGTTCGGCAGTACCGCCAGGCGTACGCCGACATTCTGCGATCGGCCCTTGACCAGGAGAACAGCCGAGCCCTCATCCGCAAGATCGCCAAGGAGTACGCCGAATGAGCGCCAGCCTATCCGATGCCACCTGGTTCAAGAGCACCTACAGCAGCGCGGAGAGGGACTGCGTCGAGGTCGCATTCCTCCGCGAAGGCTGCGTGGGTGTACGTGACTCGAAGAATCCCACCGGCCCGGCTCTCATCTTCACGCCGAATGTGTGGGATTCGTTCACCGGCTACTTAAACAGAGCTGGACTCGACGCGGTGCACAGCTGACCAAGCCCGTCCGCAGCCCCGGCCGCACAGCAGCCAAGCGTCCGGGGCAACCACCAACCCGCCGTGCTCCAGGAGCCTCCACTCGCTCGTCGGCCGCTTGCACACGGTCAAAGCCGCCGGTAGCGTCGACATTCGCTGCGGGGGGCGGAGAAGCCGGTCCGGCCTCGATGAGCCAGGGACAATGAACCGGTGCGCAAGGGGAGCCATGACAATAGGGCGGAATTCACTGCAACTGGCCATCCTCGCCGTCGGTGCTATATGTGCGCTGACCAGCTGCAACCCGTCGAACGACGGAGATGCCCACCCGACCGCCAGTTCCACAGCTGACCAGAGCATCGCCACCGATGTGCCCACCGGCTTCGACACGTGCAAAGACATCCCGCAGAGCGTCCTGGACTCGGAGAAGCTTCGCCGCCGCAATGAAGCCAACTCGGATGCCAATGGCGGGATCAAGTGGCGCGGATGCCGATACGGACGCACTGACGGCTACTTCGCAACCATCACCACGACGAACCTCACTGTCGAGATGACGCGAGACAAGCACTTCCCAGAGACGACCGAGTTCAACATCGCTGGGCGCGCAGCAATATCGACACGTCAGTTCGATGGCCCGAACATCAAGGATGCGTGCACGGTGAACGTCGCAATGCAGGAAGGCAGCCTCGACATCAACCTGCTCAATCCGGCGTCCAATCGCGATACTGGGTCGATCGATTCGTGCCAGCTCGCACGGACGCTGGCCGAGAAGATCGTGCCAACGATACCGAGCAATGTATAGCGAGATTTCGAGAACTCGTCGGGAGGGATGAAGTGAGCGACGACGATGCGCCTCGGCCGATGGCGAACATGATCAATGCAGCGCGTGAAGGCCAGTTAGCAGTCGACATGAAGCCGGAAGACTTCATCTACATCGACCGCGATTGCAACTTCTTCAAGGAAGCCATCCGCGATATCCAGACCACAGTCGTTGATATCGCCAGAGAAGACAAATGGGGGCTTGGTGAGAAGGCTGACGGGATGGTTTCGGCCACCACCGTAGTAGACCGCTTCCGGATGAAGGCGAACGGAGCCGCAGATGGCAACAGTGTCTACCAGATCTTGGAAGATCACTACCGCATCGTCGAAGACATCCAGGAGACGTACCGGATCGTTCGCGATCGGATGATGCAGTCCGACAGCGACTTCGCGGCGGAATTCAACAAGCTCAACACGGCGCTCCCCGATCGCCCGCCCGTACAACTCCCCTACGGGCCGACCTCTCTCCCGGATGGAACAGGCAAATGAGCGGCTACGAGAGCACACGCATACCGAGCGGCGGCGAGCACCCCGACAGCTGGGAACACGCCCGGATCAACAGCACTTTCGAACCGCTCGATCCCACGAACGCTATCAATCAGGCAAACAGATACTGGCAAGCTCGCACCCAGTGGGAGCAGGGTGTAGAAACCTTTGCCCGGTCCATCCAGACCTCCATCGCTCAAGCCTGGTCCGGCCCCGCCGCGGAGCAATCTAAGAACGCGATCGCCAAATACACCAGCGACGCGCAGAATCTGACGACATCCCTCGAGGAGTTGTACTGCCGGGTCCGCGACGCCGCCACCGCAATCTCCAATACTAAGAAGGCGCTCCCCGATCTCGTCAATTTCAGTTTCGGTGAGCGCATCTTCCACCCGACGCGCTGGAGCCTCAACGGCGAACGCTCCGAGGCGGAGCAGTCCGCGCGGGTCGCGATGAAGGAGTTCTACGTCCAGCCGTTCAGCGAAATGGACGGCAAGATTCCGGTGCTCCCCACGCCGGTCGGCCCCACCGCGTCGGTGGACATACCAGCGCCTCCGCCGGGTGGATACAAGGGCGACGACAGTGGCGGACCCACCTCGAACGACACGGGCAACGGTCCCACGACCGATTCCGGCACTCCCGGCGACAAGGATGGCGACGGCAAGCCCGACGAGACGAGCACCGAAGAGCAGCAGTCCACCGACGAGTCGGCCCAGGACCAGCAATCCTCCGATACGACAGCGGCCGATACTTCGACCACCCCCGCAGGTGTGGACCCCACGTCTACCACCCCCGCCTCCACCACGGACCCGACCAAGACTGCGCCGGCAGGCACACCGACTCCGCACAGTCCCGGCTCCCCGGGCAGCCCCGGCACGCCCAGCACAACGAGCCACCCGCAACCGGGACGCAGCGTCACCGGCGCACCGGGAACGCCGAACGCATCAGTGAATCCGGCAGCTGCGGCGAGGGCCACCACCGGACTGCGCGGCACGAGCGGCATGCCCGGCATGATGGCGCCCGGCGCTCGTGGCGGCGGCAAGGACGACGAGTCCGAGCACAAGACGCCGGACTATCTGATCACTCAGGAGAACACCGACGAGCTGCTCGGTGAACCTCCGAGAACGCTGCCCGGCGGCGTGATCGGCGGCACGCCCGACTGATCGGGCCGCGTACTTCTCGACTCCGCGCACGCCCGCCTGCCGTATCGGCGAGCGGGCGTGCGCGCGTGAACAGTGGCCGCGTCGACGCGGCCGGATTGGACCTCACATGGCTGAATGGACCTGGGAACCGGACGACTTCGCCGCTCTCTGGTACAGCGACGCGCACGATCGCATCCCCAGCCCCTTGCGCTACACCAGCCGTTTCGCCTTCCGCGACGACTTCGCCGCCCACCGCGCCGCCGTGTGGGACCGCTACTCCACGGACGAGCTCGACGAGATCATCGCGGCCTTCCGCACCTTGGGCGACTCCGACCTCCGGATCGAGATCCTCGGCGGCACCTGCAAGCACAAGAACAGCACGGGCCCCGACGACATCCGCGAGTACCGAATCCTCGGCGCACGCGACAGCTACCGCGCCGTCGTCCTCAGCCAGCCAGGCAATCAACACGAACACGGCCCGATCCGCGCACGCATGTTCCCCGCCGAACAACTCCCGGCACGCCTCGTGAACGCCATCCCCGCCTGCGCTCCCGGAACCGAGAAGCCCGCCACCTTCCACCCCGACGACCTGGTCCCCCGCCGCGACACCTACCTCCAGGACAACGCCCGCAACACCCCCCGCGAGCAGTACCAACGCCTCCTCGGCCGCCCCCTCGACGGCGGCGGCACCGCCGTCCTCATCACCGCCCCCCTGCACACCCACACCAAACCCACCAAAGTCCTCCAATGGCACGACATCTCCACCGACGGCCGCTACACCGAACACCGCACCGACCACATCACCATCCGCCCCACCACCCCCACCGACCTGACCACCCACTTCACCACCTGGATCACCCAAGCGCTCCAACGCCTCGAAGCCACCCGCCTCGAAAGTTGGTAGTAGCTCCGTTGGAACCGAACACTGTCCCGCGACGTCCAAGTAGTACAGATGACTGCTGTAGGTCGCTCGGGGACATAGAGGAGAGGATGCCGCAGTGAGGACAAAGACGCATATGGCCCCGGCGCGAGGTGGTACTGAAGGTGGATGAGCACGTTGATATCCGCTTGATCGGTGCGGGATTGTTCACGATGGAGTTGGACGACGGCCGCCTTCCCATCGCCGTCGATGCGGACCGGAATCTGCACGCCCGCTTGGATCCATCCGACCTTTCCGCCGCCGCGATGACATGCTATTACGCCGCACTCTGGCGTCACGATGCGCCGCTCATCGCCCAGGGGAGGTTTACTGCACTGAGCGCATCCCCCTCGCGCCGTAGGCAACTCATCACCCTGCTCGATACGCAGACACTTGCGGAATTCGAGGCAGTGGAGCAGGCCCTCCGCGGACACGACCTGTTCATCGGCCAGGGCCCATGGACAGATTTCGGGTCGAATTCTGTTACTGTGACCGCAAGCATCTCCCGTATCACTAGTATCAGAATCGATTCGGCTTGGGCGTCCACCGCCAGTCCTTCATATATCGCCCACGATATCCTCGACTGCGCGAATCAGATACGCCGACAACGCCCTCGATTTCATGAAGATGGATCATGGTCCCACCGCTCCGATGATGAACTCGAATATGAGCTCGGAGAGTACAAAAAATATTTGACAAGGAGTTCCTGATGGCCGACTTTTCGGTGGACCTCAACCAGTTGGTTTCCGCTTCCAACGCCTGGATCCGCGCATCCGATTGCCTCGGCGACGCCGCAGAAAAGTCGCAAGAAATACGTGAAGGTCACAAAGAAGTGGTATGGGCCTTATACCAGGAGACCTGGAATGCCCAGGTAGCCGCTGCACAGTATATGCAAGATAGACTCAGCGAAGGGCGCACTGAGACACAATCAATCGGGGAGGTTCTCGCGCATGTCGCCAAAGTATATGCGGAGCAGGACCAAAGCTTCGCAAACGTGCTGATCAAACTGGACGAAGGATAGTTGTGGGCGCTACGAAGAGTCTCGATGAGCTCAACACCGTGCTCGACCAGTTCGCTGACAAGGTCGAGGAAATACGCAATCAGCCCGCCAAAGTGGACGAGGCGTTCGACAAGGCAGCCGTAGCCGCAGCGGCTTCAGAGGGTGGAAGCCTGTTCGGTGTACTCGGTGCGACAGTGGGAGCCGCGTACGGCGCGATCAGCAATGACGACTTCACCGGTTACATGCAAGAGCACAAAAAGGAAATCAAGGACAAGATCCGTGAGTTGTTGACGGATCTTCACGATGCCAGTGAAGGCCTGCGAGCGCCGGTTGCCTTTCTTCAAACAAGTGAGGAATGGCTGAAGCTGAAATCCATGATCGGCGCGGCTCAGAACAACGAAGTGAACAAAGGCAACGTGCTGGGGTACTGGCAGGGATCCGCCGCGCTTCGTTACGGCGCGGCACGCACGTTGCAGGACACGGCCATGGATTCGGCCAAGGCGATATGCGACAAGCTCGGTGACAGCCTCGCCGCGGTAGCGAATTCCGCTTGGGAGTTCTACTCCACCATAGTTCAGGATATAATCGGATTCCTTGTCGATTTCGGTGCGGCGCTGTCCAAGATCGCAACCGGAGTGGGCGCGCCATGGGGAGTTTCAGACGCGATCGATGCCCTGGCCGGAATAATCAAGAAGGCGGTCGATTATGGGAAGAAACTTGTCGCCGCCTTGTTGACCGAGAAACAGAACATCAATCGCATACACGAGTCGACGGCGAACCAGAAGGGATTCCACAACGATCACTGGCCGCAAAGCGCCTCGAGAGATTTCGATACCGAAGCACCAGGACCCGAGTGGGCCGCACTGTGAAACTACCCGAACTCATCACGGTCGCAGCGTTGACTGCGCTGCTCTCGGGATGCGACCTGCTCCCACGCACCGATACCGATCAATGGGTAGCGGTAGAGAGCAGTCATTCGATTCAGGAATTGTGTGACTATCCGAAGGAGTTCTTCGCCGGTCGATATGAGACAGCCGACCTGAAGGTCAGCGTCGATGTCACCAAGCCGATGAGCGAGAAGATCGGCGGGGGAAATGGATGCAGTTACCACAAGTCGGAACGGGATTATGTGGGATACATTTCTCTGGTCCACCTCGCCGATAGCACCACTCCGGCGAACCAGGTGGAACACCCGGCCCGCACTTTGACTATCGATGGGATCCGTGTCGTGGAAGTCGTCAAGCCTATACCCGACTATGCGGATCCTGCCACTACACGCCCCTGGTTCGAGCTGATCGGCGAGATCGACGGTTGGGAAGGCAAACTCGGGTTCAAGAACGGCGATGAACAAGGCACGCAAGCGGGCGCGCAGGTGCTCGTCGACATGATCCGCGCGCTCAAGGGTTGACGGCGGAGGGTCGATCAGCGGAACGCGACCGGCGGCGGCGTGCGGCCGGTCCCGCTTCGCCGCATGGATTGCCGCCGACCGTCTATCGACGCCGAAGCATCGCGTGGTGGATGTAGTACTTGTCGACTTGGCGGGTGAAGACGCTTACCAGTTCCCAGCCGAAGTGCATGTCCAGCCATTCGATGCAGGAGGTCAGCGTCGACAAACTCGCCTGGTGGTTGGCTTTCAGCAGGCCTGCATCCCAGGCGAGACCTCGCCGGGGTTGCGCGCAGATGACCAGATACTTGCGCCGGTAGGCGCGCATGTCGACGGTTCCGTTCAGGACTGCCCTGGCGTCGAGCACCGGACCCGGGCCCGCCGGGAGCGGTGGCGGCTGACCGATCACGCTTCCATTCCTACCCGCGCGGGTCGACGGGCACGACCGAGCCGTGCATCGGTGGAAGTCCAGCGGAGGCCGACCAGCCCCACACATCGAATCCCGCACCGGTTCTCTCGGTCAATGAATCCCCCTCGGACGCAACGCGCTCGGATAGCACGGCCGGGTCCACGATACCGCTCCGAAGCAACTGCCGACGGACTCCGACCGCCGCCGAGCGGCCACCGTATCCGCCTGGTGCTGCCGGACCTGGTGTCGGCGTCGGAAGGTTACCGGCGGGGCCCAGTCAAGATGAATCCGTCACGAGGGTGCGATGGTCCGGCGGGCTACGTGCCGGGCGAGGGCGGGGTCATCGGGATTCAGATGCCGACTCGGCACAACAGATAGCCGAGGGGAGCCGAATTGTCGCCTTCGCGCGAAGGCCGGATCGCCCTCGGCGCGGCCGGCCACGATATGGGCCGCGATGAAGCGATGGCCAAGGCCAAAATTCGCGAGGCACCGCCGAGCTACGCCCACCGGGGACGAACGAGGAAAACGGACAAAAACGGAGTGGGTGGATTATTGCCGACGTAGCGGCGCGGGGTCCTAATGGAAAGTGCCGGGTCACTGAGTGAGTCGGGGCGCCCTCCCCGGTGCAGAGGAAATCTCTACGGAACCAGGAGGCATCGCCGTGCCCACTATCACTTCGATCACCCCGACCTCGGGCCCGACCACAGGAGGCACCAGCGTCACGATCGCCGGTACCGGATTCACCGGTCCGCTGACCGTGCGTTTCGGCTCCACCGCAACAACTTTCACCATCGATTCCGCGATTCAGATCACGGCCATCGCTCCGGCGGGGTCGGCCGGTCCGGTGCAGGTGACGGTCTCGGACTCGAGCGGAACCAGCAACGGAGCCACCTACACCTATCTCGCGGTTCCGTCCTCGAGTTCCATCGCGCCCGGCCAGGGGTCCACCTCCGGAGGGACGACGGTCACGCTCACCGGGTCGGGGCTGACGGGCGCCACCGCGGTCACTTTCGGCACCACACCGGCGACTTCGTTCACCGTCGACTCGGACACGCAGATCACGGCCGTCGCCCCCGCGGGCACGGGCATCGTCTCGGTCACCGTCACCGCTCCGGGTGGCACCAGCAACGGGGTCACCTTCAGCTACGTCGTGGTGCCCGCCATCTCGGCGGTCACGCCGACTTCGGGGCCCACGTCGGGTGGGAACAACGTCACGATCTCCGGCACCGGGTTCACCGGTCCGCTCACCGTGCGGTTCGGCGACACCGCGACGACTTTCACCGTCGACTCGGCTCTCCAGATCACCGCCGTCGGACCGGCCCACGCGGCCGGGGATGTGCAGGTGACCGTCACCGGGTCCGGCGGTACCAGTAACGGTGTCACGTACTCCTACGTCTGATCGGGACAGCGCATGGGCCGCCGCCGGGGTATCCGGCGGCGGCCCGGTCGCATTCGAGCGTGAATCCCTGAGTCTTCGGTCCGATCGGATGGCACGACTCGCGTGGCGCCCGGATCTCCTCCCGACAGGCATCAACGATCTCGCTCTGCCGACCCGCGGACTGGTAGACGCACCGGCGCGACGACGAGAATTCCGGCGGGCATGGCGTTTCCGCTTCGGCGAGGCGGCCGCTTCCCGGGGGTGTCGGACCCCGGCTCGCCGCACCGGCGAGAACCACACTGCGGCACGGCCGGAGGATGCGGTCCGACCGGATCGCGCCTCCGCCTGGTCAATACGTGGCAACAATCTGGAAAA
The DNA here is from genome assembly GCF_040632645.1 of Nocardia sp. NPDC019219. NCBI lineage: Bacteria > Bacillati > Actinomycetota > Actinomycetes > Mycobacteriales > Nocardiaceae > Nocardia > Nocardia sp. NPDC019219. The sequence goes on along the minus strand of NZ_JBEYCG010000002.1, from coordinate 139,369 downwards.
CGGACAAAAACGGATCATTCGGCGCGTTGCCGACCCGCTGATCATGGGGCATAACGGAGTTAACCGGTTCGCCGCCAGCGTCGGGCACCCCGGTACAGAGGAACCAGCAAACAGAGAGGCAGCCCAATGCCTACCTTCCTCTCTCCCTCCTCGGGACACCACTCACCGGATCGACGTGCCAGGGCGACGACCGGTACTCCGGTGGACGGTGCCGCACCGGCACAGGCCGCGACACCGCACCACGAAGCCTTCACGGACGCATACGGGTTCGTCTGATTCCCCGGCTCGGGGCGGCACTCCAACGACACGGCGCAATCCGAACGCCCGGACCTGCCGTGTTCGAACAAACCCAACGGTGGGTTTTCAGACGGCGGGCTCCGGCATCAGCCGGCAGCACCGTCGATACAGAAGAAGAAAGGGAAGAACCGATGAACAAGGTGATCACCATCCTGCACAGCGAGCCCGTTCGCGCATTGCTGTACCCACTGCTGGTAGCGCTGATCGGGTACGGCGTCACCAAGGGTGTCGTCTCCGCCGACCTCTCGGGGTTCGTCCTCGCGATCGTCGCGGCGGCACTGGGCTTGCCCGCAGTCGAATCGGCGCGCCACCGGGTGAGCCCGGCGCCACCGGATAGCGGTGAACCGGCATGAGGGCCCAGAAGGAGAAGACACGCCACGACCCCTTCGAGGTGGTGCTGTGCGCGGTATTCGGTGTCTCGATGCTGTTGCACTGCGTCTACGGTCCACCGCCGGGTTCGGCGACCGCGGCTATGCCCGCGGGATTTCGCACGCTGTGGCTCGTTTTGATGCTGGTCGGCTGCGTCACGACGCTGGTCGGCCTGTTCGCCCGGCGTGTCTGGGGTTATCTGGTCGAACAAGTCGGCTTAGGGGCGCTCGGTTGGTCCCTGGTGGCCTTCGGTGCGCAGCTACTGCTGTTGCAGATCCAGCACCGAACCCTCGGCCCGGCCACGGTTCTCGGCGGTCCGCTGCCGATCGCCTTGGGCGTCGCGTTCTTGTGGAAGCGCCGACAGGTGCTGCGGGACGTTCGGACGTTGCACGCGGTCAGGATGAGGGAGGCGTCATGAATATCGTCCAGCAGTCGCCGATCTTCGCGGCGCTGGTGCTCATCGCCAGCTCTTCGGTGCTCTCGGCAGCCGTGACGGGGTGGTTCAAGCGCGGCGATGTCGACGCCACCATGACGAAGACGAAGGCCGATGCCGCGAAGGTACTGAGCGACCTCGCCATTTCACAGACACAGCAGATGTCCGAGCAGATGGGCGAGTTCCGCATGGCGCTCCGGGTCCACCGCGAGTGGGATCGCAGGATGGTGACCCGGGCACGGCAGGCGGGCATCGAGTTCGACGACCCACCGGAACTGTTCCTGTAACCCGGAAAAGGCTTCCGAGCCGGGATGCCGAAGGACGTTCCGGATGGTCGCCAATCGTTCGCCGGGACCGCAGATCTCGGCATGCTGCGTGCTAGCGGTGCCCTCATCGACGGCGGCGCAGCGCCATCGAAAATATTGCTGCCACAACGCCTGCCAGGATGTTCGCGCCGCTGACCGACGTACCGCCGGTCAACCGAAAACGGACCAAAACGGATCGCGAGATACGTTGCCAGGCATCAATCCAAAGGCGTTAATGGAGATAGCCGGGCCGCTGAAGAGCGGCGGGCGCCCCCCGGTGCAGAGGAATCATCACCACGGCAAAAGGAGGCAGCGTCATGCCTACCATCACTTCCCTCTCCCCGACATCAGGGCCCGCAACGGGTGGAACCAGTGTCGTGATCACGGGTACCGGATTCGGCGGTCCGACGACCGTGCGGTTCGGCGGTACCGCGACCACTTTCACGATCGACTCCCCCACTCAGATCACGGCCATCGCCCCGGCCGGCTCGGTCGGTACGGTGCAGGTCACCGTCAGCAACGCGGGGGGAACCAGCAATGGCCTCCCCTACACCTACGTTCCGGTTCCCGCACTCAACAGCATCAACCCGAATCAAGGCTCCACCGCGGGCGGGACGACGGTCACGCTCACCGGATCGGGCTTCACGGGAGCCACCGCGGTCAATTTCGGCAACACACCGGCGACCTCGTTCGTCGTCAACTCCGACACCCAGATCACGGCTGTCACGCCGGCCGGTACCGGCATCGTGCCGGTCACGGTCACCGGTCCGGGCGGCACCAGCGGTGCGGTGCCGTTCATCTACGTGGTCGTCCCCACCATCACCTCCATTTCGCCGACCGCCGGGCCTGCCTCGGGAGGTAACACCGTCACGATCACCGGCACCGGGTTCACCGGCCCGCTGACTGTCCGGTTCGGCAACACCGCAACCATTTTCACGGTCAATTCGCCCACTCAGATCACCGCCATCGCGCCTCCCGGAACGGGGAGCGTGCAGGTCACGGTCACGGGTTCGGGCGGGACCAGCAACGGTGTCACCTACACCTATGCCGGTGTCCCAGCGCTGACCAGCCTGGTACCCACGACCGGCCCGACAACCGGCGGAACCACGGTCGTCATCACGGGAACGGGCCTGTCGACCGCCACGGCGGTGAACTTCGGTGGCACACCGGCGACCTCGTTCGTCGTCAACTCCGACACCCAGATCACCGCTGTCGCTCCAGCCGGAACGGGGACCGTGCAGGTCACCGTCACCACTGCCGGCGGAACCAGCAACGGCCTTCCCTTCACCTATGTGGCGGTGCCCGCCATCACCACGTTGGTGCCCAATACCGGTCCGGTCACCGGCGGGACAACGGTCGTCATCACCGGAACGAATCTCACGGGAGCGACAGCGGTCAACTTCGGCGCCACACCGGCGAGCTCGTTCATCGTCAACTCGGCCACCCAGATCACGGCGGTCGCGCCGGCCGGGACCGGAACCGTGCAAGTCACCGTCACGACACCCGGCGGAACCAGCAACGGCATCGCCTACACCTACATTCCGGTGCCCGCCATCACCACGGTGGTGCCGAACGTAGGACCGGTCACCGGCGGAACCACAGTCGTCATCACCGGAACGGGCCTGACCGGAGCCACCGCGGTGAACTTCGGCGCCACACCGGCAGCTTCGTTCACCGTAAACTCCGACACCCAGATCACGGCAATCGCCCCCGCGGGGACGGGGACCGTGGGAGTCACCGTCACCACCGCGGGCGGAACCAGTAACGCCGCCGCCTACACGTATGTCGCCGTGCCCGCCGTGACCACGGTGGTCCCGAGCGTAGGACCGGTCACCGGCGGAACCACAGTCGTCATCACCGGAACGGGCCTGACCGGGGCTACCGCGGTGAACTTCGGCGCCACACCGGCCACCTCGTTCACTGTCGACTCCGCCACGCAGATCACGGCCGTCGCTCCGGCCGGGACCGGAACCGTGCAGCTGACCGTCACCACCCCCGGCGGAACCAGCAACAGCGTCGCCTACACCTACGTCGCGCTGCCCACTGTCACCGCGGTGGTACCGAACGCGGGCGTGGAAGCGGGCGGGACGACCGTCGTCATCACCGGCACAGGATTGACCGGGGCTACCGCGGTGAACTTCGGCGCCACACCGGCCACCTCGTTCATCGTCAACTCCGGCACCCAGATCACGGCCGTCGCTCCGGCCGGGACCGGAACCGTGCAGCTGACCGTCACCACCCCCGGCGGAACCAGCAACGGCGTCGCCTACACCTACATCCCGATCCCCGCCGTGACCACGGAGGTGCCGAATGTGGGTCCCGCGACCGGTGGCACGACAGTCGTGATCACTGGAACAGGACTGACGGGAGCGACGGCGGTGAACTTCGGCGCCACACCGGCCACCTCGTTCACCGTCGATTCCGCCACGCAGATCACGGCCATCGCTCCCGCCGGGACCGGAACCGTGCAGCTGACCGTCACCACCCCCGGCGGAACCAGCAACGGCGTCGCCTACACCTACATCCCGGTCCCCACCCTGACCGCGACGGTTCCCAACGTGGGCACCGTATCGGGCGGTACGACAGTCGTGCTCACCGGAACGGGACTGACCGGCACCACCGCCGTGAACTTCGGCGCTACACCGGCCACCTCGTTCACCGTCGACTCCGCCACCCAGATCACCGCCGTAGCCCCGGCGGGGACCGGGACGGTGCAAATCACCGCCACCGGCCCGGGTGGAACCAGCAACGGCGTCGCCTACACCTACATCCCGATCCCCGTCCTGACCACGGTGGTGCCGAATGTAGGACCGGTCGCCGGCGGAACCATCGTCGTCATCACCGGAGCAGGGTTGTCTACTACCTCCGCGGTGAACTTCGGCGCCACGCCGGCGACCTCGTTCATCGTCGATTCCGACACCCAGATCACGGCCGTCGCCCCAGCAGGGACCGGAACTGTCCAGGTCACGGCCACCACCGCGGGTGGAACCAGCAACGGCGTCGCCTACACCTACGTCGCGCTGCCCACCCTCACCGCGGCGGCTCCGACCCTGGGCTCAGTGTCCGGTGGCACGACCGTCGTTCTCACGGGCACCAACCTGACCGGTACGACAGCGGTGAACTTCGGCGCCACACCGGCGACCTCGTTCACGGTCGACGCACCCACTCAGATCACGGCTGTCGCCCCGGCGGGGACCGGAATCGTCCAGATCACGGCCACCACCCCGGGCGGAACCACCAACGGCGTCGCCTACACCTACGTCGCGGTTCCCGCCCTCACCGCGGCGGTTCCCAGTGTCGGCACGGAAGCGGGCGGGACAACCGTCATCCTCACCGGCACGGGGCTGACCGGGACTACCTCGGTCGATTTCGGTGGCACACCGGCGACCTCGTTCACGATCGATTCGGCAACGCAGATCACCGCCGTAGCGCCCGCCGGGACCGGTACGGTGCAAGTCACCGCCACCACCCCCGGCGGAACCAGCAACGGCCTCGCCTACACCTACATCGCGGTACCGACACTCGCGGTCGTGCTTCCGAACGTAGGGCCGGCGGCCGGTGGAACGACGGTCGTCCTCACCGGGACCGACCTGACAGGCACTACGGCCGTCGATTTCGGCGGCACACCGGCAGCTTCGTTCACCGTCGACTCCGCAACACAGATCACCGCCGTCACTCCCGCCGGAACGGGAACAGTGCAAGTCACCGCGACCACCTCCGGAGGAACCAGTAATGGTCTCCCATTCATCTACATCTGACGGCTGAAACGGCTGGGCCGTCGGCAGGCTTCTCGCCGGCGGCCCAGTTTCGTCGCGGTTGAGCGAATACGACATGAGTCTCCGTCACCGTGGACGGAGGCTGCAGGGGTAAGGGGGTTTCGTTGGCGACCGTACTGAAGATGCTGCTGGCGGAGCGGCATCTCAAGAGTCATCACGATTTTCTGGCCGCGTACGACAGGTGCGCGGCGCGCCTGGATCCGCCCATCCCTCCCGGGCATGGGCCGGCGAAAGCGCAGTACTACCAGTGGTTGTCCGGGCGCATGATCGGACTTCCGCGCGACTATCACTGCCGGGTGCTGGAGCGAATGTTCCCGGGCTGGACCGTGGAGGGATTGTTTCAGATGGCCAACTCCACACCCGCCGAACTCCGTTCGCACGAGGCGGGCTTCTCCGGCACAGACGCCTCGGTCGAGGCTTTCCTCGGCGCCGAGATGACCACGAACGGAACGACGCTGGTTTATCCGGTGTTCGAGCTGGCACGGTCTTCGGTGGAAGCGCTCCGGGCGGCAGGGATCGGCCGGCAGCGCGTGTTCGACAAGCAAGCCAGCGTGTTTCCGACACAATACGACGTTCCGTCCGTAGTGGGTGAGAACGAGCTTCGTGGATTGCTGTACGTGCTGTCGTTTCTGCAACGCCACACCAGCATCCCGGTCGACGTCCGCAGCGACCGCGATCACGTCGTCCACCGCGACCGCCCGTATATCAGCTTCGGGCTCAGCGGCAACGACTTCCTGCGCCGGTACCTGGACACCGCCGAGCGTCCGCTGTTCACCCTGTGGGACAGCACTGCCGAGGACGGTTCCCTTACCGTGTACCTGCGGCTGGCCGACGGAAGTAGTTACAGCTCCGGCGATGACCGCAACATCGGCATCGTCGCCCGGGTACGCCCCGACGCCGATCGGCATCCCGGCCGGTATCGGATGTACTGCGGTGGTCTGGGCGCACGCGGCACCGCCGGAGCCGGTTGGTATCTCGCCAACTCGTGGGCGTCGCTGCAGCAGCGTGCCGGTGATCGGGATTTCGTCGCGGTCATCGGTGTCGACAAGTACGCCGACCACACGATCAGCTTGGAGCATCTGCTGATCGAATCGGCCGTCGGCCAATGACCGGCCGGTCCGCCGGACTCGGATCGGTGTGCGTGCACCGTTCCGAGTCCGGCTCCGCGACGTTCCCCGCCGAGGCGCGCGCTGTTCGGAGTTGCATCAGTATCCAGCAGGCAGCGCCGCCAACATGTCGCGTGTCACCGCGACCGCGTTGTCGGAGCTGCCGCCTTCGACCAGCAGCGTGGCGAAGGCGAGGTCGCCACGGTAGCCGACGAACCACGAGTGCGACCCGCCGTCCACCTCGGCTTCACCGGTCTTGCCGTAGACCGGGCCTTGATCGGCGATCCGCTCGGCCGTGCCGCCGACGACCACCTGGCGCATCATCGTGCGCAGTCCTTCGATGACATCGGGAGCCAGCGCCGGGCGGTCACCATCGATCTGCGTGGGCCGCCCCGCGATCAGGTACGGCACCGGCGCCGAGCCGTGCGCGATGGTTGCCGCCATCAGCGCCATGCCGAACGGGCTGACCACCACTTTGCCCTGACCGATGCCGTCCTCGGTGCGCTGGATCAGGTCGTCGGCGGACGGCACCGCGCCGGAGGTCGTCGGCAGCCCCACCACCGAATAGACTGGTCCGACACCGAGCTTCGCCGCGGTGTCATGCAACGCGGGGCCCGGCAGTTCACTGGCGAGTTTGGCGAACGAGGTGTTGCACGACCGCTCGTAGGCCGTGGACATCGGCACGTTCCCGACGGTGAACAGGTTGTAGTTGGGAATGGTCCGCTCGCCGATGACGATGCGGCTCGGGCACGGCAGCACCGTATCCGGCGTCGCGAGACCATTCGCCATGGCCGCGGCCGCGGTGACCGTCTTGAACACCGAGCCGGGCGGGTACTGGCCGATCGTCGCGAGGGGACCGTCCCGGTCGGCGGCCTTGTTCTGGGCCACCGCCAGAATCGCGCCGGTGGACGGGCGCAGCACCACCATCATGGTCTGCTCGGTCCGTGGCTGCACGGCACGCTGTGCGGCGTTCTGCACGTTGCGGTCGACGCTGAGCGAGAACGACGGCGCGGGTTGCGAGGGCACGTCCATCAGCACGTCGGTGTCGGCGCCGTTGGCGTTCACGGTGACCACGCTCCACCCCGCTTTGCCGTCCACCTCCGCGATCACCGTTTTGCGCACCTGGGTGAGCAGATCGGGCGCGAATTCCCGATCGGTGGCGACCAGATCCCATTGCTGGGTCACCGTGACACCGGGCAGTCCGATGAGATCAGTCGTCACCTGGGCGGATTCGATGTCGTTGAGCAGCGCGACCGTATAGGCGCCCCGGGCCGCCTTCGCCTCCTCGAGGATCGACTCCGGCGTCAGCGACTTGTCGAAACGGTGTAGCGCCGCGGCCAGCGCGGTGGCCACGCTCCCGGGATCGGCGGCGTCGGCCGCGACGAACGCGACCCGCGACACCTTGCCGGGCACCATGACGTCGCTGCCGGACTGCTCGTTGACCCGCGCGCGCGGCGGCGGATTGGAGCGCAACACCATGGTCTGGGTGTCGCCGAGCTTGGGGTGGATGTTGGAGGAGGTCCAGCGGACCATCCAGCGTCGGTTGCTGCGCCCCATCTGCAACTGGCCCGAATACTTCCACGTCCGGTTCTTGGGCAGGCGCCATTCGTAGGTGTAGTCGACGGTCGCGGTGTCTCCGGTGACGCGCGCCGCGCCGGTGCGTGCGGTGAGCTGTTCGGCTTGGAGCTGATCCCATGCGGAACGCAATGCGGCGCTGGCCTTCTCCGGCAGATTGGTGAGGTCGGCGGCGGCGCTCACCCGGTGCTCGGCGAACGCTTTGACGAACGCGTCCGCGGCGGGGACAGGCCCTTGCGGCTCGCTCGCACAACCGGCGGCGGCCACCGTGAGGGCCGCGACGGCGAGCGAGAGCAGCATCCGAGTCGACATCGGGACCGATCGTAATAGTGACTGCCGGGCAAACGCCTGCGGCACTCCGGCATTCGCCGTGGGCGCGCTCAGTCGACCAGAACGGTGGCGAATGTCGCGATCTGCCGGAACCCGACCCGGCTGTAGGCGCGGCGGGCGATCGCGTTGTAGTCGTTCACGTACAAGCTCGCGGTGCGGCCCGAAGCGACCACGGCGTTCGCGACCGCCGCGGTGCCCGAGGTGCCGCACCCCTTCCCCCGATGGTCCGGATGGACCCAGACCCCTTGGATCTGGCCCGTGCGCCGGGACAGCGAGCCGACCTCGGCTTTGAAGACCACTTCCCCGTCCTCGAAACGGGCCCACGCGCGGCCGGATTCGATCAGGCTCTGGATGCGGCGGCGATAGCCGCGGCCACCGTCACCCGCGCGCGGATCGACGCCGACCTCCTCGATGAACATGGCGATCGCGGCCGAGAGATAGCGGTCGAGTTCGTCGTGGCGCACCCGGCGGACCTCCGGGTCCGGCGTGGCCAGCGGCGGCTGGGCCAGCGCGAGAAGCGGCTGTTCCCCACGTAGCTCCCGCTCCGGGCCCCAGTGACCGGCCAGCATCTCCCACAGCGGTAACGCCAGTTCCCGGCGTCCCACCACCGAGGAACAGATGCGGGGCCAGCGGATCGCCCGGTCGGCGAACGCACGCAGAGCGTCACGATTGCCGAGCAACGGCACCAGGTTCGCACCCGAGAAACACAGCGACTCCGCGGGGCCGCCCCTGCTCCAGAGCTCCCCCTGGCCGCACCGGTTGTCCAGGCCGAACTCCTGCAGGCGGGCGGCGACCATGCACGAGGCCACCGGATCGGCATCGAGCACACGCAAGACCTGAGCAAGATCCCGATTAGCGAGCTGCCGCGCAGGGGCGTATTTGGCCCGTCGCGCCGGCTCCAGCAGACTCCGCACGGTGACAGCCTGCCACGAACCGGCGCGATGCGGTATGGCTATGCCGAAAGCGCTGGTGAGCGGCTGCTCAGCTGACGGTGACGACCGGTTCGCCGGTGCCCGCGTCCGTGCCCATCTCCTCGGCGATGCGCATCGCCTCTTCGATGAGCGTCTCGACGATCTGCGCCTCCGGGACGGTCTTGATGACCTCGCCCTTGACGAAGATCTGGCCCTTGCCGTTGCCGGAGGCCACACCCAGGTCGGCCTCGCGCGCCTCGCCGGGGCCGTTCACGACGCAGCCCATCACGGCCACCCGCAGCGGCACCGCCATGCCTTCCAGGCCCGCGGTCACCTCGTTGGCCAGGGTGTACACGTCGACCTGAGCGCGCCCGCACGAGGGGCACGACACGATTTCCAGCTTGCGCGGACGCAGGTTCAGCGACTGCAGGATCTGTCCGCCGACCTTGACCTCCTCGGCAGGCGGCGCGGACAGCGAAACGCGGATCGTGTCACCGATGCCCTCCGACAACAGCGCGCCGAAGGCGACAGCCGACTTGATCGTGCCCTGGAACGCCGGGCCCGCCTCGGTGACGCCGAGGTGCAGCGGGTAGTCGCACTGCGCGGCGAGCTGACGGTATGCCTCCACCATGACCACCGGGTCGTTGTGCTTGACCGAGATCTTGATATCGCCGAACCCGTGCTCTTCGAACAGGCTCGCCTCCCACAGAGCCGACTCCACCAGCGCCTCCGGCGTGGCCTTGCCGTACTTCTCCAGCATCCGCTTGTCCAGCGAACCGGCGTTCACGCCGATGCGAATCGGGATGCCCGCCGCGCCCGCGGCCTTGGCGACCTCCTTGACGCGGCCGTCGAACTCCTTGATGTTGCCGGGGTTGACCCGCACCGCGGCGCATCCGGCGTCGATCGCGGCGAAGATGTAGCGCGGCTGGAAGTGGATGTCGGCGATCACCGGGATCTGGGATTTCGCCGCGATCGTGGCCAGCGCGTCCGCGTCCTCCTGACGCGGGCAGGCCACCCGCACGATGTCGCACCCCGACGCGGTCAGCTCCGCGATCTGCTGCAGGGTGGCGTTCACGTCGTGGGTCTTGGTCGTGGTCATGGACTGCACCGAGATCGGGTGGTCGCTGCCCACCCCGACATTGCCCACCATCAACTGGCGGGTCCTACGCCGTGGAGCGAGCACTGCCGCGGGAGCGGTCGGCATCCCCAATCCGATTGTGCTGGTCACCTTCGGCTGCCTACTTTCATCGTGTCCGGCCGGTTCGGTGCCGAGTCTAGCCTTGGCGCAGGACGGCCACCCTGTGACAGCAACGACAAGGCTTCCCCGGTCGACCACGCCAGCCTACGTCGCCGGTCGCGCCGCCCGGTCGGCAGCCCGGCTCAGAACAGCTTGATCGGGTTCACGATGTCGGCGGCGAGGGTGAGCAGCATGTAGGCACCGCCGATCACCACGACGACATAGGTCGCGGGCAGCAACTTCAAGTAGTTCACCGGCGCACCGGGCGCCAGTCCCTTCCAGCCGCGGATGGTGTTGCGGATCTTCTCGTAGATCACCACCGCGATGTGACCCCCGTCCAGCGGCAGCAAGGGCAGGAGGTTGAAGATGCCGAGGAAGAAGTTCAGGCTGGCCAGCACCAGGATGAACATGTTCCACAGGCCGCGTTCCGCGGTCTCGCCGCCGATCTTGCTGGCGCCGTACACGCTGACCGGGGTCTCCGGATCCCGCTCACCGCCGGTGACCGCGTCCCACAGCGCCGAGACCTTCGCGGGCATCTGGGTCAGCGAATCGACGGTGCGCACGAACATGTCGCCGGTGAACACGGCGGCGGCGGGAATAGCGCCCAGCAGGTCGTATTGCACGGGGTCGTAGCGCTCCGGCGCCACGCCGACGGCGCCGACCTCACGGCCCTCGCCGCCGCCCTCGGGATAGCGCATGACCCGCTCCGGGGTGACCGGAATGCTGAGGGTGCTGCCGTCGCGCTCGATGAGGTAGGTGAACGGGCCGGTCTGCTTCTGGGTCTCGGCCTGGAACTGCCGCCAGGTGTCCACCTTGACGCCGTTCACCTCTTTGACGATGTCACCGCGCTGCAGTCCGGCACGCTGCGCCGGGCCCGTGCCGGTGCACGGCTCGCTGGAGCCGTCGGCCTTCCCTTGTGGTACGCAGCTCATGACGCCCAGCGCGGTCGCGGGGGGTTCCTTCAGATTCGGCAACCCCCAGCCGACCGCGAGCACCACGATCAGGATGAAGCCGAGGACGAAGTTCATCGCGATGCCGCCGGACATCACGACCAGCCGCTTCCAGGTGGCCTGGCGGTACATGGCGCGGTCGAGTTCTTCCGGGCGCAATTCGTCGAGCGCGGTCATGCCCGCGATGTCGCAGAATCCGCCGAGCGGAAGCGCCTTGAGGCCGTATTCGGTCTCCCCACGACGGAACGAGAAGATCTTCGGCCCGAATCCGATGAAGTACCGCCGCACCTTCATGCCGGTCGCCTGGGCGGTCCACATGTGCCCACATTCGTGCAGCGCGATCGACACGGTGATGCCCAGCGCGAACAGCACGAATCCCAACGCGAACACCATTTGCTCTACAGCCCTCCTGCGTTTGCGCAGCTCGAATATCCCGCACGCACGCGTCCGCTCCTGGCCGCGAGCACTCCGTTCACCCTAACCGGACAAAGTCCTGTCCTGTGTGTTCAGTGTGCCAGCACGCCGTCGGTGCGCGCGTCCGATCCGGCGCCGCAGGGTCTCAGCCGCGAATCCGGGCGGCCGCGAACTCCCGCGCCCAGGTGTCCGCGGCGAGGACCTCGTCGAGCGATCGCGGCTCCGCGCGCCATTGCTCCGCCGCCTCCACGGCCGCGGCCACCGTGCCGACGATCTGCGGGAAACGGAGGGCGCCATCCAGGAAGGCCTGCACCGCGACCTCGTTGGCGGCGTTGTAGACCGCGGTGACGCTGCCACCGGCCTGGCCGGCCGCGCGCGCCAGCTCTACCGCGGGGAAGACATCGTTGTCGACCGGTTCGAACGTCCAGCTGGACGCGGTGCCGAAATCGCAGGCCGCGGCCGCGCCGGGCACCCGGTCCGGCCAGCCCAGCGCCAGCGCGATGGGCAGCTTCATGTCCGGCGGGCTGGCCTGCGCGAGCGTGGAGCCGTCGGTGAAGGTGACCATCGAGTGCACGATCGATTGGGGGTGCACGGTGACATCGATGCGGTCATAGGGGATCCCGAACAGCAGGTGCGTTTCGATCAGCTCGAGTCCCTTGTTCACCAGCGAGGCCGAGTTCAGGGTGTTCATCAGGCCCATCGACCAGGTGGGATGCGCCTTGGCCTCGGCGGGCCCGACCGAATCGAGCATCTCGGCGGTCCAGCCACGGAACGGGCCGCCGGAAGCGGTCAGCACCAGCCGGTCCACCTCGTCGGCGCGACCGCCGCGCAGGCACTGCGCCAGCGCGGAGTGCTCCGAGTCGACCGGGACGATTTGACCGGGAGCGGCGGCGCTGGTCACCAGCGAACCGCCCGCGACCAGCGATTCCTTGTTGGCGAGGGCGAGTCGGGTGCCCGACTGGAGGGTAGCCAGGGTCGGCTCCAGCCCGAGCGAGCCGACCAGCGCATTCAGCACGACGTCCGCCTCGGTACGGCGCACCAGCTCGGTCACGGCGCCCGGGCCGCCCAGCGGCAGGTCCAGCCGCTGGGCCGCGGCCGGATCGGCGACGGCGACATTGCGCGTGCCCGTAGCGGCCATCTGGGCGGCGAGCAACTCGGTGTTGCCGCCGCGCGCGGCGAGTCCGACCACCTCGAAGCGGTCGGGATTGGCGGCGATCACCTCGAGCGCTTGGGTGCCAATGGATCCGGTGCTGCCCAGTAGCAGGACTCTCACGATGTCGGACACGACTTCATTGTGTCCTACCGCCGGAACGCGTTCGACCGGCGCGGGCCGACTTACAACGACGCACCGTCGTATGTCACGATATGCGGCAGTAGCTCATCGAGTGCGTACCGGAATCACGGTACAAGTAACAGCTAAGGAGCGATCGTGGCCGCCACGGAACTCGAACACGCCGACACCGAGCGCGTCGTCACTCGCGTGGACCCCGCCGAAGTTCCCTCCGCCGCTTGGGGCTGGAGCGGTGAGTCGCGTCGCACCTTCCGGATCGCGGGCTGGATCGTCGCGCTGATCCTGCTGGCCATGCTGGTCGGCAACCACAGCGGCAAGATCGAGGACATCTTCCTCGTCGGCTTCGCCGTCCTGATCGCCGGCATCCTGATCCGCGACTCGCTGCTGCAGCGCAAGCCGCGCTGATCCATTCGGAAAAGCTACGCGCACAAGTTCATTCGTCCTGTACCGCGCCGCACAGCCCGGTACCGTGTGCGTCCGAGGTCCGCGCCCCAGCCGGGTCGCGGACCTCGGTTTTCTGTCCGCACGAACCCTTTAGGACGTAATGACCAAGACTTTTTCGGCCGCCCTGCTCGCCGCGAGCGCGTTCGGCGCGCTGCTGCTCCTGCCCGCGGCGCCCGCGCACGCCCAGTCGCCCGCGTGCGGCGCGGCCATCGACGCGATCAACGCCGCCATCGACGAGTCGGGCGGGAATCTGGACCCGACCGTGCAGCAGTCCCTGGCCGCGAAGCTCTCGGCCATCCCGGCCGAGGGGGCGGAGAAGGCCGCCATCGCCGCCTACGCACAGGCTCTCACCGATGACAAAGTCACGAGTATGGACGCGGCGACCGACGAACTGAACCGGGTCTGCCGCAGCTGAGCACCGGGCGGCGCGGACCGGCCGGGTTCGCGCCGCCGCCGACCGGCTAGCGTCCGCGCCGCCGGGAGGGCTTCTTCTTGACCGGAGCCGGACGTCCGGCTGTCTTCTGGGCCGGGACCTTCTTCCGCGGCTCGTTCCGCTCGGCGCGGGCGGGGGCGCGTGAACTCCGCTCCGAACGCCCACGGACGACGCCGATGAACTCCTCGACCAGATCGCTGGTGTGGTCGGCGAGCCAGGCCAGCGCGACCTCCGTGTCGGGAACGCCGAGCATCGGGCGATAGACGAGGTCGCGGCGATGATGCAGCCGCGCGAGCGAGTGGGGCACGATGGCCGCGCCACCGGCCGCGGCGACGAGTTCCAGCGCACCGCCGACCGCATCGATGTCCGAGGTGTCCTGCACATGCTCGTCGGCCAGGTCGGTCACGCGCACCTCGTCGAACACCGACAGCGGGTGCTCCTTCTGCACCACGACGACGGGAACCTCCCGGTAGAGCGGGATCGCGCTCATGCCTTCGCGGTCGATCGGCAGCCGGACGAAGCACATGTCGACGCGTCCCTCGCGCAGCGCCGCTTCTTGATCCGCCTGCGCCAGCGCGCTCACTTCGAGCGGGGTGTCCGGGAACCGCTCGGCCCAGATCCGGGTCCATTTGGACACCGTGACGCCCGGCACGAAACCCACCCGCAGGGCTTCCCGAGCTTCCGGTCCGCGCTGCCGGGCCGCCGACTCTGCCCGCGCGATGATCTCGCGGGCTTGCTCCAGCAACTCCTGCCCCTCGTCGGTGAGCCGGGTCGGTTGCGCGCCGGGCACGAAGAGCTTGGTGCCGAGCTCGTTCTCCAGATCGATGACGGTATGGCTGAGCTTCTGCCGCGAGATGTGCAGCGACTTCGCCGCGCGCGCGAAGTGCAATTCCTGCGCGACCGCGACGAACCAGCGCAGGCGCACGACATCGATCGACTCCAACCGGCTCATTCGTGGAAGCGTATGCCACCAGCAGAGGGGAGCCCTTCGCGCCGCCGGATAGACGGCTGCCCAGCTCGTGTTCCGCGCCCGCGGCAGGCACCCGTCGAGCGGTCGCCGCGTGGTCCGAGGCGGGGCTGGGGACGGATCCCTCCCGCCGCGCCCGTTAGGCTGTGTCGGTGAGCCCGGACAAGAAACCGCAGACGATGAAGCCGCTGACGGCGGCCGACAAACTCGGCATCTACCTTCCGGCCGCGCCCGAGGAGTTCCGCAACGCGTCGATCTCTCGCGCCCAGCTGGACGCGCTGCGCAACGATCCCCCCGAATGGCTCACCGAACTGCGCCGCACCGGCCCGTTCCCCCGCGACGTGGTGGCCCGCAAACTCGGCGTCTCCAACACCGGCTTGACCCGGGCCGGAATCTCCGATCACCTCACCGCCGAGGAGATCGACGCCCTGCTCGCCGACCCGCCGGAGTGGCTCGTGCGCGAGCGCGAGAACTACGCGGCGGTCCGTGCGGAGAACGCGCGCATCAAGGCGAAGGAAGCCGAACGCCGCGCCGCCACCAACCGCCCGGCGAAGAACCGCGGCTAGCTCGTCATCCGCGTCGGCCGTCGGGGAAAGGCTTCCGTCCGGACAGCGCAAGATCGCGGCGGATTCCGCGACGCGCCATCCGGCCGGTTCATGGACCGGCTGTCTCAGTTCTCCGCGGCCAACTGTCCGCAGGCGGCGGCGATTTCCTGGCCTCGGGTGTCGCGGACCGTGCAGGGCACGCCCTGTGCGTTTACCCGGCGCACGAACTCCTGCTCGACCGGCTTGGGGCTGGCGTCCCACTTGGAGCCGGGGGTGGGGTTGAGCGGGATCACGTTGACGTGCACGCGGGAGCCGAGCGCCTTGTGCAGCTTCTCCCCCAGCATGTCCGCACGCCACGGGTGATCGTTGATATCGCGGATGAGCGCGTATTCGACCGAGACGCGGCGACCCGTCTTGTCGGCGTAGTAACGGGCCGCGTCGAGCACCTCGGCGACCGGCCAGCGATTGTTGACCGGGACCAGAGTGTCGCGCAGTTCGTCGTCGGGCGTGTGCAGGGAGACCGCGAGCGTGACCGACAATCCCTCGTCGGCCAGTTTGCGAATGGCGGGAGCCAAACCCACGGTCGAGACCACGACGTTGCGCTGGGAGATGCCCAGACCGTCCGGCGCGGGCGAGGTGATCCGGCGGACCGCGGCGACCACCCGCTTGTAATTGGCCAGGGGCTCGCCCATGCCCATGAAGACGATGTTGGACAGCCTGCCCGGCCCGCCCGCCACTTCCCCGTCCCGCAGCGCCGCGGCCGCCGCGCGCACCTGGTCGACGATCTCGGCGGTCGACAAGTTGCGGTTCAGCCCGCCCTGACCGGTGGCGCAGAACGGGCACGCCATGCCGCAACCGGCCTGGCTGGAGATGCACAGGGTGGCGCGGTCCGGATAGCGCATCAAGACGCTTTCCAGCAGCGTGCCGTCACCCGCGCGCCACAAGGTCTTGCGGGTCTCCCCGTCGTCGCACGCGACGTGCTTGACCACGCTCAACAGCGGCGGGAACAGCGCCTCGCCGATCTTGTCCCGGACCGCGGCGGGCAGATCGGTCATCCGTGCCGGATCGGCCTGCAAACGCGCGTAGTACTGGCGGGCGATCTGGTCCGCGCGGAACTTCGGCAGGCCCAGTTCCGCGACGGCCGCGCGCCTGCCCTCGGCATCGAGGTCGGCGAGATGGCGCGGCGGCATGCCACGGCGCGGAGCATCGAAAACCAAGGGCAAGGAGACGGTCATAGTTGTTCCATTCTCCCATCCGCCGGAACCTCCCCGGCACCCGACCACACGCGCGCGGCCCGACATGCCCGGCCCGTCGCCGGGAAATACCTGCGGCCGTCATAGCCGTCGGCCATGATCGAGGTATGTCCACGCATCCCCCCGAACATCCGCCGGAGCCGGACCCGGACCTGTCGCAGCGCCGACGCACGACCCCACCGAGCGCCCCGCCCCTCGTACCGGCCAAGACGTCGCTGGCCTCGCGCACCGGTTACGCCTGGACCGGGCTCGTCGCAGGCGTCTTGATCCTGGTCCTGCTGCTGATCTTCATCGTGCAGAACCTCGAACAGGTTCAGGTGCACTTCTTCTTCTGGGACTTCTCGCTGCCGCTCGGCGTCACTGTCCTGCTGTCGGTGATCGGTGGCGCGCTCGTCATGGCCTCGGTGGGCGGCGTGCGCATCCTGCAACTGCGCCGCGCGGCCAAGAAGGGCTGACGCGCCGGATCACAGCAGCGTGGACAGCACCAGCCAGGAGACGAACGCCGAGGGAAGCATGGAGTCGAGGCGGTCCATGATGCCCCCGTGCCCCGGCAGCAACGTACCCATGTCCTTGATGCCGAGTTCGCGTTTGATCTGCGATTCGATCAGATCACCGCAGGTGGCCACCAGCACCAGGCCGACGCCGAGCACGACGCCGATCATCGAGTTCGCCTCCAGCAGCAGCGTCACCGTGAGCAGGCCGCCGATCACGCTGAACACCAGCGAGCCGGCGAAACCCTCCCACGACTTCTTCGGGCTGATCGAGGGCACCATCGGATGCTTGCCGAACAGCACGCCTGCCACGTACCCGCCGACGTCGGAACAGACGACCAGGATCATGAAGGTCAGTACCCGCAGGTTGCCGTCGGGCTCCAGCAGCAAGAGCGTCGCGAACGAGGCGAGCAAGGGAATCCAGGCCAGCGCGAACACTGTGATGGCGGTGTCGCGCAGAAAGTTTCGCGGCGCGGTCTGTAAACCGTGGTCGAACAGCCGCCACACCATGCAGATCAGCGTGGTGGCGGCGAACGCGCCCGCGACGCCGCTGGCGCCGTACGGCCAGCCCAGCCAGAACACCGCTTGGCCGCCCGCGATCAGCGGAACCCGCGGGACCAGCACGTCGGCTTCGCGCAGCCGCTTGGCGACTTCCCAGGTGGCCACGCCGACCCCGGCCGCCGCGACGCCGATGAACACCTTCGGTACGAACAGCAGGATCGCGATCAGCGAAAGACCCAGGCCGAAGCCGACGGTGAGCGCGGCCGGCAAATTGCGACCCGCGCGCGAACCACTCGATGCGGGCGCGGTGTGGGCCGCCGCGGGATCGGGCGCCGACGCCGCGGGGGCGCCTAACGGTTCATGACCGGACGCAGGAGCATCGTGCGCGCGCTGCTGCATCGCATCGGCTTTCCCGTTCACCGGCGGCTCCTCTGCCGCACCGGTCGCGGCGGCGTTCTCGGCCACGATTGTCCCGTCGCTCAACTCGTCGTTCCGTTCGTCCCCCGCCCGGGCGGGCCTTGCGCTGGCTCGGCGGCACTCGCGGTGACGCGGGGCCTCCTCCGGGCCCCCGCCACGCCTACCGGCCGATCCGCGTCAGACCTCGAGCAGTTCGGCTTCCTTGTGCTTGACCAGCTCATCGATCTGGCCGACATACTTGGCGGTGGTCTTGTCGAGCTCCTTCTCGGCGCGCCCGACCTCGTCCTCGCCTGCCTCGCCATCTTTCTGGATGCGCGACAGTTCGTCCATCGCCTTGCGACGGACATTGCGGATCGCGACCTTGGCGTCCTCGCCTTTGCCCTTCGCCTGCTTGGCGAGCTCGCGGCGGCGCTCCTCGGTCAGCTGCGGCACGCTGATCCGGATGATGTCCCCGTTGTTCGTGGGGTTGACACCGAGATCCGAGTTGCGGATCGCGGTCTCGATCGCCCCGAGCTGGCCCGCCTCGTAGGGCTTGATCACGACCATGCGCGGCTCCGGCACCGTGATGCTGGACATCTGGGTGATCGGGGTGGGCGACCCGTAGTAGTCGACCACGACCCGGGAGAACATGCCCGGGTTCGCGCGACCGGTACGAATGGTTCCGAGATCGTCCTTCGCCACCGAGACGGCCTTCTCCATCTTCTCCTCGGCGTCGAAGAGCGCTTCTTCAATCACGACCGTTTCCTCCACAGCGTCGTCATGTCATGATCCGCGGTCGCGGGTATCAGGACCGAACCAGTGTGCCGATCTTCTCACCGGCGACCGCGCGGGCGATATTGCCCTTGGTCAACAAATTGAACACCAGAATCGGCATCTGGTTGTCCATGCACAAGCTGAAGGCGGTCGCGTCCGCGACCTTGAGGTCGCGCTCGATGACCTCTTTGTGCGTGATCTCGGAGTACATGGTCGCGGTCTCGTCGACGCGCGGGTCCGCGGTGAAGACCCCGTCGACCGCCTTGGCCATCAACACCACGTCCGCGCCGATCTCCAGCGCGCGCTGGGCGGCGGTGGTGTCGGTGGAGAAGTACGGCATGCCCATGCCCGCACCGAAGATGACCACACGGCCCTTCTCCAGGTGCCGCTTGGCACGCAGCGGGAGGTAGGGCTCGGCGACCTGGCCCATGGTGATCGCGGTCTGCACCCGGGTGTCCACGCCCTGCTGCTGCAGGAAGTCTTGCAGCGCAAGGCTGTTCATGACGGTGCCGAGCATGCCCATGTAGTCCGAGCGGGCGCGTTCCATGCCGCGCTCCTCGAGTTCGGCCCCGCGGAAGAAGTTCCCGCCGCCGATCACCACGGCCACCTGGACGCCGCTGGCGACCACCTCGGCGATCTGCTCGGCCACCGTCTGCACGACGTCCGGGTCCAGCCCGACCTTCCCGCCGCCGAACATCTCCCCGCCGAGTTTCAGCAGTACCCGGCGATATCCTGGGCGATCGGTCCCCGGGTCCGTCATGGGTCTCCAGTCTCCTTCGGCGAGGGATTGTCGTTCTTCCGGCGATTCGTCGCTCATCGCGAGCGCCTGTGACGTAGAGCAAGGCAGAGCGGCATCCATCCTGCCTTATCAGGTTGGAGCGGCAGCAGAAGGCCCCCCGTCAACCGGCGTTCGTTCGGTCGGCGGGGGGCCTGCACGCTGGGGGTGCGGCGAGACTCAGTTCGCGCCGACCTCGAAGCGGGCGAAGCGGGTGACGGTGACACCGGCCTCGTCCAGCAGCGCCTTGACGGTCTTCTTCGAATCGGTGACCGACGGCTGCTCGAGCAGCACGACGTCCTTGAAGAAGCCGTTGACCCGGCCCTCGGTGATCTTCGGCAGCGCGGCCTCGGGCTTGCCCTCCTCGCGAGCGGTCTGCTCGGCGATGCGGCGCTCGTTCTCCACGATGTCGGCCGGAACCTCGTCGCGGGTCACGTACTTGGCCTTGAGTGCGGCGACCTGCATGGCGGCGGCGCGAGCGGCCTCGGCCGCGGCGTCGCCCTCACCGGTGTACTCGACCAGCACGCCGACGGCGGGCGGCAGGTCGGAGGCACGCTTGTGCAGGTAGGTGGCGACCGGGCCGTTCAGCGAGATGACGCGGCGCAGCTCGAGCTTCTCGCCGATCTTCGCGGCGAGCGCCTGCACCGCCTCGTCGACGGTCTTGCCGCCCAGGTCCAGCGCCTTCAGCGTCTCCAGGTCGCCCGGCTTGGCGGCCGCCGCCGCGGCGACGACCTGCTCGGCCAGCTGCTGGAACTCCGCGTTCTTCGCGACGAAGTCGGTCTCGGAGTTGATCTCGACCATGACGCCGTCCTTGGCGGCGACCAGGCCTTCGGCGGTGGTCCGCTCGGCACGCTTGCCGACGTCCTTCGCGCCCTTGATGCGCAGCAGTTCGACGGCCTTGTCGAAGTCACCGTCGGTCTCGGCCAGCGCGTTCTTGCAGTCCATCATCCCGGAGCCGGTCAGCTCCCGGAGCCGCTTCACATCGGCAGCGGTGTAGTTCGCCATTCTCGGCGAGCCTCCTTCGGAGAAGTGTGGGTGGTGGCAGCGGCGCTCACGATGACACTCGCCCGTGAACGCCGGCGAAACTGTGCCCATCCGCGGCGTTCGCGGGCCCCTACGCGGGCTGGTGCCTCCGGGAGCGTCGCTCACGCCGCGGTGGTGACGGGTCTCAGGCCTCGGCAGAGGTCTCGGCGGCCTCGGCGCCAGGGGCGGCCTGCGCGAGCAGCTCCTGCTCCCACTCGGCCAGCGGCTCGCCCGCGCCCGCCTCCGGCTTCTCGTCACCCGAGGCCACGCCTGCGCGCGCCTGCACACCCTCGGCCACCGCGGAGGCGACGACCTTGGTCAGCAGGGCGGCGGAGCGGATCGCGTCGTCGTTGCCCGGGATCGGGTAGTCGACCAGGTCGGGGTCGCAGTTGGTGTCCAGGATCGCGATGACCGGGATGTTCAGCTTGCGCGCCTCGCCGACGGCGATGTGCTCCTTGTTGGTGTCGACGACCCAGATGGCCGAAGGCACCTTCTGCATGTCGCGGATACCGCCGAGGGTGCGCTCCAGCTTGTTCATCTCACGCGTCAGCATGAGGATTTCCTTCTTGGTGCGACCCTCGAAACCACCGGTCTGCTCCATGGCCTCGAGCTCCTTGAGGCGCTGCAGACGCTTGTGCACGGTGGAGAAGTTGGTGAGCATGCCACCCAGCCAGCGCTGGTTGACGTAGGGCATCCCGACGCGAGTCGCCTCGGCCGCGATCGACTCCTGGGCCTGCTTCTTGGTGCCGACGAAGAGGACGGTGCCACCGTGGGCGACGGTCTCCTTGACGAACTCGTAGGCCTTGTCGATGTAGGTCAGCGTCTGCTGCAGGTCGATGATGTAGATGCCGTTGCGGTCGGTGAAGATGAACCGCTTCATCTTCGGGTTCCAGCGCCGGGTCTGGTGTCCGAAGTGCGCGCCGCTGTCGAGCAGCTGCTTCATGGTTACGACAGCCATAGCTCCCGTATCTCTCTTTCGTTTGCCGGTTGACGCAGCGAATCGGTGATCCGCTGCCCTGGCGCCGCCGAATCGTCGGACCCGACCACGTAGGTGGGGACCAGCCGGCGATTCCCTGTTCCGAACACGCTGCCGCGAACCCAGATATCTCAAGTCCGATTCGAACAGCGCCGCTATGAACAAGCACGGGTGGCGCGCGAAGTCGGTCCATGCAGGCACGGACCGCTCGATCAGTTTACGGCCTTCCGGCACACAGATCTAAATCGGTCCGAGCCGAAGGCTTTGACCAGGGGGAACAGCAGCTTTTCACAGGCGGGTGAGTTATCCCCATTCCGCGGATCGAGCCCTCGGCGACGCCGGAATCGCGGAAGGCTGGAGCCATGAAACCGATCTCCACCGCGACCACTTTCCTCGTTCCGCTCTTCTTCGTGCTCGGCGTCGTGACCGCGTCGCCGAGCGCAGCCCGGACGCCTGCCCCGCGACCCGTGCCCGGGGCGTGCACGGGATCGGCCTGCCTGCCGTCTCTGTCCGGTTTGCTGCGCCGCACGCCGCTTCCGTTCCGGCAATCCGGCCTCGATACAGGTGGCGATGACGAGACGCCTTCCACCTCGGGTGGCGACCTGTGCGCACCTCCCGTACCGCTCTGCGGGTCGTAGTCGGCCTGCCGACCAGGCACGAATGCTCAGTCCGAATGCCATGCGACGTGGTCGGCGTCTTTTCTCGGCGCTGGCTCTCGGTGTCACCGCGATCGTCGCGACGACGCCGACCGCGACAGCCGGACCCGACGGCCGGTTCGGCTGGCCGCTGCAACCGCGCCCGGCGGTGCTACGGCACTTCGACAAACCCGCGCAGAACTGGCTGCCTGGACATCGCGGGGTCGATCTGGCCGGCGCCGAGGGGCAAGCGGTGCTCGCGGCCGGGGCAGGGATCGTCGTGTTCGCCGGAACGGTGGCCGATAAGCCGGTCGTGTCCATCGAGCACCCGGGCGGGCTGCGTACGACCTATGAGCCCGTACGCGCCGAGATTCCCGCGGGAAGGCGGGTCGGACGCGGCACCCGGATCGGCACGCTGGAGTCCGGGCACCCTGGATGCGCGACGACATGTCTGCACTGGGGTGCCCGCGTAGACGGCGGTCGCCGCCGCAACCGTGAGTATCTGGACCCGCTCGGGCTGCTGCGCCTCACTCCCCTGCGGCTCAAACCGGTGCGCCCCTGAATGTGGCGATCCGCGGCTTCGTTCGCGGGTCGGCTCAGGTCTTCGGAGCAGCCGGACAGTCAGGACCGGCGTGTCGGCGATCCGCGGTGGCGGGACCGGGCTCGGAGGGGCGAAGATCGGGGCATGGCGGATAGGTTGTCGTCGTTCACGTATTCCGAAGTCGGTGCGACCCGAGGCGTGCTGCCGGAGGGCTATCACGGGTTGCGGGTGCGGCGACGTCTCGGCCGGGGACGCGCGCTGTTCGAACGCGCGGGTACGGAGATTCTGAGCTACCGCGTGCAAAAGGGCACCGGGATCTTCCGGTCCGCCGATACGCCGACGGCCGAACCCGGCACGGCAATCACCGTGCGGCTCGGATTCGGTCCGTTGGGGATCACCGCCCCGTGTCGCGTGGTGTACGTCCTCGATGAACCCGACCGGCGGGGTTTCGCCTACGGAACCTTGCCCGGCCACCCGGCGTCAGGCGAGGAATTGTTCGCCGTGGAGTACGACCGCGCTGACGACACGGTGTACGGGCTGATCGTCGCGTTCTCCCGCCCCGCCACCTGGTACACCCGGCTCGGCGGACCCGCGGTGCGGCTGATCCAGCGTTTCGTCGCGGGCCGATACCTCGCGACGTTGCCGACGTCCGATTGAGCACAGTGCCGACGAATCGGTTCACAGCCAAAATTTCCGACCACCGGCAGTGGGCCGGGACGCAGGCGATACTGTTACGGTGACCGGCGAACCCGAGACGGCCGAAAGTCTCCCGGATCTTCCTGTGGAAAGTGACCCCCCCTCGCCCATTTACGGCGAGGCGCTCGACAACCGCGCCGAAATCCAGGAGATCATCGATTCTTCCCGACTGATGGGCGTCGAAGCCCTGTCATTCGATCAAATGATGGCCTACATCACGGCGAAACGCGAATACCAGGCATCAGCATATGCCGACACGGAAGCCGTCGATCGGGCGCGGCGGGACCATGAGCTACAGGCGGAGTCGCGACGCACCGAGCTGATCAAGGAAGAAGCGGAGGCGAAGAACAAGATCCTGGAGGCTCGCTACCGCGCAGGACTCGCCGCCGCGCTCGTGGCGGGCACGGTCGCCGGTGTCCTCTTCGGCATCATCAAAGGTCTGCCCGCCCAAGAACTTACGCAATACCTGGCGCCCGTGTCGGGCCTCGCCGGGATCGTTGTCGGCTACTTCTTCGGCCGGGAGGCTCGATGATCAAGGCGCGAACTAGGGTGTGACGATCGCGAAATCGGGATCGGGGGCGTCGAAGATGTCCACCAATTCGGCGAGCTTGGTGACATCTCCTTCGATGACGATGTCGCCCGCGGCCGCCGCGACGCCGAAGTCCTCGCCGACCAGCAACACTCGGATCAGGGTGTTCTTGGCCAGCGTGAAGGTGGCGTCCGGTTCCGGCAGTTTCATGCCCGGTGCGACGTCGAAGTGGGTGAGGCGGCCGTTGCGCAGCTCCAGGCGGTGCGTGCGGTCCTGGTCGGTGAGAATCCAGTCCGTCACGATCCGGTGGTTCCACGCCTTGGGACCGTCGACGCGCAACGCCAAGGCGTCGAAGATCTGATCGACGGACAGAGCCGCCACCATGGTCGGCGAATCGCTCTTGGTGGGCGTGCCGAACGAGCCGTAGCGCAGCTCGTAGGCTCCGCTGAGATAGAAATTGCGCCAGGTCGCGTTCTCCGCGCCGTAGCCGAGTTGTTCGAAGGTACTGGCCTGCAACTTTTTCGCGGCGTCGTTGTCGGGGTCGGCGAAAATGACGTAGTCGAGCACCTGCGCCACCCAGCGGTAGTCCCCCGCGTCGTAAGAAGTCCGCGCTTTACGCAGCACTTCCTGCGCGCCGCCCATGAATTCGACGTGCCGCCGCGCGGATTCCACCGGCGGATGTTCCCAGAGGTGCGCGGGATTGCCGTCGAACCAACCCATGTATCGCTGGTAGATGGCCTTCACGTTGTGGCTGACCGAGCCGTAGTAGCCGCGTGCGTGCCAGGCTTCCTCGATGGCGGGCGGGAGGGTGACCAGTTCGGCGATCTCCGCGCCCACGTACCCCTGGTTCAACAGGCGGACGGTCTGGTCGTGCAGATATCCGTACAGGTCGCGTTGCAGCGAGAGGAATTCCACCAGCCGAGTGGTGCCCCAGGTGGGCCAATGGTGCGAGGCGAAGACGACGTCGGAATCGCGGGCGAACAGGTTGATCGCCTCGGTCAGGTATCGCGCCCAGATATGGGCGTCGCGCACCAGCGCGCCGCGCAACGTGAGCACGTTGTGCAGGGTGTGGGTGGCGTTCTCCGCCATACAGAGCGCGCGGTGGTCGGGAAAGTAGAAGTTCATCTCCGCGGGGGCTTCGGTACCGGGTGTCAGCTGGAAGACCATCCGGATGCCGTCGATCGTCTCCTCCTGGCCGGTCGCGGTGATGTCGACGGTCGGCGGCATCAAGGTGACCGTGCCGACCGACGTGGTCTGCCCGAGCCCGGAACCCACCGCGCCCAGCGGCCCGCGGGGCAGCACCGCGCCGTACATGTACCCTGCGCGGCGCGCCATCGCCGTGCCCGCGTAGACGTTCTCGGCCACCGCGTGTTCCAGGAATCCGGCGGGCGCCAGCACCGGACAGCGCCCCTCCTCGACCGCCTCGGTGGTGGTGACTCCGCACGCCCCGCCGAAATGGTCGGCGTGCGAATGGGTGTAGATCAGGCCGGTCACCGGGCGGTCACCGCGATGGGCGCGGTAGAGCGCGAGACCGGCCGCCGCGGTCTCGGCCGAGATGAGCGGATCGATCACCAGGACGCCGGTTTCGCCCTCGACCAGCGTCATATTGGAGATGTCGAGACCGCGGATCTGGTAGATGCCTTCGGTGACCTCGAACAACCCTTGTCGCACCGCGAGGCCGGATTGCCGCCAGAGACTCGGATGGACCGAGACCGGGCAGGGTTCCCGCAGGAACGAATAGGAGTCGTTGTCCCACACGACCGTTCCGTCGTCGGAGGTGACCACGCCGGGCTCCAGCGCGGCGATGAAACCGCGCTCGACATCGGCCGCGTCGGTCGTGTCGGCGAAGGGCAGTGCGGCGGCCGCCCGCCGATGCTCCGCGACGATGAAGTCACTCGGCTCGCTCGCTGTGCTCATGGTCGTCCTCCTGTCGTCTCGGCCAACGTTGCTGAGCCGCTCCCCCGTTCAGGGGAGCGGATCGAGGGAACCGCCCGCGGCGGCGGCCACCGCGACCACGACCACCGCCGCGGCCGTGGCGGCGATGACGCGATCGCCATGGGCGAAGCGGCCCCGCCGCAGGCTCCGGTTGCGCAGGTAGCAGGCCCCGGCCAGCGCCGCCATCGCGATCGCGGCGCCGACGGGCGCGACCGCGGCCGCGCGCCAGCCGCTGCCCAGCGCCTGGTGCGTGAACAGCGTGCCGACGACCATCGCCGACACGGCGGTGCGCCGCCACGCCAGGGCGGTGCGTTCCGCGGACAGATGTGGCGCGCTCATCGCAGCAACACCGCCACGGCCGCCAGCACGGAAACGATCGCGATGCCCGCCGACAGGATCGGCACCAGCACCGTCTCCGGCAGCGGATCGCCGCGCCGCATGGCCACCCCGACGCGCCGCCAGTGCGCGTACGCACCGACCGCGACGACCGCCGCCAGGACCAAGCAGCTCAGCGCGATAGCGCGCCGCAACCCACCGATCCGGAACGACTGCACCAGCGTGTGCACGGCGACGCCACCGGCCAGCAGCCCCAGCGCGGTGCGCATCCAGGCCAGGAACGTGCGCTCGTTCGCGAGCGTGAAGCGGTAGTCGAGTTCCTCTTCGCCCTCTTCCGATTCGGCTTCCGGATTCGGCAGCGTCACGCCGCCTCGGTTCGGGTCGGAAGACGCCGCCTACCCGCGCACGTGCGTCCTGGGCCGCCGGCCCGCCCGCATCGAACGGCGTGGCCTCTTCTGGCGCGAAGCGATGTCCCGGTGCACTGGGTGATGCCGGACTGCGCGGTGGTCACGACGAACCACGCTAGTGCGGACCACCGGAACGCGCGCCGGGCGATCACCGGCCACGGGAACGCGCTCCATATCGGTATGCGCGCTGGACGTGCGCCCCTGGTGGACACGCCCATCGCGGCGGTGTTCGAGCGGCCGAGTGCGAGTCGGCACGTTCCCGATCCGGCTGGCAACCGGAGTTCGAGGGAGGGTCCAGCATCGCGAACTTCTCGCGCAAACCGGCCGTTACCCCGCGCTCTGGCCTGTTCACAGCCTTTTTCAGCCACACCTTTCCGGTCGGCGACGGTCACGGGCACACTCCGTACTGAGCGTTTGGCGAACGATCGGCTACGTCAGGCTAACCGGAGCCGCGCCGGACCGTCCACGCTCCTCGCCCGCCGTGACCGGGTGGTTACGCGACCGAGCGGCGTCAGATCGCGGTCGCGTCTTCGAACGTCATGGCCAGTCGCGACACCGACGAGGACATCAACGCGCGCCGCGGCAGGCCCAGCGACCGGAGTTCGGCGGCGATCTCGTGATCGCCCAGGGTCAGCCTCGCCCCGCCGAGACGCGCTCGCATGCCGGATGGACGCATCTCCCAGCGCGTGCAGCGGGTGACGCCATCGATGTGCGAGTAGGCGTCGAACGAGGAGGCGGCGGCACGGTTCGGGGTCGCGAACCCCGGCCGAACCGTGAGATCCGCGATGAGCTGCCCGTTCTGGTGCAGCGCGCCACTGCGCGTCCGGCCGCCGTGGTCGACCACGAATTCGGCGAGTTCCTTGGGGAAGCCCCAGATACCGCGCCCCGCGGCCAGGGTGAAATCGCCGTCGACGGGCAGCCGGTGGATCAACACCCCCGCACGGCCGGTGACCAGCGCCTTCAGATTGCCCGACCCCGATGCCGCGGTGTGGTGGCGCACCATGAAGGAGACGCCGAATTCGTGGTAGGGGCCCAGGTCGCCGTCGACATAGTCGACGAAGACCAGCGTGCACATCGCGCGTCCGCCCGGAAGCCGGAGAATCCGCAGGCCGGAGTAGTCGATGAGGCGCTGCGCGGGCTCCGCGGGCACCAGATAGGTCGCCATGAAGGCGTGCGCGAGCCGGATGCGAACCGGCATGCGCACCTCTCTGCCGAGAATGGTGTGCGTGCTCATGTCGACGCCTTTCTGCGCAGCGGCGCCCGGGCGCCGCGTCGTCATGCGGTCCCCGCACCGGATCACGCACTTAGAACACGTTTCAATTTATCGGCACCATACCGCCTCCCGGGCCCATTTTCTTAGAACACGTTTCATAATCGACCAGTGTCCTTCGCCGGAGACTCCTGCCGGGATTCCGGCATGTTACGCAGACGGGCTTCGAGTCCGTCGAGGACGCAGAGCAAGCCGAAGTCGAACGCCATCGCGCGTGCGGCCTCCTGGTCGGTCGGCACGGTCGCCTGATAGTCCGCGAGCATCTCGGGATAGTCGCCGGCCACTTCCCCCATCACGCGCAGCATGCCGTCGGCGTCGATCTCCATGCCTTTGGACACTTTGTCCCAGGCGATCTCCGGAATCACCTGACCGAGGACGAAACACATCACCGTCCCGCTGGCCAGATAGATGTCCACACCGCGAAAACCGGCCTGGACGAACGCGCGGCGCAGCCGATCGCTCAACCGCAGCGAGTTCGGACCGATGCTGGGCAGTTGCCCGACCAGCGACGCCATCCAGGGATGCTCCCTGATGGTCGCGCGCAGGCTGTAGGCGAAGGTGTTCAGCAACTCGCGCCAGGAAGTCTGCTCGGGCTCCGGCGTCCGGACCAGGCCCCAGAACTCGTCGAGCACCAACTCGAGCAGTTCGTCCTTGTTGGACACGTGCCAGTAGAGACTGGTCGCGCCCGCGCCCAGTTTCGCGCCGAGCTTGCGCATGCTCAGCGATTCCAGCCCTTCGGCGTCGAGGATCTCGACGGCCGCCGCGATGATCTGCTCGCGGCGCAGCCCGGACGACTTGGGCTGGCGCGGCTGTTTGGTCCATACCGACGCGAACTGCTTGGTCACGACACGATCTTATAATCGCTCGCACACTGTTCGAGTTTCTCGTACGCTGTGCGAGTGGAATCGAACGTTGTACGAGACCCCCGCCGGTGGTGGGTCCTGGGGGTCCTCTGTCTGTCCTTGCTCGTGCTGATGCTCGACAGCACCGTGCTCAATCTCGCGATCCCGTCGCTGATCCGTGAACTCGGCGCCACGCCGTCGGACGTGCAGTGGATTCTGGACGCCTACGTGCTGGTCTTCGCCGGGCTCCTGCTCACCGCGGGCAGCCTGTCCGACCGGTTCGGCAGGCGGCGGGCGCTGATCACCGGACTGGCCGTGTTCGGGGTGGCGTCACTGGCCGCCGTGCTGGCTTCCGAACCGTGGCAGGTCGTGGCGGCCCGCGTCGCGATGGGCGTCGGCGGATCGCTGTTGATGCCGTCGACCTTGTCGATCCTGATGACCACCTTCGCCGAGGACGAACGGCGCACGGCGATGGCGGCGTGGTCGACGGTCTCCATGGTCGGCATCGTCGCCGGACCGACGCTCGGCGGCTTCCTGCTCCAGCACTACTGGTGGGGTTCGGTGTTCCTGCTCAACATCCCGGTGGCACTGCTCGCGATCGTCGCGGCTGTCGTGCTGATGCCGGAGACCACCGGGGAGCAGCGGCCGGTCGACCTGGTCGGCGTCGTCCTGTCCGTCGTGGCGCTCGGCGCGACGGTCTACGTGATCATCGAGCGGGAATGGAACATCGGCGCGATCGTCTTGGCGGTCGGCGCGGCGATCGCCTTCGTCGTCTGGGAGAGCCGGTCGGAGCATCCGATGCTGCCGTTGGCGGTGTTCCGCAGCCGCGACTTCACCGGCACCTGCTTCACCCTGCTGCTGATGGTCTTCGGCATGGGTGCGGTCATGCTGATGCTCACCCAATACCTGCAGTTCGTCCTCGGCTACGGCCCGATGAAGGCCGGGCTGGCGCTGCTGCCCTACGCCGTCGCCGCGGCGGTCTGCAACGGCCTCGGCGCGACGCTCGGCAAGACGCTGAGCAACAAGACGCTGATCGTGTCCGGCCTGCTCGTCATGGGCGTGGCCTTCGGCATCCTGGCGGCGGGCAGCGGGTATCTGTGGGTGCTGGTCAGCATGCTGGTGATGGGCGTCGGCGGCGGACTGGCGGGTCCGGCGGCCTATGCGGCCATCATGAGCGCGATCCCGCTGCAGCACGCCGGTGTCGGCTCCGCGATGAACGACACGATCCAGCAGGTGGGCATGGCGATCAGCATCGCCATCCTCGGCAGCGTGCTAGCCGGTGTGTTCACTTCGCACATGCCCGCCGACGCCCCGGACGCCGCGCGCGAATCCATCGGTGCGGCCTTCCAGCTCGGCTACATCGAGCCCGCCAAGGATGCCTTCACCGCCGCCATGTCCACCGGCGCGTGGATCAGCGCCGGATTCAGCATCGCCGCCGCCCTGCTCGGCGCGGTGCTGCTGCGCGCCCGGCGGCCGCAAGCAGCCGGGCAACCGGAAACCGCTCCGGTCGCGCACGGCTGATCGTGCCGGGTGGGCTGCGCGGGGCAGGCGCGTGCGCATCGCCCCGTCGCGGCCCGCCTGGTGCGACACCCGCGTGCGTTGCGCAGAATAGCGATTCCGACGTCTCCTCGGTTCCCCCGGTATGAATGATTCCGACCCCCGGGCTCATGGTCTAGCGCGCGCCCGCCGAGAAGAGTTGATGTGTGTTCACAATGACGGCCTTCAACAAACGAGGGCTGGTGAAGCAATCAATCGCTGGAGACATCATGATCACGAACAAAATGCGTGTAACGGCGGCGGCGGTAGCGCTCGCACCGATCATCGCCCTCGGTTCAGGTTTCGCATCCGCTGCTCCGGACGTAGCACCGGGACCTGTGCAAGTGGCGGATAACGCGGTACCGGCTCAGGTCGAGCCCGCGACATTGGGCCTGATTTGGCCGCTCGGCATTTTCTGCGCTCCTCTGCTGCTCCTTCCGCCGGTGGTCAACGCGGTTGCCGTGTTCGTCTGCGCGGCTTGACCGCATCCGTCAGAAGTGGGCTCCAATATGTGCGCCTCGGGCTGTGACCAGCCCGAGGCGTTCGTCTTTCGCAGCGCTCTGCTGATTTCGTTTCGGCCTTGCCGAAGCACCGATCCGGTGAACATGCGGGAATCAATCGTGACGCCCGGATAAGTGCGGTTGAATTACCGGATGACCAAGTTCAGGAAACTCGTGGGCGCTGCGGCGGCGTCAGCCGCTGTCACGGCGCTGTTCGGGGCACCCGGGACCGCGCAGGCCGAGACGCCATCCGTACTGGGTGGCGGCTCGGGCATCGTCGTCGGCGGTCAGAACATCTGCACGCTCACCACCATCGGGCGCGACACCGGCGGTCGGCTCGTCGGGTTCACCGCGGCCCACTGCGGTGACGCGAATGCCGCCATCGTCCCCGAGAGCGATCGCGGCGCCGGTACCGTCGGCACTGTCGTCTATGCCAGCCGCGAATTGGATTACTCCGTGATCGAATTCGATCCCGGCAAGGTCGCGCCGGTCAACCAGGTGGGCGGCACCACCATCACCGGCCTGGGCGGGCCCGCCCGGCCCCCGGACACGGTCTGCAAGGAAGGCCGGACGACCGGCCGCACCTGCGGACCGGCCTACGGCGACATGTTGACGGGCGGCAATTCGACATGGACGCAGACGTGTGTCGTCGAGGGCGATTCGGGCGCTCCGCTCGTCGTCGGGACCACACTCGTCGGCATGGTCAGCGGCTACTTGGCCGTGCCGTGCCTGGGCCCGCAACTCGGCACCGACATCACCGCGGTCGTCGCCGACGTCAACGCGCGCGGCGGCGCGGGCGCGGGTTTCCAACCGATCTGACCGAACCGGAACCCTTCGACGAGCCGGCCGGAGCCTTACCTTTCCTGATCGGTGACGACACCGAATTCGATAGCGCGTTCGACCAGGAACAGGCGTTTCTGGTTCGGCGGTAAGGCTTCGACCTGGAATATCCGGAACAGCGCACGCATGTGCGTCTTGACCGTCGAAAGGCTCAGGCACAAGTCGTCCGCGATCTGGCGGTTGGAGGCCGGATAGGAATAGGCGTCACGGGCGTCGTACGGGCGGCACAGCGCCGCGAGAACCAGATACTGGGCCGGCGTCAGTGAATTGCGGGTCGGCAGGGGGGAATGCGCGAGCGTCATTTCCTCGTGGAAGGATTCGGCGACCCGGAAGACGAATACCGACCGACCGACGCGAATCATATCCCCCGAACCGAGTTTCCGCCGTCCGCCGACGCGTTCACCATTGACGAATGTCCCATTCTTCGACAAGCCGTCGTCGACGATGGTCCAGCATCCGCCGATGCGCTCCAGAATCGCGTGCAGGCGGGACACGGTCGGGTCGGAAGTCACGATGATATCGGCCGCGCCGGACCGCCCGATCGTCATTCTGGACGCGCCGCCGTCGAGGGAGATTTCCCGCACGCCTTCCGGCGTGACGGGTTGTGGCGAAATGGAAGCAGGACGCTCCCACGCGGACCGTCCCGCCAATGGGTACAGTTCGCGACGCAGGGCCTGTGGTCCGCTGGACGTAGACATCGTTCGTCTTCCCACACTCGAAGTACGCCGGGAACTGCGGGCACCGATTCGCTACTCTCAGGGTGCCCTTTCTCCGTGCCGGAAACATATGGATTCGATTACTTCGCCACAGAGTGAGCCGGTAACGGACTTCGGGCACGTGATCAGCAAGAAAACCGACCAATCAGTCGGATAATGCAGGTCCGGCCAGGCGGACGGCCCAGAATGGTCGGATGAGCGTCATCATCCGACCGCGCACCGAGGCCGACCTCGACGCCTGCGCCGCGGCCCTGCGGCACGTTCACCACGTCGACCGATATCCGGCGGTCTGGCCTGCCGACCCCGCCGGCTGGCTGGCGCCGCCCAAACTCCTCGCGGCACTCGTCGCCGACCGCGACGGCACCGTAGTCGGGCACATCGGCCTGGGCACGAGTGACAACACGCCGGAGGTCCTGCGCGAATCGGCGGGCGCGGAAGCGGTCGTCTCGGTGATCCGGTTGTATGTCCTCCCGGCCGCCCGCCGAGCGGGGGTAGGTGCACGATTGCTGGCCGAAGCCGCACGCGTCGCCGCGAGCTGGGGGCAGCGCGCCGTCCTCACGGTGGCGTCCGACAGCACGGCGGCGATCACCCTCTACGAGCGACACGGTTGGCGGCAGGTGCACAGCGGGCCCGGCGGCTGGCGTACCGCGGATGGACGGGAGGCTCGGGTGCATTACTACATCGGTCCGTGACCCGTGCGCGGGTCAAGCCCGGGGATGGGCCTGGTCGTGCACCTTCTTGAGCCGGTCGATGGAGACGTGGGTGTACAGCTGCGTGGTGGCCAGACTGGCGTGCCCGAGCAGTTCCTGAACCACACGAAGATCGGCCCCGCCTTCGAGAAGGTGGGTCGCGGCGGTGTGCCGCAGACCGTGCGGACCCAGATCCGGTGCGCCCGGGATGGCCGAGATCACCTCGTGGACAACGGTTCTTGCCTGGCGTTGATCGAGACGCCTGCCGCGGCGGCCGAGCAGCAGCGCTCGACCGGACTCGGCGGTGGCGAAGGCCGGACGTCCGTAGCGCAGCCAGTTGCCGACCGCCTCGTCGGCGGGCACGCCGAACGGCGCGGATCGCTCCTTGTTGCCCTTGCCCAGCACGCGCACCACGCGCCGTTCGCGGTCCACGTCCTCGACGTCCAAGCCGCACAGCTCACCGACCCGGATCCCGGTGGCGTACAGCAACTCCACTATCGCCCGGTCTCGCAGGGCCATCGGATCGCGCTGCGCCGCACCGGACTCCGCGGCATCCATGGCGCCCAGCGCCTGTTGCCGCCCGAGTACGGCGGGAAGGACGCGGTGCGCCTTCGGGGAACCCAGCCGCAGCCCCGGATCGGCGGGCAACCGGCCGGTCCGGCTGAGCCATGCCGTGAACGTGCGCGCCGACGACGCGCGCCGTGCCACAGTCGTGCGAGCCGCGCCCCCCGCCGCTTGCTGGGCCAGCCACGAACGCAGCAACAGCAGGTCCAGTTCGCGGATCGCCGAATCCGCCGACCGCGTGTACAGATGCTCCAGTAGGGATCGCGCGTCGCCCAGGTACGCGCGCACGGTGTGCTCGGAGCGATTGCGTCCGAGCCGCAGATGCCTGCCGTACTCCACCAGCAGCGCTTCCAGGTCTTCGGGCAACTCCGCCATGCTTCCACCGTCCCGATCCGCGGCGCGGATGGCAAGCGGCCGCGCCGAAGGGTCTCATCCGCGCCGCCCCGTTCGGTGCCAACCGTTTTCGTCACTGGCCACCAGACCCGTCAATTCGAGTGCGGCCAAGGTCGCACGCACCGCCGGAAGGGGCAGTCCGCACTGCCGCGACACCTCCAGTGGCAGCCGGGAGCCGATTCTCGGCAGCGCGGCGAAGACCAGCGCCTCGTCTCCGGCCAACTGGTCCTCCAAGTTGCCGCCCGCGGCCGCCGCTCCGGGAAGCGACAACCGCAACGGCCCCGCTTCGTCGACGACTTCCTCCGCCCTGGTCACCAGGAGCGCTTCGCCGTCGCGGATCATGCGGTGGCAGCCCACCGAAGCGGCCGAGGTGACCGGGCCCGGCACGGCCAGCGCCGGACGCCCCAGGCGACGCGCCCATTTGACGGTGTTACGCGCCCCGCTGCGCAGCCCGGCCTCGACCACGAGCACACCGTCGGCGAGGGCGGCGATCAATCGGTTCCGGGCGAGGAACTGGTGCTTCTGCGCGGAGACGCCTGGTGGGTATTCGCTGACCACCAAGCCGGACTCGGCTATGTCGGCCAGCAAGCGCTCGTGCTGCGCCGGGTAGGGCCGGTCGATGCCGCAGGCCAGCACGGCGATCGTGGGGCCTTCTACCGACAGCGCTGCCCGGTGCGCCATGCCGTCTATCCCGAAGGCGGCCCCGGAAACAATGGTCCACCCCTGTGCGGCGAGATCGCCCGCGATTTCTCCCGTGACCCGATTGCCGTACCCGGTGCTGCACCGCGCGCCGACCACCGCCACCGCCCGTTCGCTGGACTCCAGCAGCGAGCGTGGACCGCGCACCCACAACACCAGCGGTACCGCGCCGTCGCGATCCCGGCCCGGCTCGAGCTGTGTGAGACCGAGCATGCGCCAGGCGGGCCACTCCGGGTCGTCCGGCGTCACCACCCGCCCGCCGATCCGCTCGATCATCTCCAGATCCCGCGCCGCCACGTCGACACCGCTCCGCTGCGCCGTGGGCCCGCGAAGCGGTTCTGGGAGGGCGCACTCGCGCACGGCACGCGCCGCCTCCACCACCCCGACCGACTCGACGAGCGCCGACAGCGGCGCACACGGCCCCTGCACCACCCGCGACAGGTACACCCATGCGAGCCGCCGGGCATCCGGTTCGCCGGACAGCGATCCTGAACCGCCTGCGGGCACCTGGACCACCGAGCGCCCATCCGCGAGCGCAGGCGCTCGGGCCACCGCGCACGAGTCGGCGACCGTGCGCCCGTTCGCCGCTGCCGGTACGTCCACCGCGGGCGGGTGCGCAACCGCAGGCGCATTCGCGGCGAACACTTCTCCGCCTCCAGGCAGGTCTGGGGCGGCAGGTGCGTCCGAGTCAGCGGGCAAATGTGCGGCAACAGCCAAGTCCGCAGCAATAGGTAAGTCCCCGACGACAGCCAAGTCCGCAACGACAGGCACGTCCTCAGTACCAGCCAAATCACTGACGACAGGCAAGTCCGCAACTACAGGCGGGTCCCCAGCAGCCACGTCCCCGACGACAGACAAGTCCCCGACGACAGGCGCGCCTCCGACGGCAGACAAGTCCCCGACGACAGGCGCGCATCCAACGGCAGCCGAGTCCCCGACGACAGGCAAGCCCGCAACGATAGGCAAGTCCGCAGTAGCGGAGGCCCCGACAGCAGGCACCTCGGCGACCGGCGACGCGGGAGCAGTTACGCACGCGCTCCTGCCGCCGGGCACCTCTCCCGCCGCAGGCAGGTCGGCAGCCCGGGACACCTCCGTGCCGGCAGACACATCCCCGGCCGCAGGGGGCTCATGCGGATTCGCGGTCGCGGACACATCCCTGGCAGCACGCGTCGCCACAATGCCGGAAACGTCCGCGGCGCCGCGTACGGTCACCGCCGCAGACGGGTTTGCCGCCCCCTCTTCGGCGGGCATCATCGCGCTCATTGGGCACCCCGCTGACGAAAGTTCAGAGCGGCCAGAACGTCCTGTGCTGTGGGCAGGTCACCGCCGCGCAAGTCGGAAATCGTCCAGGCGACGCGAATGGCCCGGTCCGCACCCCGCGCGGACATGCGACCGAGACGCAATGCGGCCTCGACGGGCGCGAGTGATTCCCGCGGCAATCGGAATCGTTGGCGCAAGATGTGGCCGGGAACCTCGGCATTGGTCAGCCACCCGTACTCGCGCCAGCGCTCGGCGGCGGCGCGCCGCGCGACGGCGACCCGGCCGCGGACCACCTCGCTGCTCTCCGCGGCGTCGGTGCTGAACGCCGCGCCGGACTGCCCGTGCATCCGCACCCAGATATCGATCCGGTCCATCAGCGGCCCGGACAGTTTGCCGAGATAGCGGCGGCGAGCCAGCGGCGCGCAGATGCAGTCGACATCGCGCGCCGGGGCACACGGGCACGGGTTGGCAGCCAGAACGAGCTGGAAACGAGCCGGATAACGCGCGACGCCGTCGCGGCGGGCGATACGCACCTCTCCCTCTTCCAATGGCGTTCGCATCGCTTCCAGCACCTTCGTGCCGATCTCGGCGCACTCGTCGAGGAACAGCACGCCGCGGTGGGCCCGGCTGACCGCGCCCGGCCGGGCGGTCCCCGAACCACCGCCGATCATCGCGGTCACCGAAGTGGAGTGATGCGGGGCGACGAAGGGTGGCGCGGTGACCAGCGGATGGTCACCGGCCAGCGTGCCCGCCATGGAGTGGATCGCGGTCACCTCCAGTGCCTCGGCCTCCGTGAGGGGTGGCAGCAGACTCGGAAGACGTTGCGCGAGCATCGTTTTACCGATGCCGGGCGGCCCGGTGAGCAGTAGATGGTGCCCGCCCGCCGCCGCCACCTCCAATGCCCAGCGGGCCTCGTCCTGCCCCACCACCTCGCTGAGATCGCCGCCTTGGCGCACCGTGTCGGGCAGGTCGCCGTCCGGCTCGTCGAGCGCGCCTTCCCCGCGCAGCCAGGCCACGACGGCACGCAGGCTGCGCGCCCCGAGGACCTCGATGCCCTCGACCAGTCCCGCTTCGGCCATGGTCACCGCCGGGACCACGACGGTGGACCAGCCCGCCTTGCGGGCCGCGAGCACCGCGGGCAGGATGCCGCGCACCCGCCGTACCCGGCCGTCCAGCGCGAGTTCGCCGAGCAGCACGGTCTTCGCGAGCCGATCGCAGGGAACCGAGCCGGACGCGTCCAGCACCGCGACGGCGAGCGCCAAGTCGTAGACGCTGCCCAGCTTCGGCAATGTCGCGGGCGACAGCGCGAGGACCACCCGGCCGTCGGGCCACTTCTCCCCCGAATTCGCCACCGCGGAGCGCACCCGGTCGCGCGACTCCTGCAATGCGGTATCGGGGAGTCCGACCAGATGGACCGACGGCAGGCCTTGCCCGATATCGGCCTCGATCTCGACGAGCAGACCGTCCACGCCGGTGACCGCGACCGAGTGCGCCCGGCCGAGGGCCATTCAGAACACCGCCCGGAGATGATCGATGACCGGTGTGCG
Source organism: Nocardia sp. NPDC019219 (assembly GCF_040632645.1). Taxonomy (NCBI): domain Bacteria; kingdom Bacillati; phylum Actinomycetota; class Actinomycetes; order Mycobacteriales; family Nocardiaceae; genus Nocardia; species Nocardia sp. NPDC019219. The sequence continues at coordinate 101,862 of NZ_JBEYCG010000002.1, read as the reverse complement.
GCCACGCGCCACCAGCACCGACACCACGTCGAACCGGATGCGCCGCCACGGTCCGTCCTTCTCGGCCAGCCACAGCAGGGCCAGCCGTCGAATCCGCTGCTGCTTGGCGAAGGTGACCGACTCGGCCGGAGTACCGTATCCCACGCCGGAACGGGTCTTGACCTCCACGAACGCGGTCACGTCCCCGTCCGTGGCGATCACATCGAGTTCGCCGTATCGGCAACGCCAGTTCCTGGCGACGATCTGCATTCCCGCGGCGCGCAGAAATGCCGCCGCCAGTTCCTCCCCGTGTGCGCCGAGCGCCTGTCTGTCTGTCACCCGGCCAGCGTGCGCCGGAATCGGATCAGGTCAGAGCCGTCGACCTGGGGAAATGGAAAGTCTGTTGATAACCGAGTCGCTGTGCGGAACTGAACGGCAGGCTCACTCGGGCAGCCGCAGGTCCGGCTTCTCCAGCTCCTCGATGTTGACGTCTTTGAAGGTGATGACCCGGACGTGCTTGACGAAGCGGGCCGGGCGGTACATGTCCCAGACCCACGCGTCGCTCATCCGCACCTCGAAGTACACCTCGCCGTCCGCGTTCTGCGGGCGCAGCTCCACGGAATTGGCCAGATAGAAGCGGCGCTCGGTCTCCACCACGTACGAGAATTGACCGACGATGTCCTTGTACTCGCGATACAGCGAGAGCTCCATCTCGGTTTCGTACTTCTCGAGGTCCTCGGCACTCATCGGGTGGGACGTCCTCCTTCTCGCCGCATCGCGTCGTGTGGTGACATCATCGCGCATGCGCCGCGTCGGTAGCTACTCGGCCAGCCGTACGCCCGTCCGGAAACTGCTCCGGCAGCGCTTCGTCCACGCCCTCGGCCAGCAGCGCGTCGGCCTCGTCGGCGGCCGCCGCGACCGGCCGCAACCCGGCGGCTTCGCGCACGTTGCGCCACGAGCGACGGTGCTCGCTGCTCGGCCCGAGGCGGTGCAGCGCGGCGGTGTGCTCGGGCGTGTTGTAGCCCTTGTGGGCGGCGAAGCCGTAGCCGGGGAACCGCTGGTCCAGTTCGACCATGATGCGGTCCCTGGTGACCTTGGCGAGGATGCTGGCCGCCGCGATGCAGGCCGCCGCGCCGTCGCCCCCGATCACGGGCAGCGAGGGTACCGGGATACCGGGCACCCGGAACCCGTCGGTCAGCACGTATCCGGGAGTGCGCCCCAGCCCGGCCACGGCGCGACGCATCCCTTCGATATTGGCGACGTGGATGCCGATCGAGTCGATCTCCCAGGCCGGGATGACGACGACCTGGTAGGCGAGCGCCAGACGAACGATCACCGGATACAGCTCTTCGCGGGTCGCCTCGGTGAGCTTCTTGGAGTCGTCGAGGCCGGCCAGCTTGTCATACGCCTTCGGAGCGAGCAGGCACGCCGCCACCACGAGCGGTCCCGCACAGGGTCCGCGCCCTGCTTCGTCCACACCGGCGACCGGTCCGAGACCGCTGCGGATCAATGCCGCCTCGAGCGTGCGCAACCCTCCGGCCCTGCGCATCACCACGCGCGGCGGCCAACCGTTACCCACCGGCACTCGCCCTTGCCCCACCGTCCAATTATCCTGCGCGCCGCGTGCTCAGTTCACCTGGGGATTCTCCGAACGCACCGGGCCGATCCGGCCGGGCGGCCAGATCTTGAACACCGCCTTGCCGCGGACGTTCTCCACGGGAATGGTGCCCTGCAGTTCGTCGGTGATATGGGCGCGGGAGTCGGCCGACTGGTTGCGGTTGTCGCCCATCACCCACAGATGCCCCTCGGGCACCTTCACGGGCTTGAACTCGCGTCCGCCGCTCGCGTTGTACGGCTGGCCCGGAACGTAAGGGGCGAGGTAGCGGGCGTACGGCTCGTCCAGCGGCTTGCCGTCCACGATGACCCGGCCCTGCGGATCGCAGCACTCCACGGTCTGGCCCCCGACCGCGATCACCCGCTTCACCAGATCGTTCTCATCGGGCGGCACCAAGCCGAAGAAGGAGAAGAAGTTCTGCACGCCGCGGACCGCGGGGTTGTCCGAACGGATCGACTGGTAGTGGGTGTTCCACGAGGGCGGCCCGACGAACACGACCACGTCGCCCGGTTGCGGATCGCCCCAGTAGTAGCTGAGCTTCTGCACGTAGATGCGGTCACCGGTGCATCCGGCGCATCCGTGCAACGTGGTTTCCATCGACTCGGACGGGATCACGTACGGCCGGCCGACGAAGGTGACCATCAGCGCGGCGATCACCGCGGCGATCACGATGAGAATCGGCAATTCCTGCCAGAACGGCCGCTGCTTCTTCTTCGGGCGCCGCTTGGCGCGACCTGCCCGCGTACCCTCGTCGCCCGATTCGGACACCGACACCGACCCACTTTCGTCTGCCACGCCGAACAGATTAGCCCGGCAGCGAAACCGTGGTCCGATGCCGGGCTGAGGAAAATCTGTTGTACCGAAAAGCTAACTCAGCGCTTTTCCTTGATCTTGGCGGCCTTGCCGCGCAGATCGCGCAGGTAGTACAGCTTGGCCCGGCGGACGTCACCGCGGGTCACGACATCGATGTGGTCGATGTTCGGGCTGTGCACCGGGAAGGTGCGCTCCACGCCGACACCGAACGACACCTTGCGGACCGTGAAGGTCTCGCGGATGCCACCACCCTGGCGGCGGATCACGACGCCCTTGAAGACCTGGATGCGCTCCTTCGAGCCTTCGATGACCTTCACGTGCACGTTCAGCGTGTCGCCCGGCCGGAAGTCGGGGACGTCGCTGCGCAGCGACTTCTCGTCGACGAAGTCAAGGGTGTTCATTTCCATCCTTCTGGTTTCGCGCGAACAGAGGACCCTGGCGGCACTGGACGTGCTCGGCCGGTTCATGCTCCGAATAAGGGGGTGCGCCGGGTCGACAACCACCCAGGGCAACCTGAGCATTGTGCCAGATCGGCGCGCCGCGGAAGAAATCGGGCGGTGCGACGGCGCCCTTTCACGCTACCCCCGGCGCGCCACAGTGCACGACCGCCGCCTGTTACCGACCGCGATGCCACGCGGGTCGCCCTCACTCCGCACAGCGGAACCTAGAGGGCGGGACAGCACGGCGGTTGCGAACTCGGCACGACGGCCTTCGGGCTGCCCCTCTTCCGGCTCAGGACTCCGGCGGCAGTATCGGCGAGGCGAACACCTCTTCCAGCGGGGTCGGCCCCGTGTAGCGGCGACACTGGCAGCCCACCCATTCCCGCAGGCCGTGCGTGCCCTTACGGGAGATCTCGGCGTGACAATTGCCGGTAGCGCGGTCGTGCAGCGCCAGGTCGTGCCCGCAACCGCAGCGCGCGAGAAGGCGGCCCTTCGACCGGGCTCGGCGATGTCCGAACCGGCCGAAGGCCCAGCCGACACCGACGAGTCCGGCGCCGACCGCGAGACTCAGAGGATCCACCACGATCACAGTATACGTATACGCATAGCGCAGGGTAGGTCGAATCTCCGCCGAATGCGCCGCTCTCAGCGATTCTGTTCGCCGGAGATCGCGTCCTGGGCGGGCGGCGAGCCGGGGGTGTGTAGTGAAACGTGGTCGGCGTGCCAGAGCGAGTGGTGCCGGTGCGGGGCGGGCGGAGCGGGCACGACCGTGCGGGTGAGTTCCGCTTCCGCCGCCGTGCGGACGTGCTCGACGTCCGGTTTTCCCGCGACCAGGTCCTGCACGAAGATCTTCGCGCGGATGACCGGGCGGCGATAGCGCCGTTCGCGGACGATCGCCCGGTACCTCAGGCGCCTGCGGTCGGCGTAACGCCAGCGCGCCCACGGCGCACCCGGACGGCTCAACCGCAGCGCACCGACGACCAGCAGGGGCAGGAAGAACATGCCGAACAGGCCGGTCCAGATCTTCCCTTTGGCGATCACGATCGCCGCCAGAGCGAGATTGACGACCGCGAACGCGACGACGAAGGCGCGCACCTCGGTGCTCGGATCGCGCCGGAAATCGTTGATGTCCAGCATCCACAGCGGGTGGAAGCCCAGCAGCAGCAATCCCGTGACGGCGAGCGCGACGAAGACCGCGTCCACCGACGTGCGTCCCTGCTCCTCCCAGTACACGTCGCGCAGATAGAAGATCAGCGCGAACTCGTCGAGGACCAGCGCCGCGCCCACACCGAAGGAGGCGGCCAGGATGCTCGCCGTGGCCGTGTCGGCGCTCTGGTACTGGGCGACCATGCCGACGCCGGAGGCGAGCACCAGGATGACCCCGAACACCATGTGATGGATGTGCGTGTCACCGGCCCGCAGATTGCCCGGCCACCACCGCACCCGCGCCCGGATGAGCCGGACGCTGACGCGGATGAACAGGAATCCGACGATGAATCCGAGGAGGAAGCACAGCAACGGCAGCCGCCCTTGGGCGATCACGTCCTCGTGGAGCCACCGTCGCATGGCCGCTACTCCCTCCCGCGCACCGGACTACTGGCCGAAACCCGCCCTGCGCAGCGCATCCGCCATCGCGCCGCTCGGTGCGGGCGCGTTCCGGCGCTGGTTGCCGCCGCGCCCCTTTCCTTGGTTGCGGTTCTGACCCTGTTGCCTGTTCTGACCATTCTGCCGCTGCCGCTGCTCGCCGCCTCCGGAGCGCCCGCCCTGGTCGGAGCGGCCGCCTTGACCGCGCTGCCGGTTGTCGCCGCCCTTGGCGGGTGTGCCCGGCTCGTCGTCCAGGCGCAGCGACAGGCCGATGCGCTGGCGTGCCACGTCCACCTCGAGCACCTTGACCTTGACCACGTCGCCGGACTTGACCACCTCGCGCGGGTCCTTGACGAAGTTGTGCGACATGGCCGAGACGTGCACCAGGCCGTCCTGGTGCACGCCCACGTCGACGAACGCGCCGAACGCGGCCACGTTGGTCACCACACCTTCGAGCACCATGCCCGGTTTCAGGTCGGCGACCTTCTCCACGCCCGCGGCGAACTCGGCGGTCTTGAACTCCGGACGCGGGTCGCGGCCCGGCTTCTCCAGCTCGGCGATGATGTCGGTGACGGTCGGGACACCGAAACGCTCGTCGGTGAAATCGCCTGCGCGCAGCGAGCGCAGGACCGTGGTGTTCCCGATGACCTCGGCGATGCCGCGGCCGGTGGATTCGAGGATGCGCCGCACCACCGGATACGCCTCCGGGTGCACCGCGGAGGTATCCAGCGGATCGTCGCCGCCGCGGATCCGCAGGAAGCCCGCGCACTGCTCGAACGCCTTCGGGCCCAGGCGCGGGACGTCGAGCAGCGCGGTCCTGCTGCGGAAGGGGCCGTTCTGGTCCCGGTGCGCCACAATGCTCTCCGCCACCGACCCGGCGATGCCGGACACCCGCGACAGCAGCGGCACCGAAGCCGTGTTGACGTCGACGCCGACCGCGTTCACCGCGTCCTCGACCACCGCGCCCAGCGAGCGGGCCAGCAGCGATTCGGACACGTCGTGCTGGTACTGGCCGACGCCGATGGATTTCGGATCGATCTTCACCAGCTCGGCCAGCGGGTCCTGCAACCGCCGTGCGATCGACACCGCGCCGCGCAGTGAGACGTCGAGGTCGGGCAGCTCCTGCGAAGCGTAGGCCGAGGCGGAGTACACCGACGCGCCCGCCTCGGAGACCACGATCTTGGTGGGCTTGTTCTCCGGGATCCGCGAGATCAATTCCGCGGCAAGGGCATCGGTCTCGCGCGAGGCGGTGCCGTTGCCGATGGCGATGAGCTCCACGCCGAATCGGGCGACCAGCGCGCCCAGCACCGCAAGCGACTTCTCGGTCTGGCCCTGCGGCTTGTGCGGATAGATCACCTCGGTGGCGACGACCTTGCCGGTGGCGTCGACCACCGCGACCTTCACGCCGGTGCGGTAGCCCGGGTCCAGACCCATCGTCGTACGGGTGCCCGCGGGGGCGGCGAGCAGCAGGTCGCGCAGGTTCGCGGCGAACACGTCGACCGCGTCCTTCTCCGCGGCCTGCCGCAGTCGCATCCTGGTGTCGATGCCGAGACTGACCTGCAGCTTGGTGCGCCAAGCCCAGCGCACGGTGTCCAGCAGCCAGGAATCGGCGGGGCGGCCCCGGTCGGCGATGCCGAAGCGCGTGGCGATGCGGCCCTCGTAGACGGTGCGTTCGCCCGGCTGCGGCTCCTCGGTGTCCGGCTCGAGGTGCAGCGTGAGCACCTCCTCCTTCTCGCCGCGCAGCAGCGCCAGGATGCGATGCGAGGGCAGCTTGTCGAACGGCTCGCTGAACTCGAAATAGTCGGCGAACTTCGCGCCCGCTTCTTCCTTGCCCGCCCGCACGGTCGAGGTGATCTGCCCGCGGTTCCACATCAGTTCGCGCAACTCGCCGACCAGGTCGGCGTCCTCGGCGAAGCGTTCGACGAGGATGGCGCGCGCGCCGTCGAGTTGCTCGGCGGTGTACTGCGCCGGATCGGTGTTCGGATCCTCGATCAGGGCATCGGCCACCGGCTCGTGCCCGGCCTCGCGCGCGATCTGCGCCTTCGTGCGCCGCTTCGGCTTGTACGGCAGGTAGATGTCCTCGAGCCGGGCCTTGGTCTCGGCGAGCAGGATCTGCCGGTGCAGGGCGTCGTCGAGTTTTCCTTGGCCGCGGATCGATTCGATGATCGAGGCGCGGCGTTCGTCGAGTTCGCGCAGATAGTGCAGACGTTCCTCGAGCACGCGCAGCTGCGCGTCGTCCAGTCCGCCGGTGACCTCCTTGCGGTACCGGGCGATGAACGGCACCGTCGAGCCCGCGTCGAGGAGCTCGACGGCGGCGCGCACCTGGGGCTCACGCACCGCGAGTTCCTCCGCGATACGACGGTTCACGCTGGCTGGGCCCGCGGTGTCGGAGCGTGGCACGGCGGGTGTGGACTCTGCACTGGCAGTCTCGGGCGCTGTCGTCACGTCGGAGACACTACAGTCGCCGCCTGACACGCGGTCCACGCCCAGGTGAACCCCGCCACCTCAACCCTCGCCGAGCCCGAGCAGCCGCCTGGACAGCTCCCGCATCTCCGCCTTGCGGATCTTGCCGGTGACGGTCATCGGGAATTCCTCGACCACGTGCACGTAGCGAGGAATCTTGAAGTGCGCCAGCTTGCCCGCGGCGAACTCCCGCACGGCTGCGGCGTCCAACGGCGTTGCGCCCTCGCGCATCCGGACCCAGGCCATCAGCTCCTCGCCGTACTTCGGGTCCGGTACGCCGATCACCTGCGCGTCCAGGATGTCGGGATGGGTGTAGAGGAATTCCTCGATCTCGCGGGGGTAGATGTTCTCACCGCCGCGGATGACCATGTCCTTGATCCGGCCGGTGATGGCCACGTAGCCCTCGGCGTCCATCACGCCGATGTCGCCGGTGTGCATCCAGCGGGCGGCATCGATGGCCTCGGCGGTCTTCTCCGGATCGTCCCAGTACCCGAGCATCACCGAGTAGCCACGCGTGCACAGCTCACCGGGTTCGCCGCGCGGCACCGTGAGACCGGTTGCGGGATCGATGATCTTGACCTCCAGGTGCGGCCCCACCCGGCCGACCGTCGCGGTGCGCCGGTCGATGCCGTCGTCGCGCCGGGTCTGGGTGCTGACCGGCGACGTCTCGGTCATGCCGTAGCAGATGCTCACCTCGCGCATACCCATCCGGCCGATCACTCGCTTCATCACCTCGACCGGGCACGGCGAGCCTGCCATGATCCCGGTGCGCAGCGTGGACAGATCCACAGCCGCCGTCTCCAGTTCGGCGAGCATGTCGATGAACATCGTCGGCACGCCGTAGAGCGAGGTGCAGCGCTCCGCGGCGACCGCGGCCAGCGTCGCCTTCGGATCGAACGACGGCGCCGGGATGACGATGGCCGCACCGTGGCTGGTGCTCGCGAGGTTGCCCATGACCATCCCGAAGCAGTGATAGAAGGGCGTCGGGACGCAGATCCGGTCCTGTTCGGTGTATCCGCACAACTCGCCGACGAAATATCCGTTGTTCAGGATGTTGTGATGGCTGAGCGTGGCGCCCTTAGGGAAACCCGTTGTGCCGGAGGTGTACTGGATGTTGATCGGGTCGTCGGCCGACAGCCGCGCACCCAGCGTGGCGAGCCGATCGGCGTCGATCGCGGTGCGAGTCAGCGCGTCCCACGCGGGCGTGCCCAGCACGAGCACCTCGGTCAGCGCCGGGCAATCCGGCCGGACCTGTTCGATCATCGCGACGTAGTCCGAAGACTTGAACCGCTCGGCCGCGATGAGCATCCGCACGCCCGCCTGGCGCAGCACGTACTCCAGTTCGCTGGTGCGGTAGGCGGGGTTGATGTTGACCAGGATCGCGCCGATCTTCGCCGTGGCGTATTGCACGAGGAACCATTCCGCGCAGTTCGGCGCCCAGATGCCGACCCGGTCGCCCTTGCCGATGCCCTGGCCGGCGAGTCCACAGGCCAGCGCGTCGACGGCGGCGCCGAGCGCACGGTAGGTCCAGCGCCGTCCGCTCGGCCGGTCCACCAGCGCTTCCCGATCCGGGAACGCCGCCACCGTGCGATCGAGATTGCCGCCGATGGTGTCGCCGAGCAGGGGGACGTCCGAGACACCGGAGGCGTAACTGGGGAGGGGCAGCGCGGCGGCCGAGGTCATCGGGCACCGCCCTGCCGCAGCACGAACCGCTGCACCTTGCCGCTGGGCGTCTTCGGCAGGCCGTCCACGAAGTGGACCTTGCGCGGATAGGCGTGCGCGGCGAACTTCCGCTTCACCAGGCTCTGCAACTCGGCTTCCAGCTCCGGACCGCCTTCCGCGCCGTCGCGCAGCACGACGAACGCCTCGAGCACTTCCCCGCGCAATTCGTCCGGCATGCCGACCACGGCCGCCTCCGCGACCTGCTCGTGCAGCACCAGCACACTCTCCACTTCGAACGGGCCGATGCGGTAGCCCGCCATGATGATCACGTCGTCGTCGCGGGAGGAGAAACGGAAGAAGCCGTCGGCGTCCTGCGAGCCCGCGTCGCCGGTCAGATACCAGCGGCCGTCTGCGGTGTAACGCTGCGCGGTACGTTCCGGGGCGTCGAGGTAGCCGAGGAACCACAGCAGCGGGCTGCGTTCGGTGTCGATCGCGACGCGCCCCAATTGCCCTGGCGGGGCGACGATGTCGGCGTCGTCGGCGAGCACGGCGCAGGTCCAGCCCGGCAACGAGCGCCCCATCGATCCCGCGGGAGTCTCGATGTCGAGGTCTTCGTGCCAGGCGTTGCAGATGACCATGCCGTGCTCGGTCTGGCCGTAGTGGTCGCGCACCGCGACACCCAGATATTCGACGGACCAGGCGACGACCTCCGGCGTCAGCGGCTCCCCAGCCGAGGAGGCGCGGCGCAGCCGGGAATGCACGGGCGGCGTGGTGCTGTCGGCGCGCAACGCGCGATAGACGGTCGGGGCGGCGGCGAAGTTCGTGACGCCGAAGGTGTCCAGCACCTGCCAGGTGAGCGGGGCGGAGAAACCCGCGTGCAGCAGGATGCTGCGGATACCGGTGGCCAGCGGGCCGAGGATGGCGTAGTAGAGGCCGTAGGCCCAACCCGGGTCGGCGGCGTTCCAGAAGACGTCGTCGGGCCGGACGTCCAGCGCGAATTCCTGATAGACGTGGAACGAGGCGAGCGCGCGCAGCGGAATCGGGACGCCCTTGGGTGTGCCCGTGGTTCCGCTGGTGAACAGCTGGACCAGCAGTCCGTCGCCGCCGACCGTGACCGGACGGGCGTGCGGGTGGGTGGCCGAGTGGGCGTCGAGCAGGTCGTCGAACCGCAGTGCGCTCGCCGGGACCTCGGCGCCCACGACGATCAACCGCCAAGGCGGGTCGGCGGGCAGATCCGGTCCGGGCGCCAGCTTCGGCGCCTGGTCGGCATCGGCGACGACGACCGATGCCCGGCTCGCGGTCAACCGCAGGGCGATGGCGGGCGGCGCGAAGGCGGTGAACAGCGGCACGTGCACCGCGCCGCGCCGCCAGATGCCGAGCAACGCCACCACCAGGTCGGCCGACTTCGCCATCAGCGTGGCGACTCGGTCGCCGGGCTCGACGCCGAGCCCGGCGAGCGCGGCGGCAAACCGGGCGGAGCGTTCGCGCAGTTCGCCGTAGGTGAGGTCGGTCGAGGACAGGTCGGCCTCGACGATCGTGAAGGCGACCCGGTCGGCCGGGTGCCGGTCGCACAGCAGGTCCGCCGCCGACGCGTCGGCGCGGTCGTAACAGTCCAGCAGTTCGCGCACCCGCTGATTCGGATCGGTGCCCATCTTCGGTTCTCCTCGTTCTGTGATCCAGCGCAACCCGGGTGTGCAATAGGATGTGGGTCACATCCCGCCGCCCACTACCCCCGAAAAGGGGTGAGTCCCGTGACCCACACCGCTCTGCTGCGCCCGCGCGACAGCGATGCTCTGCGTGCCGAGATCCGCTGGGTGGCGAGCACCGCGGGCGTGCCGGTGGCGTTCGGTGGCGAGGTGCACGGCGACGCGCTGTTGCTCTCCGAATTCGTCGGCACGCTGACCAACGGCCTGCGCGGCCTGGCCGTCGTGCGGACCTCGGGACTGGGCGGCCGCGTGATGGATTCCGGGCGGCCCGCCGCGGTCTCGGACTATCGCCGCGCCTCCTCGATCACCCACGACTACGACGGGCCGGTCGCGGGCGAGGGCATCCGCTCCGTGCTGGCCGTGCCCGTGGTGGTGGACCGCCGCTCCCGCGCGGTGCTCTACGCCGCGACGCGTGGGGCGAGCCCGCTGGGCGACCGCACCGCGGATCTCGTCGTCCAGGCCGGTCGCCGCCTGGCCACTGAGATCGCCGTGCGCGACGAGGTCGACCGCAGGCTGCGGATGCTGGAGGCGGCCGCGCCGTCTCCTTCGGCGGCCCCGGCGATCACCGAGGAACTGCGCGACATCCACGCCGAACTGCGCGACATGGCGCGCTCGGCCGACGACGACCGCTTGCGCGGACGCCTGCACGCGGTGTGCGAGCGACTCACCCGGGTCCTCACCGGCGAGCCGCACCCCGATCGCCCGAAACTGTCCCGCCGCGAACTCGACGTGCTCTCCCAGATCGCCCTGGGCTGCACCAATCAGGAAGCGGCGCAACGCCTTTCACTCGGACCGGAAACCGTGAAGAGCTATCTGCGCAACGCGATGGTCAAACTCGACGCCCACTCCCGGCACGAGGCGGTGGTGGCCGCCCGCCGCCACGGCCTGCTGCCGTGAGACGTGATGGTCCCCGCCACGACGCCGGACGGAGATAGGCGAGCAGGTCGGCGGCGTCGGCTCGGCCTCGCCCTTCGCGGCGAGGCGGCCGGATCGGCGGCGCCCTGCGCAAGGCCGGGAGCCGGAAGGTCCCCCGCGGTCTGGCATCGGGCGACGACGTCGACCAACGCGTCCTACGCCGCATGGGCGGCCGCGTCGAGTTCGGAGGAGTCGATCGTCCGCGCGCCGGAAACCAACTCGAAGCGAGCCGGATGGGACAGCGCGCCGCACCGCACGGCTACGAGACGATATGTGGCCCTCGGGCTGGGAGCGAGGCGAATCCGGTCTATCGCCCGGGTCCGGCCTCGTCCTGGGCCGCCAGCAGGTCGGGGCGGCGTTCGCGGGTGCGGGCGAGGGATTGCTCCCGCCGCCAGGCCGCGACTTTCGCGTGGTCACCGGACAGCAGGATCGGCGGGACGTCGAGGCCGCGCCAGGAGACCGGGCGGGTGTAGCTGGGGCCTTCGAGCAGCCCGTCGGAGAACGAATCTTCTTGATGGGATTGCTGATTGCCGAGCACGCCCGGCAGCAGCCGGACCACGGCCTCGGTCATCACCAGTACGGCTGCCTCGCCGCCGATCAGCACGTAGTCGCCGATGCTGACCTCCTCGACCCGCACGCGGCGGGCGGCGTCATCGAAGACGCGCTGGTCGATGCCCTCGTAGCGGCCGCAGGCGAAGACCAGATGCCGCTCGGCGGCCCAGCGGTGCGCGGTCGACTGCGTGAACGGCACTCCGGCCGGGGTGGGGACCACGAGTAGTGCGTCGTCGGGGCAGACCTCGTCGAGCGCGGCGCCCCACACGGTCGGCTTCATGACCATGCCCGGCCCACCTCCGTAGGGGGCGTCGTCGACGGACTTGTGCACGTCATGCGTCCAGCGGCGCAGGTCGTGCACCGTGAGCGAGATCAGTCCCTTGTCGATCGCCTTCCCGAGCAGCGCCGTGCGCAGCGGCTCCAGGTATTCCGGGAAGATCGTGACGACGTCGAGTTTCATGCCTGTCTCCTCTCGCCGCCGGGCCGCGTCGCACCGGCCGGGCGCGCGACGCGGGAGCGAATTCCGCACCGCCTCATTCCGGGTCGAGCAGGCCCTCGGGCGGATCGATCACGATCACACCCTCGGCGAGGGACACCGTCGGCACGATCGCGGTGACGAACGGGATCAGGATCTCCCGCCCATCGTCGGCGGCACGCACCTCGAGCAGCTCACCGGCAGCGGAGTGCAGCACTTCGCGCACGGATCCGACCACCGTGCCGTCGGCGAGCCGGACCTCCAGCCCCTCCAACTCGTGGTCGTAGAACTCGTCCGGGTCCTCGGACGGCGGGAGCTCGGCGCTGTCGACCACGAACAGCATCCCGCGCAGCGCGTCGGACGCCGTGCGGTCGGTCACGCCGGCCAGGAACACCAGAAGTCGGCCCGAGTGCTCCCGGGCCGACTCCACGGTGAATTCGCGGACCTCCGCCGCTCGCGGCAGCCGGCCGCGCAACCTGGTGCCCGGCGCGAAACGCGCCTCTGGCTCGTCGGTGCGCACCTCGACGACGAGTTCGCCGCGCACACCGTGCGACTTGGCGACCCGTCCGACGACGAGTTCCATCTACTGGTCGGTGTCGACCACGTCGACCCGGATGCCCCGGCCGCCGATACCGGCGACGAGGGTGCGCAGCGCGGTCGCGGTGCGTCCGCCGCGGCCGATCACTTTGCCCAGGTCATCGGGATGAACGTGCACCTCGACGGTGCGCCCGCGGCGGCCGGTGATCAGCTCGACGCGGACGTCATCGGGATTGGCGACGATGCCGCGCACCAAGTGCTCGACGGCATCGGCGACGACGGCGCTCACTGCTCCATCACCTCGAGACGCGACTCACCCGTCGTCCGGGCCGGTCCATGGGCGGCGGGGGACATTACTCGGCGGCCTCAGCGGACTCGGCGCCATCTTCGGCGTCCTTCTTGCCCTTCTTCTTGGGCGTGACGGCCTCGGCGACCGGCTCGTTGTCGGCGGCGGCCAGCGCGGCGTTGAACAGGTCCAGCTTCGACGGCTTGGCCGGCTTGACCTTCAGGGTGCCCTCGGCGCCGTCGATGCCCTTGAACTTCTGCCAGTCGCCGGTGATCTTCAGCAGCTGCAGGACCGGCTCGGTCGGCTGCGCGCCCACGCCAAGCCAGTACTGCGCGCGCTCGGAGTCGATCTCGATCAGCGAGGGCTCTTCCTTCGGGTGGTACTTGCCGATGGACTCGATGGCCCGGCCGTCGCGGCGGGTGCGGGCGTCGGCGACGACGACGCGGTACTGCGGGTTGCGGATCTTGCCCATGCGGGTGAGCTTGATGCGAACAGCCACTGCTGATCTGCCTTTCGTTGGTTGGTCACGACGCAATTCGGCGACCCGCATGGTCTGCGAGCCCGGTTTTGCGCTTTCGAGTGTGTGACCGCCGCGCGGTACGGAACCGGAGACGGGCTGACACTTGTCCGGAAGGACGGTGGTCCATTGTGCCAGACCGGACGATCACGCCAGAAATCGCGTCCCGTGTTCACGAACCGGCGCCCGCCCGCCACAACACCTCCGGCACTACCCCGGAGCGACGGCGGTGAGCGCTCGCGTGGGCACCCAGGGGCCGCCCCACCACATCCGCCACCCCACCGGGCGCAGGGTGAGGGCGGTCGCGCCATCGGCCGCCAGGACGGCGCGATATTCCCGGGTCTTGCCGATGTCGACGATGACCAATTTGCCGCCGGGACGCAGCACACGGCACGCCTCCCGGACCGCCGCCGCGCGACCCTCCGCGGTCCGGATGTTGTGGATCGCCAGGCTGGAGACGACGACGTCGAACACGTCGTCCGGGAACGGCATGCGGGTCATGTCGCCGGTGCGCAGCTCGATCCGGTCGGCGACGTTCTCGGCGAGCGCGTTCTGTTCGGCGGTGGCCGGGGTGTTCCCGCAGTTGTCGGCCGAGCACCACAGGTCCAGACCCACGGCGCGCCCGGCGGGCAGGCGGCGCGCCGCGGCCAGCAACACCGCCCCGCGGCCGCACCCCATATCGAGTAGTCGTTCGTCGCCGCGCAGGTCCAGGTCGTCGAGCAAGCCCGCCCAGACCTGGAACTTGCCCCGTCGGGTCGCGTGCAGGAACAACGCGAACTGCGCGGCCAGCACGACGCCGATCAGCAGGAGCAGCAGACTCGGACGCAGTTGCTGGAACAGCGCCACCACCAGGGCGGCGGCGAGATACCCGACCGCGAGAACTCCCAGCAACAGCAGCACCGACGGCGCGTCGACACCGTACGACGCGCGCCACGGAGGGGCTATCATCGGCCGATTGTATCCGGCGCCAACGGCATTCGCGCCCGGTTCGCGCTTGTCAGCGCACCAGCGGAGCAAAGGTGCGTCCGGCGAGTTCGACCGCGCCCCGCTCGTGCCCGTTGAACACCATGTTGATGATCAGGCCATCGACTCCGTGGTCGAGAACGCGGGTCCGCAGCTGTTCGGCAACTTCGTCCGGGGTGCCGACGAACTGACGGTCGGCCGGGCTCTGCGCGCGCTCCGCGTCCGAGAGCGACGACAGGTCGATACCCATGCGGCTCAGGTAATCGCGCTGCTGCTTGCGCACCAGATCGCCGTCCTCGTCCATCATCACGAAGCACAGGTAGCTGGTCTCCAGAGTTTGCGGATCCCGGCCGACCTCGGCGCAGCGTGCTCGCAGCGCCTCGATCTTGCGCGGCAGTTCGGAGGCGTTGCAGATGATGTTGAGATGGTCGGCGAAGCGGGCGGCCAGGCCGAAGGTCTTCTTCTCGCCGCTGCCGCCGAGCAGGATCGGCAGGTCGTCGCGCACGCGCGGCTCGTTCATGGCGTTCTCGACCCGGTACCACTTGCCCTCGAAGGTGGGCCGCTCGCCGCGCAGCATCGGCTGGATGATGTGCAGCGCCTCGTCGAGCCGCTCGAAGCGGTCGGTGAACGTGCCGAATTCGTACCCGAGGGAGCGGTGCTCGAGTTCGAACCAGCCCGCGCCGATGCCGAGCACCGCGCGGCCGCCGCTGGCCACGTCGAGCGTGGTGACGGTCTTGGCGAGCATGGCCGGGTTGCGATAGGTGTTGCCGGTGACCAACGCCGACAACTGGATTCGCTCCGTCGCCGTGGCCAGGCCGCCGAGCGTGGTGTAAGCCTCGAGCATCGGCTCGTCGGGCGTGCCGATGCCCGGCAGCTGATAGAAGTGGTCCATGACGAAGGCCGTGTCGAAGCCGGCGGCTTCGGCCTCTCTGGCCTGCGCGACAACCGTGGGGAACAGCTCGCGCACCGACTTGCCGTAGCTGAAGTTGGGCATCTGATATCCGAGGCGAATCGTCACGGAATCCGACCTTACGCCCCGTTCGCGAACGCGCGGGTGAGCCCGGGTGACGAGTTATCGATGCCCGGTGACCGGACCGCGTTCGCCGTACACCCGCCCGCGCAGGACGACGGCGTAAGGCGTACCGAGCGTTTCCGGGTAAATGCGCGGATCCTGCTCGTAGACAACGAAATCCGCGGGCGCGCCGGGTTCGATGCCGGGGCGCCCGAGCCAGTCGCGTGCGTTCCATGAGGCCGCGCCGAGCGCGTCGTGCCGGGACAGGCCCGCGGCGGCGAGCGCTGCGATCTCGTCGGCGATGCGCCCGTGGCGGATGGAGCCGCCCGCGTCGGTGCCCGCGAAGATCGGTACGCCCGCTTCATGCGCGGCGGCGACCGTGCCGCGCACCCGCCGGTGCAACTCGCGCATGTGCGCGGCGTAGACCGGGAACTTGCCTGCGCCGTCGGCAATGCCCGGGAAGGTGTCGATGTTCACCAGGGTGGGGACCAGCGCGGTGCCGTGTTCGACCATCATCTCGATGGTCTCGTCGGTGAGGCCGGTGCCGTGCTCCAGGCAATCGATACCGGCGTTGATCAGGCCGGGTAGCGCGTCCTCCCCGAAGACGTGCGCGGTGACCCGCGCGCCGTTGGCATGCGCGGCGTCGATGGCCTCTTTCAGGATCGCGTCGCTCCACAGCGGGCGCAGGTCGCCGACGGAGCGGTCGATCCAATCGCCGACGATCTTCACCCAGCCGTCGCCGCGGCGGGCCTGCTCGGCCACGATCTCCGGCAGGTCGCGTTCGTCGTCGAGTTCGATGCCCAGTTCGCGGATGTAGCGCTTCGGGCGGGCGATGTGGCGGCCCGCGCGGATGATTCGGGGCAGTTCCTCGTGGTCATCGATGAACCGGGTGTCGATGGGCGAGCCCGCGTCGCGCAGCAGCAGGGCCCCGGCGTCGCGTTCGGTCTCGGCCTGCGCGATCGCGCCCGCTCGGTCCTCATGACCCCCGCCGTACCGGATCCCGACGTGGCAGTGGGCGTCGACCAATCCCGGCACGATCCACCCCGAGTCGCAGAGCGTTTCGGCTCCGGGCACCGGCTCGAACGACACCAGGCCGTCGCGCACCCAGAGGTCGCGCACCTCGCCTTCGGGCAGAACCACACCGCGTAGATGCACAGTGACCTCCTGAACTCGTCGGCCTCCAACCTACTGTCCGATTCCCCGATCGGTCCTCCGAGTGAGGCTCGGCCGCGAAGGCCGTCCGGCTTTCCCGCGCGCGCCGCATGACCGAGCCGCGAAGCAGAGCGCGGCGCGACACGGACCGGCGCCGCCCACGAAGAGCGCGGGCGGCGCGAGTGTCCTACTTCTTCGGGAACTTCAGCTTGCTGAGGTCGAATCCTTCCAACCCGGGCGGCAGCTGGTCGAGACCGGCGGGCATGTTGGACAGGTCGGGCATCCCGGCGGGCATGCCGCCCATCCCCGGGAAGCCGCCGCGTACCTTCGGCGGCGTGGGGCCACGACCGCCCTTCTTGCCCTTCTTGCCCTTCTTCGCGTTGCCGCGGCGGGAGCCGGGCAGGCCCATCTGGCGGCCCATCATCGCCATCATCTTCTTGGCCTCGAAGAAGCGGTCGACGAGCTGGTTGACCTCGGAGACCTGGACTCCGGAACCGTTGGCGATGCGCAGGCGGCGCGAGGCGTTGATGATCTTCGGGTTGGCCCGTTCGGCCGGGGTCATGCCGCGGATGATCGCCTGCACGCGGTCGAGCTGCTTGTCGTCGACCTGGGCGAGCACGTCCTTCATCTGACCGGCGCCCGGCAGCATGCCGAGCAGGTTGCCGATCGGGCCCATCTTGCGGATAGCCAGCATCTGGTCGAGGAAGTCCTCGAGCGTCAGCTCGCCGCTGCCGATCTTACGGGCGGCCTCCTCGGCCTGCTTGGCGTCGTAGACCTGTTCGGCCTGCTCGATCAGGGTGAGCACGTCACCCATGCCGAGGATGCGGCTGGCCATGCGATCCGGGTGGAAGACGTCGAAGTCCTCGAGCTTCTCACCGGTCGAGGCGAACAGGATCGGCACACCGGTGACCTCGCGGACACTCAGCGCCGCACCGCCGCGGGCGTCGCCGTCGAGTTTGGTGAGCACGACGCCGGTGAAGCCGACGCCGTCGCGGAACGCCTCGGCGGTGTTGACCGCGTCCTGGCCGATCATCGCGTCGAGGACGAACAGAGTCTCGTCCGGTTGCACGGCGTCGCGGATGCCCGCCGCCTGGCGCATCAGCTCCTCGTCGATACCGAGACGGCCCGCGGTGTCGACGATGACGACGTCGTACTGCTTCTGCCGAGCCTCCTCGACGCCGCCGCGCGCCACGTTCACCGGATCGGCGGCCGAGATGCCCAGCGGGTTCTCCCCGCCGCCGACGGACGTGCCGGGGTGCGGCGCGTAGACGGGTACGCCCGCACGCTCGCCGACCACTTGCAGCTGGGTGACGGCGCCGGGACGCTGCAGGTCACACGCCACCAGCAGTGGCTGGTGGCCTTGCCCCTTCAGCAGTTTCGCCAGCTTGCCCGCGAGCGTGGTCTTACCGGAACCCTGCAGACCGGCCAGCATGACCACGGTCGGCGGGTTCTTGGCCAGGTTCAGCCGCCTGGTCTCGCCGCCGAGGATGCCGATCAGTTCCTCGTTGACGATCTTCACGACCTGCTGCGCCGGGTTCAGCGCCGCGCTGACCTCGGCGCCCTTGGCGCGCTCCTTGATCCGCCCGATGAATCCGCGGACCACGGGCAGCGCGACGTCGGCCTCCAGCAGGGCCAGGCGGATCTCGCGGCAGGTGGCGTCGATGTCGGCCGGTGACAGACGCCCCTTACCGCGCAGATCCTTGAGGGCACCGGTAAGCCGGTCGGACAGGGATTCGAACACCGATCGCGCTCCTGATCTCGGGGGACGTCACATTCTCTCCCAGGGTAATGGGATCGCCCGCATGTTCGCGCAGGCGGTGCGTCCTTCCGCGCGGAGCGAGGCCGCTAGTCGAGCACGCGACGGCGCGGCTTGGCCGTTTTGCGGTAGTCGTGATTCTCCTCGGCCACCATGAAGACCGCCTCGTTGGCGGTCAGGCCCAGCTGCAGGGCCAGGCCGTCGAGGACGGCCCACTCCGCCGTGCTCGGGATGGGCGAGGTGGCGACGGTCGAGGCGATCGTCATCGCGGTCACCGCCTGTCGCCCGGTCAGGGTGCGACCCGGAAGCCAGGAGACCACCCAGCGGTCGCCGCCGACGCAGCGTGCCATGTGCGTGGTCTCGTCACTCGTCATCGTGGACGCCGAAACGACTTCAATTGCCACCGACCTGCTCCCCTCGTGCTCGCGATAGCCAGACGATCTAGATCGTAGGGGCGGGTCACGAGGCGGGAGTTCGGATGCAGCAAATATCTCGCAACGGATTGATCACCGGATAAATCTGCTGCTAAATGCCTTTTTCGGCATTCGCGAGACCTTCCGGAGGAGGCTTCGGCGCAGTTCTGGGAACCACCGCCAGAAGCGCTTTCTCGATCGTTTCCCGGCGCGCGGGACCGTCCTCGGGGCCCAGATCCAAGCAGAAGCTGTCGACCACGGCCGAGCCCATCGTGACCACCTTGGCCCAGCGGACATCGGCTCCGCACTCGGCCAGCTCCGCGGCGAGGCGGCTGAGCAAGCCGACCCGGTCCTCAGCGCGCAATTCCAGGATCACCTGACCGGGCACCGAGGTGTCCGACCAGATCAGGCGGGGCTGCGCCTGCGCGTAGCGGCTGCGGCCGATGGTGCTCGCCTCGCGCTCGCGTTTGGCCAGCGCCGCGGAGACGTCCAGGTCCCCGGCCGTGGCGCGGATCAGTTCCTGGCGCAGCAGTCCCGGATCCGGCGGATCGCCGAACTTGGGCGCGACGACGAAAGTGTCCACCGCGGAGGAGCCTTCGACGCCGAGCGCGGCCGACAGCACGCGCAGCGAATGCAGCGCCAGCACGCCCGCGGCGTCGGAGAGCAGCCCGGAGCTGTCGGGCGCGATGACGGTGACGACATAGGTGTGCTTGCTCTCCCCTGGCTTCAGATCGACGTGCACCCCGCCCGCCCGGGCCCGCTCGATCAAGTCCGGTGCGATCGGCTCCGGCGTCGGCAGCTGGTCGCCCGCCATGACCAACCGGCAGCGCCGGACCAGTTCGCCGATCAGCGACGCCTTCCAATCGCCCCACACGCCGGGACCGGTCGCCTGCGAATCCGCCTCCGCCAGGGTGTGCAGCAGTTCCAGCAGTTGCGGATCACCGTCGAGCGCGTCGACGACGTACCGCACCGTTTCCGGATCGGACAGATCGCGCCGGGTCGCGGTTTCCGGCAGCAGCAGGTGATGACGCACGACCGCGCTGAGGGTGCGGACGTCCGACGGCCACAGACCGAGGCGGCGGCCGATGTGGGTGGCCAGTTCCGCGCCGACCGCGCTGTGATCGCCCGCGCGGCCCTTGCCTATGTCGTGCAGCAGCGCGCCCAGGGCGAGCAGGTCCGGGCGCGCCACCCGGGTGCTCAGCCCGCCCGCGTAGGCGACGGTCTCCATGAGATGGCGGTCGACGGTCCAGATGTGCTGGACGTCGCGCGGCGGCAGATCGCGCACGGCGCCCCACTCCGGCAGCAGCCTGCCCCACAAGCCCGTGCGATCGAGCGCCTCGATCGCGTCGATGGTGCCGCGGCCCGCGCCCAACAGCACCAGCAGGTCGTTGAGGGCATCTTTGGGCCACGGCTCGCGTAGTTCGGGGGCGTCCTCCGATAGCCGGTTCAAGGTGGTGGCCGACATGGGCAGACCGGTCTGCGCCGACGCGGCCGCCACGCGCAGGATCAGTCCTGGGTCGCGCTGCGGGCGGGCGTCCCTGGCCAGCACGACTTCGCCCGCGTGCTCGACGACCCCCTCGTCCAGCGGCCTGCGTACCGGCATCCGGCGCAGGCGCGCCAATCCCCGGCGGGGCAGCGCGTTGGCCGCGGTGCGCAGTCCGACGTCCACGGAGTAACTGACCGTCCGGGCCGAATCGCTCAGGGTGCGCGCCAGATCGAACCGATCGCCGATGCGCAGGGCCGCGCCGATCTCGTCGGCGTCCTGCGCCCGCAGTTGGTCGCGGGCCCGGCCCGCCACGCGGTGCAGTTCGGTGCGCACGTCGAGCAGGCGCCGATGCGCCTGCTTCAATCCGCCGCCCGGCACGTCCGGGCCCAGTCCCGGCATCGCGTCGGTCAGCTGGGCGATGGCCAGCGCGTCGAGCAGCTGGATGTCGCGCAGCCCGCCGCGCCCGTTCTTCAGATCGGGCTCGGCGCGGTGCGCGATCTCGCCGTTGCGCTCCCATCTGGCCTGGGCCTGGGCGATGAGCTCATCGAACCGGGAGCGGATGCCGGTGCGCCACTCCCGGCGCACCCCGCCGATCAGCAGGTTGCTCAATTCCTGGTCGCCGATGATGTGCCTGGCCTCGAGCATGCCCAGCGCGGCGATGAGATCGTCCGAGGCCACCCGCAGCGCCTGCGGAACGGTCCGCACACTGTGGTCGAGTTTGATGTGGGCGTCCCACAGCGGGTACCACAGCTGGTCGGCGACCTCGGCCACCCGGGCCGGGTCGACGTCGTCGTGCAGCAGCACCAGATCCAGATCGGAGAACGGCAGCATCTCGCCGCGGCCGAGACCGCCGACGGCCACCACGGCCAAGCCACTGTCGGGAGCGATGCCCAGCTCGGCGCCCTTGCTGGTGAGCCACAGTTCGTAGAGGTCGACCAGGGCCTGGCGCAACGACTCGGCGTCGAGCCGGGGATTGCGCGGCTGGCCGCCGTCGAGCAATTGGGTTCGCGCACGGACCAGGTCGGCCGCGCCGTTGGACACCTTGCCGTTGCCTTCTCCGGTGACCTTCGGATCACCGTCGTGCTGGTACTGACTACCCACAACCCACCGCCCATTTCATGCGCGCGGCCCCGCCCCGACCGGGAGGTCCGGCGGGAGCGGGGCCGCCGCTCGACTCGTTTTCCGCTACAGCGCGTCGGTGCCGCGTTCGCCGGTCCGCACCCGGATGATGGACTCCACCGGAGTGACCCAGACCTTGCCGTCGCCGATCTTGCCGGTGCGGGAGGCCTCCACGATCACCTCCACGACCTTCTCGACGGAGGCGTCGTCCACGACGACCTCGACGCGGACCTTCGGCACGAAATCGACGGAGTACTCCGCGCCGCGGTACACCTCGGTGTGGCCCTTCTGCCGGCCGTACCCTTGGACCTCGCTGACGGTCATGCCCAACACACCCGCCTGCTCGAGCCCGGACTTGACGTCCTCGAGCGTGAACGGTTTGACGATTGCGGTGATCAGTTTCATGTTCGTCATGCCTCCTTGACGGCCGAACGTGCCGTGCTACCCAGAGCGGCGAAGTCGTAGGCGGTTTCCGCGTGCTCGGACTCGTCCAAGCCCACCGACTCTGCTTCCTCGCTCACGCGCAGCCCAATGGTGAACTTCACGATATAGGCAATGATCAGCGTCGCGATGAAGGAGAACGCAAGTACCACACCGGCGCCCACCGCCTGCCGCCACAGCTGATCGACTCCGCCGCCGTAGAACAGACCGGTCTTGGCCGCACCCGCCTCGGGCGCCGCGACGAAACCGACCATCAGGGTGCCGACGATGCCGCCGACCAAGTGCACGCCGACCACGTCGAGCGAGTCGTCGAAGCCGAACTTGAACTTCAGGCCGACCGCGAGGGCGCACAGCGCGCCGGCGACGACGCCGATGGCGAGCGCGCCGAGCACGTTCACCGAGGAACAGGACGGGGTGATGGCGACCAGACCCGCCACGATGCCCGAGGCAGCGCCCAGCGAGGTGGGCTTGCCGTCGCGGATCTTCTCCACCAGCAGCCAGGCCAGCATCGCGGCGCAGGTCGCGATGGTGGTGGTGACGAAGGTGGAACCGGCGAGGCCACCGGAGGTCACCGCGGAACCTGCGTTGAAGCCGAACCAGCCGAACCACAGCAGACCGGCGCCGAGCATCACGAACGGCAGGTTGTGCGGGCGGAACGGCGTCGTCGGCCAGCCCTTGCGCTTGCCGAGCACCAGCACCAGGGCCAGACCGGCCGCACCGGCGTTGATGTGCACCGCCGTGCCGCCCGCGAAGTCGACAGCGAGCAGTTTGTTGGCGATCCAGCCGCCCTCGTGCACGACGTTGCCGTCGGCGTCCTTCACGTCGAAGTCGAACACCCAGTGCGCGACCGGGAAGTAGACCACCGTGGACCAGATGCCCGCGAAGAGCAGCCACGCGCCGAACTTCAAGCGGTCGGCGACCGCGCCCGAGATGAGGGCAACCGTGATGATGGCGAACATCAGCTGGAAGGCGACGAAGACGGTCGCCGGAATCGTGCCCGCGAGCGGGATGTTCACCGCTTCGGTGGTGACCGCGCCCGCCGCGTCCTTGACCTCGGCGACGGAGTTGCCGCCGATCAGGCCCTTCAGGCCGAAGAACTGCGTCGGGTCACCGATCAGGCCGAACTTGTTGTCACCGAAGGCCGTCGAGTATCCGTACAGCGACCACAGCACGCCGACCAGGCCCATGGCGCTGATGCTCATCATGATCATGTTGAGCACGTTCTTCGACCGGACCATGCCGCCGTAGAAGAAAGCCAGGCCCGGCGTCATCAGCAACACCAGCGCCGAGCTCGCCAGCATCCATGCGGTGTCACCGGTATCCGGTGCACCGGTAAGTGGAAACGCCACTTTAATGTCCTCCTCATCTCGGGCCCCGCCGATTCCGGCAAATGGACCTGAACAGAAGGGTCCTTACTCGGTGTTTCATCCGTAGAGCTGACGTGTTTCACCTACGTGAACGGATGGCGCAGCTGTGTTGCCACTACGTTTCGTCACGTACACCAGGCGTTTTCCGGCGCTGTGAGGTAGTCGTCCGGGAATCGGACATTCGTTATCGCGGAGGAGGACTCGGCAAACATCCGGGGTGTGACCGCCCTCGCATTCCCGGGGCCCGGGATGGACCGCGGCCCGCCGACCGGAACAGCGCGGGCCGCAGTCCCTTTCGAAGGAGCCTGCGAGCGGGAAGACTCAGCCCAGCAGTGCGTCCACGAACGCGGCGGGCTCGAACGGAGCCAGGTCGTCGGCGCCCTCGCCGAGCCCGACCAGCTTCACCGGCACGCCCAGTTCGTGCTGGACCTGGAAGACGATGCCGCCCTTGGCCGTGCCGTCCAGCTTGGTCAGCACGACGCCGGTGATGTCGACCACTTCGGCGAACACCCTGGCCTGGGTCAGCCCGTTCTGCCCGACGGTCGCGTCCAGCACGAGCAGGACCTCGTCGACGGCGGCCTTCTTCTCCACCACGCGCTTGACCTTGCCCAGCTCGTCCATCAGTCCCGTCTTGGTGTGCAGCCGCCCGGCGGTGTCGATGAGCACCGCGTCCACGCCGCGCTCGATGCCCGCCGCCACCGCGTCGAACGCGACCGCGGCGGGATCGGCGCCTTCGCGGCCGCGGACGGTGTCGGCGCCGACCCGCTCGCCCCAGGTCTGCAACTGGTCGGCGGCCGCGGCGCGGAAGGTGTCGGCCGCGCCGAGCAGCACGCGGCGGCCGTCGGCGACGAGCACGCGCGCCAGCTTGCCGGTGGTGGTGGTCTTACCGGTGCCGTTCACGCCGACCACCAGCAGGATCGAGGGGTGGTCCGGGTGCGGCAGCGCGCGCACCGAGCGGTCCAGCTCCGGTCGCAGCTGCTCGATCAGCACGTCGCGCAGCACCGCACGGGCCTCGTCGGCGGTGCGCACACTGCGCGCCGCCATCTCCGAACGCAGCCGTGCGACGACCGCCGTGGTGCTGGCGGTGCCGAGGTCGGCCAGCACGAGGGTGTCCTCGACCTCCTCCCAGGAGTCCTCGTCGAGGTCACCGCCACCGAGCAGGCCGAGCAGGCTCTTGCCGACCGCGTTCTGCGAGCGGGACAGGCGTCCGCGCAACCGGACCAGGCGGCCGGCCGTGGGTTCGATCTCCTCCAGCGCGGCGGGCGCCTCGACGCCCGCGGGCGTGTCGGGAGCGACCAGGTCGGTGGCCGCTGCGGTGTCCGGGCCCGCGGTGACCGGCTCGGCGGCCGTGTCCGCGGCCTCGGTCTCGTCCGCCGTGCCGGGCGCGCTGTCGGCGACCGGACCCTCCGGCGGCGCCACCGCGTCGGTGGCGGGGGGTGCCGTCTCGGGTTCGACCGGCGCGGCCCCGGCGGCCGGCGGCGCCTCGGCGACGTCCGCGTCCGGCAACGGAACGTTGGTGATGCCGCGTCTGGGCGCGTCGCGCGGGATCGCCGCGTCGTCGCCGACGTGCGGCTGTCCTTCGGTATCGGTGCGCTCGACCGGTTGCGGTTCGGTCGCCGTGCCGCCCCGGCTGAAGGCGAATCCGCCGGACGCGGTGTAACCACCGGACCGATCGGTCACCTCCTTGTCCTGCGTGGGCGGAGTCAGCGACACGCGGCCGCGCTTGTACCGGACGAAACCGGCGACGAGCACGACGAGCAGCAGTGCGGCGACCGCGGCGATCAGGATCCAGACTTCGGGACTCACGCGAACCATCCTTGCAGACCGCTCGTCACGTACCCGGCCCCGAGCCGCACCGGGTGCGCGAGTCGCCGCCCCCGGCAAGCCGCACGAGTCCGGCGAACACCGCAGGTCCCGGGCCGTGGACATGCCCGGGCGGGCACCGACACAGCCCTCCAGATTTCTTGTCCTGCGGAACTTCTCGCGAAGGGACAATAGGATCGGCGACGTGACCGATCGAAACGTGCTTGGGGGGCCGCTGGAAGAGTGCGGCACCGATCCTCTCACCGGCTTCTACCGGGACGGCTGCTGCAGTACCGGGCCGGAGGATCTGGGCAGCCACACCGTGTGCACCGTCGTCACGGCAGAATTCCTGGAACATCAGGCGTCCATCGGAAACGATTTGAGCACGCCGCGCCCAGAGAACAATTTTCCCGGTCTCCAGCCGGGCGACCGATGGTGCGTGGTGGCCGTGCGATGGCTGCACGCGCACGAGGACGGCGTCGCCGCCCCCGTGATCCTGGCCGCCACGCATGAGAACGCCCTGGAAGTGATCTCGATGGACATCCTGCGCAAGTACGCCGTCGACGTGCCCGACGACGTCAGCGATCTGCTCTGACTCGCCGCTAGCACTCCCCCATCGGCCGCCGCGGGAGCGGCCGACAGGCACTGCCCTCGCTCTGCGATCGGCGTCATGTCTCAACAGCGCACCACATGGCGCAATTGCGCCAGTGCCGCTAGCGCGCCGCCGCGACACGTCGACGGTGCGCCTTCTGACGGCATGCCGCCGAGCAGTATTTCGCCCTGCGCCCGATCCCGGCGCGGGGCACCGGTGCGTGACACACCGGACAATCCGCGCCCCCGTTTTCGTTATGTTCGGTCGTTTCGTTACGACTCTCGTCCACGCTCGCGCGTTCCGTTACGATCGCCGCACCCGGCCCTGCCCGCAGCGCGTCGAGCACGATCGCGGCGGTACGGTCGACGCCGCCCCGGGTCTTCCGAAGCTGTTGAATCGCAACACATCCGGTGAAGATCGCGAGCACGTCATCGATCCCGATGTCGGCGCGGACGGCGCCCTGCCGCTGAGCGGCTAGCAGCAGCACGTCCAGTGCGCGGTGAAACCGCACACCCGCGCTCTGCAAGAGCGCCCGCGGCCAGCCGTCGTCGGATTGAACCAAGTCGCACAAGGCCTGGTTGCCGGGCGTGGTGGCGATCACGGTGGCGCAGAAGTCGAAGAAGGCGGCCCCGGCGTCCGGTGCGCCGACGTGCTCGGCGGCAAGCCGCGCCAGCCCGTCGATGCGCTGCTGCATAACGGCTTCCAGCAGATCGGCCTTGGTCGGGAAGTGCCGGTAGACCGTGCCCGCCCCGACACCGGCTCTGCGGGCGACTTCGGCCAGTGACACCGAGGCGCCCTGCTCGGCGAAGGCGCGCTGCGCGGCCGCGAGCACGCGGGCTCGATTGCGCCGGGCGTCCGCGCGCGACGTCGCGGCGGGAGCGAGCGATGCGGTCATTTCGTTACGGCCTTCCGACAAGTTCCCTAGTGGATCGGGTCGCGGCACCCGTATCGTCCGAATCCGGGTTACCCAACCCGATTCTATCGAGCAGAGAAGGCGAAGCATGTCCTTTCAGCACACCCTCATCCTGGTCACCGGCGCCACCGGCAAACAGGGCGGCGTAACCGCCCGCAAGCTGCTGGCGGACGGCAGGGCGGTGCGCGCGCTGGTCCGCGACGCGCACGCGCCGGCCGCACGCGAGTTGGCCGCGGCCGGTGCGGAACTCGTCGTCGGCGATTTCGATTCGCCGGAAACCTTGCCCGCGGCGCTGGCCGGTGTCACCGGGCTGTTCCTGGTCCCGCCCGCGGCCTACCGCGCACAGGGCTGGGACGTCGACCTGGAAGCCGCACGCGGACAGGCGATCGTGCGCGCGGCGCTCGACGCCGGTGTGCGGCAGATCGTGTTCACCGGCATCGCGTCGATGGGCGACAACACATCCTGGGGCACGACCGGAAAGCAGCGCATCGAAGAGGCTATCGTCGCCGCAGGCATCCGCTACACGCTGCTGCGCCCCGTGCGCTTCATGGAGAACTACCTGCTGCGTACGTCGCCCGTCGACGGCATCTTCGACGGCGTGCACCGGCACCTGTTTCCCGCCGAAGGCCCGATGAAGGTCATCGCGCTCGCGGACATCGGCGACATCGCCGCTCTGGCGTTCGCCGATCCGGACGGATTCCACGGCCGCGTCCTGGAACTCGCGGGCGACGTACTGGCTCCGCCCGCGGCCGCCGCGGCGATCAGTGCGGCGACCGGCCACCCCGTCCGCTATCACGAGGTCTCCGAAGCCGAGGCGGACGCCATCGGTGCGGAGATCGGCAACACCTGGCGCTTGATGCGGCACACCGGCGGATGGAGGGCCGACGTCGACGAGATCCGCCGGATCCATCCCGGACTGCGGACCTTCGACGCCTGGCTGGCGGAAACCGGGGCGGCGCAGATCAAAGCGCTGCTGGACAGCGAGAAGGCGGGCGCTGGACGGTGACCGGCGTCGGCCGGTCACGGCCCCACGCCGCCTGGGCGCGTTGACGGTGGCGGGCAGCTGTCGCCCGTGAATCCGGCCGGGTGAGCGGGGATGCCTATCCGGCCGGCCGCCGTGGCCGCTGGGCTTCGCGGCGGAGACGATCGGCCGACCGAGGCCGTGTGGGAGCCGGGTGGGCGGCGCCGAAGGCTGGTGCGTACGAGGTCCGCTCGATATCGCATCAGCCTGCTCACCGAGCTGATCGAGCTACGCGCGCTCGCCGCGTGGCGAGCCGGCCATCCGGGGTACCGCGTCGTCGCGTTGTGGTGCGGCGGGCGCGGCGTACCCTCGGCATAGTGGTACGCCTGCGCAGACGAGCCCACCGTGACCCGGTGGGCGCCGAAGTCGACGAGATATTCGGGCCGTCGCGCAAGCACATCCACGAGCGCAAGGAGTGGGTGGCGATCGCGAAAGTCGACGATCGCATCTCGGGCGACGATCCGCTGGTCGATCTGGACTCCGGCACCGTCACCCTCCCCGGACGCCGCGGATGACCGTGTGGCGGCTCAGCCCACCGGGGCCAGGTTCTCCCCGCGCAGCCGCTGAGAGATCACCTGGGTGATGCCGTCGCCGCGCATGCTGACGCCGTAGAGCGCGTCGGCGATCTCCATCGTCGGCTTCTGGTGGGTGATGACGATCAGCTGGCTCTTCTCCCGCAACTGCTCGAACAGGCCGATCAGGCGGCGCAGGTTGGTGTCGTCCAGCGCCGCCTCGACCTCGTCCATCACATAGAACGGCGAGGGCCGGGCGCGGAAGATCGCCACCAGCAACGCGACCGCGGTCAGCGACTTCTCGCCGCCGGACAGCAGGGACAGCCGCTTGACCTTCTTGCCCGGCGGCCGGGCCTCCACCTCGATGCCGGTGGTGAGCATGTCCGAGGGGTCGGTGAGCAGCAGCCTGCCCTCGCCACCGGGGAACAGTTTCGCGAACACCTCGACGAACTCGCGCTCCACATCGGCGTATGCCTCGGTGAACACCTGGAGGATGCGGGCATCGACCTCGGCGACCACGTCCAGGAGATCCTTGCGCGCGCTCTTGACGTCCTCCAGTTGGGTGGCGAGGAAGTTGTAGCGCTCCTCCAGCGCCGCGAATTCCTCCAGCGCCAAGGGATTCACCTTGCCCAGGGTGGCGAGGTCCTTCTCGGCGCGCTTGGCACGGCGCTCCTGGGTCTGCCGGTCGTACGGCATCGGGGCGGGCTCGCTGACCTGCTCGCCCCGCTCCTTGGCCTGCTCGTACTCCTGCATCTCCAGCGCCGAGGGCGGCAGCGGCACATCCGGACCGTATTCGGCGATCAGGTCGTCCAGAGCGATGCCGAACTGCTCGGCGATGGTCGCCTCCAGTTGCTCGATGCGCAGCGCGGCTTGGGCTTTCGCCACCTCGTCCCGGTGCACCGCGTCGGTGAGCTGGGACAGCTGCGCGGTGAGCGCGCGCACCCGCTCCTTGACCTGCTCGACCTGTGCGGCGCACTCCGAGCGCCTGCGCACCAGTTCGTCGCGCCGAGCGCCCGCCTCCCCGACGACGCGCTCCAGCTCGGCGGCGATCTTCGCACCGGATTCGGCGACCGCGGCGGCCACCTCCGCCGCCTTCTTGCGCGCGGCCTGGGCGCGTTCGGCCCGCGCCCGGTTCTCCCGTTCGGCGCGCGCGGCGCGGCGTAGCGAATCCGCCTTGCCGCGTACGGATTCCGCTCGTTCCTCGGCGGTGCGCACGGCAAGCCTGGCCTCGACCTCCATCGCGCGCGCCTCGGCCAGCGCGGCCGCCGCCTCCTCGCGTGCGCGGCCCGCGGATTCGGTGCCCGCCGCGCCCGCACCGTCGGCGTCCACCTCGGATTGTTCGAGCTCCGCGTGCCGCAGGCGATCCTCCAGCTCGGCCAGCGAGGCCAGTGCCTCTTCCCGGCCGGCCTCCGCATCGTCGCGCTGGCCGAGGAGCCGTTCGCTCTCCGCGTGCGCGGTGCGGGCGGTCTGGCCGAGCCTGCCCAGCCGTTCGTAGATCGCGACCAGCGCCTGATCGGATTCGTGCAGCGCGAGCAGCGACTGGTCGACGGCGTCCTTGCGGTCGGACTGTTCCTCGAGCGCGCCGGACAGCGCGGCCTCGAGTTCCTCGGCGCGGCGCTGCGCGGCGACCAGTTCGGCCCGGGCGGCATCGATGTCGGCCTGGATCTCCAGCTGGCTGGGCGCGCGATCCGAACCACCGAGCAGCCAGCCGTTTCCGGCGAGATCGCCGTCGCGGGTGACCACACGCAGCTCGGGCCGCGCCGCGACCAGCGCGCGGGCGGACGGCAGGTCGTCGGCCACGGCGGTTCCCGAGGTCAGCGCCGCGATCGCGCCGCGCACCGGGTCGGGGCACTCCACCACGTCGACCAGCCAGCGGGCGCCGCCGGGCAAGGCGCCCGGCTTCGGCGGCTCGCCGCTGTCGGTGCCGAAGACCACGGCGGCGCGGCCACCGTCGGCGTCCTTGAGCGCTTCGATCGCGGCGTGCGCGGACTCGCCGGTATCGGCGGCGACGGCGTCGGCCAGCGGGCCCAGCGCGGCCGCGACCGCCGCCTCGAAGCCCGCGTGCACGCGCAGCAGGCCCGACAGCGGTCCGAGCAATCCCTGTTCGCGGTGCTCCACCAGCCAGGCCACACCGTCGCGGCGGGCCAGGTTCATCCCCAGCGCCTCGATGCGCGCGCTCAGCGACGCGACCCGCTTGCTTGCCTCGCGGTCCTGCTCACGCAGTTCGGTGACGCGCTGATCGGCCAGTTCGAGGGCCTGCACGGCGTGCTCGTGCTGGGCGTCGAGCCCCGCCTCGCCCGCGTCGAGTTCGGCCAGTTCGTCCTGCACCGTGTCGAATTCGGTCTGCGCCGCCTCGCCGCGGTGGCGGGCGTCGGCGATGGCGACCGACAGGCGCGCGATCTCCGCGTCCACCGACTGCGCCCTGGCCCGCAGCGTGTCGACCTTGCCGGACAACCGGGCCACGCCCTCGCGCCGGTCGGCGATCGCCCGCACGGCGGCCAGATGCGCCTGCTCGGCGGCCTTGGCGGCGTGTTCACGTTCGGCCAGCTGGTCCCTGGCCGCTTCCAGGGTCTCGGCGGCCATCTCGACCGCCTCGCGCAGCTCGGCTTCCTCGGCTTCGACGCGGTCGGCCTCGGCCTCGAGCTGCTCGGGATCGCGGCCGGTGCTGACCGGAGCGGCAGCGTCCAGGTGCCGCGCCCGGTCGCCCGCGATCCGGATGGTCGCGTTGACCCGCTCGGCCAGCGCCGAGAGCTGGAACCAGATCTGGGCGGCGGCCTCGGCGCTCGGCGTCAGCCGCGACAGCTGGAATTCCTGCTGCGCCAGCGCCGCGTTGGCCGCGTCCAGCTCGGTCTGCACGGTGATCTGCTGCTCGCGCGCGTACGCCTCCTTGCTCTGCTGGCTCGCGAGTTCCGCGCGG
The DNA here is from genome assembly GCF_040632645.1 of Nocardia sp. NPDC019219. Taxonomy (NCBI): domain Bacteria; kingdom Bacillati; phylum Actinomycetota; class Actinomycetes; order Mycobacteriales; family Nocardiaceae; genus Nocardia; species Nocardia sp. NPDC019219. Next base: position 70,851 of record NZ_JBEYCG010000002.1, on the reverse strand, counting down.
CGGGTGACCAGGTCGTCGGCCGCCAGGCGCAGCCGGGCGTCGCGCAGATCGGCCTGCACGGTCTGCGCCCTGCGGGCCACTTCGGCCTGCCTGCCGAGCGGTTTGAGCTGGCGGCGCAATTCGGTGGTGAGGTCGGTCAGCCGGGCCAGGTTGGCCTGCATGGCCTCCAGCTTGCGGACCGCCTTCTCCTTGCGTTTGCGGTGCTTGAGCACACCGGCGGCCTCCTCGACGAACGCGCGCCGGTCCTCCGGGCGCGACTCGAGGATGGCCGACAGCTGACCCTGCCCGACGATGACGTGCATCTCCCGGCCGATGCCCGAGTCGCTGAGCAGCTCCTGCACGTCCATCAAGCGGCAGGAGTTGCCGTTGATCTCGTATTCGCCCGCGCCGTCGCGGAACATGCGCCGGGTGATGGACACCTCGGCGTAGTCGATCGGCAGCGCGCCGTCGGAATTGTCGATGGTCAGCGTGACCTCGGCGCGGCCGAGCGGTGCGCGTCCGGCGGTGCCCGCGAAGATCACGTCCTGCATCTTGCCGCCGCGCAGCGCCTTCGCGCCCTGCTCGCCCATCACCCAGGTGAGCGCGTCGACGACGTTCGATTTGCCCGATCCGTTCGGACCGACCACACACGTGATGCCGGGCTCCAACCGCAACGTCGTCGCGGACGCGAAGGATTTGAAGCCCTTCAACGTCAGGCTCTTCAGGTGCAAGTTCGACGACCTTTCCGTGTTCTGCCCGGTCGGCCGTTCCGCGTGGTCGAGGCAGCGCATCCCGGCGACCAGTCATGGTATCCGTCGCGTGCCGGGCGTTTCCCGGCCCCGACGGCGCACGCGGCCGAGTGGCGGTTCGGCGACATCCGTAGGTTATCGACTCGCCGCCGGTTCGCGCGCATTTCGATGTGCCCGAGGTTTGCCGACGCGGCTCCCGGCCGTGTCGGCCGCACCCGGTCACGTCGGTTGCGCCGGCCCGGCGCGGGACGCGCCGCGGCGCGGAAAGCGCCCGCGCGCTCGGTCGATCGGCCACCCGCTCCCGGCTCGCTGGTCCGCCGATTCCGGGCGGTCTCGAACTGGCACTGACGTCGCGCGCTCCGGCCACATACGATCCCTCTGATTCGCCAGCGGAACGTTCGGGAGCGCACCACGATGTCGGCCCCTTCGCCAGGGACAAGCACGCGGTTCCGCCTTGCCCGGATCACGGGGCTGGTTCTCGGCAGCCTGGTGTTCCTGCACGCCTGTGAGCGCAGCAAGAGCGCTCTGCTCAGCGATGTGCGGGTGGAGGTGGCGGTCGCGGCCGCCCTCGCGGCGGGCGCCCTGGCCGCGGCGTGGTTCGAGATCAAGCTGCGGGCGCTGGAGCAGGACGCCGACCCGCCGTGGGACGACCAGGACGAGGACGAAACTCCCAGTTCTGGGAATTTTCGCGGTCGAGCAGGGCGCTCGGCCGACCCGGCGTACGGCACCGGCCGACGACCCGCGCGCAGCGGCGTCGGCGCGCGGCCCGCGCCCGTGACCGACCCCGAGGACGACGACGTGCCCGAACCTGGGCGCGGCGATTTCGTTGCCGGGATAGCGCGGACATTGCGGATCACCCGAACCGGTAGCTCGGACGAACCGCAGCCACTGTTCCCGCTGGGCGCGATGACGAAATGGCTGCGCCGCGTCGACCACGACGACGACAGCGACCCCGGCGAGCCCGACGACCACGACGAGATGGAACAGGTCACTCGCACCGAGACGGGCGAACTCGTGATCGAGTCGAGCAGGCGAACGGTGCGGGCCAAGATCTCCCGCTCCGGCGACCTCGTCGTGCACGGCCGCGGGCACAGTGGCGCACCGCCACGATCCGAGTGGAAGTGGACGTTCCAGCCAGACACATTCCCCGCCATCCGCGTCGCACTCGGCGACGGGCCCGGCGATCTCCTCGACCTGCTCGAGGAGACCATCCCCTGGCTCGACGCCGGAGCCCGCCACGACCCCGGCGCATGGTTGCGCGCGCACGACATTCCCGCGACCTATCGGGAGAAGGGCGTCAGCGCCACACAGGAAACCCGCGAACTCCCCGTGCTCCAGCCGGGGCGTCCCCCGCAGCCACCCCGTGCGGGCAGGTCCCCCCGGAAGCCGTCGCGCGACGCGTCCGGCGCCGCGCGCACGCCCACCGAAGCCGTGGACGCCCGAGCCCGCCGGCAAGGATCCGCCGAACCAACGCCCGCGCGGGGCGAAAGGCGCTCCGCCCAGCGCAGAGGGGACGATTCGCAGTCTTGGCGTCACGATGCCGATCGAGTTCGCGGGGACGCTCCCCGGCCCGCCGCACGACAGACCCGCTCGTCCGACGACTACGCTTCGCCCGCGCGCCGCCACCGCGACGAGCCCGAACCCGCTCGGCAGGGCCATCGATCCCCCCGGACCGGCGGAGCGGACCCGATCGCCCGTCCTACGCCGGGCCGTCCTGATCTGCCGAGACGTCGGCATCAAGCGCCCGCCGACGACCCGCGCCATGCCGGCGGACAGCCGGACGAATACGACGACGCGGAGGTCCGGCAGCCGCGAACGGGTCGGCAGACCGGGCGCAGGGGGAACCCGCAGACGCCCACGGAACTCGAGCCCAAGACCAGGCGGCGAGAGCGGCACGAGCCCTACGACGGCCCCTTCGACCGAGGCCCGGAACGGACCTACGACAAACCGCCGCCCGGCCGCCGCCACCGCGGCGATCAGCGATCACGCTACGAAACCTCGCACGAGTCCTCCCGGCGCGGCTGGTAGGGGAGGAAAACGGCGCTGCTACCCGGCGAACCGGGTGGCAGCGCAGCGAAGCTCAGCTCATCCGTTGGGTGAAACGGCCGTTCTCGAAGCCGGCCACCATGCGGAACGCGAGGACCGCGCCCCACGGGCCGATCACCCAGATCGGCCAGAAGTAAGTGAACGCGCCGACGCTCAGCGAGATCGCGCCCCAGATGACGAGCACCAGCAGGCTCACGCCGAGCCAGGTGCTGCCTTCGATCCGCTGCCAGATCGGGATGCGCGGGCGCGCGGCAGCCGGTGCGGCGGCGTCCTTGCCGAGGTCGGGCAGATCGGACAGCACCGAGCGCAGGTCCTCGCGATCGGTGGTGGCGTACACCTGGGCGACGCGCTGGTCGTATTCGGGCAGATCCAGCCGCCCGTCTGCCATATGCCTGCCGAGCAGGCGCACCACGGCGTCGCGTTCGGCATTCGAGGCGCGGGTGCCGGTGGAGATGTCCATGCTTGGTCCTATCGACGGTTCCACCCTCCATAGTGGAATATTACTCCATCATAACCCTCCAAAGTGGAATGTCAACCTCCGGGCCGATTCCCGCTCGAAACGCGCGCCTCGGCGCCATCCGGCGGTAGGGTTCCATCAGGAACAGCTGTATGGACAGGTGTTCAGCTCGCGGATCCGCCGAGCGGCCGGATCCGCGTCCCGACGAACTCGCTCAGGAGGCACAGGTGTCGGAGACCGTCCGCGGGGTCGTGGCCCGCAGCAAGGGCGCACCGGTGGAGATCACCGAGGTCGTGATCCCCGATCCGGGCCCGCACGACGTGGTGGTGCGGGTGCAGGCGTGCGGTGTCTGCCACACCGATCTGCACTATCGCGACGGCGGGATCACCGACGACTTCCCGTTCCTGCTCGGCCACGAGGCCGCCGGTGTGGTGGAGACCGTCGGCGCCGCGGTCACCCACGTGGCGGAAGGCGACTACGTGATCCTCAACTGGCGCGCGGTCTGCGGCGAGTGCCGGGCGTGCAAACGGGGCCGTCCCTGGTACTGCTTCGACAGTCGCAACGCGAGCGCGAAGATGACGCTCGCCGACGGAACCGAGCTGGCACCCGCGCTGGGCATCGGCGCGTTCGTCGACAAGACCGTCGTGCACGAGGGCCAGTGCACCAAGGTGGATCCGGCCGCCGACCCCGCGGTGGCGGGCCTGCTCGGCTGCGGCGTGATGGCGGGCATCGGCGCGGCGCTGCACACCGGCAACGTCTCGATCGGCGACAGCGTCGCGGTGATCGGCTGCGGCGGCGTCGGCGACGCGGCCATCGCCGGGGCCCGGCTGGCCGGGGCGAAGACCATCATCGCGGTCGACCGCGACGCCCGGAAACTGCGCTGGGCCATCGACTTCGGCGCCACTCACACGGTCGACGCCACCACCGAGGACGTGGCCGAGAAGATCCAGGAGTACACCGACGGGTGGGGCGCCGACGTCGTCATCGACGCCGTCGGGCGGCCGGAGACCTGGAAGCAGGCGTTCTACGGCCGCGACCTGGCGGGCACGGTGGTTCTCGTCGGCGTGCCGACGCCGGAGATGACCATCGAGATGCCGCTGCTGGACCTGTTCTCCCGCGGCGGCGCGCTGAAGTCCTCGTGGTACGGCGACTGTCTGCCGGAACGCGACTTCCCCACCCTGATCGACCTGCACCGCCAGGGACGGCTGCCGCTGGACCGCTTCGTCACCGAACGCATCGGCCTCGACCAGGTGGAGGGGGCCTTCGCCAAGATGCACGCCGGCGACGTGCTGCGCTCGGTGGTGGTCTGGTGACCGCCCGCATCGACCGCGTCGTCACTTCCGGCGACTTCTGTCTCGACGGCGGCACCTGGGCGGTGGACAACAACATTTGGTTGGTCGGCGGCGACGACGAGGTGGTCGTCATCGACGCCGCCCACGACGCCGACCCGATCGTCGCGGCGGTCGCCGGGCGCACGGTCCGCGCGATCGTGTGCACCCACGGGCACAACGATCACGTGACGGTCGCTCCCGAGCTGGCCGAGCGGCTGAACGCCCCGATCCTGTTGCATCCTGGGGACGAGCCGCTGTGGCGCATGACCCATCCGGAAGCCGAGTACCGGCCGCTCGCGGACGGTACTCGGATCGCCGTGGCGGACAGCGAGATCCAGGTGCTGCACACGCCCGGCCACTCCCCCGGATCGGTCGCACTGCATCTGCCCGACGCGAAGGTCGTGTTCACCGGCGACACGTTGTTCGCCGGTGGGCCCGGCGCGACCGGCCGCTCGTTCTCCGATTTCGGCACGATCATCGAGTCGATTCGCGAACGCCTGCTGACGCTCCCGGAGGAGACCACGGTCCATACCGGGCACGGCGATTCCACCACCATCGGCGCGGAGAAACCCTTCCTCGCCGACTGGATCGCGCGCGGCCACTGACCGCCGCGGGCGGCACACGGCACCGCCCGCGTTCACCCGCGGTAGGGGTACCGGCGATCCAGATCCAGATTCACCTGGAGGACGTCCACGCGTGGCTCACCGAGGAATCCCAGCGTCCGGCCGCTGGTGTGCTCGTCCACCAGGGCCCGGACCTGGTCTTCGGAAACCCCGCGCGCCTTCGCGACGCGGGAAACCTGGATGGCCGCGTACTCCGGAGAGATGTTCGGGTCCAGTCCACTCCCGCTCGCGGCGACAGCATCGGCCGGCACCGCCGGATCGGCGGGCGCGTCGCCCCGGATCGGGACGACACGCCCGGCGGAGTAATCCTGTCCCGGTTCGGCGCAGTCGACCCGGACGCCGCGGTAGGCGGTGACGAACGGCCGCGCCGGGCACGCCTCGTTGACGCTGACCACCCGCACCGGATGCGCGACGCCGCCATCGCGGTCGCGCGGTCCGAGTACCGAGAGCACCGCGCCCACACCGTCTTTCGTGCAGAACGGACGGCTGCCGTCGACCCCCTCACGGTCGCCGACCTCCTTGCTGCGGGCACACACCGTGGTGAGCAGGCTCGCGCGTGCCGGTGTGTCGACGATGTCCTCCGGTCCGAGATTGCTCGCGGCGGTGGACATCGGGTCGTAGCCGTCACCGGCGGCCGAGGGACGGCTCTGGAAGTACTGCACCAGAGCCGCACCGTCGGCGGCGGTGAACGATTGCCCGATCAGGCTGGAACCTACGGTCGTTCCGTTCACCTCGACCAGCGACCCGTCCGCCTTCTCGTGCAGGCCGGGGAGCTGGGCTACCGCGAGAACCGCCAGGGGATACACGATTCCGGTGATCGCCGTGAGCGCGAGCAATGCGCGCAGGGCGGCGAGATGCTGCCGGATCCAGGTTGAAAGGCGCATATCAGGACATCCCGGGGAGGAACTGGACCGTGAGGTCGATGAGTTTGATGCCGAGGAACGGCGCGATGATGCCGCCGAGCCCGTAGACGGTCAGGTTGCGGCTGAGCAACTTCGACGCGTTCGACGGCCGGTAACGCACGCCGCGTAAAGCCAGCGGGATCAACGCCACGATGACGACGGCGTTGAAGATCACCGCGGACAGGATCGCCGACTGCGGGCTGGACAGCCGCATGACGTTGAGCAGGTCCAGACCGGGGAACAGCGGCACGAACAGCGCAGGAATGATCGCGAAGTACTTGGCGATGTCGTTGGCGATGGAGAACGTCGTCAGCGCCCCGCGCGTGATGAGCAACTGTTTGCCGATCTCGACGATCTCGATCAGCTTGGTCGGGTCGGAGTCCAGATCCACCATGTTGCCCGCCTCTTTGGCGGCCGACGTCCCGGTGTTCATCGCGACGCCCACGTCGGCCTGCGCGAGCGCGGGCGCGTCGTTGGTGCCGTCGCCGGTCATCGCGACCAGCCGCCCGCCCTCCTGTTCCCGTTTGATCAGCGCCAGCTTGTCCTCCGGCGTCGCCTCGGCGAGGAAGTCGTCGACACCCGCTTCGTCCGCGATCGCCTGAGCGGTCAACGGGTTGTCGCCAGTGATCATCACCGAGCGGATGCCCATGCTGCGCATCTCGTCGAACCGCTCGCGCATGCCCTGCTTCACCACGTCTTTGAGGTGGATCACGCCGAGCACCCGGGCGCCGTCGCCGTCGACCTGGCCGACGACCAGCGGCGTGCCGCCCGCGGCGGAGATGCCGTCGACGGTCGCGCCGAGTTCAGCGGGCACCGAACCGCCCCGAGACCGCACCCATTCGGTGACCGCACTCGCCGCGCCCTTACGCAGCATGCGGTCCTCGACATCGACGCCCGACATCCGGGTCTGCGCGGTGAACTCCACCCACCGCGCGTGACTCAGCTCGCCGGGCGTCCGCTCCCGCAGACCGTAGGCCTGTTTGGCGTAGACCACGATGGAACGTCCCTCCGGCGTCTCGTCGGCCAAGCTGGAAAGCTGTGCGGCGTCGGCCAGTTCCGCCGTGCTCACGCCGGGCACCGGGACGAAGTCCGCGGCCTGACGATTGCCGAGCGTGATGGTGCCGGTCTTGTCCAGCAGCAGGGTGTTCACGTCTCCGGCTGCCTCGACGGCACGACCGGACATGGCGAGCACATTGCGCTGCACCAGGCGGTCCATGCCCGCGATGCCGATCGCCGACAGCAACGCGCCGATGGTCGTGGGGATCAGGCACACCAGCAGCGAGACCAGCACGATGCCGGTGACGCCGTGCGCGTCCAGCGCCGAGGTGTCCGGCACGCCCGGGTTGTTCGCCTTGCTGAAGATCGCCATCGGCTGCAGCGTGACGACCGCGAAGACGAAGATGATCGTCAGCGCCGCGAGCAGGATGTTCAGCGCGGTCTCGTTCGGGGTCTTCTGCCTGCTCGCGCCCTCTACGAGCGCGATCATCCTGTCGATGAAGCTGCGGCCGGGTTCCTGGGTGATCCGCACGACGATCCGGTCCGACAACACGGTGGTGCCGCCGGTCACCGCCGAGCGGTCACCGCCGGATTCGCGGATCACCGGCGCGGATTCACCGGTGATCGCCGACTCGTCGACCGACGCGATGCCTTCCACGACGTCGCCGTCGCCCGGGATCACCTGCCCGGCCTCGACCACGACGTGATCGCCGCGGCGCAGGTCCGTGGCGGCGACGCGTTCCTCGACCAGCCGCGCGCCCGGCGACCACTCCACCAGCCGCCGCGCGACGGTGTCGGTCTTCGCCTTGCGCAGGGTGTCGGCCTGCGCCTTGCCGCGCCCCTCCGCGACGGCCTCGGCCAGGTTGGCGAAGAGCACGGTGAGCCACAGCCACACCACGGTCGCCCAGGCGAAGAAGCTCGGGTCCACCAGCGCGAGAACGGTCGACCACACCGCGCCGAGTTCGACGATCAGCATCACGGGGTTGCGCCACAGGGTGCGCGGATCGAGCTTGCGCACCGCGTCCGGCAGCGAGGTCAGCAGCATCTTGGGGTCGAGAACCCCGCTCGGGACACTCTTGGCCCGCCGCCGCCGATCGGACTCGGCCCGCGCCGCGACCAGGTCATCGATTGCGGAACTGGACATGTCAGTGGATTCCTTCGGCGAGCGGCCCGAGCGCCAGCGCGGGCAGGAAGGTGAGCGCGACCAGGATCACCGTCACGCCGACGACCATGCCGACGAACTGCGGCCGGTGTGTCGGCAGCGTGCCGATCGACGCGGGAGTGGTGCCCTGCCGAGCCAGCGAACCGGCCAGGGCGAGCACGAAGATAATCGGCAGGAAACGGCCGAACAGCATGGCCAGGCCCAGCGCGGTGTTGTACCACTCGGTGTTGCCGGTCAGTCCCGCGAAGGCGGAGCCGTTGTTGTTGGCGGCCGAGGTGAAGGCGTACAGCACCTCCGACAGACCGTGCGGCCCCGAATTCAGCATGCTCGCGCGCCGGCCTGGCATCGCCATGGCCGCGGCGGTGCCGACCAGCACGATCAGCGGGCTGATCAGGAAATACGACGCGGCCAGCTTGATCTCGCGCGGTGTGATCTTCTTGCCGAGGTACTCCGGCGTGCGGCCGACCATCAACCCGGCGACGAACACCGTGATCACCGCCAGGATCAGCATGCCGTACAGCCCCGATCCGGTGCCGCCGGGCGCGACTTCGCCCAGCTGCATGTTGAACATCGTCATCAGGCCGCCGAGGCTGGTGTAGGAGTCGTGGAACGAGTCGACGGCGCCTGTCGAGGTCAGCGTGGTCGAGGCGGCGAAAGTCGCCGAATTCGACACGCCGAAACGCTGTTCCACGCCTTCCATCGATGCGCCGATCGCGGTCGGCACCGTGCCGTGGTGCTGGAGCTGGAACAGGTTCGTCAGCGTGACGCTGATCAGTGCGATCGTCCCCATCACCGCGACGATCGCGTAGCCCTGCCTGCGGCTGCCCACCATCCGGCCGAAGGTGCGCGGCAGCGAGAAGCTGATCACCAGCAGCAAGAAGATCTCCACCCAGTTGGTCCAGGTGGCCGGGTTCTCGAACGGGTGCGACGAGTTGGCGTTGTAGAAGCCCCCGCCGTTGGTACCGAGTTCCTTGATCACCTCTTGGCTGGCGACCGGGCCGCCGGTGATGGTCTGCCGCGTCCCGCTCAGCGTCCGCGCCGCTTGGTCGTGCAAGTGGAAATTCTGGATCACACCGCCCACCACCAGCACGAGCGCGAAGACGAAGGCGATCGGCAGCAGGATGCGCAGCGTGCCGCGCACCAGGTCCACCCAGAAGTTGCCGAGATCGCCGGTGTGCCTGCGAGCGAACCCGCGTACCAGCGCCACGGCCACCGCCATGCCCACCGCCGCCGAGACGAAGTTCTGCACCGCGAGCCCGGCCATCTGCACCAGGTGGCCCTGGGTGGATTCACCGGAGTAGTTCTGCCAGTTGGTGTTGGTGACGAAACTGACCGCGGTGTTCCAGGCCAGCGCGGGCGTCATCTCGGTGCCCGGATCGTTCAGGTGCAGGGGTAACCGGCCCTGTACGAGCTGGAAGAAGAACAGGAAGAGAATGCCGACCGCCGAGAAGGCCAGCACGCTGCGCGCGTACGCGGGCCAAGGCTGCTCGACTTCGGGGTGCGCTCCGATCGCGCGGTAGACGAGACGTTCGACGCGCGAATGCTCGCGTCCGTCGTAGACCCGGTACATGTAGTCGCCCAGCGGCACGTGCACCAGCGCGAGCGCAAGGATCAGAGAGGCCACGAAGACGATCCCCGCGGTTGTCGTGCTCACTCAGAACCTCTCGGGAAACAGCAGCGCCGCGACCAGATAGACCGCTGAGCCGACGGCGAGAACCAGACCGACCAGATTCGCGGTCACAACTTCTCCACCCCGCGCTGGATCAACCCCAGCAGCGCGAACGCCGCCACGGTGAGCGCGGTGAACACCACGACCGACATAACTCGACCAACCTCCATCCGCGCGCCGGGCTTCGGCGCGACAGAGCGAGTGAAGCGCGCCTATGGCGCGTCCCGTCGGTTCCTGACGACTTCTTGACGCCTCGATACTCGGCATTTGCGGTTCGTTGACGGTCACGCGCCGCCCGCAAGGATGGCGTCAAGGAACACGGACGGACCGTCAACACCCCGTAAATATCGAGGTCCGGCCGTCTGGCGACGGTAGTAAGTGGAGAGCAGGCCGGGCGGGATGATTCCAGCGCGACCGGTGCCGTCCAGCCGGGAGGGAAGAGAGGATCACAATGTCGGCAATGATCGTCGTCGTCGCATTCGTCTGCTGCGCGCTGGTCATCCGCGCGTTCGGGGTTCGCGAACAGGCACCGCGGCCGATACCGGTCGTGATCGAGGCGGATGATGCGCGGCGGTGACACGGAGTCGGTGACGATCGAGGGGTGCTCGGCCCGAGCAGCGCGACGCGCGATGATGAAGGCGTGAAACGCGGGCAGCTGCGTATCTACCTCGGCGCCGCGCCGGGAGTCGGCAAGACCTACGCCATGCTCGGCGAGGCGCACCGGCGGCTGGAGCGCGGTCGCGACGTGGTGGCCGCGGTGGTCGAAACGCACGGCAGGGAGAAGACCGCGAAACTGCTCGAGGGCATCGAGCGCGTACCCCCGAAAATGATCGACTATCGCGGCGGCAGGTTCCCGGAACTCGACGTCGAGGCGGTGCTGCGGCGCGCGCCCGCGGTGGTGCTGGTCGACGAGCTGGCGCACACCAACACGCCCGGCAGCAAGCACGAGAAGCGCTGGCAGGACGTGGCGGAGCTGCTCGACGCGGGTATCGACGTGATCTCCACGGTCAACGTGCAGCATCTGGAGAGCCTCAACGACGTCGTCGAGCAGATCACCGGCATCCAGCAGCGCGAGACCGTGCCCGACGCGGTGGTGCGCGGGGCGGACCAGGTGGAATTGGTCGACATCACCCCGGAAGCGTTGCGGCGCAGGCTTTCCCACGGCAACGTGTACGCCGCCGAGAAGATCGACGCGGCGCTGCGGAACTATTTCCGCGCGGGAAACCTCACGGCCCTGCGCGAGCTGGCGCTGCTGTGGCTGGCCGACCAGGTCGACGCCGCGCTGGCCAGGTACCGGGCCGACCACGCGATCACCGAATTGTGGGAGGCGCGCGAACGCGTCGTGGTGGCGGTGACCGGCGGCCCCGAATCGGAGACGATCGTGCGGCGCGCGAGCCGGATCGCCACCAAATCCAGCGCCGATCTGGTGGTCGTGCACGTGGTGCGCGGCGACGGCCTGGCCGGGGTCTCCACCGAGCGGCTGGCGCGGTTGCGCGAGCTGGCGGCGAGCCTGAACGCTTCGCTGCACACCGTCACCGGGGCGGACGTGCCCACCGCGCTGCTCGACTTCGCCCGCGAGGCGAACGCCACCCAGCTCGTACTCGGCACCTCACGGCGCTCGCGCTGGGCGCGGGTCTTCGACGAGGGCATCGGCGCCACGGTGGTGCAGCGCTCCGGCAAGATCGACGTGCACATGGTGACGCACGAGGAGGCCCACCGCGGATTCCGGTACGCCGCTGTGCATCCGCGCCGCCCCGTGGCGGCCTGGCTCGCCGCCGTTCTGGTACCGGCCCTGGTCTGCGCGATCAGCGCCGCCTACCTCGACGACGTGCTGGATCTCGGCGGGATCAGCGCCGTGTTCGTGGTCGGCGTAGTGGCGGTGGCGCTGCTCGGCGGCGTCGTGCCCGCGTCGTTCTCGGCGCTGCTGTCGGGCCTGTTGCTGAACTGGTTCTTCGCGCCGCCGCGCTACAGCCTCACCATCGCCGAGCCGAACAGCTTCATCACCGTGGTGGTGCTGCTCATCGTCGCCGTCGCGGTGGCGGCGCTGGTCGATCTGGCCGCGAAGCGAACCGCTCAGGCGCGCAAGGCGTCCCGGCAGGCCGAGCTGCTGACCATGTTCTCCGGCGCGATCCTGCACGGCGCGGATCTGCCCCGGCTGCTCGAACAGATCAGGGAGGTCTTCGCACAGCGCGCGGTCGGCTTGGTAGCGGGCGACCGAGTGCTCGCCGAGGTGGGCACAGACCCGCCGCGCCAGCCCTCCGACGCCGACACCGTGGTGGAAGCGGGCGACGCCCACCACTGGCTGCTGTTGTCCGGCCGCCCGCTGGCGGCGGCGGACCGCCCGGTGCTCAACGCGGTCACCAACCAGGCCGTCGCGCTGGTGCGGCAGGCGCGCCTGGCCGAGGAGGCCGGCGCCGCCGCGGCCCTGCTGGAGGCCGACCGGCTGCGGCGGGCGTTGCTCTCGGCGGTCAGCCACGACCTGCGCACCCCGCTGGCCGGGGCGAAAGCGGCGGTGTCCAGCCTGCGCAGCGACGACATCGAGTTCTCCCCGGAGGACACCGCCGAACTACTGGAGACGATCGAGGAATCGGTGGATCAACTCACCGCGCTGGTCGGCAATCTGCTCGACTCCTCCCGGCTCGCGGTCGGCGTGGTCACCCCGCAGGTGCGGCGGGTCTACCTGGACGAGGCGGTGCACCGCGCACTGGTGAGCGTCGGGATGGGCGCGCGGGGGCTGCGGCGCGCGGCGGTGGACCGGGTCCGGGTGGAGGTGGGCGACGTCTCGGTGCGCGCCGACAGCGGCCTGCTGGAACGCGTGCTGGCGAACCTCGTCGACAACGCGTTGCGGCACGCGCCCCGCGCGGGCACGGTCCGGATCACCGCGGAACGCGCGGGCGACCGGGTGGCGATCGCCGTCGTCGACACCGGCCCCGGTGTCCCGCACGGCACCGAGGAACAGCTGTTCGAACCCTTCCAACGCCTGGGCGACCGCGACAACACCACCGGCGTCGGGCTCGGCCTGTCGGTGGTGCGCGGGTTCGTCGAAGCGATGGGCGGCACGGTGCATGCCGAGCCGACCCCGGGGGGAGGATTGACCATGCTGGTCGACTTGCCCGGCGGCGAGCCGCCGGAAGCCGACGGCGCGGGCGGGGCCGTGGCGCACGAGACGACGAACGCGGGTGAGTGAGGTGTCCGTGACGACACAGGAGGCTGCGGTGGTTCCGAAGACGTCCGAGGCGGTGGCGACGAAGGTGCTCGTGGTCGACGACGAACCGCAGATCGTGCGCGCGTTGCGGATCAATCTGTCCGTCCGCGGCTACGAGGTGATCACAGCCGCGACCGGCGGGGCGGCCCTGCGCGCGGCCGCCGACCGGCACCCGGACGTCGTGATTCTCGACCTCGGCCTGCCCGACATGGACGGCATCGAGGTGCTCGCCGGATTGCGCGGCTGGACCTCCGCGCCGGTGATCGTGCTGTCGGCGCGGACCGATTCCGCCGACAAGGTGGAAGCGCTGGACGCGGGCGCCGACGACTACGTCACCAAGCCCTTCGGCATGGACGAGCTGCTGGCCCGGCTGCGCGCCGCGGTCCGGCGCGGCGCCACCGATCCCGACGCCTCGGCGCCGGTCGTGACCACCGACTCGTTCACCGTCGACCTGGCCGCCAAGAAGGTCACCAAGCGCGGCGAGACCGTGCACCTGACCCCCACCGAGTGGGGCATGCTCGAGATGCTGGTGCGCAACCGAGGCAAGCTGGTCGGGCGGCGTGAGCTGCTGCGCGAGGTATGGGGCCCCTCCTACGCCACCGAGACCCACTACCTGCGGGTCTATCTGGCGCAATTGCGCCGCAAACTGGAGGACGATCCGTCGCGCCCCAAGCACCTGCTCACCGAGGCGGGCATGGGTTACCGGTTCCAGGAGTAGTAATCCCGGCCACGGGCCGCCGACCGCGCGGAATGGCGCGACCTGGCGCGGCGTTGCCAGGCGCGCGAGTTGATTGCGACGACAATGGCAGGATCGAACCCATGGCTGAACAGACCGCTACACCCGCCACCGCGGCGCCGAGCGCGCCGGAACCGACCACCTTGTGGGTCGAGCGCACCGGTACCAGGGCCTACACCGGGCGCAGCTCCCGCGGCGCCGAAGTCCTGATCGGTTCGCAGGGCGTTCCCGGTGTGTTCACCCCCGGCGAGCTGCTGAAGATCGCGCTGGCCGCCTGCTCCGGCCTGAGCGCGGACTTCCCGCTGTCGCGCAAACTCGGCGACAACTTCGACGCGACCATCCGCGTCTCCGGCGACGCCGACCGGGAGAACGAGGTGTACCCGCACCTGGAGGAAGTGTTCGAGCTCGACCTCAGCGAACTCGACGACGAGGCCCGCGAACGGTTGCTGGTCACCGTGCAGCGCGCGATCGACAAGGTCTGCACGGTGGGACGAACGCTGAAGGCGGGATCGAAGGTAACGCTGTCGTTCGACGTCGAGGCCTGATGGACGAGGCCGTTCGGTTGAGCGCCTGGGTGCACGGCCTGGTCCAAGGTGTGGGTTTCCGCTGGTGGACCCGGTCGCGGGCGCTGGAACTCGGCCTGGTCGGGCACGCCACCAATGCCAGGGACGGCCGCGTGCACGTGGTCGCCGAGGGGCCGCGAGCCGCGTGCGAGCGGTTGCTCGCCTACTTGCGATCCGGCGATACACCTGGTCAGGTGAGGTTGGTTGTGGAAAGCTGGGAGCCCGCGCGGGGTGATTTGACCGGTTTCGAGGAGCGGTAGTGGTGGTTCGGGCGACGAGGGGGGCGCAGCGGTGAGCACGCGGAATCCGGGTGAGCACGAGCGCCGGGACGAGCCCGGGCGGCCGTCCGGGCCGCAGCGCCCGAGCGAGGACGAGCAGCCCGCCACTGCGGCCACGCCCGCGTCCGGCGACGAACAGGATCGGTCGACGCCCGTCTCCCGGGCCACCGAACGGCCAGGTCCCGGTGACGCCGAGCAGCCCGGCAACGACTGGTCCACGGGGGCTTCGGTGCCGTCGCCCGGAGAGGCGAGCGGCCCGGGCGGCGAACGTCCGGCAGGCTCCGTTCCGCCGCGGCCCGGCAGTATTCAGCGCCAGGAAGCAGGCGTCACGCAGCCCCGTCCGCCCACCGTGGCCGAGGCGCGAGCGAGGGAGAAGGCCCGCAAGCGCGCCGAGGAGGAACAGCGCGCGGCCGCCTGGGCCGAGGAAGCCAAGAAGCGCACCCGCAAGCGAGTCATGATCGGCGGTGTCGCCATCGTCGGCGTCGCTGCGCTGGTCGGCGGCGGCTATCTGGCCTATCGCGCGCTGGCCGCGCCGGACCGGGTGACGGCGCAGTGCGTGCGAACCGAGAACGGCCAGGAGATCGTGGTCGACGACTCGTACTGCGGCGACGGCCGTCCCGGCTTCATCAGCGACACCGGCGTCAACCCGGGCTTGATCATCCTCGGCGGTGGCCCGCAGTACCGCTACTACTACGGCGGTACGGGCACCATAGGCAAACCGCCGACGGGCGGCACCACGATCAAACCGAAAGGCGCCGAGATCAAGACCAAGAGCGGCACCACGATCCAGCGCGGCGGCCTGGGCAGCAAGAGCACCGGCGGAGGGTCGTAGATGCGACGCGTGCGGGATACGCCCCGGGCGGGCTGGCAGCAGACCATCGAAAGCCAGGGTCTGGTCTACGGGTCCCCGGGCCGGGACGCGAGCGGCCAGCCGCGCCCGTACTGGGACGAGTCGGTGCACTACGAGTTCGAGATGTCGGAGATCCTCGCGTTGGAGGCCGACGTCGAACTCCTGCATTCGATGTGCCTGAACGCGGTGGAGCACATCGTGCTCACCGAGCGGTACGCCGATTTCGGCCTGCCCGAGTGGAGCTGGGGCCCGATCGCGGAATCCTGGCGGCGCTCCGACCCGTACGTGTACGGGCGCTTCGACCTGCGCTACGACGCGCGGCGTCCGGCGAAACTGCTGGAGTACAACGCGGACACGCCCACCTCGCTGCTGGAGGCGGCGATCGTGCAGTGGCACTGGCTGACCGACCGCTACCCGGGCGGCGACCAGTGGAACTCGTTGCACGAGAAGCTGGTCGAGCGGTGGGGTGAGCTGCGCGACGTGCTGCCCACCGCGCAACTGCACTTCAGCTGGTCGGGCGCGGACGCCACCGGCGAGGACAACGTCACCACCGCCTACATGCAGGAGACCGCGGCCGAGGCCGGGTTCGACACCGTGGCGCTGCCGATCGAGGAAATCGGATTCGATTCGGAGCTGGAACGTTTCGTGGATCTGGCGGAGGCCCCGATCGAGGCGATTTTCAAGCTCTACCCATGGGAGTGGGTGCTCGACGACGAGTTCGGCAAGCGCGTCGTGGACAGCCTGCCGGAGACCATGTGGATCGAACCGCTGTGGAAGACGCTGCTGAGCAACAAGGCGATCCTGGCGGTGCTGTGGGAAATGTACCCTGGCCACCCGAATCTGCTGCCCGCCTACCTCGACTCGCCGCACGAGCTCACCGAGTACATCCGCAAACCGAAGCTGGGACGCGAAGGCGCCAACATGACAATCGTCGGCGCCGGTCTGGAAACCGCGACCGGCGGTGTCTACGGCGAGGAAGGCTACGTGTACCAGCTGCTCGACCCGCTACCGGAATTCGACGACATGCGCCCGGTGCTCGGCGCGTGGATCGTCGGCGACGCCGCGGCGGGCCTCGGCATCCGCGAGACCGCGGGACTGATCACCGACGACGGCTCAGCCTTCGTCCCGCACCGCATCACCGATTGAGCATCGCCACCGTCGAACACGAATCCGTCTCGGCCGTACGCCAACCCGTCTCGGAAGGATCAAGATGACCGCAGTCGCCCTGGAATCGGGGTACTGGAGTTCGCTGGGCGAGGGTGTGGGAGCGATCATCCTCTACGCCCTCGTCGGCTTGGTACTCATGCTCGTCGGCTTCTACGCCATCGACCTGACCACGCCGGGCAAGTTGCGCAAGCTGGTGGTGACGGGCAAGCCGAACGCCATCATCGTCACCGCGGCGGGCATGATCAGCATGGCGTTCATCGTCGTGCTCGCCATCTTCGCCGTCGGCGGCGGTGGCAAGCTGTCCGAGGGTCTGATCGCCGCGCTGGTGTTCGGCCTGGTCGGCATTGTCGCCCAGGTCATCTCGGTGCGCGTCATCGAGCGTGCGCTCGGCATCGATATCGGCGCCGCGCTGCACGCCGACACCTACACCACCGAGGTGCTCGTGGTGGCGGCCGCGCATTTCGCGCTCGGGCTGGTCGTCGCCTTCGCGATTCTGTAACCGGAACCTCGACGGGCGGGAAGTGCGCTACTCGTCGCCGCGGTGCCGTCGGGTCAGTGCTCGTCCCCGTGGTCGAGACAATACGCGGCCGCAGCGAGGTACTGGCGGCACTCGGGGCCGTGACCGGCGTGCACGCTGCGGATGAACAATGCGCGATCCATGTCGAGATCTGTCGACGGCTCCGCGGAACAGTCCCGGTATCGGGCCCGCCACAGGTCTTGCGTATCCAGTGATGTCTGCATCGTGCACCTCCCGTGCTGCGGATCAGTGCGAGAAGGGCTTGCCAATATCCTTACGCCGGAGGCATACCCGCTCGTGCCTCGCGGCAACCGGTGCGCCTCATCTGGTCACCAGCCGCCAGTCGTCGGGCAGGCGCGCCGCGGTGATCTGCGCGCCCTCGGCCTCCAGGTCGACAGTGGTCGCGCCGAGCCGCAATGCGCGCAGCGAGACCTTCCCCCACCGCGCCGGCAGCTGCGGCCGGACGCTGAGCGTCCGGGTCGGCGCGTCGGGGTCGAGTCCGAGGAAGGCGCGCACCAGCAGCAGCGGCGCCGCGCTCGCCCACGCCTGCGGCGAACAGGAGGTCGGGTACGGCACCGGCGTGGCGAATCGCGACCGGGGAAAGCCGCAGAACAACTCCGGCAGGCGCCCGTCGAACACCGCCGCCGCGTCCAGCAGACCGGTGGCCAGCCGCGTCGCCAGCTCGACCGCGCCGGGCACGTGCCGGTAGCGCAGCAGGCCCGCCACCGCGATCGCCGTGTCGTGCGGCCACACCGAGCCGCAGTGATAGCTCATCGGGTTGTAGGCGCCCATGTTCGACGCCAAAGTGCGCAGTCCGAAGCCGGAGTCCATCTCCGGACCGGCCAGGCGCGCCACGACTTCCGCCGCGTGCTCGTCGGTGGCGATGCCCGACCAGAGGCAATGCGCGACGTTGCTGGTCAGCGCGTCGACCTGACGCTTACCGCCGTCCAGCGCCACGGCGTACCAGCCGCGGTCGGGCAGCCAGAACTGCTCGGCGAACTTGACGCGCAACTCCGCGGCGCGTTCGCGCAGCAGGCCGGCCAGCCGCGGGTCGTCGAACGCCTCGGCCAGCTCGGCCCTGGCCAGCATCGCGGCGTGCACGTAACCCTGTACCTCGCACAGCGCGATGGGCGCCTCGGCGATATGGCCGGTGGCGTCGTTGATTCCGTCGAAGCTGTCCTTCCAGCCCTGGTTGATCAGGCCGCGGTCGGTGGCGCGGCGGTACTCGACGAAGCCGTCCCCGTCCCGGTCGCCGTAGTCGGTGATCCAGCGCAGCGCGGCGTCGGCGGCGGGCAGCATCTGCCGGATCGCCTCCGGGTCGGCGCCCCAGCGATGGCATTCGGCGAGCAGCATCACGAACAGCGGTGTGGCGTCGGCGGTCCCGTAGTAGATGTTGCCGCCGAAGACCTGCCCGCCGGCCGGGCCGCGGCGCATCTCGTGCATGATGCGTCCTGGTTCCTCTTCGGTGAGCGGGTTGACGTCCTGGCCTTGCAGTTCCGCCAGCTGCTGCAACGTGCCCAGCGCCAGATCGACCTC
Organism: Nocardia sp. NPDC019219; assembly: GCF_040632645.1. Taxonomy (NCBI): domain Bacteria; kingdom Bacillati; phylum Actinomycetota; class Actinomycetes; order Mycobacteriales; family Nocardiaceae; genus Nocardia; species Nocardia sp. NPDC019219. Next base: position 52,085 of record NZ_JBEYCG010000002.1, on the reverse strand, counting down.
CAGCGGCAGCGCCATCCACGCGGTGAGCAGGCTGTCGCGCCCGAACAGGGTCATGAACCACGGCGCGCCCGCGGCGACGAACGGCCGGGCATCGCCGGATTCGTCGTGCATCTGCAACGCGCCCAAATCGCTTTCGGTGCGGCGCAGCACCCGGGTGAGCGCCGGGTCGGACGCGGCGATGTCGGTGGCGGTGTCACGCCACGCCTCGATCTTTCGGCCCGGCGCGCTGACCCCGTAGTGCTCGCCCGGCGAGATCGCTTGGAAGCGCTGATTGCCCACCGTCGGCTGCGCGATGATCTCGGTCTGCCAGCATTCGCCGACCGGCACGATCACCCGCCACAGCAGCGAACCCGGGAGAACTTCCGGTTCCACGGTCGCCGAGATCGAGATCCCCCGGCTGCGGTCGGCGTGATCGTGCAGCACGAGTTCGCCGTCGGCGACCGTCACGTCGGCCCGCGCGTGCCCCGCGCGGCCCTCCTTCACCGCGAAGAGATCGACGAAGTCGGCATCCACATGCAGTTCCAGCAGCACCGCGGTAGGTTCGCGGCCCATGTTCTCCAACGTGATCAGCTCGTGCATGCCGTCGGCCACGATCCGTTCGCGCACCACCAGCAGCGTGCTGTCGGCCAGGCCCGCTTGCGGGGGCCTGCGCAACACGAACCTGGCGGCGAACGCCTCCGGACTGAGCACCGAAAGCGACTCGGCGGGCTTGCCGTTCACCAGCAACTCCCAGCGGGACAGCACGCGCGCGTCCCGGAAGAACAATCCGTGCGGCTTGCCCGGTTCGACGTCGCCGAGCCGATTGGACAGGCAGAACGTGCCGCCTTCGACCAGGGTCACCGAACCGCACCCCCCGAACCCGGTCGGCTCACCGGAGTTCAGGGGGGCGGGGCTCAACGGTGCGGAATCGGTCACGCCTATCCGCTCGCCGCGATCCGGATCGGCGCGGCGCCGGGCGCCGGGGCGTCGTCGAGCGGCGCGGCAGCAGGCGCCGCGAGGTCCACCGGCGCGGCGCCGAACCGCTTCTTGGAACGCAACACCCGGCGATACACCTGCTCGTAACCGAAGCCGAGCGTGTCGGAGCCGAAATTCGCCTGCACGTGGGCTCGGCACGCGTACGGATCGATGCCCCTGACCTCCTCGATGGCCGCGGGCAACTCGGCGGGATCCTCGCAGATGCGGCCGGTCACGCCGTCGACGATCACCTCGGACACCGCCCCGCCGCGCAGCGCGACCACCGGCGTGCCACAGACCATGGATTCGATCATCACCATGCCGAACGGTTCCTCCCAGCGGATTGGGAACAACAGGCAACGCGCATTCGCAAGCAGCTTACGCTTGGCCGCCGCGTCGGCGAGACCGAACACGTGATCGTTTTCCGTCAACAGCGGCCGCACCTTGGCCTCGAAGTAGGCCTGCTCCGGACGCTCGCTGCACTTGCCCGCCAGCACGAGCGGGATCCCGGCGGCGTGCGCGGCCTCCAGCGCGAGGTGCGGCGCCTTGCACTCGTTGAACCGGCCGAGGAACAGCGCGTAGTCGTCCTTCTCCACCCGGAACGGCCAATCGTCGACGTGCAGCGCGTTGTGCACGCGCCCGGACCAATTCAGACCCGGCGCCAGTTCGCGCTGGCGGTCGCTGATCGCCACCAGCGCCACTTCGTCGCCCAGATCTTGGTAGTAGCGGTAGATGTCGTCCTCGACCGGCCCGTGCACGGTGAGCACCGTCGGCAAGCCCATGTTCTGGAAGACGGTCGCGTTGAGCGGGCCCGCGAAGGTGTGGTCGTGCACCAGATCGATACCCGAGGTGGCCACCAGCTCCTCGATGGCGCGGCGCACCCGCAGCGCGTGCACGACCTCGGGGAACGGCTCCCCGAGCCGCTCGGGCAGCGCCCGCTCCCACACCGGCACGAACTTCGCCTTCGTCCCCGGCTCCCCCGCGCCCAGCAGCGTGACGTCGTGGCCACGGGCCACCAACGCGTCGACCAGATCGGCCACCACGGCCTCGACGCCGCCGTACGCCTTGGGCGGCACGTCGAAGTACGGCGGCACGACCATCGCGATGCGAAACGGGCCGCTGGAACGGTCTGTCGACAAGTAGTCGCACGACGGCATCTCCAGATCGGACGACGCCTGCGCGGAAATCGGCACGGAAAGCGCGCTCATGACCCTCCTTCCAGGGACAACCAAATAGCACTCACTCGCATTCACCCAGCACTCGGAGTACCGGGCGCCGAACTGAACTAAGTGGCCGCCGCGGCGGGGGTGAAGACCTAGCTGCACCGCCGTCCATGGGGCTTGGTTGGCCTGGTCACGCCGTCGGCATGAGCAGGGGGGCCGAGAGGGAGGTACCTCAGACGGGGATCTTCAAACCAAACAGTTCGGGAAAAATCGCGCCGCCCAGCGTTCGTTCGGCAACCGATGGGTAAGCCGGAGGCCCCGCCTTGTCGACCGCAGCGCGCATCACCCGTCGAGGACGACCTGCGGATCGTGGCCGGCCGGGTGGCGTCGTCACCGGCCACGACGAACCGCAGCAGGGCTTCGGCTCCGGCCCGACCGTGACGTGCCGATCGCGCCACCGCTCCATACGTCTGGCTCGAGGCCGTGCGTCAGCGGCACCAGCAGCTCGCCGGTTTCGGCGAGTCCGCGCGGGTGCCTGCCCGGGAAGCGCCGGGCGAAAGGGGTTCGCCCCCGTCGAATCATGGTGGAGCGCACCACCGAGCGATCGCGCAGCGGCGCGGCGAAGTCGTCGTGTGGACCAGGAGCGTCCGATTCAACTCGCGCAGAGGGACTTTCGTCATGCGGTCATCGTCGCCCAGCCCACCGGCACCTCGGCGCTCCCAGCGCGCGGAGTTCACTGATCCGGCAGGCAGCGGCCGGGGTCGGGCAGGTCGGCGCACGGTGCGTTGCCGTGCGCGCGCAGCACCTCTTTGCCGGTCTGATCAGTCAGGAAGTGCAGGAAACTCGCGGCCAGCGAGTCCCCGGGCAACTCCCCGTTGCTGTAGGCGTACTCGACTCCCCAGAAGGGATAGGTGCGCCGCACAGCGGCGTCGCGGCCGGGGGCCACACCGTCGATCACGAGAGTCGGCAAACCCGCGTCGACGGCCTCGGAGAACTCCGCATAGCCGATGGCGCCGGGGATCTCGGCCACCGCCTTGCGCATGTCGGCGGTCACCTGCACCTCGCAGTGCGCGGGCTCGGTGATGACCGTGCCCTTCAGCGCCGTGCAGCTCAGGTGCGAGCGATCCGGCTGGGAGCCGTCGAGCAACCTGCGCTCGAGCGTGTTCCGCGAACCCGAGCCCGGGGTGCGGTTGACCAGCACCACCGGCAGGTCCGGACCGCCCACCGCCCGCCAGTTGCCGATCTTGCCCCGGTACAGATCCTGGACCTGGGCGACGGTGAGACCGCGGACCCCGACGCCGGGATGCACGACCAGGGCGAACAGCGACAACGCGAGCGGACGGTGCACCAACGCCGGATAACCACTGCCCTTCGCGCCGTCGGTGATGGCGAGCAACCCTGCGTTGCCCCCGCCCTCTTCGGCGAGCCGGTCCAATCCGCGCTCGGTGCCTTCGAAGCCGAAGGCGAAATCCGCCTCGGTGCAACGCTTCCGGTACTGCCGGGCGGCTTCCTCGAGCACCGGTCCGAACGCCGACGACCCGACCACGGTCAGTTTTCCCGAGGCGCAGTTCAGTGGCGTCGGCGACGGCTCCAGCGCGGCCACCACCAGCTGGACGACGATCACCAGCACCAAGAACACGGTGAGCGCGACCATCATCAGGGGAATCCCGGTGCGGCTGCGAGTCTCGGTGATCCGCCCGCCTTTGATGCCGCCCCGCAGCACCGGTTGCGGATATTCGCCGACGCCTTCGGAACGCTGCAGGATCGCCAGGATCTTGTAATGATCGCCGGGACCGAGCGGCACCTTCGGCAGATCGATCACGCCGATGTGCCCGCCGGTGTCCTCGCGCACCGCGATGCCGGAGTCGGCGTCGAGGTTGTCGGCCAGCGCCGGATCGCTGAGTTCGTTCACCGCCATCCCGATCACCCTGCGCTGCGGAAAGCGCAGGTGTAAGCCGATCCGCGCGGCGTCCGGCGCCTTGTAGTCATGGGTATCGATCGTCGTGACGCCACTGTTCTCGATGCGCACCAGCACGACCGAGATGTCCTTCAGGTCCGGACTGGCCCCGTCGGACGACGGGCGCAGCTGCGGCAGCACTCCGGGGAACACCGACTCGATCTCACCGGTGACCGGGGTGTCCATCTGTACCCGATAGCCGAGTCGCCTACGGCCTGCGAAGACGAACTCCCACAGGAACGCCCCGACGGGCACGGCGATACCGATGAGCGCGAGTACGATTTCGAGCGGAAAGTCGCCCACCAGTTGATCCCACCCCCAGCAATCCGTGTAGCCCTCATTCTCGGCGGCAATTCAGTTCCGACACAGGCAATGTCGGAGTATTCGACAATAGTTGACCCCGCGGTCACCCTTGCGCGCGAGTCCAGGCGAGGAGATCCGCCAGCGGCCAGGTGTTGATCACCCGTTCCGCCGCGACACCGTTCGCGACCGCGCGCTCACAGCCGTAACCCTGCCAGTCGAGCTGGCCGGGTGCGTGCGCGTCGGTGTCGATCGAGAAGTGACAGCCCATCTCGGCCGCGAGTCGCAGCAAGCGCGAAGGAGGGTCGAGTCGTTCGGGCCTGCTGTTGATCTCCACGGCGGTGCCGTAGGTGCGGCATGCCTCGAACACCACCTCGGCGTCGAACGTCGACTCCGGCCGGGTGCCGCGTCCACCCGCGACCAGCCGCCCGGTGCAGTGGCCGAGCACGTCGACGTTGGGGTCGGCGACCGCGTACGCCATCCGTTTGGTCATGGTGGCGCTGTCGTCGCGCAGGTGCGAATGCACGCTCGCCACGACGATGTCCAGCCGGGCAAGCAGATCCGCCTGCTGGTCGAGGGCGCCGTCGTCGAGAATGTCCACTTCGATGCCGGTGAGGATGCGGAACGGCGCCATCCGCTCGTTGAGCTCGGCCACTACGTCCAGCTGCTTGCGCAGCCGGTCGGCGGACAATCCGTTGGCCACGGTCAGGCGCGGCGAATGATCGGTCAGGGCGCAGTATTCGTGCCCGAGCGCGGCCGCCACCCGCATCATCTCCTCGATCGGGCTGCCGCCGTCGGACCAATTCGAGTGCGTGTGCAGATCGCCGCGCAGTCGCTCCCGCAACGGCTTGCCCGGGGCTCCGATCGGCTGCGCGGCCGCGCGCAACTCGGCCAGGTAGCGCGGCACCTCACCCGCGTACGCCTGTTCGATGACGGCGGCGGTCTTGGGTCCGATGCCCGCGAGCTCGGTCCAGCTGCGGGCCGCCCGGCGCGCCTCGCGCTCGTCGGCGGTCAATCCCGCCACGACGTCGGCGGCGCGCCGGTACGCCTTCACCCGATGGGTTTCCGCCCGGGAGCGCTCGAGCCAGAAGCCGATCTCCCGCAACGCCGCCTCCGGACCGGGCGCCGCGGCCTGGTCCGGCATGCCACTCGGTTGCTGGTCCGGCACGCGCTACGGCACCCGGCTGTATTTGACGAACGCCACCCCGTCCTCGAACACCGTGCTGGTGATCACCCGGAACTTGGCCGGTTCCGGCAGCCGCGACCCGGCGCCGAACAGCGCTCGGCCGCGGCCGAGCACGATCGGGTAGAGCTTGAGGAAGATCTGGTCGATCTCCGGCAGCAGCACCTGCGCCAGTTCGCCACCACCGCACAGCCAGATGCCCAATCCGCTCTCCCGCTTGAGCGCACGGACCCTCTCGACCGGGTTCTCCGAGATCAGCTCGACGGCCGGATCCGGGCTCTCGGGCAGCGTGGTCGAGACCACGAACTGCCGCAGGTGCGCGTACGGAGTCGATGTGCCGGTGCGGACGCCGAAGTCGTGCGTCTTGCGTCCCATCAGCACCGTGTCGAAGTAGCGATTGCGTTCCTCCAACCCGATCGCCTCGCGCACCTTGGTCGGCAGCGTCTCGGGATACTGCGCGTTGATAGACGGACCGTGATCGCCGCCGACGGGGAAGAAATCGACCGAGCCGTCCTCGGTGGCGATGAATCCGTCAATGGTCGACGCGACGTAATAGGTGAGCTTGCGCATGCTTCCCTTCCTCACGGTCGGCTGACATTCCGAACCGCCCTGAGGAAACGGTAGCTCGCCCGCGCTACCGACGACGAGGCTTCGGCTGGCAGCGCGGGCAGGAGTAGGACGAGCGGTTCATGAACCGCTCCCGGATGATCGGCGCACCACACCGGCGACACGGTTCGTGCTCCCGACCGTATACGGCGAGCGAGCGTTCGAAGTAGCCCGACTGGCCGTTGACGTTCACATAGAGCGCGTCGAACGAGGTACCGCCCGCCGCGAGCGCTTCGCCCATCACCGCGCCGACTTCGGCCAGCAACCTGCGCACCGCGGACCGCGACAGCCCCGAGGCGAGCCGGCCGCCGTGGATCTTCGCACGCCACAGCGCCTCGTCGGCGTAGATGTTGCCGATCCCGGAGACGACGCCTTGATCGAGCAGGACGCGTTTGATCTCACTCTGTTTGCCCCGGATGGCGGCGACCACGGACTCGACGTCGAAACGTGGGTCCAGCGGGTCGCGGGCGATGTGCGCGACGGGCTGCGGCACCAGGGTGCCGTCCACCTCGACCAGCGGGGCGAGCGCCCAGCCGCCGAAGGTGCGCTGGTCGACGAAGCGCAGCTGGGTGCCGTCGCCGAAGGTGGCGCGGATATGCGCGTGCTTCTCCAACGGCGCGTCCATGGGCTGGACCAGCATCTGACCGCTCATGCCGAGATGCACGACCAGGGCCACTTCCGGGTCGTCGAAGGTCAGCCAGAGGAATTTGCCGCGCCGCTCGGCCGACTCGACCTCGAGGCCGGTCAGCCGGGCGGCGAGATCGGCGGCGCCTTCGAGATGGCGGCGCACCGAGCGGGGATGGGTGATCGCCACCGATTCGACGACCCGGCCGACCGCGTGTTCGGCGAGCCCGCGTCGCACGACCTCGACCTCGGGTAGTTCGGGCACGTCAGGTTTCGGCGGTCAGCGCCTCGTAGGCGGCCCCTGCGGCCTTCTGCTCGGCTTCCTTCTTCGACCGGCCTACACCTTGCCCGTAGGCTCGTCCGCCGACCACCGTGGTGGCGGTGAATTCCTTGTCGTGGTCCGGCCCCGTCGAGGTGATCTCGTAGCTGGGCACGCCGAGACCACGCTCGGCGGTGAGTTCCTGCAGGCTCGTCTTCCAGTCCAGGCCCGCGCCCATGCGCGGTCCACGCTCGAGCAGCTCCGCGAACAGCCGCAACACCACGGAGCGAGCCACTTCGATGCCGTGCTGCAGATGCACGGCGCCCAGCAGCGACTCCATGCCGTCGGCGAGGATGCTCTCCTTGTCCCGGCCGCCGGTGAGTTCCTCACCTTTGCCGAGCAGCAGGTGCACACCGAGGCCGCCTTCGCCGAGCCCGCGGGCCACTTCCGCGAGGGCGCGCATGTTCACCACGCTCGCGCGCAGTTTGGCCAGCTCACCCTCGCTCTTCGAGGGATGTTCGTGATACAGCCGTTCGGTGATGCTCAGCCCGAGCACGGAGTCGCCGAGGAACTCGAGACGCTCGTTCGTCGGCAGACCGCCGTTCTCGTACGCGTACGAGCGATGGGTCAGCGCGAGACGCAACAGGTCCGGCTGCACATCGACGCCCAACGCGGCGAGCAGGCTCGCGTGTTCACCGGACGAGTCGGGTTCGTCGGTCACGTTGCTACGACAGGTCGAACGATCAGACCGCGGCGGTGACCTGGCGGCCCTTGTAGGTGCCGCAGGACGGGCACGCGATGTGCGGGAGAGTCTTCTCGCCGCACGCGCGGTTCGGGCAGGTGATCAGGGTCGGCGCGGTGGCCTTCCACTGGCTGCGCCGCGACCTGGTGTTGGAACGGGACATCCGGCGCTTGGGAACGGCCACGACTACTTCTCCTCTGTCTGATTGCTCTGCCGGTTCGGCTGATCGGTCTTGCTCAATGGTCTCGGTCGGCCGCACCCTCGTCGGGGCTGCCGGTGCCGGGCGATCCGGAGGCGAATTTAGCCAGTCCGGCCCAGCGAGGGTCAAGTATCTCATGCCGGTGGTCGGATCCCGCAATCGCCATCCGTACGCCGCATTCCGGGCACAATCCCGCGCAATCGGGCGTGCACAGCGGCTGCAGCGGCAGCTCCAGGCCGACGGCGTCGATCACCACGGGCTCCAGATCGATGAGGTCGTCGACCATGCGGTAGACCTCGTCGTCCTCGGTGGTCTGCTCCGTGGTGCTGTGCGGGTAGGCGAACAACTCGGTCACTTGCAAGGTGATCTCGTCGCCGAACGGCTCGAGGCAGCGCGAGCACTCGCCTTCGACCGGCGCGGACACCGTCCCGGTGACCAGCACACCCTCGGACACCGCCTGCAACTGCAGGTCGAGTTCCACCTGCGCGCCCACGGGAACGGCGATCAGATCCAGGCCGATCCGCTGCTCGGTGGTGACGGTGCGGCGCAGCTCGCGCATGGTCCCCGGCCTGCGACCGAGGCTGCGGGTGTCCAGCACGAAACCACCGTCCGGCGGCCGGCGCTTGGCCGACTGCGGACGCGACGCGGAACCGGAACCGGCGGGCATCACGAACTCACTCACGATCGAGGGATACGGGCAACCACTCAACAATACGCGATCATGTGGGACGGACCCAAACCCGCCCCCACTCCGTTCGACGCCGCTACCTGCGGAATTCGCCGGCGTAGTCGGGTGCGCCCGCCCCGCTGCGCAGCTGATGCCGCCCCCGTCCGACCGTGCGCAGCGTGCTGGTCAGCGTCTCCTCGAAATCGGCCAGCCTGGAGTCGACGTAGTGGTCGCATTCCTCGCGCAGGCGATCGGCTTCGGCATGCGCGGCGTCGATCACCCTGGCCGATTCGGCGTGCGCGGCGCGGACCACCTCGGTCTGCGTGACCAGCCGCTCCTGCTCGGCGAGCCCTTCGGCGACGGAACGGTCGTAGGCGGCCTTGCCCGCCTCGATCATCCGCTCGGACTCGACGCGCGCCCGTCCGGTCACCGCCTCGTATTCGGCATTCCCGTCGGCCACCACGCGGTCGGCTTCCTCCTGAGCGGAGGCGACGAGACGATCGGCGTGCGCGCTCGCCTCGGCGACCATGCGGTCGGCATGCGCCTTGGCGTCGGCCAGGATGCGGTCGGCTTCCTCGCGCGCGGAGCCGATGGTGCGCTCGGCCTGCTCGTTCGCGCCGGTCACGGCGGTCTCGGCCGCGGTCCTGGCATCGGAGACGATCTTGTCGCGATGGTCGAGCACGTCCTGGGCGTCGTCGAGTTCGCCGGGCAGCGCGTCGCGGACGTCGTCGAGTAGCTCGAGCACGTCGCCGCGCGGCACGATGCAGCTGCGGGTCGGCGGGATGCCGCGGGCCTCTTCGACAATGGCGACCAGTTCGTCGAGCGCTTCGAATACGCGATACATGCTCACTACCCTCCTGCGGACTCACGGCGAAACTTTCCGCCGAGCCCCAGTGTGCCCGTCGTCACCGCTCGTGCCGAGTCACTTTCCGGTGTGTCGGGCCAGTGTCTCGCACGCCACAGAAATCAAGTGGAGACCGCCTCTCCGCTTCGTGTTACATTCTTCTGGAAGGTCGACCAAGATCTTCACCCCTACCGCGGTCCCCGGATCGCGGACCAGGAAGCCGGAGGTACGGGCAACCTGCCGTCGAATGTTGACAGGTTCCGACGCGTCAGCGATCGCTGAACATGCGCGAGGAACGGAACCTGCCAAGAGTCGACGGGGAAGCGGGCGATCACCATCGCCGTTGTCTCTGCCGATGGCCTGTGTTCGATCGGAAAGACGATGACTGTTCTGGAACTACCCCGACCGGGTGGAGGGAGCGCCACCAGCTTCTTCGTGCCGTGGGTGGGCCCATACCCCGTGTTGCCGACGACCTCGGTCGCGACCAGGTTCGGACAGCTCACCCGCTATCTGCGCGGCGATCGCGCGTTCGCGCAGCTGATCCGTTTCGCGCTGGTGGGCGGGTCCAGCAACATCGCCTACGTCCTGCTGTTCTTCGCCATGCACGGCGTCGGGCCGCTGGTCGCCAACGTCGTCGGCTCCATCGTCAGCACGATGATCGCCAACGAACTGCACCGTCAGCTCACCTTCCACGCCGCGGCACGGGTCGGCTGGTTCACCGCCCAGTGGGAAGGCGGTGGGCTCGCGCTCGTCGGCCTCGGCGTCACGACCGCGGCGCTGGCCGCGCTCGGCCTCTGGGCTCCCGGCCTCGGAGACACCGCGCAGGCCGCCGCCATCCTGGCGATCACCGCCGCGGTCGGCGGCATGCGCTTCCTCGCCCTGCGCGGGCTGGTCTTCTAGGGCTCCCCCGCCGCTGGCGGGTTCTCCGTCAGTTCTTGCGCTCGGCCAGACGGTCGACGAGGCGCTTGTGCACCGAGGGGGGCAGCATGTCGGTGACGTCGCCGCCGTACGCGGCGACCTCCTTGACCAGTGAGCTGGACAGGAAGCTGAAGGACGGGTTGGTGGCGATGAAGAACGTGTCCACCCCGGAGAGCTTCTTGTTCATCTGCGCCATCTGCAGTTCGTAGCCGAAGTCGCCCGCGTCGCGCAGACCCTTCACGATCGCGGTGATGCCCTGCTCGCGGGCGAAATCCACCGTCAGGCCCTGCCACGACTCCACCCGCACGTTGCCCAGGTGCGCGGTCGACTCGCGCAGCATCTCCATGCGCTCCTCGACGGTGAACATGCCCTGCTTCTTCGGATTGATCATGACGGTGATGACGACCTCGTCGAACTGGGCCGCGGCCCGGGTGAAGACGTCGAGGTGTCCGTAGGTCACGGGGTCGAACGATCCGGGGCACAGTGCTCCTGCCATGAGGCGACGCTAGCAGGACTCACCCGGCCGGGCGCGAGTGGCCGGTCCGCGTCTAGGCGTCCGGCTCGTACTCCGCCAGATCGATGCGGGTTTCGCCGTATCGGCGCGGCTTGGCCGGGACGAAGCCTGCGGGCCAAGCCGTTTCGGGCGAGCGCGCCGAACGCTCCAGCACGACGAACGCACCGGGGCGCAGCCAGCCGTGCTCGGTCAGCGACCGCAGGTCGGCGAGCACCGCGGCGTTGTCCAGCGCATAGGGCGGGTCGGAGAACACCACGTCGAAAACGCCCGCCCCGCCCAGTTGCAGCACACCGGCCACGGTCGCGACGCGCAATTCCGCGCCGGGCAGCCCCAGCTCGGCGATATTGCCGCGGACCACCGCCGCCGCCTTGCGGTCGGACTCGACCAGCAGCGCGTGCTGCGCACCGCGTGACAACGCTTCCAGCCCGAGCGCGCCGGAACCCGCGTACAGGTCCAGCACCCGCGTGCCCGCGAAGTCCAGCCGAGCGTCCAACGCGCTGAACAGCGCCTCCCGCACCCGGTCGGAGGTCGGCCTGGTGCCCGCGGGCGGCACCCGGAGGCGCCGCCCGCCCGCCGTTCCGGCGACGATCCGCGTCATCCGGCGGACGACTCCCGGACCGTCAGCTCGATGAGCAGGTCGCCGCCTTCGACCTGTTGCACGGCGCCGATGGCGACGCGGCCGACGGTGCCCGCCCGCGGCGCGGTGATCGCGGCTTCCATCTTCATCGCCTCGATGGTGCCGATGGTGTCGCCCGCCGCGACCGAATCGCCTTCGGCCACCGCGAGAGTGACGACACCGGCGAACGGCGCCGCGACGTGGCCGGGGTTGGCTTTGTCGGCTTTCTCCGCGGCCGGGACCTCGCTGGCGATCGACCGGTCGCGCACCGACACCGGCCGCAGCTGCCCGTTGAGGATGCACATCACCGTGCGCATGCCGCGCTCGTCTGGTTCCGAAATGGCTTCCAAGCCGATGAGCAGGGTGACGCCCTTCTCCAGCTGCACCCGGTGTTCCTCGCCGCGGCGCAGACCGTAGAAGAACTGGTTGGCCGACAACCCGGAGGTGTCGCCGTACTTCTCGCGGTGGGCGAGGAATTCGGCGGTCGGGCCGGGGAACAGCAGCCGGTTCAACGTAGCCCGCCGCTCCGCGGAGCTACCCGCCAGGCCTTTCTCGTCGGCGGGCGTCAACGGTGTCTCGGGCTTGGCCGCGCCGCGCCCGGCCAGCGCCTTGCTGCGGAACGGTTCGGGCCAGCCGCCGGCAGGGGTGCCGAGTTCGCCGCGCAGGAACCCGATCACCGAATCCGGGATGTCGTAGCGGCCGGGATCGGCGGCGAAGTCCTCCACCTCGACACCGGTGCCGACCAGCGCCAGCGCCAGGTCGCCGACGACCTTCGAGGACGGCGTGACCTTCACCAGACGCCCGAGCAGCCGGTCGGCGGCGGCGTACTTCGCCTCCACCTCCTCGAACCGGTCGCCCAACCCGAGCGCGATCGCCTGCTGGCGCAGGTTCGACAACTGACCGCCGGGGATCTCGTGGGTGTAGACGCGGCCGGTGGGCGCGGGCAGCCCGGACTCGAACGGCGCGTAGACCTTCCGCAACGCCTCCCAGTACGGCTCCAGGTCGCACACGGCCTGCAGGTTCAACCCGGTGTCGTATTCACTGTGGGCGGCCGCGGCGACGATCGCAGAGAGCGCGGGCTGGCTGGTGGTCCCGGCCATCGCGGCGCTCGCGCCGTCGACGGCGTCGGCGCCCGCCTGCCAGGCGGCCAGATAGGTGGCCAGCTGCCCGCCCGGGGTGTCGTGGGTGTGCACGTGCACCGGCAGATCGAAATTGCTGCGCAACGCGGTGACCAGCGTGGTCGCGGCCGGGGCGCGCAGCAGGCCGGCCATGTCCTTGATCGCCAGCACGTGCGCGCCCGCGTCGACGATCTGCTCGGCCAGCTTCAGGTAGTAGTCCAGGGTGTAGAGCGACTCGTCCGGATTCGACAGATCCCCGGTGTAGCTGATCGCGACCTCCGCGATCGCGGTCCCGGTCTCGCGGACCGCGTCGATGGCCGGGCGCATCTGGTCGACGTTGTTGAGCGCGTCGAAGATCCGGAAGATGTCGATGCCCGTCGCGGTCGCCTCGGAGACGAACGCGCGGGTCACCGCCTCCGGATACGGGGTGTAACCGACGGTGTTGCGGCCGCGCAGCAGCATCTGCAGGCAGATGTTCGGGATCGCCTCCCGCAACGCCGCCAGCCGCTCCCACGGGTCCTCGTACAGGAACCGCAACCCCACGTCGTAGGTCGCGCCGCCCCAGCACTCCACCGACAGCAGCTCCGGCGTCAACCGCGCCACATGCCCCGCCACCCCGAGCAGGCCGTTGGTACGCACGCGGGTGGCCAGCAGCGACTGGTGCGCGTCACGGAAGGTGGTGTCGGTGACGCCGACCGCCTTCTGCTCACGCAACGCCCGCGCGAAACCTTCCGGACCCAGCCGCAGCAGCCGCTGCCGGGAGCCGTCCGGCGGCGGCACGCTCGGATCGATCGCGGGCAGCTTGTCGTGCGGGTACACCGTGGTCGGGCGCTCACCGTGCGGCTTGTTCACGGTGACGTCGGCCAGGTAGTCGAGGATCTTGGTGCCGCGGTCGGCGGACTGCCGCAAGGTCAGCAGCTGCGGGCGCTCGTCGATGAACGAGGTGGTGACCCGGCCCGCCTTGAAGTCGGGATCGTCCAGCACCGCCAGCAGGAAGGGTATGTTGGTGGCCACGCCGCGGATCCGGAACTCGGCCAGCGCCCGGCTCGCCCGCGCCACCGCCGCACCGAAGTCGCGGCCCCGGCAGGTGAGCTTGACCAGCATGGAGTCGAAGTAGGCCCCGATCTCGGCGCCCAGGTTGGCCCCGCCGTCCAGGCGGATGCCCGCGCCGCCGGGCGTGCGGTAGGCGGTGATCCGGCCGGTGTCCGGACGGAACCCGTTGGCCGGGTCCTCGGTGGTGATCCGGCACTGCAACGCCGCACCCCGGATGGTCACGGCCTCCTGGCTCAGACCCAGCTGCTCGAGCGTTTCCCCGGCGGCGATGCGCAGCTGCGACTGCACCAGGTCGACGTCGGTGATCTCCTCGGTCACCGTGTGTTCCACCTGGATGCGCGGGTTCATCTCGATGAAGACGTGGTTGCCGCGCTCGTCCAGCAGGAACTCCACGGTGCCCGCGCACGAGTAGCCGATCTGCCGGGCGAAGGCCACCGCGTCGGCGCAGATCCGGTCGCGCAGTGCGGGGTCCAGATTCGGCGCGGGCGCCAGCTCGATCACCTTCTGGTGCCTGCGCTGCACCGAGCAGTCCCGCTCGAACAGATGCATCACATTGCCGTGCTGGTCGGCCAGGATCTGCACCTCGATGTGACGGGGATTCACCACCGCCTGCTCCAGGAACACCGTCGGGTCGCCGAACGCCGACTCCGCCTCCCGGGAAGCCGCCTCGATCGACTCGCGCAACTGCTCGGGTGCGGCGACCCTGCGCATCCCGCGCCCGCCGCCACCCGCGACGGCCTTGACGAAGATCGGGTATTCCAGCTCGTTCGCCGCGGCCAGCAGCTGCTCCACGTCCGACGACGGTGCGCTCGAACGCAACACCGGCAGGCCGGCCGCCTTGGCCGCGTCGATGGCGCGCGCCTTGTTACCCGCCAGTTCGAGCACTTCGGCCGACGGGCCGATGAAGGTGATGCCCTCCCGGGCACACGCCGCCGCCAGATCCGGGTTCTCCGACAGGAATCCGTACCCGGGGTAGATGGCGTCGGCGCCCGCGGACTTGGCCGCCTCGATGATCGCCTCGATCGACAGATACGCCCGCACCGGATGGCCGGGCTCGCCGATCTGATACGACTCCGCCGCCTTCAACCGATGGACCGAATTGCGGTCCTCGTACGGGAACACGGCGACCGTCCCGATGCCGAGTTCGTAAGCCGCGCGGAAGGCTCGGATGGCGATCTCGCCACGGTTGGCAACCAAGACTTTCGAGAACATTGACCTAAGGTACCCGGCTGCGTGAACCGCACCGACATGGAATCCCCCTTCGCGAACTTTTCACAAAGCCGACTAGCACCGTTGCGAAGTTGCGTTCATCGTGCCGACACAAATGCGGCGCGTCGGCAACCGATGCGACGCCGGGCGACCGGGTCCGGTTCGACGCGCTCGTCCCGTCTCGTCCTATGCTGAGGAGGCAGCTGGTTCACCGCAGCGCGACGAGATGGAGCCCCGACGTCGCGCCACGGAGTCGAGCCCGTCCGTGCGGCGACGTCACGGCGGGTGAGAGGGAACCCGGTGAGAATCCGGGACTGTCCCGCAGCGGTATGCAGGAACGACCGCCGTCACCAGGCACTGAGTTCACCGGGCCGGAAGGCTCCGCGACTCGGGAAGCGACGGCCAGTAGGTCGGCCATCGGGAGCACTCCGGCGTACGCCGGCCCGCACGGCCGGTGCCCGCGAGTCCGAAGACCTGCCAGCCGTGCCGGGTACGCCGTACCCGGCGGCCACCGCCTCGTGGATTGGGCGCGCGGATCACCAGCTGACGTGTCGGGCTCCTCGGCCGGGAACATTCACCGGCATGTCATAAGGTTCTCCGCCTGCCCGTATGGCGATGGCTTTCGTCCTCAGCAATGGAGAAACATCGTGACTGTTGCACAGCAGAAGCCGTTCACCGCGACGGTTCTCGGGCTTCCACGAGTGGGGCCACGACGCGAACTGAAGCGGGCTATCGAAGCCTATTGGGCGGGCAAGATCGACGCGGGCCGGTTGCACGCCGTGGCGCGCGACTTGCGGCAGGCCCAGTTCGCCGACATGCGCGCCGCGGGCTTGGACTCCATCCCCGTCGGCACGTTTTCCTACTACGACCACATGCTCGACACCGCCGAGCTGCTGGGCGCGCTGCCGCCCCGGGTCGCCGGGATCACGGATCCGCTGGACCGGTATTTCGCCGCCGCCCGCGGCACCGACACGGTCGAGCCCTTGGAGATGACCAAGTGGTTCGACACCAACTACCACTACCTGGTGCCGGAAATCGGCCCGGAGACCGCGTTCTCGCTGCACCCGGAGAAGCTGCTGGCGGAAGTCGAGGAGGCGCTGGAGCTGGGTGTGCCCGCGCGGCCGGTCGTGATCGGCCCGCTCACCTTCCTGAAGCTGGCGAAGGCGACCGGCGGCCCAGCACTCGCCCGGCTGATCGAACTGCTGCCGCTCTACCGGGAACTGCTGCGCAGGCTCGCCGTCGCCGGCGCCGAGTGGGTGCAGATCGATGAGCCGGTGCTGGTCACCGACCTCACCGCGGCGGAAATCGACCTGCTCCAGGTCACCTACGAGGAACTCGCCGAGGCCACCGAGCGCCCGGCGATCCTCGTCGCGACCTACTTCGGACAGCCGGACGCGGCACTCGCGGCGCTGGCGCGCACCGGCATAGAAGGAGTCGCGCTCGACTTCACCTCCGGCGTCGACGTCGCCGCGGTGGCGGCCGTGCCCGCGCTGACCGGCAAGCTGGTCGTCGCCGGTGTCGTGGACGGGCGCAACGTCTGGCGCACCGACCTCGACCGAGCCGTGGCCACTCTCGGTTTGTTGCTGGGATCGGCCGGACACGTGGCGGTTTCGAGTTCGTGCTCGTTGCTGCACGTGCCGTACACACTGGCCGGCGAGACGCGGTTGGACGAGCGTCTGCGGTCCTGGCTGGCGTTCGGCGCGGAGAAAGTGACCGAGATCCGGCTGCTCGCGACCGGCCTGCGCGAGGGCGCGGAGGCGATCGATGCCGAATTGACCGCGGTCCGGGAGGCGCTGGCGTCGCGGAAGTCGGATCCGCGGCTGAACGATCCGGGGGTACGCGCGCGCCTGGCGGCGCTCGGTCCGGACGCCGCCCGCCGCGCGCCCGCCGAACAACGCCGGGAACTGCAACGGGACCGTTTGCGGCTGCCTGCCCTGCCGACCACGACGATCGGTTCCTACCCGCAGACCTCGGCCATCCGGCTGGCGCGCGCCGCGCTGCGCAAGGGCGAGATCGACCAGGCGGAGTACGTGCGCCGGATGCGCGCGGAGATCGCGGAGGTCATCACGCTGCAGGAGGAACTGGGGCTCGACGTGCTGGTGCACGGCGAGCCGGAGCGCAACGACATGGTGCAGTACTTCGCCGAACATCTCGAGGGGTTCGCGGCGACCGAGCACGGGTGGGTGCAGTCCTACGGGACGCGCTGCGTGCGGCCGCCGATCCTGTTCGGGGACGTCGCGCGGCGGGAGCCGATGACCGTCGACTGGATCGGGTACGCGCAGTCGCTCACCGACAAGCCGGTGAAAGGCATGCTGACCGGTCCGGTGACCATTCTGGCGTGGTCCTTCGTGCGCGACGACCAACCGTTGAGCGAGTCCGCCCGCCAGGTGGCGCTGGCCATCCGGGACGAGACCGTGGACCTGGAATCGGCGGGCATCCGGGTCATCCAGGTCGACGAGCCGGCCTTGCGTGAACTGCTTCCACTGCGTGCGGCCGAGCAGCCCGGTTATCTGGAGTGGTCGGTGCTGTCGTTCCGGCTCGCGACCTCCGGGGTGTCCGATGCGACGCAGATCCACACGCACCTGTGCTACTCGGAATTCGGCGAGGTGATCGAAGCGATCGCCGGGCTGGACGCCGATGTCACGTCCATCGAGGCGGCGCGTTCCCGCATGGAGGTGCTCGACGACCTGAACGCCTCGGGATTCGACCTCGGGGTAGGCCCCGGCGTGTACGACATCCACTCACCGCGGGTGCCCAGCGTGGAGGAGATCACCACGTCGTTGCGGGCGGCGCTGAAAGCCATTCCGGCCGAACGCCTCTGGGTGAATCCCGACTGCGGGCTCAAGACCAGAGGACGCACCGAGGTGGAAGCCTCCCTGCGCAACATGGTCGCCGCGGCGGCAGCGGTACGGTGACCTGACCACTGATCGATGATCGGTGCCCCCTTCGCCTGTCGAAGGGGGCACCGAATCAGCTACGCCTTCAACTGGATTCCGGCTCGGGTCGCGGGGGCTGCCGCCGCCGTAGGGTGTACCGATCACACGGTTCCTCCCGCCGCGTCACCGGCAACTCCCGCGCCCGCGCCCGCATCCCCCGTCGCCATGCCGTATGACACCCGGAACAACGCTCCATCGGCTACCCCTCCTCACAAGTCGACCACGACACCGTCTTTCCCCTCTTGCCTACTTTCGACGCGCCCACCCCTGATTCGGTTCCAAGCAAGAGAAGGAATTTTCCGCCGGTCTACAGGCCGAAGGCTCGGTTGATGGCGGCCATGTCGAAGTAATCGCGCCATACGGTGATCTCGCCGTCGGCGACTTCGAAGAAGCCCATGACCGGGAGCGGGGTCTCGCGGCCTGCGGAGCGGAGGGTGTCGGTGCGCTCGTTCATCACCACGGCGCCGGAGGCGATCTGGTGGTGGATGTCGAAGTCGATGCCATCGAACGTGGTCAGGAAACCCGCGATGAAGTCGCGGATGGCGGCGCGGCCGACGACGGGTTCCATCGGGATGTTGTGGTAGACGGCGTCCTCGGCGAAGTAGGCGCTGATCCGATCCGGATCGGGGTCGGACCAGCTTCGGCACATCGCACGCACGAGTTCGTCGGGATCGGGCATCGGTTCTGCTCACTTCCTGCTGCCGGGACGCCGGACGGCAACATTCAACCAAGCAATTGCTCGGCGCGGAAGGGGATGCATCCGGCGGCGGCTCCGGTCAGCGACTGACCGCCAGCTCGCGCTGCGGGACGCCGATGTACTCCGACAACGGCCGGATCAGCGCGTTCGACGCCGCCTGCTCGATGATGTGCGCGGTCCACCCGGTGATCCTGCTCATCACGAAGATCGGCGTGAACATGGCGATGTCGAAGCCCATCAGGTAGTAGGCGGGACCGGCCGGGAAATCCAGGTTCGGCTTGATACCGGTGGCCTCGTCCATCGCGCGTTCCAGCGCGGCGCAGACCCGCAGCCACCGCTCGCCGCCGGTCACCGCCACGACCTGCGCCAACTGCGCCCGCATGGTCGGCACCCGGGAGTCGCCGTTCCGATAGACCCGGTGCCCGAACCCCATCACTTTCTGCTTGTCCGCGAGCTTGCCGCGCAACCATTCGCGGGCTCGTTCCGGTTCGCCGATCTCCAGCAGCGCGTGCATGACGGCCTCGTTGGCACCGCCGTGCAGCGGGCCTTTCAGCGCGCCGATCGCGGCCGTGACCGCGCTGTAGATGTCCGATCGGGTCGAGGTGACCACCCGGGCGGCGAAGGTCGAGGCGTTGAAACCGTGTTCCGCGTAGAGGATCAAGGAGGTCTCGAACGCCTTGACGATGCGTGGATCGGGTACCGCACCGAAACACATGTTCAGGAAGTTCTCCGCGAAACCCAAGTGCGAGTGCGGCGCGACGAAATCCAGCCCGCGCCGCCTGCGCATGTCGGCCGCGATCACGGTGGGCAGCATCGCCGTCAAGCGCAGCGCCTTGGCCAGCAGCGCCCGCCGGGCCGGGGCGCCGGTGAGATCCTCCTCCGGGTCCTCGGCTCCCAGATAACTCACCACCGTCCGCACCACGTCCATCGGATGACACGAGTCGGGCATCTTCTCGATCAGCGACAGTACGGACCGATCGATCCGGCGCTGGGCGCGCTCGCGCCCGCACAGCAGCTCCAGTTGCGCGGAGTCCGGCAGTTCGCCGTACCAGAGCAGGTAGGCGACCTCCTCGAACCCGCAGTGCCGGGCCAGATCCGGCACCGCGTAGCCGCGATAGGTCAGGGAGTTGGTCTCCGGTACCACCTTCGAGACGGCGGTGGTGTCGACCACCACGCCCGCCAGGCCCTTCTTGATCTCGGTCATATCGTTCACTCGCTCACGGTGAAGGTGAATATTCCTGCGTCGAATTCGCTGTAGCGCTGGTAGCGCAGTAGTTCATAGAGGCGGGACCGATGCTGCATGCGGTCGAGCAGCGCGGCCTGGGTCCCGGTGCGGTCGATGTCGCGTAGCCCGTTCTCCACGGCGTGCATGGCCAGTCGCAAGGTGGTCACCGGATAGATGACCGCGTTGTAGCCGAGCTCTTCGAGCAGGCGCGCCGGGAGCAGTTCGGACTTGCCGAACTCGGTCATGTTCGCCAGCAAGGGAACTCGCACGGCAGCACGGAATCTCGCGAACTCCGAGGCGTCGGCCAGCGCTTCGGCGAAGATCAGGTCCGCACCGGCGTCCGCGTAGGCCTTGGCCCGATCGGTCGCCGAGGCCAATCCTTCGGTCGCGCGTGCGTCGGTGCGGGCGCAGACGACGAAGTTCGGGTCGCGCCGGGCCGACACGGCGGCGCGCAACCGCCGCACCATATCCTCGACCGGCACCACGGACTTGCCGTCGAGGTGCCCGCAACGCTTCGGGTTGACCTGGTCCTCGATGTGGCAGCCCGCCAGCCCCGCGTCCTCCAAGAGGGTCACGGTGCGGGCGGCGTTCATCGGCTCGCCGAAGCCGGTGTCCGCGTCGATGAGCACCGGAAGCTCGGTCGCACGTGTGATCTGCTGCCCGCGCGCGGTCACCTCGCCGAGGGTGGTCAGCCCGATGTCGGGCAGGGCCAGCTCGGCCGCTGTCACCGCGCCCGAGACGTATACGCCTTCGAACCCGATCTCCTGGATCACCCGGGCCACCAACGGGTCGAAGGCACCCGGCATTCGCTGGATACGCCCGGAGGCCAGACCGGCCCGGAACGCCACGCGCTTGTGTTCCGCGCTCACCGCAGACGAAAGCAGGCCGGTCACCGTACCCACCGGCGCGCGCATCAGAAGACTCCTTCCGGAATCCGCGGCGCCCGGCTCAGCACCTGCTCGGATACGGTGAAACTCAGCTGGTCCAGCTCCCCGGGCGCCAGTTCCGGCGTCCGCTGCGCCACGTCGAGGAAACGCGCCTGCTCGTCCTCGTCGAGCACACCCTCGGCCAAGGCCCGGAACTTGGCGATGTACTGCGTCCGGCCGAAGGGGCGCGCTCCCAGCGGATGCGCGTCGGCGACCGCCAGTTCGTCGACGATCGTCTCCCCGCTCCGCAGTGTCACGACAGCTCGTGCGCCGAATGCCTTCTCGCGAGGATCGGTGGCGTGATAGCGGCGGGTCCAGTCCGGATCCTCGGTCGTACTGATCTTGCGCCACAGCGCGACGGTGTCCGGCCGTCGCGCCCGCTCCGGCGCGTAGGACCGCTCGTGGTGCCAGCTCCCATCTTGCAGCGCGACCGCGAAGATATACGGCACCGAATGGTCGAGGGTTTCGCGACTGGCGTGCGGATCGAACTTCTGCTGATCGCCGGAACCCGTGCCGATCACCACGTGTGTGTGGTGACTGGTATGCAGCACTATGGAGACGATCTGCTCGAGGTCGCCGATCCGCGCGCGCATTCGGCGAGCGAGATCGATCGGCGCCTGGCTCTGATATTCGGCCGAGTGTTCCTTGGTGTAGCTGTCCAGGATGGCCCGTTTGGCCTCGCCCGGCCCGGGCAGCGGCACCCGGTATGCGGCGTCCGGCCCGCCGAGCAGCCGGGCGATCACGCCGTCGGCGCCCTCCCAGATCGGCGCGGGCGCACCCTCGCCCCGCAGCGCGCGATCCACGGCCTCCACCGCCGTCTTCCCCGCGAACGCCGGAGCGTACGCCTTCCAGCTGGAGATCTCGCCTTTGCGGGATTGCCGCGTCGCCGTGGTGGTGTGCAGGGTCTGGCCGAGCGCCTGGTAGATGGTTTCGGTGTCGAGTTCGAGCAGCGTTCCGATGCCGGCCGCGACGGAGGGGCCGAGGTGGGCGACATGGTCGATCTTGTGCTCGTGCAGACAGATCCCGCGAGCCAGATCGATCTGGATCTCGTAGCCGGTGGCCAGCCCGCGAATCAGGTCGGCGCCGCCGCGGCGGAGATGCTGGGCGACGGCGAGGATCGGTGGGATGTTGTCACCGGGATGCGAGTACTCCGCGGCGAGGAAGGTGTCGTGGAAGTCCAGCTCCCGCACCGCGACGCCATTGGCCCAAGCGGCCCATTCGGGCGAAACCCGCTGCCGGACGGGCAAACCGAACACCGTCGCGCCTCGGCGACCTGCGCGCGGCGAGTAGGGCTGCGCGGTGGCCTGAGCGCGCGCCGCGGCCACCGGGCGGCGCGTCAGCGCCGCGGCGGCTACCGCGGCGTTGTCGATGATCCGGTTGACGATCATCGCGGCGACTTCGGTGGTGACTTCGACCGGGTCCGCGGCCACCTCGGCGATCTTCGTCGCGAGATGCTCCGCGCGCGGGAACTCCTCGGCGGCGGAACGGGCTCGTACGGTGTGTATTCTCATGCATCCTCCACGACACGGCGGCAAAACCTCTCTTCGCACGCTACGCAGATCGAATACATTGCTGAACACCTTGCAAAAGCATATTTTCGTGGGTAATAACGCGTGTTTTTGCGATGATTGCGAATCATCGCAGCTACCATCGTGCACGTGCGCAAGATGTATGCGGGCGCCCGGCTTCGGCGATTGCGCGAAGAGCGGAGGATGACTCAGGCGGCTCTGGCGAAATCGCTGGATCTGTCGCCGAGCTACCTCAATCAGCTCGAGCGCGACCAGCGCCCACTCACCATTCCCGTACTGCTGAAACTCAATTCCACCTTCGATCTGGACGTCCAGTTCTTCGCCGCCGATTCCGACGCGCGTCTCGTGTCGGACCTGCACGAAGTGCTCATCGACGCCGCGGGCGGGCACACCGCCCCGCTGACCGAAGTGGAGGAGCTGGCCACCCGCCAGCCGGAGGTCGCCCGGATCGTCGTGGCGATGCATCGCCGACTACGCGCCGCCACCGATCAGCTCGATCTGCTGTCGGCGCGGGTCTCCGCCCCGGCGGGCGCGCCCGGAGTGCCCATGCCCTACGAGGACGTGCGCGACTTCTTCTACGACCATCACAACCACATTCCGCAGCTCGACATCGCCGCGGAACAGTTGTTCGAGAACTCCGGACTCACCATCGGCTCGCTGGATCGCCAGCTCGCCCGCATCGCCGAGGAACGCGCCGGGGTCACCGTCTTGGTGCGCGGCGACGGCGCCGACCGCACCGTTCCCAAACGGCACTACGACCCGGAGACCCGGACGCTCACGCTCGCCCGCCGGTTGCGGCCGGGCCAGCGCGCCTTCCAGATCGCCACCACGCTCGGCTTCCTCTTGTACGGGGCCGAACTGGATGCCGTGCTGGCCGAGAGCCCGTCGCTCAGCGGCGAGTCCCGCACACTGGCACGGATCGGGCTGGCCAATTATTTCGCGGGCGCGCTGGTCCTGCCGTACGGGCGATTCCTGCGCTCGGCCGAGGAACTGCACTACGACATCGACCTGCTCGGTCTGCGTTTCGAAGTCGGCTTCGAGACCATCTGCCATCGGCTCAGCACGCTGCAGCGGCAGGGCCAGCGCGGCGTCCCGTTCTTCTTCGTGCGCACCGACCGGGCGGGCAACATCTCCAAGCGTCAGTCCGCGACCGCGTTCCATTTCTCCCGGGTCGGCGGCAGTTGCCCGCTGTGGGTGGTGCACGAGGCCTTCTCCAACCCCGGCCGCATCCTGACCCAGGTGGCCGAGATGCCCGACGGCCGCCGCTACCTGTGGGTGGCCCGCACCGCGGCGATCGCCCCGCACGGATTCGGCGCCGCCGCGAAGAACTTCGCGATCGGCCTCGGCTGCGATGTCGAATACGCCGACCGGTTGGTGTACTCGGCCGGATTGCAGTTGGACGACCCGGCGGCGTCGGTCCCGATCGGGGCCGGCTGCAAGGTGTGCGAGCGTCCCGCGTGCCCGCAGCGGGCCTTCCCGCACATCGGCAGTCCGCTGGCGGTCGCCGAGCACACCAGCACCGACCTGCCCTACCCGCGGCTCGGGCGGTGACCGTGGCGATGTGGTCGGGTTCGTCCACCCCGTAGCTCGCCCCGATCGACGCGGCGACGTCGAGCGGCGTCAGGACTTCGCCAGGTACTCCAGCCGCTCGGAGTCCACCGCCGCGTGCATCATCCCGGCCAGACCGGGGTGCTTGCGCAGGCCCGGGTCGGACGCCACGACGGCCCGGGCGAATTCCTGGGCCGCGGTGATCACCTCGAGATCGTCCAGCAGCGACAGCAGCCGCAGCGAACGGGCCGTGCCGGACTGGGCGGCCCCGAGCACGTCACCCTCGCGGCGGGTCCGCAGGTCGAGCACCGACAGTTCGAAGCCGTCGGTGGTGGCGGCGACCGCGTCCAGCCGCGCCATGGCCGACCCGCCCGGCGCGGCGTCCGTGACCAGCAGACACAACCCGGGGTGCTCGCCCCGGCCGATACGGCCGCGCAGCTGATGCAACTGACTGACGCCGAACCGGTCGGCGTCCACGATCACCATCACCGTCGCGTTGGGCACGTCCACGCCGACCTCGACCACGGTGGTGCACACCAGCACATCCACCGATCCGTCGTTGAACGCCCGCATCACTTGGTCTTTCTCGTCGGCGGGGAGTCTGCCGTGCAGCAAGCCGACCCGCACGCCGGACAGCGGGCCGCCGCGCAGCATCTCGAACACGTCGAGCACCGCCTGGGTGGCCGGGCCCTCCTTCGCGCCGTCGCCGGACTTCGCGCGTCCGTTGCGCGACTTGCCCGCCGGCTCCTCGTCGTCACCGATGCGCGAACACACCACATATGCCTGGCGACCGGCGGCGACCTCCTCCACGATCCGCTCCCAGGCGCGATCCATCCAGTTCGGGTGCAACCGGCGCGGCACCACCTTGGAGACGATCGGCGAACGGCCTTTCGGCAATTCGGTCAGCGTGGACGTCTCCAGATCGCCGAGCGTGGTCATGGCGATGGTGCGCGGGATCGGGGTCGCGGTCATCACCAGCAGATGCGGGCTGGTGCCCGCTTTCGCCTTGGCGCGCAGCGCATCTCGCTGTTCCACCCCGAAACGATGCTGCTCGTCGACCACCACCATGCCGAGATCGAAGAACTCGACGTTGTCCTGGATCAGCGCGTGCGTGCCGATCACGATGCCCGCCTCGCCGGTCACCGCCTCCAGCAGCGCGGCCTTCTTGGCCGCGGCCGACATCGACCCGGTCACCAACACCACGCGGGTGGCGTGGTCGGCCGCGCCCAGCTCGCCCGCGGCGCCCAGCTCACCGAGCATGCCGCGCAGCGACCGATAGTGCTGCGCGGCGAGCACTTCCGTCGGGGCGAGCAGCGCGCACTGCAATCCCGCGTCCACCACCTGCAGCATGGCGTGCAGGGCGACGATCGTCTTGCCGGAGCCCACCTCGCCTTGCAGCAACCGGTGCATCGGCTGCTCCCGAGCCAGGTCGGCGGAGATCTCGGCCACGACCTGCTGCTGCCCCGCGGTCAGATCGAAGGGCAGGCGCTGGTCGAACGCGGCGGCGATGCCGTCGGCGCGCGGCGCGCAGGCACGGGCCCGCCGCCCGGACACCTCGTGCCTGCGCTCGGCCAGCACCAGCTGCAAGGCCAGCGCCTCGTCGAAACGCAACCGGTCCTTGGCCTGATCGATATCGGACTTGCGCTCGGGCAGGTGGATCAGGCGTAGCGCGTCGGACAGGTTCGGCAGCGCGCGCTCGGCGCGCACGTCCTCCGGCAGCGGATCGTCGAGCGGGTCGAGCTGGTCGAGCACCTGCCGAACGCAGGCCAGCACGTCCCAACTCTGCACCTTCGCGGTGGCCGGGTAGACCGGGATGAACTCGCGTTCCATGAACGCCGTGTCCACCCCGCCCGCGCCTCGCGCGCTCTGCGCGAGACCGCGCAGGTCCCCGCCGCCGCGTACCTTCGTCAGCGCGCCGACCGAGTCGGTGTCGTCCTCGGTCTCCGGCAGGATCAGGTAGCCGGGGTGGCTCAGATTCCACTGACCGGGCCGCCAGTACGTCACCGTGCCCGACATCATCGCCCGCAAACCCGCACGGACCACGTGTTTCACCTTGTCGCCATGGAAGAAGGTGACGTCGACGCCACGGCCGGAGCCGGTGTCGAGGACCACCTTCAGCAACGACCCGCGGCGGTTGCGCATCGGCCGCAGCTCGGCCTTGGTGATCCGGCCGATGACGGTGATGTGCGAACCGTCCTCGGGCGCCTCCTCGGTGAGCGGCTGCCCCTGCGTCGCGTACCGCAGGGGATAGTGCCGCAGCAGATCCTCGACGGTCTGCATGTCGAACGCGTCCGCCAGCGAGGCCGCCGCCTTCGCCCCGAGGATGTGGTCGAGCCGATCACCCAGTGTCGCCATGCCCTATTCCACTCCGATCTGCACCGAATCACCGTGCTGCCCACCGGAATACACGATCACCTCGACCCCGGGAAAGTTCTGCTCGACGTACCTGGCGAGTTCGTCGCCGAGACCTTCCGGCGCGGCCGCGCCCACCAGCAGCGTGACCAGCTCGCCGCCGAAAGCGAGCAGCCGGTCCAGCAGTGTCCGCCCGGCCGCGCGCACGTCGCGCTCGATCACGACGACGTCGTGCCCGGCCAGTCCGAGCCCGTCGCCCGGTTCGCAGGTGCCGACCATGGTGAGCGCGCGCTCGGTCGCCGCGCGCAGCGATCCCCACCGCGTCGTGGCCGCCGCCTCCGACATGGCGAACGCGTCGTCCACCGCGATCCGCCCGCGGTCGTGCACGGCCAAGGCGGCCAGTCCCTGCACCATCGACGCGCTCGGCAGCAGCAGCACGTCGCGACGGGCGTCGCGCGCGGCGACGCCGACGGCGACCAATTCGTGCGCGGGCAGCGCGCCGTTGGGCAGCACCAGCACTTCGCGGTTCGGCATCCGCCGGATCGCGGCCAGCAGCGCCGCCGCCGTGACCGGCTCGTCGCCCGCCAGCACCACGGCGCCCGCGTCCTCGAACAACGCCGCCGCACCCGCGCCCGCCACCACGGCCAAGATCCCGCGATCCGCCGGAACCCCCGGCGTCGCCGCCGCGCCCGGGCCGAGCACACCGACCACCGCATGATTCGTATCGGCGGTCGGCGCGGAGCCTGCGAAGCCGCCTTCCCGGCCGGGTCGGGTCGGCAAGCCGGACGTCGCGCCAGGAGCGAGATCGGCCCAGTTCGCACGTTCGCCGACCTCGGCGGTGACGGAGTCGCCGGACCCGGCCCGCACGTCCGGATGCGACGTGCGCAGCACGTTCTCGATGCGGATCCGGCTCAGCACGCCCGCCGCGATGCCCGCCTCCACCGCCGCACCCGCGTCGGCGCAGTGCACATGCGCCGACCAGGAGCCGAGCCCGTCGCCGACCACCACGACCGAGTCGCCGAGTTCACCCAGACGGGCGCGCAGCGCGGCGACCCTCCGCTCGTCGGAATCGGCCAGTAGATACATCACTTCGTAGCGCGGTTCGGCGGCGCAGGCAGGCGCGCTCCGCGCCGCCGACGGCCGGGGGTACTCCGGACGCGTGGGCGCCTCGCCTCGGGTCACGGTGACCAAGCTGTCCAGCAACACGACCAACCCGCGGGCTCCCGCGTCGACGACACCCGCCTGACCCAGCACACCCAATTGGAAGGGAGTGTCCCCGAGCGCTTCGGCCGCGCCGTCCGCGGCCGCCAGCGCCACGTTCGCCAGCTCCTGGTCCGGGCATCGCGCGGCCGCCGTGGTCGCGCGGTCCAGCACGGTGAGAATGGTCCCTTCGATCGGCACGCTCAGTGCCTCCCGGACCAGCCCGGATGCCCTGGCCAGCGCGGCGCGCAGGCTGTCCCCCGTGAACGGGCCGCCGTCCACCGCGTCCGCGACGCCGCGCAGCACCTGGGACAGGATGATCCCGGAATTGCCCCGAGCCCCGACCGTCGCGCCGTGCGCCATCGCGACGGCGACGGCACGGGCCGCGCTCCCGTCCGCGTTCGCCCGCGCACCGGCCGCCTCTCCTGCCTCGACCGCGGCACGCATGGTGGCCAGCAGGTTCGTACCCGTGTCCGAGTCCGGGACGGGAAAGACATTGAGCGCGTTGATCTCCTCGCGCCGGTGCGCCAAGCCGGCGAGACAGGTACGGCCCCAGCGCAGCAATGCCGTGCCGTCCATCACTTCTCGCACTCCGGACACCGTCACCTCACTCCCTTCCGCCACCCGCGCACCACCGCCGCCCGCCAGGTTAGCGGGCGGTCCCGACAGGCGACCGGCAACATCGCGTCCTTAGAATGGAGGTGCCCGGCCAACGATCGGGCACTCGTCCGCGGGGACCGGTTTGGTGGATCGGTGGCAGCACAGCTACCCTTGCAGGGTTGCCTCGCGCGGCCGTCGCCGGTCAGCGCTGGTCGGCTCTCCGCCGACAGGGCACATACTCGACATTGCACGAGGACGCGCCGCATCGCGAAAGCGGCGGTCCCCACCATTGACATGAAGGAGTTCGCGACTATGGCTGCCGTCTGCGACGTCTGCGCCAAGGGCCCCGGCTTCGGGAAGTCGGTCTCGCACTCGCACCGGCGCACCAACCGTCGTTGGAACCCGAACATCCAGACCGTGCGCGCGCAGGTCGCCCCGGGCAACACCCGCCGCATGAACGTGTGCACCTCCTGCCTGAAGGCGGGCAAGGTCACCCGCGGCTGATCCGCCCTCCGGCTGGCCAGCACTGTCGGCACGCGCCCCGGCACCCGTATCGGGTGGTCCGGGGCGTCGTCATGACTACCGGCATCCGGCTGACGGAGCCGTGGTGACGACGCGTCCATGGCGGGTCCAGCCATTGGCCGCCGAGTACGTCCACAGCCTCGCCGAATGCCACATCGACTGCTGGCGCGAGGCGTATCGGGGGCTGGTTCCCGCGCACGTGCTCGACGCGTTCGACGTCGCGCGGCGGGCCGAACAGTGGGAGCGCGACCGGGTGCGCTATCCGGGCCGCACGCACGTCGCGATCGTCGACGACGTCGTGATCGGATTCTCCAGCGGGGGTCCGCCCGGCGACGCGGACCCGGTGACCCCGCTCGAACTGCACGCCCTCTATGTGCGTTCCGCCTGGCACGGCAGCGGAGTCGCCGACGACCTGATTCGCGCCGCGCTCGATCCGGCCGCTCCGTGCTCGCTGTGGGTGTTCGAACAGAACGCGCGCGCCCAGGCGTTCTATCGCAAGCATGGTTTCGTGCTCGACGGCACGCGCAAAGTCGAGGTGTTCACCGCCGCGATGGAGGTGCGCATGGTGCGCACGCCGACGATGCACGCGGATCGCGCGGCGGTGGGAACCCGGTAGGCGCACCCTCCGCACCACGCGGGGACGCGTTCGGCGGCGCCCACTAGGGTGCAGATCATGACCACCAGCGAGCAAGCCGGGTACGTGACCACCGTCGACGGCGTCCTCCAGATCACCATCGCCACGTCCGCCAACGGCACGTCCATGGACTTCGCGGGCATCAACGCGGGCACCGCGGCTTTGCACGCGCTCGGCTCCGACGTGGGCGCGGTGCTGCTGCGTGGCACCGGCGCGAACTTCTGCGCGGGCGGCGACGTGCGCGGTTTCGCCGCGGCGCAGGACCGCTCGGCACACATTCACGGTCTGGCCACCGATCTGCACGAGTTCGTCCGCGCGCTGGACGCGGTCACGGTCCCGGTGGTGGCCGCGGTCCAGGGCTGGGCGGCCGGCGCGGGGATGAGCCTGGTCTGCCTGGCCGACATCGCGCTGGGCGGACCCGGCACCAAGCTGCGCCCGGCCTATCCCGGCATCGGCCTCAGCCCCGACGGGGGCATGTCCTGGACGCTGCCGCGCGTCGTCGGACGGGCACGGGCGCGGGAAATCCTGCTCACCGACGCCGTCCTGGACGCCGACGAGGCGGTACGCCTCGGTGTGCTGAGCAGGCTGGTCCCCGACGCGGAGATCGCCGCGGAGGCACAGCGACTGGCGCGCGCCCTCGCCACCGGACCGCGTTCGACCCATGCCGGCATCAAGTCGTTGCTGCGGCAGTCGGAGAGCGCGACGCTGAGCGACCAGCTCGACAGCGAACGCGACGGCATCGCCGCGGCCGCGGGCTCCGCCGCCGGTCGCGAGGGCGTGGACGCGTTCGTCGCGAAGCGCAAGCCCGATTACGCCGGGCTCGCCTGAGCAGGCGTCATTCCATCGTCGCGAGGACGAATTTCGCCACCGCGTCGGTGAACGAGTCGTTGTCGTCACCGGCCGCGGTGTGCGCGGCGCCGCCGATCTCCACCAGTTGGGCGTGCGGCACCAGCCGCTGGAACGCTTCGACCCCTTCGGCGCTCACCACGTCCGAGCGCATGCCGCGGACCAGCAGCACCGGGATGCGCAACGCGCGCGCCGCGTCCTCCATCGGCTCGATCATGGCGGACGGGTCCTCGACCCGGTCGCTCAGCATGTCCGGATCCCAGTGCCAGTACCAACGACCGTCGCGCTCGCGCAGGTTGCGCAGCAAGCCCTCGGTGCTCTTCGGCCGCGGGCGGTGCGGCAGGTACGCGGCGACCGCGTCGGCCGCCTCCTCGATGCTGTCGAAGCCGTCGCGATGCTTGCCGAGGAAGTCGATCACCCGGGCGACCCCTTCCGGTTCGGGCCGGGTGACGATGTCGACGAGGACCAACGCGGTGATCGCCTGCCCGCCGGGCCGCGCGGTCGCGAGCAGCCCGGTGATGCCCCCCATGCTGGCGCCGACGACCACCGCGGGCGCGCCGAGTTGTTCCAGCACCAGCAGGAGGTCCTCGACCATGGTCTCGCGCCGGTAGTCGCGATCCGGCGCCCACTCGCTGTCACCGTGGCCGCGGGCGTCGACCGTGACCACCCGCATTCCCGACGCGCCCAGCCGGGCGCCGGTCTTCTTCCACGAGTGCCGGGTCTGCCCGCCACCGTGCAGGAAGACGACGAGCGGGCCGTCGACGGGGCCGAACTGATCGGCGGCCAGCTCGAGTCCACCCGAACCGCGCAGCCGGAGCCGAGACGGTTCGAGAAGATTGTTCGCATTACTCACGATCTGTAGGATCGCACAATGCCGTTCCGCGCCGGGACGAACCCGGCGATTCGCGGATTCAGCAGCCGAGATTGCCCACGAAGAACAGGCACGCGATCTTGGCGTTCACCGAGGCGGAGATGGTGGAGGAGCCGCTGGAGGTGTACTCCTCGGCGACCGGGGCCGTCGCGGTCTCCGTGGTGGGCTCGAGCCGCAGCGGCGCCGCACCCGCGACGGCGGCGCCGCTGGTGAGAGCGGCGCAGAAGGCCAAGGTCGCGGTGGTGCCGCGCAGCGCGCCGCGGACGGTGGTGTTGTGCATGGAACAGCTCCTCACTCGTTACTTCGGTCGATCACACACAGACGCCCGATCAGGGCAGGCGCCAGTCAACCGGTTCGGCCCCCAGTTCGTCGAGTAGTTCGTTCACTCGCGAGAAGGGACGGGAACCGAAGAACCCACGAGACGCCGACAGCGGCGACGGATGCGCGGACTCGATGTAGGGGACCTCTGATTCGGCCAGCTGTGGCTTCAACGTCGCCGCGTCGCGGCCCCACAGGATCGCGACCAACGGCTCGTCCCGGGCGACGAGGGCGCGGATCGCCTGATCGGTGACCGCCTCCCATCCTTTGCCCCGATGCGAGGCGGGCTTGCCGGGCGACACGGTGAGCACTCGGTTCAGCATCAGCACACCTTGATCCGACCACGGGCTCAGATCCCCGCAGGACGGCGTCGGGTGGCCGAGATCCTTGCTGTATTCGGCGAAGATGTTCGCCAGGCTGCGCGGGATCGGCGAAACGTCCGGCGCCACGGAGAAACTGAGACCCATGGGGTGGCCCGGCGTCGGGTAGGGATCCTGGCCGACGACGAGGACGCGCACCGCTTCGAAGGGGCGCTGGAAGGCGCGCAGGACGTTCTCACCGGACGGCAGGTAGCCACGGCCCGCGGCGTTCTCGGCGCGAAGGAATTCGCCCATGGCGGAAATCCGATCCGCCACCGGTTCGAGTGCCTTCGCCCATCCCGGATCCATGATTTCCGACAGTGGTTTCGCGCCCATGACCGCACAACTTAGCGTGGTCGGCCGTCGGCTGACGAGTCCGCCCCACGGAACGATTCCCACCCACCGTCACCCGTCTGGGCGACGCCGTCGACGGTGAGCCCGCGACCGGCCACAACGCGCCCGATCGCGGTCCATCCGGCGGGTAGCGCGCGGTCGGGCGACCATGCGCCCGCGAAGGCATGGTCCTCGCCTCCGGTCAGGATCCATTGGGCCGCATCGGCGTCCAGCCGAGCGGCGACGAGTTCCAGCGCCGGGTCGCGCAGGGCGGCCGAATCCAGGTCGATGCCCACGCCCGAGGCCGCGGCGATGTGTCCGAGGTCAGCGAGCAATCCGTCGGACACGTCGGTCAGCGCGTGCAGTCCGGGGTCGGTCCCGCCACCCGCCACCCGACTTTCCGAGGCAGTTTGCGCTTCCCGCTCCGCGCCGGGCGGCACTGATCCGGACGACTCGGCGGCCGTCACCCGGGGCGAATTCGACGCTCCGTCATCGAAGGAGACCGTCGCCGGACCTCGGGCGGCCGAATCGGACGTGGTATCGGTCTGCGATGAAACCCGCTGCGCCTGCGGAACATTCGAGTCCGCGCGCGGCACACGGCGTAGCGCGTCCAGGACGACGGCGTACGGCGGCTGCGGGACTCGATGCGCGGCAAGCGCTTCCGCGACCTCGGGTCCGGTCGCTCCGGCGGTGAAGGCGGCCAGGCCCGCGGCCGACCAGCCGAGCCGGCCCGCGACCGCGACGACATCGCCCACGCGCGCATCCGCTCTGGTGATCGGCGCGCCGACCGGATCGCCGAAGGCGGTGACGGAGACGACCAGTTCACGGCTGCGGACCAGGTCGCCGCCCGCGATGGACGCGCCCGCCCTGGCGGCCTCGGCCCACATGCCGTCCGCGAGTCCGTCGATCACCGCGAGCGGGGTGTCGGCAGGGCAGCCGAGCGCGACGACGAACGCGGTCGGCGTCGCGCCCATGGCCACCACGTCGGCGGCGTTCTGCGCGATCGCCTTGCGGCCGATGTCCTCGGGGCTGGACCAGCCCAGCCGGAAATGCCGGTCCTGCACGAGCATGTCGGTGGTCACCACGAACCGGCCGTCCGGCGCCGCGACCAGCGCGGCGTCGTCGCCGGGGCCGAGCAGCACACCGGGCGCCTGCACCCGTCCCGCGTTGATACGGTCGATCAGCGCGAACTCCCCCAGTTCACGCACTGTCCTCGGGGCCCTGCTGGCGCTGATGACCGATCCTTTCCGGCGCGCTGCTTGCTGGAACGAGCCCGACGGTACCCTTTCGGAGGCACTCGAGTACCACCGGCCCGGTCCACCGCTGCGCGGCTGCCGACCGGGGCGACGCGCGCAGCAGAAAGGATCGGTGACCATGGCGGCGGATTCGCCGGACCGCGATTCGGCGGAGCGGGACGAACACTCGGAAGCCGCGACCGGATCCCGGAAGCCCGAGGGCACGAAGGACGCGGACAGCGCCGACGCAGTTGCCTCGAACGCAGCGGCACCGGACGACGACGCAGCAGCCGACCGGAGCGACGCCGAAGACTCCGCCGCAGCGGACGAGCCGGACAGCGCGCCCGCATCGGCCTCGGCGCACCAGTACTCGCCCGCCCTCATCGCCACGGCCGTGGCCCTTCCGGTCGTGCTGGTCGTCGCGGTGCTGGTCGCCGCCGTGCTCGCGCGCCGCGCGCCGGTCGAACGCGAACCTCTGGTGCTCGGTCCCGTCCCGGCCCCGGCGGCGGAGGGTCCGGCCTGCGCCGCTCTCCTGCCCGCGCTGCCCGCGACCCTGGGTGAGTTCACCAAGTCGACCCTGGTGGAGCCCGCTCCGCCCGCCACGCGCGCGTGGCAGCGCCCCGACGGCGGCACCGCGATCGTCCTGCGCTGCGGGTTGGATCGCCCGCTGGAATTCAACCGCGCTTCACCGCTGCAGATCGTGAACGGCGTGCAGTGGTTCGAGGTCCGTGACCAGGCCGCCGCGGCGAGCACCTGGTTCGCCGTCGACCGGGGCGCCTACATCGCCCTCACCGTCCCCGACGGTTCTGGTCCGACGCCGCTGCAAGAAGTCTCCGACACCATCACCGCGCAACTCCCGGCCCAGCCGATCGACCCTGGGCCGCTGCCCAACTGACGCCACGCGGCCACGCGCTGATCCGGAGAAGCATTCGGCGAGCGACTGGCTGAGGCGCACTCACCGAGTCCCGGGCGCGCGATGCGCCGCGGCCCGGTCCGGATGAGCGGTACAGGATGACGATGGAAGCTGGGCGGAAATGCGGTGACACGCCTGACCGTCATCGAAATCTCGGCAGGTAACCCCGGCTCGGCGGATCGGCTTACCGTCGGGATCGGTAGCTGTCGCCGGGGACCATCGTGGACGTGGGCCGAGAGTGCCCCGGATGTCCCGCCGACTACACAGTGCAGCCGCTCGACGACCGCTCGTCCGGGTCACTCACGGCACGACGGTGTCCGCCATCGCGAAGCGCGAGCCCGAGTCCTACCGCAGGCCGGTGCCGCGGACGAGCGCGGTTTCGATGAGCGTCGAGATCAGTGCGGCGTAATCGATGCCGGTGGCCTCCCACATGCGCGGATACATCGAGATGGCGGTGAATCCGGGCATCGTGTTGATCTCGTTGATCACCGGTCCCTGCTCGGTGACGAAGAAGTCGACCCGCGCCAGTCCCTGGCAGTCGAGTGCTTGGAAAGCACGCACGGCCAGTTCCCTGATCTGCTCGGCGACCTCGTCGTCCAGCTTGGCGGGCACGTCGAATTCGCAAACGTCGTCGAGGTACTTGGTGTCGAAGTCGTAGAACGCGGGACTCTCGGCGGTGGTGCCGGTCTCCGGCATCCGGATCTCAGCGACCACGCTCGCCGCGACCCGGCCGTCCGGGAATTCCAGCACCCCGCATTCCACTTCGCGTCCGACGATGCCGGCTTCGACGATCACCTTCGGGTCGTGCGCGCGCGCCGCGGCGATGGCGGCGTCCAACTCCGCCCAGTCGGTGACGCGGGTGATGCCGATCGATGAACCGCCGCGGGCGGGTTTCACGAACACCGGCAGGCCCAGGCGCAGCCGGTCCTCCTCGGTGACCGTCGCGGTGCCGGGCCGCAGCACCACCTGGGTGCCGATCGGCAATCCCTCCGCCGCCAGCAACTTCTTGGTGAACTCCTTGTCCATGCCCGCCGCGCTGGCCAGCACCCCGGGGCCGACGTACGGGATTCCGGCGAGTTCCAGCATTCCTTGCAACGTGCCGTCCTCGCCGAACGGTCCGTGCAGGATCGGGAAGACCACGTCGACCGTGCCGAGCGCGGCGGTCGGATCGTCGAGCGCGATGAGCGCCCCCGAGCGGCTCGGGTCCGCGGCGAGGGTCAGGGCCGTGCCGGTGGCGTCCACCGACGGCAGGGCGCGATCGTGGATGCCGAGCGCGGCCACGTCCGAACCGCCGAGCACCCAGCGGCCCTCTGCGGTGATGCCGATCGGCACGACCTCGTACTTCTGCGGATCCAGGTGACGCAGCACGCTGCCGGCCGATACGCAGGACACGGCGTGCTCGTTGCTGCGCCCGCCGAACACCACAGCCACCCTGATCCGGTTCGTCATGCCCCGAACCGTACCCGTTTCGGTACGCGCTCCCACCGCTGACCGTCCCGGACACTCCGGCCTCCGCCCGCGTGGAGCGGCCCGGATCACTCCGGCTTCATCCGCCGCCCGAGCAGGTTGCCGACGGCTTCGCGCACGGAGAGCCCTTCGTGACAGACCTGGTGCACGGAGGTGGTCAGCGGCATCTCGACGCCGTGCCGCTCGGCCAGCGCGCGCACCGATGTGCAGGACTTCACACCCTCCGCGACTTGGCCATGAGTGGCCGACTGGGCGGCCTCCATGGATCCGCCCGCGCCGAGCACGTGACCGAACGACCGGTTGCGCGACAGCGGTGACGCGCAGGTGGCGACCAGGTCCCCGACCCCGGCCAGGCCGGCCAGCGTGACCGGTTCCGCGCCCAGGGCCACCCCGAGCCGGATGATCTCGGCCAGGCCGCGGGTGATCAAGCTGGCGATCGAATTGTCGCCGAGGCCCATTCCCGACGCGATGCCGCAGGCCAGCGCGATGACGTTCTTGCACGCGCCGCCGATCTCGCAGCCCACCACGTCGGTGTTGGTGTAGGGCCGGAAGTATCCGGTCGCGCAAGCGTGCTGCACCGCGACCGCGCGGTCTTCGTCGGAGCAGGCGACCACGGTCGCGGCCGGCTGGCACAGCGCGATCTCGCGCGCCAGGTTCGGTCCGGACAGCACCGCGACCCGGCTCGGGTCGGCACCGGTGACCTCCTCGATCACCTGGCTCATCCGCAGCAGCGTCCCGGTCTCGATGCCCTTCGCCAGACTCAGCAAGGTGGCGTCGTCCGGGATCAGCCCCTTCCACTCCGCGAGGTTCGCGCGCAGCGACTGCGACGGCACCGCCAGCACGACGATGTCCGCTCCGTCCAGCGCCACCGCCGGGTCGGGGGTCGCCGCGATCGGTGGCAGCGGAATATCCGACAGGTAATCGGGATTGCGATGTTCGGAGGCCAGCGTCGCGGCGACCTCGGGCCGCCGGGCCCAGATCGTGACCTCGGTTCGTGCGTCCGCCAACACCTTCGCGAACGCGGTGCCCCACGATCCCGCGCCCAGCACTGCCGCCCTCGTCATCAGCCCAATATGCCATGGAAGGATTGCTCGCATGCGCCCGCACGCCGTGCATGCCGTGATCGCGGTCAAGAGCCTCGATCGGGCCAAGAGCCGACTGGCCGACCGGCTGCGCCCGGAGCACCGGGCCCGGCTGGTGCTGGCCATGCTCGCCGACACCGTGACCGCCACCGCGGCGGTCGGCGAAGTCGTGTCGGTCACCGTGGTCACGCCCGACCCCGCCGTCGCGGAAATGGCCCGCGCGCTCGGCGCCGAGGTCCATCCGGAACCGCGCCAGTCGCAGGCCGAGGGGCTGAACACCGCGCTGGCCGCCACCGCCGCCGCCTTGCGCGGTGCGCACGGCCCGATCGATCTGCTCGCACTGCAAGCCGATCTGCCCGCCCTGCGCCCGGAAGAGCTGTCGGACATGCTCGCCGCCGCCCCGCGCGGGCTGCGCTCGATAGTCATTGATCACGAGGGCAGCGGCACCGCCGCGCTGGTGGTCCGCGACCCGGTCGCAGCGCTCGATCCCCGCTTCGGCCCCGGGTCGGCACGCAGCCATATCGACGCGGGCGCGGTCGACCTCACCGGGGACTGGCCGGGCCTGCGCCTGGACGTCGACACCCCCGCCGACTTGGACCGCGCGGTGGCCCTCGGGGCCGGGAACGCGACGCGTGCTGTCCTGCACGACATCGGATGGCCGAGTGGCGTTCACGAACACGTTCCACACGTGTGCTAGCCGGTCGCCATGGTGGCGTGAGACACAGGGCGATCACGCTCGCGGGATGCGCGTGGCCTGTCCGGTAAGGGATGATCGTTGGCGTGAGCGATACGGAAACCGTCAAGCAGCAGCCGTTGCTTCCCACGCCACCCCCGGCGGCGACACCCGTGTCCGCCGACTCGCAGGGGGCGCGGTTGCCACGTGATCGCTACCTCAATCGTGAATTGAGCTGGCTGGACTTCAACGCCCGCGTGCTCGCCCTCGCCGAGGACGCGTCGCTGCCGTTGCTGGAGCGCGCGAAGTTCCTGGCGATCTTCGCCTCGAACCTGGACGAGTTCTACATGGTGCGGGTGGCGGGGCTGAAACGCCGCGCCGAGACCGGGTTGCTGGTCCGCTCGGCCGACGGCCGCTCTCCCGGCGAACAGCTGGAACTGATCGCCGCGCGCACGCAGGAGATCGCGGTGCGGCATGCCCGCGTCTTCCTCGACAGCGTGCTGCCCGCGCTGACGGCCGAGGGCATCGCGATCATCGACTGGAGCGACCTGGACGAGGGCGAACGCGAGCGTCTTTCGGGCTACTTCCAGGACCAGGTGTTCCCGGTACTCACCCCGCTCGCGGTGGATCCGGCGCACCCCTTCCCCTACATCAGCGGACTGAGTCTCAACCTCGCGGTGACGGTGAAGGATTCCGCTACCGGCGGCGAGCACTTCGCCCGCGTCAAGGTGCCCGACAACGTCGACCGGTTCGTCCGCGTGCGCCGCACCGAATCCGGCTCCCCGATCGCCGCTTTCCTGCCGATGGAAGCGCTCATCGCCGCGCACCTGGATCTGCTGTTCCCCGGCATGGATGTGGTCGAGCACCACTCGTTCCGGATCACCCGCAACGCGGACTTCGAGGTCGATGAGGATCGCGACGAGGACTTGCTTCAGGCCCTGGAGCGGGAGCTGGCCCGGCGGCGGTTCGGTTCGCCGGTGCGGCTGGAGGTGTCCGACGACATGACCGAGCACATGCTCGATCTACTCCTGCGGGAGCTGGACGTCGACCCCGGCGATGTCATCCAGGTGCCCGGCCTGCTCGACCTGTCCTGCCTCTGGCAGGTGTACGGGGTGGACCGGCCGAATCTCAAGGACACCCCGTACGTCCCCGCGACCCCGCCCGCGTTCGGCGAGCGCGAGACGCCACGCAACGTCTTCGCCGCGCTGCGCGAGGGCGACGTGCTCGTGCACCATCCGTACGATTCCTTCTCCACCAGCGTGCAGCGGTTCATCGAACAGGCCGCCGCCGACCCGCAGGTGCTGGCCATCAAGCAGACGCTCTACCGCACCTCCGGCGATTCCCCCATCGTCAACGCGCTCATCGACGCCGCCGAGGCGGGCAAGCAGGTGGTCGCCCTGGTGGAGATCAAGGCGCGCTTCGACGAGCAGGCCAATATCAAGTGGGCCCGCGCGCTGGAACAGGCCGGCGTGCACGTGGTGTACGGCCTCATCGGCCTGAAGACGCACTGCAAGACCTGCCTGGTGGTGCGTCGTGAGGGCGCGACCATCCGCCGCTACTGCCACATCGGGACCGGCAACTACAACCCGAAGACCGCACGCCTCTACGAGGACGTCGGGTTGCTCACCGCGGCACCGGAAATAGGCGCCGACCTGACCGACCTGTTCAATTCGCTGACCGGTTACTCGCGCAAGGAGAACTACCGCAACCTGCTCGTCGCACCGCACAGCGTGCGCTCCGGCATCATCGAGCGCATCCAGCGCGAGACCGAGCTGGCGGGCCGGGGCGAGGACGCCCGAATCCGGCTGAAGGCCAATGCGATCGTCGACGAGGAGATCATCGACGCGCTGTACCGGGCCTCGCAGGCGGGCGTGCCGGTGCAGATCGTGGTGCGCGGGATCTGCGGTCTGCGCCCCGGCGTGCTGGGCATGAGCGAGAACATCGAGGTCCGTTCCATCCTCGGCCGGTTCCTGGAGCATTCCCGCATCCTGCACTTCCAGGCGCAGGACGAGTACTGGATCGGCAGCGCCGACATGATGCACCGCAACCTGGACCGCCGGGTCGAGGTGATGGCGCAGGTGAAGGACCCGCGGTTGACCGAACAACTCTGCGAAGTGTTCGAATCGGCCCTCTCGCCGACCACACGCTGCTGGGTGCTGCAACCGGACGGCACCTGGCGGGCGTCGCCGGGGACGTCCGGCGATGGGGACAAGATCAGAGACCATCAGGAGTTCTTGATGCGGCTGCGGAGGCCAGATCAGCAGTGAACGCCACCACGGGGTTCGAACAGGAGGGGGGCCCGTTCTGGGATCCCCGCGTCACCGCCAACATCTACGCCGCCGGAGCGGTGCTGTGGCGTGAGTCGTCCACCGGGGCGATCGAGATCGCGATCGTGCACCGCCCCAAGTACGAGGATTGGTCGCTGCCGAAGGGCAAGCTCGACCCGGGTGAGACCCCGGTGCTGGCCGCGGTCCGTGAAGTCCGCGAGGAGACCGGGCTCGAGTGCAGGCTCGGCCGCTACCTCGGACACGTGACCTACCCGATTCCGGGCCATCGCAAGCTCAAGCGGGTCGACTACTGGGCCGCGGAATTGATCAGCGGGGAGTTCACGGCCAACTCCGAGGTGGACGTGCTCAGCTGGCACCCGCTGGACCGGGTGATGGACCAGTTGTCGTATCCGATGGACCGGCAGGTGGTGCGCGCCTTCACCCGATTGCCCGCGCGCACCGACACCCTGCTGTTGGTCCGGCATGCCAAAGCCGGCCGTCGGGACCGCTTCAACGGTCCCGATGACCAGCGCCCGCTCGACCGCGATGGTGAGACGCAGGCGCGGGCGCTCACGCCGAATCTCTTGGCATTCGGCGCATCTCAGGTCTATTCGGCCCCTCCACTGCGCTGCGTCCAGACCGTCGTGCCGATAGCGGACAAGCTCGGCGTCGAAATCGCCGAGGAGGCATTGTTTTCCGAAGACGGGTACGCCGAGCGCCCGGACGAGGCCGGGGAACGGTTTCGAGCCCTGGTGTCGGACAAGGCGGTTCGCGTCGTCTGCAGTCAGGGCAAGGTGATCCCGGATCTGCTGGGCCGGCTGGCCGAACGCGACGGACTCGCGCTGCCGTCGGCGCGCAATCGCAAGGGCAGTGTGTGGGTGCTGTCGTTCGTCGGCCATCGCTTGGTGGCCGCCGACCATCTGGATCGATCGCTGTCAGCCTACGACGGGCAGTCCTGATCCGGCGGCAACTCCGTCGTCACCGCGCGGGTCGGCGGGCGCCGGTCGACCACCACGGCGCGCCGCGAGGGTGACAGCACGGTAGGCGGACAGCCGAAAACGGCCCCGGGTGTCTCCCGGGGCCGTCTCGACGTTGAGGCGAATGGGCCCAGTCGTGGGGCCGCGCATTCAGCGCCGATCCGGCGGTGGCTCGAGATCAGCGGGTTCCACGAGCCGGGGCCTTCTTGGCCGCGGTCTTCTTCGCAGGGGTCTTCTTGGCGGCGGTGGTCTTCTTGGCCGCCGTGGCCTTGGTGGCCGTCTTCTTGGCCGGAGCCTTCTTCGCGACCGCGGTCTTCTTCGCGGGCGCCTTCTTCGCAGCGGTCTTCGTAGCGGTCGTCTTGCGCGCGGTGGTCTTCGCCGGGGCCTTGGCGGCGGCCTTCTTGGCCGTGGTCTTGGCGGGCGCCTTGGTCGGCGTCGATTTCTTGGCGGCGGTCTTCTTGGCCGCCGTCTTCTTCGCCGCCGCCTTCTTCGCGGCCACCGGCGCATTCACCCCGCGCTTCACAGCGGGCCCGGTCGCGGCCAGTTTCTGCTTGCCCGCGATCACCGCCTTGAACTGAGCGCCGGGACGGAACGCGGGTACCGAAGTGGGCTTGACCTTCACGGTTTCGCCGGTACGCGGGTTCCGGGCGACGCGAGCCGCCCGCTTACGCTGTTCGAACACACCGAATCCGGTGATTGTGACGCTCTGACCCTTGTGCACCGCGCGCACGATGGTGTCGACCACATGCTCGACTGCCGCGGTGGCCGTGCGCCTGTCCGTACCCAACTTTTCGGTCAGAACGTCGATCAGTTCCGCCTTGTTCATTGAATCCTCCGCAGACTAATGGCCCGTCGTCGGACCGACTAGGTACCACGGTAAACCCACTTTGGGCAAGAGTCTATGTGCCACGCCAAAATTCATGTGGTTTAGCACACGTCCAGCTACCACAACTCCGGCCGTCCAGCTAACCGGCGAGGGTGATTACGTCTGCGAAATATGTACCGGCAGGGTCGTCGGTTTCCATGTTGGCCTTGCCTTTTCGAACCGGGCGATCGTGTCCTCCCGGCGCAGCGTCAGCCCGATGTCATCCAATCCCTCCAGCAGACGCCACCTGGTGTAGTCATCAATATCGAACGGCAACACGACGGTTCCGGCCGTCACCGTGCGCGCCTCGAGGTCCACAACCAATTCCAAGCCGGGCTGTTCCTCGAGCAACTTCCAGAGCATTTCGACATCGTTCTGTGACATCTGAGCGGCGAGCAGACCACCCTTGCCCGCATTGCCGCGGAAGATGTCGGCGAACCGGGATGAGATGACCACCCGAAAGCCGTAGTCAGACAGCGCCCAAACAGCGTGCTCACGCGACGATCCGGTACCGAAATCCGGGCCCGCCACCAGCACACTACCCCTGTTGTAAGGCGCGATGTTCAGAATGAAGTCGGGATCGGTCCGCCATGCGGCGAACAACCCGTCCTCGAATCCGGTCCGGGTGACCCGCTTGAGGTAGACCGCCGGGATGATCTGATCGGTATCGACATTGGAGCGGCGCAGCGGCACCCCGATGCCCTTGTGCACGGTGAAGGCTTCCATTACGAATCTCCTGGGTTTGTTTGAGGGAATCGGGGCCGGTCAGTCCAGATCCGCAGGCGACGACAGTGTTCCGCGGACCGCCGTCGCGGCCGCTACGAGGGGAGAAACGAGGTGCGTACGGCCGCCTTTGCCCTGCCTGCCCTCGAAGTTGCGGTTCGAGGTGGACGCGCAACGCTGGCCGGGCTCGAGCTGGTCCGGATTCATTCCCAGGCACATTGAGCAGCCCGCCTGCCGCCATTCGGCGCCCGCCGCGGTGAAAATCTCGCCGAGTCCTTCTTTTTCCGCCTGGGCGCGAACCCGCATCGACCCCGGTACAACCAACATTCGCACGCCGTCGGCGACATGACGTCCCTTCAAAATCCCGGCCACCGCACGCAAATCCTCAATGCGTCCGTTGGTGCACGAACCGACGAATACGGTGTCGATCGGTACTTGTCGAAGCGGAGTACCCGGCTCCAAGTCCATGTAACGCAGAGCTTTCTCCGCGGACTCGCGGGCCACCTCGTCGGCGAAGGCGGCGGGGTCGGGCACCGCCTCACCCAGCGGGGCGCCCTGACCCGGGTTGGTGCCCCAGGTGACGAACGGAGTCAGCTGGGACGCGTCGATGTGCACCTCGGCGTCGAAAACGGCGCCCTCGTCGGTCTTCAGCGCCTCCCAGGCCGCCACCGCGGCGTCCCAGTCGGCTCCCTGCGGCGCGTGCGGCCGTCCTTTGAGGAATTCGTAGGTCGTCTCGTCCGGCGCGATCATCCCGGCCCGCGCGCCCGCCTCGATGGACATGTTGCAGATCGTCATTCGGGCCTCCATCGACATGGCCCGGATGGCCTCCCCGCGGTACTCCAGGACGTAGCCCTGGCCGCCGCCGGTGCCGATCTTCGCGATGACGGCCAGGATCAGGTCCTTGCTCGTCACGCCCGCGGGCATGGCGCCGTCCACGGTGATCGCCATCGTCTTGAACGGCCGCAGCGAGAGGGTCTGGGTGGCAAGCACATGCTCGACCTCGGAGGTGCCGATGCCCATCGCCAGCGCGCCGAACGCGCCGTGCGTCGAGGTGTGGCTGTCGCCGCAGACCACGGTCATGCCCGGCTGGGTCAAGC
Organism: Nocardia sp. NPDC019219; assembly: GCF_040632645.1. Lineage (NCBI taxonomy): Bacteria > Bacillati > Actinomycetota > Actinomycetes > Mycobacteriales > Nocardiaceae > Nocardia > Nocardia sp. NPDC019219. Next base: position 8,964 of record NZ_JBEYCG010000002.1, on the reverse strand, counting down.
CGAGCTGCGGCCCGACCACGTGCACGATGCCCTGGTCGAGGTCGCCCATCGGGTGCAGCCGCACACCGAATTCCGCGCAGTTGCGCCGCAGCGTCTCCACCTGGGTGCGCGAAACCGGGTCGGCGATCGGCTTGTCGATATCGACGGTCGGGACGTTGTGGTCCTCGGTCGCGATCGTGAGATCCGGCCGTCGCACCGGCCGGCCCGCGGCGCGCAGGCCGTCGAAGGCCTGCGGGCTGGTCACCTCGTGGACGAGATGCAGGTCGATGTAGATCAGGTCCGGTTCGCGCGAGGCACCCTCGCCCTCCCCGCGAGCGACGACGTGCTGGTCCCACACCTTCTCGGCCAGCGTGCGCGGTTCGGCCATGGTTGATCACCTTTCGGACGAAGCAGCCGTTCCGCGATCTGGACTCCGACGCGGCGACGGTTGCACAAGTTGGGATAGCTGCGCCTGGTACGGACGCTGAGGGGCGGAATCCGTGAAGGTGGATTTCTCAACATCCGAGACGCTAGTATCGTTCTATGAGACAGCATAGCGGCATCGGCGTTCTCGACAAAGCAGTGGCGGTCCTGTACGCCGTAGCCGAGCATCCGTCGGGTCTCAACGAGCTGTGCGCGCGCACCGGGCTGCCGCGCGCCACCGCGCACCGGCTCGCCGTCGGCTTGGAAGTGCACCGCCTGCTCGCTCGCGACAGCAACGGCACCTGGCGGCCGGGCCCGGCCCTCGCCGAGCTCGCGACCAGCGCCAGCGATCCGCTGCTCGAGGCCGCGTCGGCCATTCTGCCCCGGCTGCGCGAGATCACCGGGGAGAGCGTCCAGCTCTACTGCCGCGACGGCAACGCCCGCGTCTGCGTCGCGGCGCTGGAACCCCCCGTCGGACTGCGCGACACCGTGCCGATCGGCGCGCGGCTTCCGCTCACCGCGGGATCGGCTGCGAAAGTGCTGCTGGCGTGGGCCGACCCGGAGCTGCAGCGCACCATCCTGGCCGACGCGGTGTTCGGCGAGCGCGCGCTCGCCGAGGTGCGCAAGCGCGGGTGGGCGCAGAGCGCGGCCGAGCGCGCGGCCGGCGTGGCCAGCGTGTCCGCGCCGGTGCGCGACGCCGGGGGCAGCGTGGTCGCGGCCGTCTCGGTGTCCGGGCCGATCGATCGGATGGGCCGCAGGCCGGGCGCCCGGTGGGCGGCGGATCTGGTCGCGGCGGCCGAGGCCCTGCACAAGCGCCTGTAACACGTTTCAGTCCGGACTCTCTACAGTTGGCCCATGGGAGTCAACCAACGGGCACAGATCGTGATGTCCGACACCGAGATCACCGAGTTCCTGCAGCGCAGCCGGATCGCGACGCTGGCGACCATCGGCCCGAAGGGCACGCCGCACCTGACCGCGATGTGGTACGCGCTCATCGACGGGGAGATCTGGTTCGAGACCAAGGCCAAATCGCAGAAGGCGGTGAACCTGCGCCGCGATCCCCGGGTCACCTGCATGGTCGAGGCGGGCGACACCTACGACCAGCTCCGGGGCGTCTCGATCGAGGGCCGCGCCGAGATCGTCGAAGACGCCGGGAAACTCTTCGCAGTCGGCGTGAGCGTGTGGGAACGCTACACCGGTCCCTACAGCGAGGAGGTGCGGCCGATGGTGGAGGCCATGCTGAACAAGCGGGTCGCCGTCCGCGTGGTGCCCGAGCGCATCCGCAGCTGGGATCACCGCAAGCTCGGTCTCCCCGCGATGCCCCTCGGCGGCAGTACCGCGCAGGCGCTGGACTGACCCGAGCGCGATCGGGCCGCGCGACGCGCCCGAAATCCAACTGACACAACCACCTCGCACGGGCTAGCGTCGGGGTGTTCGACAGGAATCGGCCGGGCACCGCCGCCCGCGAGGACGCGCTGCGCGGCCGCGACGACGAGGAGCAGCGATGGCGGATTCGGGTAAGCCCACTGGCGCCGACGAGGTGAAGCGCAAGTTCCGGGAAGCACTGGAGCGCAAGAACCAGCAGAACGCCCGCGCGGCCGATCACCTCGACGGCCGGTCGAAGGCGTCCGGGGCGCACGCCGCGGTCGGCCACAAGCGGGAATTCCGGCGCAAGAGCGGCTAGTCCGCACAGACGGCGAAGGCCCTCCAGCAAGATCGCTGGAGGGCCTTCCTTTTGCGCCGGTTTGCGCCGGACGCGCCGAGGGGGCACCCGGACTCGCCGGGTTCGGCGGGTCAGCGCTGCCGTCGAGCACACCGCCTCATCCACGCTGTCGCCAGGCGCACCGCGACGTACGCGACGACCGCCCGCCGGGTGTGATGTCGTATCGAACGAGTCCGTGCCGCAGCGTCGATCCCGGGCCCGTCATGGCGCGCCCGCCGCTGTCTCACGATGTATCCCACCGCACACCACCGAGTGAATCGGACCGCGCCACGGGCGCGAGACCCGGAACGACTTCGGCCGCACGCGTCACCAAGGACGTCCACACCTGGGCGTGGCATCCCGGCACCGGACGCCGCAACCCGTGGAGCGAGTCGGGGTCGGCCGAGGTGCGATGCCGCCGCCGACCATGTCCGTGGGATGGCACAGATGGCGGCAGCGCACATCCGGCGACGGCCGGTTCGCAGCTGCGTCGTCAGCGACATCCATACCCGTCGCAGCACGGCACCGCAGGGCGCTTTGCACAGCACCGAGCACAATCTCACTGGTCACTGCCGCATGCGAGTCGCATCGGCGGCCGGTAGCGCGACCGTTTGCCACCGTGTTCACGGGTCTATCCGAGCATCGGATTGCTCACCGGACGGATCCGACACGGCCGGCAGACCGTCAGCAGCACCGGCAGCCAGCCGAACCGGCGCAACTACTGCGGCCCTTCTGGCCACAGCCGAGACCAAAACCGCAGCTCACCCGGCACGGAACCACCACGATCCAGGCGGGGCGAAGCCCTCGCCGGGGGTCCGGGGGCGAAGCCCTCCGGGCGGGGTGTGGGGTTGCATCCCCACAAGACATTGCGAAACGAGAAAGGCCCATGCTCCATGAGCATGGGCCTTCCACTCGTGTAGCCCCGACGGGATTCGAACCCGCGCTACCGCCTTGAGAGGGCGGCGTCCTAGGCCGCTAGACGACGGGGCCAGGACTGCTTCTCGCTGTCGCGAGGAGCGCCGTGGTGATCTTTCGATCAGGAGGCTCGGCTAGCTTATCCGGCCGAGGCCCGGCGACCAAATCGCCAGGTGCTGAGGTATTTCGGCCGCGAACCGAAGTCTTTCAACACACTCCGCTGGGGTACCAGGACTCGAACCTAGAATGGCTGAACCAGAATCAGCTGTGTTGCCAATTACACCATACCCCAATGACCAGGTCGTTCAGCCTCGCGTCTGGGTGACTCGAGACCGTGTTCCGGGCCGAGAAGAAGAGTACCAAACGGCTACGGGTTAACTACAAATCGCCTGGTCAAAGCCCTAATTTTCAGCCTTGCGGCGCGGCCTGGCCGGTCTCCTTCCAGTCCAGCGCGGAGCGCAACCGGTCCAGGGTGACGTCGCGGCCGAGCAGTTCCAGCGATTCGTACAGCGGCGGGCTGATATGCGATCCGGTGACCGCGACCCGCACCGGCGCGAAGGCTTTGCGCGGTTTCAGCCCGAGATCATCGATCAGCGCCTTTTTCAGCGCTTCCTCGATCGCCTCTGTGGTCCACTCGGCCAACGGCTCCACCGCGGTAATAGCGGCTTGCAATACCCCGGTCGCGTCGGAGCCGAGATTCTTGGCTCCCGCCGCGGGGTCGATCGCGAACTCCTCGGCCGGCGCGAACAAGAAACGCAACAGCTCCCAGGCGTCGGCCAGCACGACAATCCTGGTCTGCACGAGTTCCGCCGCCGCGGCGAACACCTTCTCATCGATTTCGGCGCCGACAAGGCCGTGTTCGGTGAGATACTCCCGCAGCCGGTGAGCGAAATCACCCGGCGCCAGCAATCGAATGTGCTCGGCGTTGAGCGCGTCCGCCTTCTTCTGGTCGAAACGGGCCGGATTCGAATTTACTTTCGAAATGTCGAAGGCCTCGACCATCTCCGCCATGGAGAACACGTCGCGGTCCTCGGACAGTCCCCAGCCGAGGAGCGCGAGATAATTCAGCAAACCCTCAGGAATGAAGCCCCGGTCGCGGTGGGCGAACAGATTGGACTCCGGATCACGCTTGGACAACTTCTTGTTGCCCTGGCCCATGACGAACGGCAGGTGACCGAACTCCGGCGTGAAATCGGTGACCCCGATCCGGCGCAGCGCGGCGTACAGCGCGAGTTGCCGCGGCGTCGAGGAGAGCAGGTCCTCGCCGCGCAGCACGTGGGTGATCCGCATCAGTGCGTCGTCGACCGGGTTGACCAGCGTGTACAGCGGATCGCCGGTGCCACGGGTGAGCGCGAAGTCCGGGACGCTGCCCGCCTTGAAGGTGGTCTCGCCGCGCACCAGATCGTGCCAGGACAGGTCTTCGCCGGGCATCCGCAGCCGGATCACGGCGGGACGGCCCTCGGCCCGGTACGCCGCGATCTGCTCGGGCGTCAGATCACGATCGTAGTTGTCGTAACCGAGCTTCGGATCGCGTCCCGCGGCGCGATGGCGGGCCTCGACTTCCTCCGGTGTGGAGAACGATTCATACGCCTCACCGGCCTCCAGCAAACGCCGAACCACGTCCAGGTGCAGATCTTTTCGCTGCGACTGACGATATGGTTCGTAAGGGCCGCCGACCTCCGGCCCCTCGTCCCAGGTGAGCCCGAGCCAGCGCAGCGCATCGATAATCGCCCGGTAGGATTCCTCGGAATCCCGTGCGGCATCGGTGTCTTCGATACGAAAGACGAATGCGCCGCCGTGGTGGCGGGCGTAGGCCCAGTTGAACAGTGCCGTCCGGATCAGGCCGACATGCGGCGTCCCGGTCGGTGACGGGCAGAATCGGACCCGTACTTCAGTCATGGCTCTCTTTCGATCAGCGTTTGGCGGCAACGGGATTGGTGAGGGTGCCGATGCCCTCGACGGTCACCGAGACCTGCTGGCCCTCGCGCATCGGGCCGACGCCCTCGGGGGTGCCGGTGAGGATGACGTCACCGGGCAGCAGCGTCATCACGGTGGTGATCCACTCGATGAGCTTCGGGATATCGTGCAGGAGAAGCGAAGTGCGGCTGCGCTGGCGGACTTCGCCGTCGAGTTCGGTGACGACCTCCAGATCCGAAGGGTCCAAGGACGTTTCGATCCACGGACCCAGCGGGCAGAACGTGTCGTAGCCCTTGCCCCTGGTCCACTGACCGTCGTGGCGCTGCTGGTCACGGGCGGTCACGTCGTTGGCGGCGGTGTAACCCAGCACCACGTCCAGCGCGCGAGCGGCGGGCACATCCTTGCAGGGGCGGCCGATGACGATCGCCAGCTCGCCTTCGTAGTCGACCTGGGATGAACTGGGCGGCAGGATGATCGGGGCGTTCGGGCCCACGATCGCGGTGTTCGGCTTGAGGAAGATCACCGGGTCGGCCGGGGCGGGACCGCCCATCTCGGCGGCGTGCGCGGCGTAGTTCTTGCCCACGCAGACCACCTTGCTGGCCAGGATCGGCGCGAGCAGCCGCACGTCGGCCAGCGGCCAGCTCCGTCCGGTGAACGTCGGTGTGCCGAACGGATGTTCCGCGATCTCCTTGGCCACGCTGTCGCTTCCGTCGCCTTCGATGCTGACGAAGGCGACCCCATCGGGACTGGCAACTCGACCTAGACGCATGCCCGGAGTCTATCGACCCGCCGTCACCTGCCCGAACGCGCCCGACCGAGTGGTCCGAACCGGCGCGTCGTTGCCCCCGCCGCGCTGTGAGGAGTTCGACAGCCGAAGCCGTCGAACGGCGGGGCCGCGGAGGTGTACCGTGAGCAGAATAGTTCACAAAGTGGGAATTCATTCCCAAAATATGAGATTCCGAGGAGTAGCCGATGGCGACCGTGACGCAGATCGACGAGGTTCGACGCTGGTCCATGCTCGGTCTCGGTGTGTTCGCCCAGGCGTCCAGCGCGGTTTTCATCCACGGTGTCCCGTTCCTGCTGCCCGCGCTGACCGATCGCGGCATGGCGCTGGCGACGGCCGGACTGCTGGTGGCCATGCCCACCGTCGGCCTGGTGTGCACCCTGATCGCGTGGGGTTATCTGGTCGACCGGATCGGCGAACGCAAGGTGCTGGTCGGCGGCCCGCTGCTGATGCTGGCGGCCGGCTGCGCCGCGGCGGCCACGACGAACGACCTGGCCCTTGGCGCGCTGCTGTTCCTCGGCGGCGTCGGGGCGGCCAGCACCAACGGCGCGAGCGGCCGCGTGATCGTCGGCTGGTTCCCGCCCCATCGGCGCGGGCTGGCGATGGGCATCCGGCAGACCGCGCAGCCGCTGGGCGTGGGCGTCGGCGCGCTGGCGATCCCGGCCGTCGCCGCCGCCCATGGCGTGCCCGCGGCGATTCTCGTTCCCGCGCTCATGGCGGGCGTGGCGGCCGTGGGCTGCCTGGCCGGCATCGTCGACCCGCCGCGCCCCGCCCGGTCGGAGGCCGATCCGGCCTTGCGGGCCAATCCCTATCGCGACGACGCCACGCTGTGGCGCATCCATCTGGTCTCGGTGCTGCTGGTCGTCCCGCAGGGCACGGTGTGGACCTTCGCGCTGCTGTGGCTGCATCGCGACATCGGCTGGTCGCTGGCCGCCGCGGGCGCGCTGGTGACCGTCACGCAGATCCTCGGCGCGCTGGGCCGCATCGGCGCGGGCGCGTGGTCGGATCGCGTCGGCAGCCGGATGGGACCGCTGCGCACGGTCGCCGTCGCCGCCGTGCTCTCGATGGCGGGGCTGGCGCTGACCGCGTGGACGCACTGGTGGTGGGCCGCCATCCCGCTGCTGATCGCCGCGTCCGTGATCACCGTCTCCGACAACGGTTTGGCCTTCACCGCCGTCGCCGAAATCGCCGGCCCATACTGGAGCGGCCGTGGCCTCGGCGTGCAGAACACCGGTCAGAATCTGGCCATGGCCGCCGTCCCTCCGGTGTTCGGCGCGCTGATCACCGCGAGCGGCTTCCCCGCCGCCTTCTTCCTGGCCGCTGTCACGGCTGTCGCGGCAGTTCCCCTCGTCCCCCGCGACGCCGACTAGACCCGCCCCCCGAAGTCCCGCCTGCCCCGGCCGAAGTCCGCCCGGAGGGCCCAAGACGGTGGTGCCCTTGGAGATCAGGTCCCTCCGGAACTCAACGGCGCAGCCGTAGCAGAGCCACAAACTCGGCCAACCGCGCCGGAGTCGCCGGTAGAAAGCCATTGCCGAGCCTCGACCTCGGTACCACCGATCCACCGGAACTCGAGGGCACGAACACAGACGACCGAGCCGCTCCGAAGTCCTCCAGCGACGGTCACCTCCAAGTCTCGGCCTCGGTACAACCGCTCCGCCGGGACTCGACGGCACAGCCGTAGGCGGACCGCAAAGGCAGCCGTCCCGAGTTCCCAGAGGTCCGGTCGTGTTCGAGTCTCGACCTCGGCGCCGACGATCCACCGGGGCCTCCGTCGCGCGGCCGAAGTCGGGCCGCGGACAAGGCCGAGGCGCGCCGGAGTGACGTAGCAGGCGGACTCGCGCGCGGAGTCCTGTCCCGCCGGGGCCTGCTGCGCGCGATGGTGCTACCCAGACGACGCCGATGTGCGAGAGAGCCGGTCAGGCGCGGCATCCGTGCGGAGCCTGAATGCAAGAAGGCCCCGTTCCTTCAGGGAACGGGACCTTCCTGGGAACGGTCAGACAGTGGCGGCGATGCGGTCGCCGATTTCCACGGTCGACGCGGCGCCGGAGCGCGACTCGAGGTCCTTGGCGACCGCCGACTCGATGCGCGCGGCCGCCTCGGTGTCGCCCAGGTGATTGAGCAGGAGGGAGACCGAGAGGATCGCGGCGGTGGGGTCGGCCTTGGACTGACCGGCGATGTCGGGGGCGCTGCCGTGCACCGGCTCGAACATGCTGGGGTTCGTCCCGGACGCGTCGATGTTGCCGCTGGCGGCCAGGCCGATGCCACCGCTCACGGCGGCGGCGAGGTCGGTGATGATGTCGCCGAAGAGGTTGTCGGTGACGATCACGTCGAACCGGCCGGGGTCGTTGACCATGTGGATGGTGGCGGCGTCGATGTGCTGGTAAGCCGTTGTGACATCGGGGAACTCGGCCGCGACTTCGTCCACCGTGCGCTGCCAGAGCGAGCCGGCGAAGGTGAGCACGTTGTTCTTGTGCACCAGCGTCAGGTGCTTGCGGCGGGCCTGCGCCTTGGCGAAGGCATAGCGCACCACGCGCTCGATGCCGAAGCGTGTGTTGGTGCTGACCTCGGTGGCCACCTCGTGCGGAGTGCCGACGCGGATCGCACCGCCGGTGCCGGTGTACGGGCCCTCGGTGCCCTCGCGCACGACGACGAAGTCGATGTCGGGGTTGCCCGCCAGTGGGCTGGTCACGCCGGGGAACAGCTTGGACGGCCGCAGGTTCACGTGGTGGTCCAGCGCGAACCGGGTGCGCAGCAACAGCCCGCGTTCGAGCACGCCGCTGGGCACCGACGGGTCGCCGATCGCGCCGAGCAGGATCGCGTCGTGCTGCTTCAACTCGGGCAGCACCGAGTCCGGCAGGATCTCGCCGGTCGCGTGGTAGCGACGCGCGCCGAGGTCGTACTCGGTCTTCTCGACGCCGGGCACGACTACGTCGAGCACCTTGAGCGCCTCGGCGATGACCTCGGGCCCGATCCCGTCGCCCGGGATGACAGCAAGCTTCATGAGAAATGCTCCGTTCGATTTTGCCGGTCGCGGCCGCCACGACGTGCGGCACACACGCGACCGCCGGGTGCGCACGACATTCCGGCCGGGTGACCGCAGCACCGTCACGGTACTCGGCGCGGCCGGATCGCCGAGCACCGGGCGCGCGGGCGCGCCGCACCGCGCGCTCGCGCCGGTCCGCACGCCGGACGCGCGCGGACGGAGAGACCGGCGCGCGGGCCGCGGGTTTGGTGGGGGGGCCGC